>NZ_OY781107.1:0-600000 GCF_963676475.1 uncultured Celeribacter sp. | reverse complement strand
GGCTGTTTCATGGCGCGATCCTTTCCCGAAGATCGAGGAAATCCTGCACCAGATTGGCGACACGATCCGTGACTTCGGCGCCGGTGGAGGCCACTTCCCACGCCGCACCCGCCATCAATGCGGCCTGATCGGGGGACATCAAACGCCCGACCTCTTCGCCCAATTCAAACCCGTCCGTCACCACGCGCACGGCATTTCCGGCGGTGAGACGCGCGTAGGCGGTGGTGAAATCTGAGACATGCTGACCATGCAAAATCGCGGAGCCCATGGCAGCCGCCGGATAGGGATCGATGCCACCAAAAGGCCCAAGGGAGCTTCCCATGAAACTGATCGGCGCGATCCTGTGCCACAGACCTTCCTCGCCTTGATGGGGAGCGGTCGGGAGAATGACGACCTGATCCGATTCGGAAATCGGGCTGTCGGGGTTGAGAATCGTGGCGGCCAATCCCGCGGTTTCCATCTGGGCCAGCACGCTGTCTTGTGTCGAGGGATCGGACAGGGACAGCACCAGCAACAGCCGGTGCGCGCGGCGCAGGGCGCGTTTGTGGGCGCGGATCACTTCGCTGATTTCCGAGCGATCCAGCCGTGCGGCAAACCATGTGGGACGCGTGCCGATCTCCACCATGCGACGTGTCAGCTCATCTTCATCGACGCTGGGCGCGATTCCACCCTCTTCGAGATAGCCCAAGATCTCGATCTGCTCCGTGCCAAGCCCTGCACGTCGCCACGGATAGGCGGCCTCGGAGCTGGCGGTGATCACGTGATCGAACCCGCCAAGAACATGCCGACGAAGCCCTGGTACGGGGCTGGTCAGATCGAGCGTGGTGGGGCTGTGCGGGGCTTCAATGGCGAGCGTCGGGATATGGCGTTCATGGGTTTCCCGCAGCAAATTCGGACGGAATTTTCCACCGATCCAGACAAGGCTGTCGGGCGACCAATGGTCCAGAAACCGCCGCACGATGGTGCTGTCGTCTTCTGGCAAGAGCGTGAAATGGTCGGTGTCGAGCGCGGCGCCAACCGGGGGCTGCACATCGGGGGACAGCGTGATCAACCCGAACATATCGGGACGATCGTCGCCAATCCGACACATGAGTTCCATCGTCGGGCGCAGCGCAAAACCGGTCGCAGCGTGGAGCCAGAGAACCTCGCCTTTCGGGCGGTCCGGCAGGTTCTGCGCCAACCTCTGATCGCGGGCCGCATGAGAGAGCGTACCGCTTTGCACCAGCTGATCAAGCCGATCAGCTTGGTGCCGTTCGTTTTTGCGGCTCAGGCCGGAATAGAGCAGATAGGGAAAAGGTCGGGCCATCTGGCCTTATCCTCAGGCCCCGAGCTCTTCGGTGGGGGAGGCGTTTTGCGCTTCGTCGCGCAGCCGGTGCAGGTGGGCGATGAAATAGCGCATATGGGCGTTGTCCACGGTGCGTTGCGCTTCCGCCTTCCACGCGTTGTGTGCCGTCTCGTAATCGGGGAAAATCCCAACGATATGAATGTCATCGACATTGCGGAACACGGTTTTGGAGGGGTCGATCAATTCGCCGCCGAACACGAGATGCAGTCTTTGTGCCATGGAAACTCTCCGAATGTTATGGGCGCACCCTAGTCCAATCGCCGGGGGGGTCAAGCGGCCTGCGGCCTGCGCCTAATTCTTGGGCGGCATATTGCGGTTTTTTGACCTTTTTCGCGATGAACTGTTTTCCTTATCAGGCGGCGGGGTCATCATGAGGCCATGAAGACCGAAAAGACCGCCCCTCGCCTGATCGTATTTTCCGATCTCGACGGCACGTTGCTGGACCATGACAGCTATTCATGGGCCGCGGCGGACCCGGCGTTGCAGGAGATGAAACGTCTGGGCCTTCCTCTGATTTTGGCCAGTTCGAAAACCGCCGCCGAGATCGCAGAACTGCGCTCCGAGATGGGGTTCGACCATGCGCCCGCGATTGTCGAAAACGGCGCGGGAATTCTGGCGCCCGGCACTGGCGCTTTGTCGGATCGGACAGCGTATGATGCCATCCTCAATGCCTTGGCCGATTTGCCGAAAGAGCTGCGCCAATACTACACCGGCTTTTCCGATTGGACTGTCGAAGAGGTGGCGCAGAACACCGGCCTTCCCTTGGCGCAAGCGACACTGGCCGCGCAAAGGCAGTTCTCTGAACCCGGTCTTTGGAGTGGCTCCGGCGAAGATCTGTCACGCTTTGAGGCCGCGTTGAAGGACAAGGGCATCCATGCCCGACAAGGCGGCCGCTATCTGACCCTGTCGTTCGGCGCGACCAAGGCGGATCGCATGGCCGACATCATCGCGGATTACTCTCCGCGTCCGGTGACTATGGCTTTGGGCGACGCGCCCAATGATGTCGAAATGATTGCCGCCGCAGACCACGGCGTTGTCGTGCGGAATTCACATGGGCCGGGTATCCCGATCTTGCCCGGAGAGGCTACGGGACGGATCACGCGCACTGAGGCGCCCGGCCCCGAAGGTTGGAACATTGCGGTGCTTTCGCGCATCGCACAAGACTATCAAAATACCGAGAAAGGCTAAGACATGGCGGATTTTCATCAGGGCGGGCATGTCGCCACATTGCACAATCTGCGCATCAATGGCGAAGAGGACCTGAGCCGCGAACTCAATGCCTTTTCCTCGACGCGGAAGATCACGCTGATCCTGCCGTCGCTGTTTTCCGAACTCGAAGGCGATGCGCTGACGAACATCGTCGATGAGCTGAACAAGGTCGATTTCATCCATCGCATCGTCATCGGCCTCGACCGCGCCACCGAAGAGCAATATCGCTACGCGCTTCAGTTTTTCTCGCGGCTCAAGGCCGATCATGTGGTGCTTTGGAACGATGGTCCGCGCCTGTCTGCGGTGGATGCGCGTCTCAAAGAGCTGGACCTGTCGCCTTCCGAGCCGGGCAAGGGGCGCAATGTCTGGTTTTGCATGGGCTACACGATTGCCCGCGCCGACAGTGCGGTGGTCGCCGTGCATGATTGCGATGTGGTGACCTATTCCGCCGAAATGCTGGCGCGTCTGGTCTATCCGGTGGCGAATCCGACCTTTCCCTATCAGATGTCCAAAGGTTTCTACCCCCGCATCGCCGACGGCAAACTCAATGGCCGGGTGACGCGGCTTTTGGTGACGCCGATGATCCACGCGCTGGCGAAGGTGCTGGGACCGCGTGATTACCTCGATTTCCTGGCTGACTTTCGTTATCCGCTGGCCGGTGAATTTGCCATGCGCACCTCGATCCTGCCGGATATGCGTATCCCGTCGGATTGGGGGTTGGAGATCGGTTTGCTTTCCGAGGCTTGGCGCAATCTCAGCCCGCGCGCGGTCTGTCAGGTCGAGATTTCCGACCGCTACGATCACAAACATCAGGACCTAAGCGAAGAAGACGCCGCCACCGGTCTGTCGCGGATGTCCGTCGACATTTGCAAAGCGCTTTACCGCAAGCTCGCTGCCGATGGCACGGTGTTCTCCGAAGAGATTTTCCGCTCGATCAAAGCCACCTATTATCGCGGGGCGCTCGATCTGATCGAGACCTATTTCAACGACGCGCGGATGAACGGGCTGCATGTGGATCGCCATTCCGAAGAGAAAGCGGTCGAGCTTTTCGCAAACAATATCATCCTCGCGGGCAGCGTGTTCCTCGACAATCCGATGGAGACACCTTTCATCCCGAACTGGTCGCGGGTGCATTCGGCGGACCCGGATATCATTGCCTCGATGACGCGGGCCGTGGCTGAGGATATGGAAGAGTATAAGTAAAGCTCTTTTGCGCTGGATTAGAGCCTATTTCAGTCGCGCGAGGATGCCATCGGCCAGATCGGGGCATCCCGCCACCAGACCGTTCAGTTGCGGCCTCGGTTGGTTGAAAACCGGGGCCTGTCCCGCAAGATCGGTGACCTGACCGCCCGCTTCGGTGAGGATCAGCGTGCCCGCCGCCACATCCCATTCCCATGTGTCGCGAAAGGTGAACATCGCGTCGTAGCGACCCTGCGCCACCAAGGCGAGGCGATAGGCCAGAGACGGGCGAAATTTGTGAATGAACTTCGGCGAGCCGCCCTTCCAATGTTCATCGCGAAGGTGCTGGCGGGGGGCCAGAACCGCAGCTCCATCGAGATCGCAACGCCGTGCGGTTTTCAGGACCTCGCCATTCAACTCCGCGCCACCGCCCAGAACAGCCGTGAAAAGCCGCTCACGCATCGGCAAAAACACGACCGCCGCGATCACCTCGCCCTCTTCGGCAATGGCCAGCGAATGCGCCCAGTTGTGATCGCCATGGATAAAGCTGCGGGTGCCGTCGATCGGATCGACAATGAACACGCGTTTCTTGCCGAGGCGTTCCGACGTGGTGTCGACGGTCTCCTCGGAAAGCCAGCCATAGTCGGGCCGTTCGGACAGGAGATACTCGTGTAGCATCCGGTCGACGGCCAGATCGGCCTCTGTCACCGGTCCTTGCCCACCGCCCTTGTCCCAGACCTCCGGATCGGCGCGCCAATAGGGCCGGGCAATTTCGCCAGCATTGCGCGCCGCCTCAATGAGAAGCTCCATATCTTCGAAGGCACTCTCAGTCGCCGGCAAGTGTCATCCCTTCGACCAAAAGTGAGGGCACGACACGGCTCAAATGCACGCGCGCGTCATTCGCGGGCACAAGGGTTTTCAGCATGTCGCGCAGATTCCCGGCGATGGTGCATTCGTTGACCGGATAGGAAATTTCGCCGTTCTCGATCCAGAACCCGCTGGCGCCGCGCGAATAATCGCCGGTGGTCGGATTGATGGACGAGCCGATCATCGAGGTGATCAAAAGCCCGGTGCCCATCTCGCGCATCAACTCTTCGCGGGTCTGGTTGCCCTGCGTTAGGGTCACATTCCCCGAGGTGGGCGAGGGCGGGCCGGACACGCCGCGCGAGGCGTTGGCGGTGCTCTCAAGCTCCAGCTTGCGGGCGGTTGCGAGGTCGAGAACCCAAGAAGTCAGCCGCCCGTTCTCCACCAGCGCGCGCTTCTGTGTCGCAAGTCCTTCGGCATCGAACAGCCGAGAGGCGGAGGTGCGTGGGCGGTGCGGGTCTTCGATCACGGACAACCCGCTGGGCAGGACATCTTCACCCATCGCATCCCGTAGCCAGCTTGCGCCACGGGCAATCGCGGAGCCGTTGATCGCGGACAAAAGATGCCCGATCAGGGACGACGAAATCCGCTCATCAAAGAGCATCGGATAGGCGCCGGTCTTGGGCTTGCGCGCGCCGAGGCGGGCGACGGTGCGTTCGGCGGCCAAGAGGCCAATCTCTTCCGGGCTGGGCAGGTCCGCACCGAAAATCCGGCTTTCGCCGCAATAATCGCGCTCCATCCCCGTGCCTTCGCCCGCGATGGCGACGGTGGAAATCATCCTGTCGCTGCGGGCATAGCCGCCGCTGAACCCATTGGTGGCGGAGAGGTAAATCTGCCGACGCCCGTAAGCGGCGGCGGCGCTGTCGACTTGTGACACACCTTTGTAGCTGGCGGCGGCCGCTTCGGCACGCAGCGCGTCGTCTTTGAGGTGTTCGGGCGATGGCTCTTCGGAGGGGTCGAACAGTTCCAGCGAACTTGCATCGGTCTTCGCGGTGATTTGTGTCGGAACGGCAAGGCCTGCGGTCGGGTCCTCCGGCGCCAATCGGGCCATGGTGACCGCACGTTCCGCCATGGTTGCGAGCGTTTCAGGACGGGTATCAGAAGCAGACACACAGGCCTGTCGTTTGCCGATCAGAACCCGCAACCCGATGTCCACACCTTCGGAACGCTCGGCTTGTTCCAGCGCACCTTGCCGGACGTTGATCGACAGGGAAGTGCCGTCGATGGCCATCGCATCTGCGGCCTCGGCCCCGGCACTCATAGCGGCCTCAAGAAGCGCCTCGGTCAGGTCTTTGAGGTTGCGCGTCATGGCGGGGGCTCCCTTGTGTCATGCTTGTGTCATGTGGTCGTCTGTCAGATGCACCGCCCGCCCGCGAAGTGCAAGCAGGCGGTGCGTCTTCCGTGTTTAGAACGGCAGCGGTTGCCCGTTGGCGATGATCTGGCCGTCTTCGGTCATTTCGATCTCGGAGACCAACTCGCCTGCGGTCTCACCCGGGCGGGCAAAGAGGCCCAGCATCATCTGTGCCGACATGGCCTGTTCCGGCGGCAAAATGCCCGCGGAAGACAGCTTGGTGATCAGATCGTTCACACCCACCATGTTGAGCGACAGGTTTCCGGCGAAGGGCGGCATGCCGCCGGGCATGGCCGGTTCCTGATCGAGGAAGTGGCCCGTGCCCTCACCCTTGATCGTGGCGCCCGCGAGGTCGAGGAAAATCTCTGGGATGTTCACGGTTTCCACTTTGAACGGCATCTCGCCACCGTTCTCTTCGAGGGCGGTCATGGCGGCGACGTCGAACAGGTCCATGCCATTTTCCAACGTGCCATTCACAGCGATGCGCAGGCTCGCCGGATCATGCGGAAGCTGACCCGTCGGGTCCGCGATCATCCAGGCAATCTCCGGCAGGACCAATTCTTCCATCCCGAGACGAAGCTCGAAGGGTTGCGCTTCCTCGGAAGCGGCCAGCGGGAAAAGCAGAGCTGTGTTGTAGCTCTTCATTGCCACATTCACCTGACCGCCGGGGATTTGCGCGCCAGCGGCGATGACATTCAGATCGGCCACCGTGGCGTCATAGCCAATCGCACCGCCCTTCAGTGTCATGTCCAGGGTCGAGTTGCCCGTTGCGGCGTCGATTTTCATACCGCCGCCCGGCGCTTCGCTCACGATCTCGATGGAGGACACGCTATCGGCAATCTCCATCGTGAAATTCATGGCGCTTTCGCCCAGGAGCGCTTGCACGAAGTCGGCCTTCTCCCCTTCGGACAGGGTGAAGGATCCCGTGACGGTCATGTCATTCGCAGCAAAGCTCATGTCGACCTGATCGCCGGTTTCGGTGTCCATCGGATCGAAATCGTAGGTCAGAGCGCTTGCGGTGATGTCCATGTCAGACGTCAAACCGGCTTCGAACTGCTCAAGCGTATAGGTGCCGTCAATGCCGACAATCTTGGCGGTGAGGCCCGGCTGGATCATCAGATCATCCACCATGACCGGCTCATTGGTCATTTCAACGGCGCTGTCTTCGAAGGTGAACAACAGGTCTTCGGGCGACCCGGAAATAATCGTTACCCCGTCGATCGTCATGGTCGAGCGGGTTTCGATTGTGTCGGTCTCCACAGAGTCCTCGAACCCTGGGCCAACCGGCGTGACCGAGATCGACTTCAGCGGTTCGACAAAGCGCAGGGCAACCGTGCCCCCGCTCTGTTCTTGAAAGCGAATCTCTGGGGCGGTGGTGTTGGTGGTGAGCGTCTCCTTGCCCATCTCCATTTCAAAACCATAGACCATGTTGCGCACGACCAATGTGTCGCCTTCGCGCGTGACTTCGGCCGTTGGCTCCATGCCCATCTGGGTCATCTGGCTGAGGTAGGCCTCCCAGGCCTCCTCCGGCGTGATGTCGGCAAGCGCGGGGGTGCCCATAAGGCAGACGGCGGTGAGCGCCGTGGTCGTAAACAGGGAACGCATGAAAATCTCCTTTAACATTCGCGCGTACATTTTCGTGCTTTGCGCGGAGGGTCAAGACTGGAACCTTGGGCAGGCAGACCTTATGGTCGCGGGAGAATTATGAGAGAGGCCAAACTATGTCAGACGTCACTGGAAAAACCGTTGTCATCACCGGGGCGAGCCGTGGCATCGGCGAGGCTGCGGCCCGTCTTTTTGCCGCTTCGGGTGCGAAGGTTGCGCTTTTGGCGCGGAGCGCGGATGCCATCACCAAGATCGCCGAAGAGATCGGATCGAATGCTCTGGCGGTTCCTTGTGACATTTCCAACTACGGGGCGATTGATGCCGCGATGAGTGCGGTTGAGAGCCAGCTTGGCCCCATCGACATCCTGATCAACAACGCCGGTGTGATCGACCCGATTGGCGATCTCAAAGCCTGTGATCCAGAGGCTTGGGGCCGTCTGATCGACATCAACGTCAAAGGCGTCTTCTATGCCATGCGACGTGTCGTACCTACGATGGTTGCCCGTGGGTCTGGCACGGTTTTGACCATTTCCTCAGGTGCCGCGCACCGCCCGGTCGAAGGCTGGAGCGCCTATTGTAGCTCCAAAGCGGGTGCGGCGATGCTGACCTCCATGCTCGATCTCGAAGAGCGCGCCAATGGCATCCGCGTTATGGGGCTGTCGCCGGGTACGGTTGCGACCCAAATGCAGCGTGACATTAAAGCCTCCGGCATCAATGCGGTGAGCCAGCTCGACTGGTCCGATCATATCCCGCCCGAATGGCCCGCGCAGGCCTTGCTCTGGATGTGCGGGGCCGAGGCGGACGCGCATCTGGGCGAAGAACTGTCCCTGCGGGACGAAGGGCTGCGTCGCACAATCGGGGTGATTTCATGATCGAACTGGAGCGCGGCGGCGATCTGTGGATTGTGACCCTAAACCGGCCTGAAAAGGCCAATTCCCTGACCTCCGAGATGCTGTCTCGGCTCATCGACATCGTGGATGACGCGTCAGGGACTGCCAAGGTTTTCGTCCTGACGGGCGCGGGCAAGGTGTTCTCCGCAGGCGCTGATCTCGATGAAGCGCGCGCGGGTCTCGCAACCTCGCCTTTATGGGAGGAGCTGTCGGAAAGATCGCGACCTTGCCTTGCCTGACCATCGCGGCGTTGAACGGCACTTTGGCGGGCGGTGCTTTTGGCATGGCTTTGGCTTGTGACATCCGCCTGTCCGACCCTTCGGCGAAATTCTTTTACCCGGTGATGAAATTGGGGTTCCTGCCACAACCCTCCGATCCTATGCGACTTTCGACCCTAATCGGGCCTGCGCGGGCGAAAATGATCCTCATGGCGGGGCAGAAAATCACCGCTGAAGAGGCATTGTCTTGGGGGCTGGTGGACCGCTTGGTTCCCGCGAAAGATCAGAAAGAGGCTGTCGCGGAGCTGTCTCAGGCCGCGCTTGAGGCCGCGCCAGAACACATCGCCGGGATCAAGGCCCTTATCCAGCCGTGAGTGAGGCGTCTGTTCAGGTCGATGTGCTGGTCGTGGGCGCTGGTCCCGCCGGTCTCATGGCGGCGGATGTGGTGTCTAAAGCGGGACAAAGCGTGCTGATCACCGAGGCGAAGTCCTCGCCCGCGCGCAAATTCCTCATGGCCGGAAAATCGGGCCTAAACCTGACGAAACACGAACCTCTGGATGCGTTTTTGCAGGCTTATGCGCCGTTGCATCCAACCCTGCGCACGGCTTTGGAGAGTTTCGGTCCACAAGAGGCCATCGCTTGGGCGGAAACCTTGGGGCAGGAGATGTTCACGGGCTCGACTGGCCGGGTGTTTCCCAAGGTGATGAAAGCCTCGCCTTTGCTGCGAGCTTGGCTTGCGCGGCTGGAGGCACAGGGGGCCGAGCTGCGTCGAAATTGGCGGATGGATGCGCTTGGCAACACGGTTCGCTTTGACACGCTGGAAGGGTCGCGTGAGGTTGTCGCCAAACGTGTGATCCTGGCGCTGGGCGGGGCGAGTTGGGCCAGATTAGGGTCGAATGGTGCGTGGGTCGAGACCGTTTCGCCCTATGCCGATCTGGCCCCGTTTGCCCCGTCGAATGTCGGCATTCTGCTCGACTGGAGCTCTCACATGACCCGCCATTTCGGGCATCCCGTCAAAGGTGTGACCCTGCGTGCGGGGACGTATGAGAGCCGCGGCGAATTTGTCATCTCCGCAACCGGCCTCGAAGGCGGCGGGATTTATGGCGTGACGCGTGGGCTGCGTACGGGTGCGCCTCTGATGCTCGATCTCCTGCCGGACTGGTCGGAGGACAAGCTCAGACAGACCCTAATCCAGCGGAAATCGAAGGAAACGCTGACGAAATTCCTCAGACGCGCTTTGCGCCTCACGCCGGAAAAGATCGCTCTGGTCATGGAATTTTCTGGACCAAAACCGGATGATTTGCTCACCGCGCTCAAGGCGCTTGAGATCAAGGACATCACATTTCGTCCGATGGATGAGGCGATTTCCACCGCAGGCGGTGTGACCTTCGACAGCCTCACGGATCATTTGGAAGCCATCGCGAAACCCGGTCTGTTTTTCGCCGGAGAGATGCTTGATTGGGATGCACCGACAGGCGGCTATTTGTTGACCGCCTGTCTCGCCACCGGACGTCTGGCAGGGCTTGGCGCGCTTAGATCTCTTTCATGACCTCGGCGGCGATCTCAAAGGAGCGCAGCCGTTTTTGATGATCATGGATATTCGCCGCAAAGAGGATTTCATCCGGCTGATAGCGGTCGATCAGCGCCGCGATTTTGTCCTTCACCATCGGTTTCGTCCCGGTCGCTGAGACCGCGAAAATCGCATCGAGCGAGGGGATGAACTGCCGCGGCACGACCGTGGAAATATCCTCGACAGGATAGGGCAATTTGCCGGGGCGCCCCATGCGCAGATTGGCGAAAGTCTGCATCATCGACGAGCGCAGATAGACGGCTTCTTCGGCGCTCTCGGCGGCAAAGACATTGGTGGCCAGCATGAAATAGGGCTTTTCGAGATACTCGGACGGCTGGAACAGATCGCGGTAAATCTTCACCGCCTGATCCAGCGCGGCGGGCGCGAAATGCGAGGCAAAAGCGTAGGGCAGACCCAGCACAGCCGCCAGTTCCGCGCCATAGGTCGAAGAGCCCAGCATCCACACCGGCACATGGGTGCCCGTGCCGGGAAAGGCGCGCACGGCGGCATCCTCGGGCATGTCTCCAAGATAGGCCATGACCTCCTGCACATCTTGCGGAAAGGTTTCGCCATTGGCGTGGCCCGGCGTCAGATTGCGCCGCAGCGCCCGCGCCGTTGGCATGTCGGTGCCCGGCGCACGACCAAGGCCCAGATCAATACGATCGCCATACAACTCGCGCAATGTGCCAAAAGCTTCGGCCACCTGCAAAGGCGCGTGGTTCGGCAACATGATCCCGCCTGCGCCGATGCGGATCGTCGAGGTCTTCGCCCCGATATGTCCGAGCACCACGGCGGTTGCGGCAGAGGCGATCCCCGGCATATTGTGGTGCTCAGCCATCCAGAAGCGATTGTAACCCCAGCCCTCGGCATGCTGCGCCAGATCGACGGAGTTTTTCAACGCATCGGCGGTGGAGGTGCCCTCGGGCACGGGAGAGAGATCGAGAAGGGAATAGGGGGTCATGTGCGGCTCCTTTCCCCTACATCTGGGGCGTTTCGGAGTGCGCGCAATGATGTTTTCCGCTCAGCGGCGTTGCGCGAGCATGGCAAGGCGGATGAGCGCGCGTTCCATGACGGCCATGGTCGGCGCCTTGGACGAGGAGCGCAGCGTCAGATCGGTGTCGGTCAGAATGGAAAGCGCGGTTTCCAGCTTGTACATGCCCCAGCCGGAGGCCTGTTTCGTCATCCGGTCCCGGCGCGGGCCAAAGATCGGCGGACGGGCGGCGGCAATGCCAGCGCCCGCGCCATTCGGATGTGAGGCGGCGGCGTGAAGGCTTCGGAAATGTCGCATGGCAAAGATCGAGAGCGCGACGGGATCGCTGCCTTGGCCCGCGAGTTTGATCATCAGGGGGCCAAGCTCGTTGGCGCGCCCCTCGGCCACAGCGTTCAAGACATCGTCCACCTCGGCCTCCGTGGTGGCGGGGGCGCAATTCTGGACGTCTTCGCTGGAGACGGGCGTGGTGTCGCCCAGTTTGTAGAGCGCGAGTTTTTCCAACGTCTGGCGAAAATCGCCGGGGTCGATGGTGCGGGCCAGCGCCTCGATGTCGGTCATCGCCTCGCGGGAGATGTCCGTGATTCCAGCTTTCGACAAAGTGGCCTCGATCTCCGCGCGCGACGGCGGATCGGCGTAGATGGCAATGGCATAGGCGCTGGGGTGGCCTTCGAAGAGCTTGCGCAGTTTCGAGGTGGCTTTGAGTTGGCCTGCGGTGACAACGATCTGCGCATCCCCGTCGCGCCAGTCAAACAGCGCGTCCTTGGCGAGATCGGCGATCTGGTCGGTGGCATCCTCGACAAAGGCCACGCGCGGACCGGGAAAAAAGCCCTGGGATTTCAGCGCGTCCATCAGGAGCGTTTTATCCTTGCGCAGCTCGGCCCCCGACATGCGGGTGAGGCGCATTTCCTCTTCGCCTTGTTTGCCGATCAGGCCCTCGATCACCTCTTGGCGACGCAGCGCGATGCGCATGGCGTCGGGACCGTAGAGCAGCACACCCGCCTTCCCGGGGTCGGGCTTGGCGAAGTAGGAGATCGCATCCCGTGCGGAAAGCTTCATGCCGGTAGCTCAACGGTGGTGATGATCTGGCTCACCATTTGATCTGCGAGGATCACCATAAGGCGCTCGTAGGCATCGCGTGAAGCGGTGAGCGTGTCGACCGACGAGCCAGTGGCGGAATAGGCGGTAAAGCTCGAGGCCTTGCGTTTCGCCAACAGACGCCCGGTCGTGATGTCGGTCAGGGTGTAACTGACCTCACCTGCCACATGATAGCGCAGGATTTCCTGATCACGGGTGATGCCGATCTGATTTCGAGTGGTCGAAATATTATAGGACAGACGGTAGAGCGGCGTCTCCGTCGGGCCGAATTGTTCGGTCAGGCGATTGACCAGAGTGTAGCTCTCGCGATCATCGGGTGCCAGAATGTCGACCTTGCCGCGCAGGGTGCTGCCACTGCTTCCCGGTCCGTAAGCCGGGGTGAACCCGCAGCCCGCGAGGGCTGCGAGTGAAATCAGGAGAGTTCTGCGATCAAACGACGACATTGACGATGCGGCCCGGGACAACGATGAGTTTCTTCGGCGACCCGCCATCGAGCGCCTTTTTCACAGCATCGTTTTCCAGCACCAGCTTTTCAACCTCTTCCTTCGGCATATCTTTGGGAACAGAGATTTCGTCGCGGCGTTTGCCGTTGATCTGGATCGGAAGCGTCACGGTATCCTCGACCAGCATCGCCTCATCCGGCGTGGGCCACGGTGCTTTTGCGATCAGGCCCTCACCCCCCATCATGGACCACATATCTTCCGCGAGGTGCGGGGTCATGGGGGACATCAACTGCGCGAGGGTTTTGAGGGCAAAGCGTTTCGCCTCGCGACCCGCTTTGGATTTCGCGATGGTATTGGTGAAGCCGTAGAGTTTTGCAATCGAGGCGTTGAAGCCAAAGCTCTCGATGCCCTGCGTGACCTCGAACATCGCCTTATGCGCGGCGCGCATCAGCTCTTCGTCGCCTTGGCCCTGTTCCGGCGTGGCGTCGAGGTCGGCCGCCAGACGCCAGACGCGCCCCAAATGTTTGTGCGAGGCTTCGGCGCCCGAGGCGGTCCATTCCACGTCACGTTCGGGCGGGCTGTCGGAGAGCACGAACCAGCGCGCGGTGTCGGCGCCGAATTGTTTGATGATCTCGACCGGGTCCACCACGTTGTTTTTGGATTTCGACATCTTGGCGGAGGGCACGATTTCGACCTCGGTGCCATCTTTCAAGTATCCCTTGCCGTCACGCAGCTCGACCTCTTCCGGGTAGTGGTATTTCGGACGGCCATCCGCCCCCACGGTCTTGTAGATCGCGTGGGTCACCATGCCCTGCGTGAAGAGTGCATCGAAGGGCTCGCGCGCACTGTCGGGCAGATGCCCTGTTTCGTTCATCGCACGAGCAAAGAAACGGGAATAAAGGAGGTGCAGAATCGCGTGTTCGATGCCGCCGATATATTGATCGACGTTCATCCAATACTCGGCGTCCTCGGCGACGGTCGGCGTCGTGGCATGCGGCGCGGTGAAGCGCGCGTAGTACCAAGAGCTGTCCACGAAAGTGTCCATCGTGTCGGTCTCGCGCAGAGCCGCGCCGCCGCAGTTCGGACAGGTCGTGTTGCGCCAGGACGGGTGACGGTCCAGCGGGTTGCCGGGGATCGAGAAATCAATCGCTTTGCCATCTTCATCGAAGGGCAGCTCGATCGGCAGGTTCTCTTTCTTCTCCGGCACCACGCCGCAAGCCTCGCAATGGACGACCGGGATCGGACAGCCCCAATAGCGCTGACGCGACAGTCCCCAATCACGCAGGCGGAATTTGGTCACGCCATGGCCGACACCGTTCGCTTCGCAGAAATCGACGGCACTGTTCACAGCCTCGTCGCCAGTCTGCACCTCTTCGCCTGCAAATCCGCGAATGTATTTCACGGTCTCGGTCTTGAGCGGGACAAAGGCTTCGGCCTCGTTCAACTCGCCCTCAACAGGCGCAAAGACATAGCTGATCGGCAGGCCGTATTTCGTTGCGAAATCAAAGTCGCGCTGGTCATGCGCCGGACAGCCAAAAATCGCGCCGGTGCCGTAATCCATCAGGATGAAGTTGGCGATATAGACCGGCAGTTCCCAGGACGTGTCGAAGGGGTGGCGCACGGTCAGGCCGGTGTTGAGGCCCAGTTTCTCGGCCTTCTCAATCGCCTCTTCCGTGGTCCCACCCTTGCGGCAGTCCTCACAGAAGGCGGCAATCTCCGGGTTCTCGGCGGCCAGTTCCTTGGCCAGCGGATGATCGGCGGAGATACCCACGAAAGACGCGCCCATCAGCGTGTCGGGACGGGTGGTGTAGACCTCGATCCGGTCGTGATGCGCAGGCGCGTCCACAATAGAAAATGCGAACTGAAGACCGCGCGATTTGCCGATCCAGTTCTTTTGCATCGTTTTGACCTTGTCCGGCCAATTGTCGAGATGGTCGATGGCCTCCAGAAGGTCTTCGGAATAGTCGGAGATCTTAAAGAACCATTGCGTCAGTTCCTTGCGCTCCACCGGCGCGCCGGAGCGCCAGCCGCAGCCATCAATCACCTGTTCGTTGGCCAGAACCGTCATATCGACCGGGTCCCAGTTCACGGTCGCGTTCTTGCGATACACCAAACCCTTTTCCAGCATGTCGAGGAACATCGCCTGTTGCTGGCCGTAATACTCCGTGTCGCAGGTCGCAAACATGCGGGTCCAGTCAATCGAAAGCCCCAGCGGCTTCATCTGGTCGACCATCGTGTCGATGTTGTTATAGGTCCAGGTCTTAGGATGCCCGCCAGAGGCCATTGCGGCGTTTTCCGCCGGCATGCCGAACGCGTCAAAGCCCATCGGGTGCAATACATTGAACCCGGTCGAGGATTTGTAGCGCGCCACCACGTCACCCATGGTGTAGTTGCGCACGTGACCGATGTGGATACGGCCCGACGGGTAGGGGAACATCTCAAGCACGTAGTACTTCGGCTTGCTCTCATCGCGCTTGGCGAGGAACACATCCGCCTCATTCCAGGCAGACTGCCATTTCGGTTCGATCTCGCTGGGCGCGTAGCGGCTCATGTTCACATCCTCAATCTCAGACAAACGCCGGGCAAGTGGGCCCGGCGTGGTCATAAATCCTTGGCTCTCCGGGGTCCAGAGGCCTTGTGTTGCGCGCCTCAGTTTCCTGAACGAAGCTGGCGGGCGCGGGTCAAAATGGCATCTTCCACGGCTTGTATCGTTTCCTGGCTCACCGCACCGCCGCGGGTGTAGAGCGAGACGTTCAGAGTGCGCGCATCCAGCGCCGGATCGGTGACGTTGATCACAGCCCGATAGGCACGACCGCCGCCCGGCGGGGTGCCGTAGCCGGTGAGGATCACGCCGGTGAAGGGATCGGCCTCTTGCACGGGCAGGAAGGACAACACGTCAAGCGCTGCGTTCCAGATGTATTTGTTGACTTGCACGTTGTCGGACACAGAACCACGCCCGCCACCAAAGATGGTGCGGCGTTTCGGCTGTTCGATCACGATGGTTTCGCCGTTGGGAATTTCGACAACCTGACCGGTCGAACGCGTGTCCACGGTCTGGGTTTGGGGTGCTCCGCCTTCGGTCGTGACAACGGTCTCTTTCTTGCCGCCAGAGAAGGGCAGGGAGCCCATGCTATCTCCGAGAGAGCCGACACTGTCAAACGCGCCACAGCCCGCCAGCGAAAGGGTCGCGATCAGGGCGGTGGTCAGAAAGGATGGGCGAAACATCTACGGCTCCCTTACAAGATATCGCGGCAACCGTATCGTTCAGGCGTGAAAGGGACAAGGCCCCAAAGCGTGCGATTGAAAAAGGAGTGGCGCAAAAGGAAAGGGCCGCTCCGAAGAGCGGCCCTCAAGAATTTCAATTCCGTCAGGAATTAGAATTCGAAGGACAGAGCCAGCGTGGTGCCGGAGAGCAGCTCGTAGCCGCCGATGCCGGTGTCGATGTCATCGGTGTTTTCAGCAGCAACCGAGTTCGCATCAGCGTAGGATGCGAGGAAGGATGCGCCGCCGCCGAGGTCGTATTCAGCAACGATGTAGGTTGCGAAGTCGTCGTCGTCGCCGAAGGAACCGGTGGAACCATCGTCGTCGCCGTCGATGTAACCAGCGGTCACAACCAGACCGAAGCCGAAGTCGTAAGCGCCTTCAACAGCGTATTCAGCTTCGCCGAGGACTTCTTCGTAGTAAGCGGCAACGGTGATCGGGCCGTCGGAGTAGTCCACGGACACGCCGTATGCGTCATCTTCCGAGGAACCGCCATCGAAGTCATAGGAGACGTAGTAAGCGCCAAGGACGACAGGACCGATCGGGTAGGACACGTCGAGGCCAACACCAGTCACGCCAGCATCGTAATCCATGTAGGACAGGTTGAAGTCAGCGCCGCCGAAGGATGCGCCAAGGTTCGCAACGATCATGTCTTGTTCGCCGATGGCGGGAATAAAGCCTCCAACGCCGGTCGTGTCGAACAACACGTCTTCTGCGTAGAGCAGGCCTGCGTTGAACATGCCGAAGTCGTAACCCAGAGCAACTTGGGAGTATTTGAACTCGCCGTTGGTTTTGTCGCCTGCGCCAGTGGTGCCGCCAACCGGGCCGTAAGCCGTGGAGAAATCGGTTTCATCGACGAGGATGGAGGATGCCGCGACGGAGAGGCCAGCGTATTCAGCGGTCAGCAAGATGCCGGCAGAAGCGTCGTTGTCGTCAACGATGTAGTCTTCGTAGTCAGAAGCCTCATCGGCCGGAGCGAAAAGATCGTTGTCGTAGAGCGCGCCAACGCCGGTGAAGGAGGCGTATGCGGTGTCAACGTCGCCGAAGGACAGGCCGAACATGTCGTTGGAGATGGACACAACCCAGTCAGAGGAGTCAACGGTGCCCATGGAGAAGGTGTCGTCATCGCCGGACTCGAGGTCGATGTCGAGTTGAGCGGACGCGGTCCAGCCGTTGTTCAGCTCTTGGGAGAGGTTCACATAGAGGCCGGCATCGTAGTAGAAGCCGCCTTCGAAGTCGTCGTTGTAGCCGATTTCTGCGTCACCGGACCAGGTCACTTCAGCGGAAGCGGCGCCAGCAAGCAGGGCGATCGCTGCGGAAGAAAGAAGGATGTTTTTCATTTTTTTCCCTCGTGGAATTTTATGAATATCAGGCATGCCGGCTAACCCGACACATGGCGAGAGAAATGCGCTTAAGTGGGCTTTGGGTCAAGCAAAGGCGCTTTTCTGAACAAAGCTCTCTGAAAAATGATGCAACTTGGTCACACACCTGTTGCAGCGCAGCGCGACTACATTCTAAGAAAACAAAGGAATGTAGGCCTATAGGGCGTAGGAGGCAGATATGGGGTTGGCGGAGATCAAAGCGCGGGTTGCAAGCGAGGCGGAACGTGTCGGGCGGGCGCCTGAGAGCGTGACTTTGATTGCTGTGTCCAAAGTTCAGCCCAATGAGCGAGTCGCCTCTGTGCTTGCAGAGGGCCATAGGGTTTTCGGCGAGAACAAGGTGCAGGAGGCCGCCGGGAAGTGGCCTGCGTTCAAAGAACAGTATGACGGTGTGGAGCTGCATCTCATAGGGCCTTTGCAAACCAACAAGGCGCGTCAGGCGATGGAATTGTTCGATGTGATTCACACCGTGGACCGTCCGAAGCTTGCCAAAACCATCGCGCGACTGGCCGAAGAGCTGGGGCATTGCCCGCGTCTGTTCATTCAGGTGAACACTGGCGAGGAGCCACAAAAGGCGGGGGTTCTGCCTGCGGAAGCCGATGCGTTTATCAAAGAATGTCGGGATCTGGGCCTCGTGATCGAGGGCTTAATGTGCATCCCACCCGCCGAAGAAGAGCCGTCCTTGCACTTCGCGCTGTTGAAAAAGATCGCCCATCGCAACGGGCTTGAGGGCCTGTCCATGGGCATGTCCGGCGATTTCGAAACGGCAATCGCACAGGGTGCGACCCATGTCCGGGTCGGCTCCGCGATCTTTGGCGCGCGGGATTATTCCTGACGCGGGCGGTCGCAGAGATTAAGGCGCGATGCGTTTGGTCATGAAGACGCTCTCGGGATCTTCGCGGTAGTCCGAGAAGGGGGCGCAATAGTCGAAATCGAATTTTTCATAGAGGGTGCGGGCGGCAGCGGAGGCGTCACGGCTTCCGGTTTCCAAGGATAAACGCTCCAGGCCGCGTTTTTGTGCTTCCCGGATGACGGATTCTATAAGACGTGTTGCAACGCCAAGCCCGCGTGCGCTTTCGAGCACATGCATGGATTTGAGTTCGCCATGGCGCTCTGTGAGAGGTTTGAGGCCTGCAATCCCGACGCATGAACCCTCATGCCACGCACCGAACAGCAGAACGTCGCTGTCGGCGTAGTCTTGCAGGTGGATGTGATGATTGCTCTCCACAGGATAATGGGCGTCGCCATAAGCGACATGCGCGGCAATGATCCGACGGACTTCCGGGTCGTTTGGGTTTGCGGGCCGAATGAGTGTCATGGTGTCACCGAACAACCAACCGCGTCGCCGGCGTGATGCGTTCCGCGATCCAACGCAGGTGATCGGCGCGAAAGGCGACGCAGCCTTCGGTCGGATGCCGCGGCTTGCGCCAGCGATGCACGAAAATGGCCGAGCCCTTGCCGGGCGCGGCCTCCGGCCAGTTCCAATCGGTGATGATCACCAGATCATAAAGCCGGTCGGCGCGGCGCATGTTTTCATGGCTGGCTTTGAACGGCGCGCGCACGAGGTGGTTGTAGGCGGGATGATCGCCCGCGTCGCACCAGAGATCGCCCACTCGGATTTTCTCGCCAGTTATCGCAGGAATGCGATCCGCCCTGTAATAGAGCGCGGGCATGTGATGTGCGCCACGCGGGCTGGCCCCATCGCCTTCGCGTTTGTCGTCAGTGATGCCGCCCTTGCCTGTGGAACAGGGAAAGCGACGTCCCAAAAAACGCGCCCCCCAGCGGGTCACAACGATGTCGGTGGCTTTGAACATTGGGGCGCTCATAGCAGATGCCCGGATTTGCGCGCCTTGGTGGCGAGGTAGGCCTCGTTATAGCGATTCTGGCCCACCTTGAGCGGCACGCGTTCGGTGACCTCGATGCCTTGGTCCTTCATGCGCGCGATCTTATTCGGATTGTTGGTCAAAAGCCGTACGGCGCCAAATCCCATCTCTTTGAGAATCGCGGCGCCAATGCGGAAATCGCGTTCGTCATCCTCAAAGCCCAGGCGATGATTGGCCTCCACCGTATCAAACCCCTGATCCTGCAAAGAGTAGGCGCGCATCTTGTTGGCGTGGCCGATGCCGCGGCCCTCTTGGTTGAGATACAACAGAATGCCTTCGCCTTCTTCGCCCATCTGCGTCAACGCGGCATTCAATTGCGGCCCGCAATCGCATTTCATCGAACCGAAAATATCGCCGGTGAAACAGGCCGAATGCAAGCGGGCGAGAACCGGTTTCGTGCGATCCGGGCGGCCGACTTCGACGACATAATGCTCTTCGCCGCCATCCTCGGGACGGAACACATGCACGCGGGATGTCTCGGCGGCCAGCAAGGGCACGCGGGCGTGGACCATATCATGCAGCGGCGCGAGATCGGCCATCAGCGGCAGGGCGGTTTCGACCGGCAAAATCGTCAGGCCATGGCTGGCGGCAATCTCATAGGCGTTGTCCAGATCGACCATCACGGTGGCGGGCAAAAGCCGCGCGGATTTCGCCAGAGCGATCGCGGCCTTGGCGCAAAGCGCATTGCCACCGCGCAGGGATTGGAACGGGCCTTTCATCGGATGGGTCAGATCGTCCGCCGGGTTTGCGACGGCTTCGATCCAGGTGACATCGACATCTTTCGGCAGGATCAGCCGGGCCAGATCGCTGTCATAGGCGCGCGCCGACAGCGTCTCAGCCCGGCGTGCGGTGATCGCCAGATAGGCCTGACCCAGTTTGCGGAGGTCATTCAAGCGCGCGGAAGACAGGTCTTCGGCCGCAATCGCAAGTGCGGCCCCTGCCTCGGAGCGCAGCACAACCGGCACGCCCATACGCATGTCAGCGCGGGCGCGAGCGATGAGTTCTGAAAGGCTGGGCGCAAGGCTCATGGCGATATCCGTCCTGTGATCAGGCCTCTCCTGTAGCGATTTTTGACATAAAGTGAAACATTTCCGCGCGATTTGACACGCTTGCGTGAGGGCTTTGTTGCAAATCTTGTTTTGGGGCGCCGCTCACCGCAGATCACAACCAAAGCAAAGTTAAAGGAGGTCTCTGTGATGGCCACTCTCAAAAAAATTCTCCTCGTGGATGACGATGACGATCTGCGCGAGGCGCTGAGCGAGCAACTGGTGATGACCGAAGATTTCGATGTCTTCGAAGCCGACAGCGGCGCCACCGGCATGGAGAAGACCAAAGAGGGTCATTACGACCTGATCATGCTCGACGTGGGCCTGCCGGACACGGATGGGCGCGAGCTTTGCAAACGGATGCGCAAATCCGGGGTGAAAGCGCCGATCCTGATGCTCACCGGCCATGACACCGATGCGGATACGATCCTTGGCCTCGACAGTGGCGCCAATGATTACGTGACCAAACCGTTCAAATTCCCGGTGCTTCTGGCCCGCATCCGCGCCCAGCTTCGCACTCATGAACAATCGGAGGCTGCTGTCTTCCAGTTGGGGCCCTATACGTTCAAACCGGCGCAGAAGATGCTTGTCACCGAAGACGACAAGAAAATCCGCCTCACGGAAAAAGAGACCAACATTCTCAAATTCCTCTACCGCGCCACCGAAGGCGTCGTGCCGCGCGATGTTTTGCTGCATGAGGTCTGGGGCTACAACGCCGGTGTGACGACCCACACGCTTGAGACCCATATCTATCGCCTGCGTCAAAAGATCGAACCCGATCCCTCGAACGCGCGCCTTTTGGTGACCGAGGCGGGTGGCTATCGACTCGCCTCCTGATCCGAAAACCTGAACTTGCGCAGGAACCTTTTGGCGCCTGCGTCAGTTCCATACAGGAAGAGCCCTCGCACATCGGGTCAAGGATGTGCAGTCCCTCGTCCCTCGACTTACGCCCGGCCTCAGTGCCGGGCATTTTTTTGCCGGGCATTTTTGCGGTTTTGTCGGGAGCGCTATGCGCGGCTTTCGGCTGGCGTCATAGGCGGCAGGCGGGTAGGGTTCGGGGCAAATCTGATCCGAGGACCGACCATGCCCTTTACCCTTGCCACCTGGAACATCAACTCCGTGCGCTTGCGCGAGCCGATCGTGCTCAAACTTCTCGAAGAGGAAGCGCCCGATGTGTTGTGCCTTCAGGAGTGCAAATCGCCGGTCGAGAAAATCCCGATGGAGGGCTTTCGCGCGCTGGGCTACACCCACATGGTCGCGCGCGGGCAAAAGGGCTACAACGGCGTCGCGATCCTCTCAAAGATCCCGATGGTCGAAGCCGGGGCCGCAGATTACGCCTCCTTGGGCCATGCACGTCACATCGCGGGCAAGCTGGAAAACGGTGTGACGATCCACAATTTCTACGTTCCTGCGGGCGGCGATGTGCCGGATCGCGAGGTAAACGAGAAATTCGGGCAAAAGCTCGATTACCTGACCGAGATGCGCGATGCCTTTCATGCCGACGCGCCGGAGAAAGCCATTCTCGTCGGCGACCTGAACATCGCGCCGCGCGAGGACGATGTTTGGGATCACAAGAAACTTTTGAAGATCGTGTCGCACACCCCCATCGAGGTGGAACACCTCGCCCAGACCCAAGACGCCGGGAAGTGGGTCGACATCACCCGTCAGGATATCCCCGAGGGCCTGCTCTATAGCTGGTGGTCGTACCGCGCCAAGGATTGGGATGCCGCCGACAAGGGACGGCGTCTCGACCACATTTGGGCCACGCCGGATATTTCCAATGCGGGCCATGGATCGCGCGTGCTGCGGGCTGCGCGGGGCTGGGAAAAACCCTCCGATCATGCACCGGTCTTTGCGAGTTTCGATCTCTAAAGCCGATCTTTAAAATTCATGCCGAAAAGCGCATATAAGCGCCAAGCAACCAGATAGAGGAGAACCGATATGGATCTCGGACAAGCCAGCGCCGCCGGACATGGCGCATATGTGAAAGACGTCTCAGAAGCCGATTTCATGGCGGAGGTGATCGAAGCCTCGCAAGAAACCCCGGTGATCGTCGATTTCTGGGCGCCTTGGTGTGGCCCCTGTCGCCAATTGGGCCCGGCTCTGGAGGCCGAGGTCGAGGCCGCCGGTGGCGCCGTCAAGATGGCCAAGGTCAATGTCGACGAAAACCAAGGCATCGCCGGTCAGCTTCGCGTGCAATCCATTCCGACCGTCTATGCCTTTTTCAAAGGTCAGCCTGTCGATGGCTTCCAAGGTGCTCTGCCGCCCTCGCAGATCAAGGACTTCGTGACCAAGGTCGCGGCGCTCAATGTGGACGAAAGCCTGAATGACGCTGTCGAAGCCGCCGATGAGATGTTCGAAGCCGGTGAGATCGACGACGCGGCCCAGACCTACGCCGCGATCCTCGAAGAGGACGACAAACTCGCCAGCGCCTACGCCGGTCTCGCCAAATGTCATCTTGCCAAAGGCGATGTCGATCAGGCCGAAGCCGTGATCAACGGCGCCCCTGCCGAGATTGCAACGGACGCGGCCATCGAAGGCGTTCACGCCCAGATCGCACTTGCGCGCGAAGCGGAAAACGCAGGCCCCGTTGCAGAACTCGCCGCCAAGGTCGAAGCCGACCCGACCGATATGCAGGCCCGTCTTGATCTCGCCGTGGCCCAGCACGCCGCCGGTCAAGTCGAAGAGGCCGTCGAAACCCTTCTGGCCGCCTTCAAACAGGACCGCGAGTGGAACGATGGCGCTATCAAGGAGCAGCTGTTCAAAATCTTCGACAGCCTCAAACCCAACGATCCGATCGTCCTCACGGGACGGCGCAAATTGTCATCTATGCTATTTGCCTGATCGCCCGCGCGATCTAGCTATAGGGTATGTTGACCGCTGCAAGCCTTCCTGAGACGATCCCCGTCTTCCCGCTGCCCGGCGCGCTTTTGCTGCCCCGGGCGCGGTTGCCGCTGCATATTTTCGAGCCTCGCTATCTGCAGATGATCGAAGATTGCATGAAAACCTCCGCACGTCTCATCGGCATGGTGCAGCCGCGCAGTGGAGGCGTGAGCGGGGCAGGGGAGGGCAAGCTCAACCAGATCGGGTGCGCCGGGCGTCTGACCGCCTTTTCCGAGACCGAAGACGGGCGCTACATGATCACGCTCTCGGGTGTGTCGCGCTTTCGCCTGATCTCAGAGGTGAACGGCTTTTGTCCCTATCGCAAGTTCTCGGTCAATTGGTCTGACTTCTCCCACGACCTCGGCGCAGCGGAAGCTGATCCGCGCCTGGATCGCGCAGGTTTCATGGCGCTTCTCAAACGTTATTTCTGCGAGGAAGACCTGCAAACCGATTGGGACAGCCTCGTCAGGCGGAGGACGAATTGCTGATCAACTCGCTCTCCATGCTTTGCCCTTTCAGCCCCGAAGACAAACAGGCCCTTTTGGAGGCGCCCTCTCTTTCCATCCGGCGTGAAACTCTGGTAACCCTCATGGAATTCGCCCTGCATGGCGGCTCTGATGAGGATATGATGTGATGAGCAGTGACACGACCCCGCAAGTGCAACAGGCCTTTGATCGCCGTATGTTGGAGGCGCTCGTCTGCCCGCAAACCCATGGCGTTCTGACCTATGATGCCGAGGCGCAGGAACTGATCTCGAAAACCGCCGGTCTCGCCTATCCGATCCGCAACGGCATTCCGATCATGCTGGTCTCAGAGGCGCGCAGCCTCGAAGACTAAGGTGTTGAGGCGCGGGTCAATCCCCGCGCCCTTTTCTTTGCGTTAAGGTTAATCAGATTAGGGTTAACGTGACGCTGGGCCTCTGAGGTCTCTTCATTGCAGGTGAAATACTCAGTCGGGCTTGGGCCTCAAAGCGGTACGCCCCGCAACAGCTTCGGCGCATCTCCATTGACCCCCGCCGCCTCGCGGATCGCCGCGCGGCGCAGGCCTGTCACGGAATTCACCACGCCCATGCCGATGTCACGCGCGATGCGCAGCAGCGGATTGTCGTTGGAAAACAGCTTGTTGAAGCTGTCGGTCATCAGCGCCATCGTGGCCACATCAAACCGCCGCCATTGCGCGTAGCGCTGCAACACGTCCTCGCGTCCGATGTCCTCGCCGCGGCGATGCGCTTCGACCAAAACCTCGGTCAGTGCGCCGACATCCTTGAGGCCCGCATTGAGACCCTGCCCGGAAATCGGGTGCATCCCATGCGCGGCATCCCCGACCAGTGCGATGCGCGGTGCAGTGAAACTGTTCGCAAGTGTGATGTTCAAAGGATAGGTAAACCGTTTGCCCGCAAGGGAAATCTCGCCCAGAAAATCTCCGAACCGGGGCCGCAGCACCGCGAGGTAATCCTCATCGGACAGCGCCTGAATATCTGCCGCCATTTGGTCCTTTTCGGTCCAGACAATGGAGCTTTGATTGCCCGGCAGGGGCAGGATCGCCAAAGGCCCGGAAGGCAAGAAATACTGATGTGCGGCGCCATTGTGCGGCAGTTCATGCGAAATCGCGCAAACCAGCGCGGTCTGTCCATAGGCCCAACCGGTGCGCTTGATCCCGGCACGTTCGGCGGTGCCGGACTTGCGCCCATCACAGCCAACGATCAGCTTGCCTTCGATCTCCGCGCCGCTGTCCAAAGTGACCTTCGCGCCATGCAGATCGACCTCTTGCGCCACCACAAGCCCCTCAATCTGCGTGATCCGGGGCTGCGCGTCGAGCGCGTTCAGAATGGCCTGCCGCAGGAACCGATCCTCGACCATATACCCCATCGGGCTTTCGTCGATTTCCCCGTCGCGGAACTCCAACATGAAGGGCGCGGGGCCTTCGCCGGGTTTGCCGTCCGTCACTTTCACGTCGAGAATGGGTTGCGCATGGGCGCTGACGCGATCCCAAAGACCAATGGCTTTCAACAGCTTATGAGAGCCAAGCGAGAGCGCATAGCCACGACCGTCAAACACGTCACTGGTGCGGGTGTCTTTCGGCAGGCTGTCGATCAGGGTCACGCTCAGCCCTGCATTGGCGGAGGCAAGTGCCAACGCCGGACCGTTCAAACCGCCGCCGACAATGATGAGATCGCTTTTGGGGGTGATGTTTTGGGTCATGGCAGTCTCCTTGCCGCAAATATGACGCGCCAATCAGGATTGTCCATGCGATCTTGCGCCGCTACGCTGCGGCGAGCACAGGAAAGGGCGAAATATGGTCGAATATACGAAGATGAGCATGAGCGATCTGGGGCGGGCCATCGGCAGCGGCGACATCGATCCGCGTGATCTGACGGCGGCCTTTCTGGACATGGCAAAGACGCATCCGTTCCGCGGCCGTATCTATGCCCGTCTCATGGAAGATCGCGCGATGGCAGAGGCCGAAGCCGCCTATGCCCGTGCCAAGGACGGCGTGCGGCGCGGCCTCTTGGATGGTGTGCCTGTGTCGTGGAAAGACCTCTTCGACACCGCAGGTGTCGCAACCGAAGCGGGCACCGCGTTGCTCAAGGATCGCATCCCGACTCATGACGCCGAGGTGCTGCGCCGCGCGTCCAATGCCGGTCTCGTCACTCTGGGCAAAACGCATATGTCTGAGCTGGCGTTTTCCGGTCTCGGCCTCAATCCGGTGACGGCTACGACGCCCTGTGTGAATGATCATGACGCTGTTTCGGGCGGGTCGTCCTCGGGTGCGGCTGGCTCCGTCGCTTTCGGGCTTGCCCCCGGTGCGATCGGGTCTGATACCGGCGGTTCGGTGCGTATTCCCTCGGCCTGGAACGATCTTGTGGGGTTGAAAACCACGGCGGGACGCCTCCCTCTTGAGGGTGTGGTGCCGTTGGCCGCGGCCTTCGACACCGTCGGGCCATTGGTCAAAACCGTTGAAGACGCGGCGGAGAGTTTCGCCATTCTCGATGGCTCCCCCGCGCCCGATCTCAAAGGTGCGACGCTCAAGGGCAAGCGCCTGCTCGTTCTTGAGAACGTGGTTTTCGATGACATCCGCGACGCGCCTTTGGACGCGTTTGAGATGGCCGTGGAGAAACTGCGTGATGCGGGGGCCGAAATCACCCGCGCGCCCATCGCCCCCGTGACCGAGGCGATGGACCTCTCCGGTATCCTCTTCACCACAGAGGCCTACGCCGAGTGGCGTGACTATATCGAAGCCAAACCGGAGTTGATGTATCCGCGCATTCTCGACCGTTTCCGAGCGGGTGGCGCCTTTAACGGGGCCGATTTCGTGGCGGGCTGGAAGAAACTCGCCCATCTGCGCGGGCACTATCTGCGCGAGACAGCGGGCTATGATGCGGTGATCCTGCCGACCGCGCCGATCCTGCCGCCCAATGCGGAGCGATTGATGCAGGACGCCGATTACTATGTGACGGAGAATCTTCTGGCGCTGCGGAACACCCGTGTCGGCAACCTCATGGGGCTGGCCGCTTTGACGCTTCCGACCGGCGTGCCGTCTTGTGGCCTGTTGATGCAAACGCCGCCGATGTCCGAGGCGGCGCTCCTGCGACTTGGGGCGGCGGCGGAAAGGGCGCTGGCCTAAAAGTCACAACTTCTGTGAGCGTGCCGCTGTCAAGAACGTCTTTCTCTGGACCAAATCGGTCGTGCCGGTTATCTTGATCTCAAACACCCGGGCAAAAAGATCCGGACAAACAGAGGCAGTAGCAGTTTCATGACGTTCCCTGAGCGGTTTTCCAACCTGCCGGAATACGCGTTTCCGCGTTTGCGCACCCTTCTCGACGCCCATGCGCCGGGGGGTGAGGTCATGCATATGACCATCGGCGAGCCGCGCCATGCGATGCCGCCTTTCGTGGGCGAGGTGCTGGCGGAAAACCTTGCGGGATTTGCGAAATATCCGAACAACAACGGCACGGATGAGTTGTTGGGGGCCATTGCCGGCTGGCTCAAACGTCGCTTCGGTGCCACGGTCGACCCCGCCACCGACATCATGGCGCTGAACGGCACGCGCGAGGGGTTGATGAACGCCTGTCTTGCGCTCTGTCCCGAGACAAAGCGCGGCAAACAGCCGGTCGTTTTGACGCCCAACCCATTCTATCAGGTCTATGCAGTCTCCGCCGTCACCATCGGTGCCGAGCCGGTGTTTGTGCCAGCCACGCGCGACAACGGGTTTTTGCCGGATTATAGCAGCCTGTCGCCCGAAATTCTCGAACGCACGGCCATCGCCTATGTCTGTTCGCCCTCCAATCCGCAGGGCGCGATCGCGCCGCGCGCCTATTTGCGCGACTTGATTGCCTTGGCGGAAAAATACGATTTCAAAGTGTTCTCTGACGAATGCTATTCCGAGATTTACCGTGGTGAGCCGCCGGTCAGCGCGCTTCAAGTGGCGCAAGAGATGGGGGCAAACCCGGAGCGTGTGGTGATTTTCCATTCGCTGTCGAAACGCTCGAACCTTCCGGGGTTGCGCTCCGGCTTTGTGGCCTCCGGGCCTAAAAGCATGGGCTATATTCGTCAGCTGCGTGCCTATGGTGGCGCGCCGCTGCCCAATCCGATCCAAGCGGTGTCGGCGCGGGTCTGGGCCGACGAGGACCACGTCATTGCCTCGCGCAAACTCTATGTCGAGAAATTCGAGATCGCCGATGAGGTGTTTTCCGGCATCCAAGGCGCTGAGGCCCCCGAAGCCGGTTTTTTCCTCTGGCTGCCGGTCAATGATGGCGAAGAGGCCGCGATGAAACTTTGGACGGAAACCGGCGTGCGGGTCTTGCCCGGCACCTATCTGTCGCGGGACGTGAACGGGGACAACCCCGGCAAGAATTACATCCGGGTCGCACTCGTGGCCCCAAAAGAAGAGACACAGCGCGGGCTCATCCGGCTTCGCGACTGTTTGTACGGTTAAGGTAAGAGGCAGGCATGGCATCCTATCAGGCGCGCGGTCGCGACCCGCTTTTCGACAGAAACACCCAGGCGCTTTTGGAGCGTCGCGGGCGAGAACTCATCGGTCTCGGGCTTTTGGCCGTTGGGTTCCTGATCGCGCTGATGTTGGGCTCTTATGTGCCTGAGGATCCGAGCTGGCTGTCCGCCACCGAAGCGCCTGTGCATAACATCCTGGGCCGTCTCGGCGCCTCCGTGGCTTCGCCTTTGATGATCATCGTGGGGGTGGCGTCCTGGGGATTTGTTCTGGGGTTTGCGGCTTGGGGCCTGCGTTTCGTGCTGCATCGCGGGGCCGAGCGCGCCCTGTCGCGCGCCGTTTTCGTGCCGATCGCCATTGCCGTGGCCGCGATCTATGCCTCGACGCACGCCTCCACCGCACCGCAAAGCTTTGGCGGTCTGTTCGGCGACACTGTGCTGGCCGCCTTGATCCAGATTTTGCCCTTTGGCGCCGCCTTCAGCCTCAAAGTTCTGGCACTTCTGTCCTTCTTCGGTGCGCTGGCCTTGGGTCTCTTCGCGCTTGGTGTGACCGTGGCTGAGCTGAAACTGGCGTGGCGTTTTCTGTTGGTCGGTCTGGTGTCGCTTTATGCGCTGGTGCTGCATCTTTTGGGTCGTGGCGCGCGCAGTTCCGTTGTCATGGGGCAGCAGATGGCCCGCACGGCTGCGACCCGTCGCGAAGAACGCCGTGCCGAACGTCAGATGCTGGCCGAACAACAGGCCGCGTTCGAAGCGCAGATGGCACAGGCCGAGCCGCGTGTCGCGGGTCGTGTGATCCGTGCGGAACAGCCGGTGATCGAGACCCCGCCGATGGAGGTCGACCAAAAACCGTCGCTTCTGTCCAAGATGCCGGGCCTTTTGAAACGTACTGCGCCCGAAGATCTGGAGCCGGAGTTGATCGAACCCGATCTGGCGCCCGATGTGGATATGGGGCCGGGGCAGGATGATCGCATCCGCTCGAAAATTTCTTCGGCCATCAGTGCCCGTGCCCGTTCCGTGCCGCGTGGGGCGATGACGGGCAACAGCCGTGTGGAGCCGCCTTTGACCGCGGTGCAGAAGGCAGCGCAGAAATATCGCAAAGGTCCGGCGCCGATCATCTTTGATCAGCACGCCGTGGCGACCCCGGTTGCCGCGCCCGCAGCGCAGGAGTCCTATGCTGAGACCTATGCCGAGTCCCATGGCTATGAAGAGGTGCCTGAGGTTGCCTATCACGCCGAATATGACGCAGGTTTTGCTGACGCGGAGTATGCCGACGCGGACTATGCTGCATCCTATGAGGACGAGGGTTTCGTCGAGGATGCCTTGGAAACGCCGGAGTATGTCGATCCGCAGCCCGCGCGTTATGAACCTGCCGCCCCTGCTGTGCCGGAGCAAAAACGCGTGGTGCAGCACCCGGTGCGCAAACCGGTCGCGCCCTCGAAACAGGCGCAGGCAGAGGCGCAACCCTCGTTGAAATTCGACCCCAGAGAGGCCGAATACGAGACGCCGCCGCTGTCTCTTTTGGAAAACCCGACCAACATCGTGCGTCACACGCTGTCCGATGAGGCCTTGGAAGAAAACGCGCGGATGCTGGAAAGCGTGCTGGATGATTATGGCGTCAAGGGCGAGATCGTCTCTGTGCGTCCGGGTCCTGTCGTGACCATGTACGAGTTGGAACCTGCGCCGGGTCTCAAGGCCTCGCGGGTGATCGGTCTGGCCGATGACATCGCGCGGTCGATGTCGGCTCTGTCCGCGCGTGTCTCGACCGTGCCGGGACGCTCCGTGATCGGGATCGAATTGCCGAATGACCACCGCGAAATGGTGTCCTTCCGCGAGATCCTTTCGACCCGTGATTATGGTGACGGCAAGCTGTCGCTGCCTCTGGCGCTGGGCAAGGACATCGGTGGCGATCCGGTCGTGACCAACCTTGCGAAGATGCCGCACCTTTTGATTGCCGGGACCACCGGTTCCGGGAAATCCGTGGCGATCAACACGATGATCCTGTCGCTCTTGTACCGTCTGACTCCGGAAGATTGCCGCCTGATCATGATCGACCCGAAGATGCTGGAACTGTCAGTCTATGACGGCATCCCGCACCTGTTGAGCCCGGTTGTGACCGACCCGAAAAAGGCCGTTGTGGCGCTGAAATGGGTCGTCGCCGAGATGGAAGATCGCTACCGCAAAATGTCTAAAATGGGCGTGCGGAACATCGACGGTTACAACGGTCGGGTGAAGGAAGCGCTCGACAAGGGCGAGATGTTCTCCCGCACCGTGCAGACCGGGTTTGACGACGAGACCGGCGATCCGATTTTCGAGACCGAGGAATTCCAGCCGGAAAAACTGCCCTTCATCGTGGTGATCGTCGACGAGATGGCCGACCTGATGATGGTCGCGGGCAAGGAGATCGAGGCCTGCATTCAGCGTCTGGCACAGATGGCGCGGGCTTCGGGGATTCACTTGATCATGGCGACGCAGCGCCCCTCCGTGGACGTCATCACCGGCACGATCAAGGCCAACTTCCCGACCCGGATTTCCTTCCAAGTGACCTCGAAAATCGACAGCCGCACCATTTTGGGTGAACAAGGCGCCGAACAGCTCCTGGGCATGGGTGACATGCTCTACATGGCGGGCGGTGGGAAAATCCAACGCTGCCACGCGCCCTTCGTGTCCGATGAAGAGGTCGAGAAAATCGTGTCTTACCTCAAGGCCTACGGTCCGCCCGATTATGTCGGCGGCGTGGTCGAGGGGCCGGAGTCCGACAAGGAAGCGGATATCGACGCGGTTCTGGGGCTCTCGACCGGTGGCAACACCAATGGCGAAGATGCGCTCTACGATCAGGCGGTGGCCATCGTGATCAAGGATCGCAAATGTTCGACCTCCTACATCCAGCGCAAACTGGCGATCGGCTACAACAAGGCCGCGCGTCTGGTGGAGCAGATGGAGGACGAGGGTGTCGTTTCGGCCGCGAACCACGTTGGCAAACGCGAAATTTTGGTGCCGGAACAGTAAGTTCGGCACGTGCGATAGGCGTTCACGCGCCTGTCGCTGTCTTGTGAAAAAGAGAGATGTGGCAGGATTGAAAATCTGACGTATATCTACGCCATGAAACGATTTCTGACCGCGCTCGCGCCCGCCGCCCTGATTGCTTTGTCGACCGTCGCTCCTGCGGCGGCTGAAAAGCTGTCCCTCTCCACACTCTCCAATTATCTGAACAGCCTCGGCACGGTTCAGGCGGATTTTGTCCAGACCAATGACGATGGATCACGTTCCAATGGTCAGGTGACGATCAAACGTCCCGGCCGGATGCGTCTTGATTACGGCTCCGGCAATGATGCGCTTGTGCTGGTGTCTGGTGGCCAGGTCGGGGTGTTCGATCCGGGTTCGAATGAGCCGCCGCAGCGGTTCCCGCTGTCGCAAACCCCGCTGTCGGTGATTCTCAAGCGCAATGTGGATTTGAATGCCGCCAAGATGGTCGTGTCGCATCGCGAAGAAAATGGCGACACGATTGTGCGGGCGCAGGATCCCGACAATCCCGAATACGGCTATATCGACTTGATTTTTAGCGCCACGCCTGTGCTCAAGGCCTGGGTCATTCACGATGAGGGCGGTGGCTCGACCACGGTTCAACTGACCAAGATGTCGCTGGGGGGCTCGGTGTCGGATCGGGAATTCAACATCCGTAGCGAAGCCGACCGGCGCGGGACGCCGCTCGACTAAAGTGTTTCTCAGAGTTTGCCGCAGGCCAGGAGTTGGCTCCGATAGGTGTCAGAGCGTGCGGCAACCTGAGAGGAGACGCGCAACAGCCACGGTTTGGCATTATAGGAGCCGCGCGCATAGCCCGTGCGGCCCTCGTGGTAGGCGAGGTATTGCGCGCGGGCATCGGCTTTGGAAATGCCGAGGGCCTCATAGGATTTGTCCATATACCAGCCCATGAAATCGGTGGCGTCTTCGATCCGGTCGCGTTTCGCGCCACGCCCGCCTTCCTCATCGCGGTATTCGTCCCAGGTGGCATCGAGCGCCTGGGCGTAGCCGTAAGCCGAGCTTTGGCGGCCCATCGGGATCACATCCAAAACAAAGCGGTAAGGCGTGCGCGCGTCACCGATGAATTTGCTTTCCTGATAGAATGTCGCCATCTGAACATAGACCGGAACGCCCCATTTGCGTTCGGTGCGTTTCATGGCCCGATGATATCTCGGGCGTTCGGATACGATTGCGCATGCATTGTCGAGGTCGCGCGGCGCGGAATAATTTCCGCCACAAGCCGCGACCAAAAGACAAAACCCCAATGCGCGAAGACCTCTGCTCATACCTGCCTCTCGCTCTTTACTTTTGCGAGATCATAGCGAATTTCACCGGGCTGTGAAATGGCATTCCTGTGAACGACTTGGGGCTCAGATCACCAAGGCCAAGAGCAACGGCAGATACAGCACGGACAAAAGCGTCGAGGACACGACGAGGGCGGCGACGGAGTCGGAATCCGCACCGTATTTTTCTGCGAGCATGTAGGAGGTGACGGCCACAGGGGTGGCGATTTGCACCACAAGCACGGCGAAGGGCACGGGGGCGAGGTCGAAATACATCCCGGCCAAGGCGGCGATGGCCGCGCAGAGCACGACTTTTCCCAGCGAAATGAGCGTGGCTCGCCCAACGCCTCTGGGGTGCAGACGCGCCACCGCGACGCCCAAGGTGATGAGCATGAGCGGGATGGCGATCTGGCCCAGCATTTCAAGCGTGTTCATCGCCACGCGCGGCAGGGTCCAGCCTTGCCACAGGAACAGGGCGCCGAGAGCCGTGGCCCAGACAAGCGGTTCTTTGAAGGCTTTGCCAAGCGAACCACGCCCTGCCGTGACATAGATGCCGAAGGTGAAGGACCAAAGCGCCATGGCGGCAAATACGACGACCGCATAGCTCAAGCCCGCTTCGCCGAAGGCGAAAAGCGCAAGCGGCAGGCCGAGGTTGCCGGTGTTGCCGAAAATCAGCGGGGCCAGATAAGTGCGGGTGTCGAGTTTCAAGACTTTGACAGCAAGCCACGCCGCGATGGTGACGCCGCCGTAGGCCGCGACGGACGCCATCGACAGGGCGGTCAGGGCGGCAGGGTCGATGTCGGCTTTGACCAGGGCCGTGAAGATCAGCGCGGGCACGGAGAGCGTCATGGTCAGCTTGGTGACGAACTCCAAACGGTACTCGTGACCGGTCTTGACCCAGGTGAAACCGATGAACGCCAAAAGGAAAACCGGGGTGACGATTTCCAAGACTGTCAAAATGAGGTTCACAGACTGTTTCCCATTTCTTTGGCCGTCCCCCGTGGACAGACGCCGTTTTTAGGGTCTACTAACCAAGGATAGGGGTTGCAATGTTATGATGAAAACACGCGCGAAATATCATCTGGGCCAAGTGGTGCGCCACAGAAAGCACAGCTTTCGCGGTGTTGTCTTCGATGTGGATGCGATTTTTTCCAATACGGACGAATGGTACGCCGCCATCCCCGAGGATGTGCGGCCCGACAAGGATCAGCCCTTTTACCACCTGCTCGCGGAAAATGACCAAAGCTATTACGTGGCTTATGTGTCCGAGCAGAACCTGGTTGCAGATTATTCGGGAATGCCCGTCGAGCACCCGGACCTGTCGGATTTGTTCGGCCCGTTTAGCGACGGGGCCTATCCTTTGCATTTTCAGCTGAACTGAGCACCGCTTGCTGACGTCCAATCTTTGATTCGCTGAGCATCTGTGCAGGCGTACAATGGCTTATCTTTGCTGACCGATCGCCATCCTAAAGCTCAGTTTGTTCTCCCCGTCGATATGGGCGTATTGCAATTCATGCGCCAATTCACGGATCAGGAACCATCCAAATCCACCCTCGGGCAGATCGGCGATGTCGCAATTCAGGTTGGCCTGTAGCCCAAGCGGAGGCTCTCCGCCCGGCATCATGTTCCCACGATCGGAAATCAGACAATGCAACCCATCATTCGCTTGCGAGAGGCGAATTTCGATCAGGCCGTCGGGATTGTCGGCATAGGCATGTTCGACAATATTGTTAAGGATTTCCGCCAAGACGATTTCAAGGCTGGCAACCTCGTCGGGAGCAAGATCGTTTGGCTCAAGCCCATGCTTGATGGTTTGAAGTCCGCGCCGCACCGCGGCATCCGTGGCTGGCAGGATGAGTCTCAATTCATGTTCTCTCGGTTGGGGGTAAACTTCCCATGAGGTCTGGTAGGCGAGATTTCCCTCAGGACGCATTCGCAATACCCTCGACAGCTGTGGCAACGCTGGTGTGGATTGTGAAAACCGTATCCATGCGGGTCAGGTGAAAGACGCGCTGGACCGTCGGATGCAGAGAGGCGAGTTCCAAACGCTGGCCATGATGAACCGCCTTCAATGCGGCGACCACGGCGCCAAGGCCGGAACTGTCCAGAAATTCAACATTTTGCAGATCGAGCACAATGCGGGCAGGGCCATTGTCACTTAGCGCGCGCATTTCGTCTTTGAACTGGATGGCACAGGCGGCGTCAATTCGGTTTTCACCGACGCAAACCACGCGCACGTCATCAAAGTCCTGATGTGTCAGTTTCATATGCCGTACCTTTTTCCTGCGAAGCGCCTGCATCCGAACCCTCGACGGACTCTCCGGAAAGCGGAAAAGACGCTGTATTGGGCTTGATCCTAGGGCTGAAATCTTACCAATGGGTTTGCGCCAACAGGAAAATGGAGAAAAATATGACCGACTATGCGGGGTTGTCTGCGCGCCTTGAGGCGCTTTGTGCGGGAGAGACCGATGAGGTGGCGTTGATGGCAACCGTGGCCTGCGAGGTGCACCAATCTGATGATCGGTTCCATTGGACGGGGTTCTATCGGGTTGTCGAAGAAAGCCTCTTGAAAATAGGGCCTTACCAAGGCGGTCATGGCTGTCTTGTGATCCCGTTTTCACGCGGTGTTTGCGGGGCCTGTGCGCGGACGCGCGCGGTGCAATTGGTGCCTGATGTCGAGGCCTTTGAGGGACATATCGCCTGTGCCTCATCGACGCGCTCGGAATTGGTCCTGCCTGTGCAAAACGCAAAAGGCGAGCTGTTGGGGGTCTTCGATCTCGATAGCGATCTCCCGGCGGCTTTCACCCAGGAAGATGCCGAGCAATTGACCCTTATTCTCAATCGGGTTTTTGCCAAGGTGAACCGGGCATGATAGGCGCCTGTCATGAGTGACGATTACAATCCCCCGCAAGACCCTCTGGATGTGCTCCACATGGATCATGAGATCCTTGTGGTGAACAAACCGTCGGGGCTTTTGTCCGTGCCGGGCAAGGGCGAGCATCTCGCCGATTGTCTGATGTCGCGCATCCAGACGGCTTTTCCTGAGGCTTTGCTGATCCATCGGTTGGATCGCGACACTTCGGGTGTCATGGTCTTTGCTCTGACGCCCCATGCGCAGCGCCACATCGGGCTTCAGTTCGAGAAACGGCAGACCAAGAAAACCTATGTTGCCTGGGTTCATGGTCATATCGCGGAGAAGACCGGCACGGTGGATTTGCCGCTGATCGTGGATTGGCCGAACCGTCCGAAACAGATGGTCTGTCACGAGACCGGCAAACCCGCCGTCACCGATTGGCGCGTGGTGCGCTATCAGGACAATCAAACGCGGGTGCGGTTGATGCCCAAGACAGGCCGTTCGCATCAGCTTCGCGTGCATATGCTGGCGCTTGGGTATCCGATCATGGGCGATCCGTTCTATGCGACGGGTGAGGCGCTGGATGCGCCGCGTTTGATGTTGCATGCAGAACAGCTACGGTTCCGGCACCCGGATGGCGGGGCGGGGGTATCATTCACGGCGAAATGCCCGTTCTGAAAATTCCGAGTAAATTTGTCGCGGTTGCGGTATAGAGGGTGGAAATTACAAATTTAGAATGTATCTAATTTTGTGAACCACGCACTTGTAGAGGAGTTGACCATGGGTCTTCGTATCAACGACATCGTTCCAAACTTTACCGCCATGACCGATCAGGGTGAGATCACCTTCCACGACTGGATTGGCGACAGCTGGGCGATCCTGTTCTCCCACCCGAAAGATTTCACGCCGGTCTGCACCACCGAATTCGGTGCCGTGGCGCAGCTTGCCGAGGAATGGGAAAAGCGCGGCACGAAAGTGATCGGTCTCTCTGTCGATGGCGCTGACGAGCACGTGCAGTGGAAATCCGACATTGAAGGGTTTGCCAACGCCAAGGCTGGCTTCCCCATCATCGCGGACACCGATCTGGCCGTGTCCAAAGCCTTCGACATGCTGCCCGCTGAGGCCTACCTGCCGGATGGTCGCACGGCGGCTGATTCCGCCTCTGTGCGGTCGGTGTTCATCATCTCGCCGGACAAAAAAGTACAGCTCATCATGACCTACCCGATGTCCGTGGGCCGGAACTTTGCCGAGGTGCTGCGTGCCCTTGATGGTCTGCAAAAAACCTACGGCGCGCCGCTTGCGACACCCGCGAACTGGACTATTGGTCAGGACGTGATCGCGGCCCTGTCTCTGTCCGATGACGAAGCCAAAGAGAAATTCGGCGACGTGGACATCAAGCTGCCGTACCTGCGTTTCGTGAAAGCATAAGCGTTTCGGACAAAAGCCGCTGAAATCACCCCTGTTCGCCTGTGCCGATCTTTCCTATGGTACTCGTGAACAGGGGTTTTTTATGTTTTCAGCACTGCGTCGCACCAAATCCATTTCACGTATCGCACTCGATCCGCCAAAGGCACAGCCCGACCGCGAAGGCCTCGCGATTGTTCTGATTGTCCGCGATGAGGAGGCCCATATCGGCGAATGGGCACGGTTTCATCAGAAAGCCGGGGTGCGGCATTTCTATGTTTACGACAACGGCTCGACCGATGGCACTTTGGTGCAGATCGTGGCCGCTGTCGGAGTCCAGAATGTGACCGTGATCCCCTGGACCCAAAAGCTGCGCGATGGGAATTCGGGCGCGGAAATTCACAATCAGGTGCTGGCCTACGCCCATGCGGTGGCGAACTTCGGCGATCAGTTTCGCTGGATGGCTTTCATTGATGTGGATGAATTTCTGGTGCCGAAATCTGGCAAGACCCTGCTCGACTGTCTGGCTCATCTGGACGGCGAAGTGAACATTTCACTGCCCTGGCACATGTTCGGACGCAACGGGTTCGAGGACGCGCCGGACGGAGGCATCGTCGCCAATTACACCCGCCGTCACCCGGACCCGATGAGTCCCCTCAAGGGCATGTGCAATTTCAAAATGATCGTGGACCCCTGCCACGTCACAGCGGTGAAAGTGCATTCCATCGAGACGGATGGGTCTACCACGAGTGTGAACGACAGGGGCGACAAGGCTTCCGCCTCTGACCGCAAAAAGCCGGGCTTCTATTCCGCCGATCACATCCAGCTCAACCACTATTACACCCGCTCGAACGCGGAACTTATGGCCAAGATCACGCGCGGCTCCAACATGACCCAGGACGCGAATGACCATCTTCGCCGGGTGATGCGTAAAGTCGATCAGATCGAGGCGGAAAGCGTCGAGGATCTGGCGGCGAAACGGTGGTTTGGGAGCGTATGAACAATATCCCGCGTCATTTGGCCGAGCCAGCGCTCGACACACCGATTTTGCAGTGGTGGGCGAATGACTATGATTTTGTTTACGTCATTCTGAACCCATTCTTTAAGGTTCCGGGCCATTCTCCAGCGACCACGAAATATGGTGTTCAGCATGTGGGGGCGCGGGCGATTCCGGACGTCGTCCAATATGTTCAGGCGAACTCCCCGCGCGGTCCCAATGACGCTCCAGATGATTTTGACAGCACGATCAAGCGTCTCGGGCAGAAGGTCTCGTGGACAGAGATCCAACAGGCCATCGGAGCAGCCGATTTTATGGAGTTTGCCAGAACCGTGTGGCTCTGGGTTCTTCAGTCTGAGCGTGCCGATAAAAACCCAGCCATAGCTAAGGCTTTAACCTGCTATTGCGACGCCCATCACGTTTATCCACCTGAGGAAGACATGTTGCCTGCGGTGCTGGAGCCAACTCTTTCAGATTATTTGAAACGCCTCACGATTGATGAGGTGACGATATGGAATGAATGGAGAAATATATCTTTAAAGGTTCCTGCGGTAGCTTTTGAGCGCTCCAACCCAGCCGTTGATTTTCCCGGAGAAAAGCTTGCCGCGATCGCGGCGAAAGGGCTTTTGTTCTCTTGGGGCTTCGATGATGTCGCGGGGCTTTTGTGTTTGACCGAGGAGTTACATGCGAAATGCAACCCATTGGATATTTTTGAAGGCTTTGCTGTCACGTCATCCATGTATGCGGATGTCTTTAATCCGGTGGATTTCTTTGAACGGAACTCACGGTCAAAACCAATTTAACTCCTTTGTTGTGATAAAGACTCAAAACAAAAAGCCCCGCCAAAAGCGGGGCTTGTCTATCTCTTGAAAGGGGAGCCGATTACTTTTGATATGCTACCGAAAGTGTCCCCGCTCAGGGCGAGATTTTCCGCCTTTGATCACACAGACGGGCTGGATGCGTCTGGCAATTTCATGAGCGCTGCCGGAACTTTGTTGTCGATCGCGCTATGCGGCCTTCCCGCAGCTTCGCCTTCACACGTCTCTTTGGTGTCTTGTTTCGAAGTTGCATACCCAACTCCTTGTAAACACGATAAGTCTTCTTGGCGTTGATCTGACAGCCTTCCCGGCGCAACAGCACGTGGACCCGCCGGTATCCAAACCGCACGTGCGTCTGACAAATCTCCCTGATCCGCTGTTCCAGCGCGGCCTGATCGGATCGACGAGACTTGTAGCGATAGGTGCGGGATCAAACCGGATGAGCCCACAGGCTCGCCGGATCGACCCCCGCCAATATGCTCTGATCTCGTCGACCAGCGTCCTCTTCCAAGCAGGCCTCAAAGCTTTCACTTGATCACGTCCTGCAACATCTCATTGTCCAAAGCCAAGTCCGCCACGATCTTCTTGAGCCGGGAATTTTCATCTTCCAGGTCGCGCAACCGCTTCATGTCCGTGGGCAGCATCCCCGCGTACTTCTTCTTCCAATTGAAATAGGTCGCCTGGATGATCCCCGCCTTTCGACATATCTCGGCAACCGGCGTGCCTTCTTCGCCTTGCTTGATGATGAACGCTTGTCTCACGCGTCCGTAACCTTCGAAGCTTTCATGCGTTTCCGTTCCTCTCTCAGCCAAGGATTCGTCACGGGAAACTCCAGCCAAAAACGAGGGCGTTTTCGGGGATCACATCAGGTCTACACGAACTATCGACAGGCAGCAGACCTCCTCACGAGGCCCTGCATCGAGTGAGCGCTCTGAAATTGGGCCTCACAACGCCAGAAGTTTCATGATGTGGTGTGACGATATGTGAGTCACCGGTCCCATTCGGCGCCCGCATGGAGGACAGGAAAAGGCGGGATGCAGGCGCTTCGAGAGGCAGACCTAGGTCTTGATCTTCGGGCTGCCCTTGCTGGTGCCCGGGTTCACAGGGTCCGACCAGGACACGCGCAGATTGATCTGACATTGCCCGTCTTCACGCGATGCTTTGATGCGAACATTCATCAGGCCTGCGGTTTGCAGCACCAGTTCATTCTCATCGTCACCAAGCGTCATTTCGCCTTTCGAAAAGCCTTTCGACAGGGCCGTCAAAAGCGTTTTGATGGTTTTGGCATCTTGCAGGGAGTCATGCGAAAAATGTGCGTTCTGGCCGCTCATATCAGGTCTTTCAGGTTGCTGTGTCGGTCCGGCGCGAAATGTTTGGCCCGCGGATAATCCCGGCTGAGACCGATCACATCTCCAGATGGAAAAATCAAGGTGGCGCCGACGCCGATCCCGTCGAGCCCTTCGAGACGGCGGGACGCACGGTCGAGGGTGATATCCCCCTCCAGATGCAACAGCCCGCGTTTCATCAAAAGCCGTTGACCCTGATGATTGTTCACATGCCCCTGCACCACCATGTGGATGCCGTCCCGATGCAAAAGATCGGTGCCGGCCTCGGTGAGCGCACAGTCGGACTCGCGGTATTTGGTCCGTACCAGATTGGCGAAAGGCCCGAAATAAAAGCCGAAGGTGGCGCGTTCAACCTCTTCGCGAAAGCGTGCATTGACGGTCTTCGGACCTTCGGCCACGAGCATCTCACACATGCTGTCGCAAAGCCCGGCATGGACAAAGAGCAAAGACCCGACTCGGGACACCACATCCATGGTCTCGAAAAACCACGCATAATGCCCACCGGGCGTGAAGAACACGTCATGACATTTGAGGGTGGCAGCCAGAAGTTCGCGGTAGCCGAGACCGGTCTTGGCGACGTTCTTTTTGAATTGAGCCTGTTTTTCCTTGAGCTTCCTGATCTCTTTGGCAATCGCACGCTCGGACAAATGACCTGCCGCCGCCTGTTCGAACTGCTCCGCCCAGTCTTTCGGCGGCAACAGTCGAGCTTTGGATTTTTTCTCCGATGGCAGGCCCCGCAGGTCCTCTGCGGTCACAAAACGCTCGAAGACTTCTTTCAAGGCAGGCAGGAGCTTGCGTCCCATGCGGACGAAAAGGTGGTCTTTCAACGGCGCGCGCGGGCCGCGAATGGCCTCGACGGCAAGCGCCATGCGCAGGTCGTGATTGCCCGCCAAAAGCGACAGATCGACCCCCGTTGCGCGGACGTCAGCCAGCGCATCGAGCAGGGCCAGATTGCTTGGCCCCTTGTCGAGGCAATCGCCGCCAAGAATGATCTGCGCCTGCGTTCCGAACCGGGTCAGGGCCAGATGCCCGCCCGGCTCTGCGCGCCGGATGACGCCCGCGGAGATCAGCGAGTGCAGGAAGCCTTCGGCGTCGGCGTGGGGGTCGGAGATGAACACGATCGGGCGTTTGGGCCAGTGCCAGCCCCCGTGACGCCGCGCCTTTTCCAGGGAGGCCGCAATCTGGGACCGCATCTCAGGGGCGGAGGCGCTAAGCCAGGGTTCGATGTCGCGCGGCATCTCCGGCAGATCGTCACGCGTGTCGAACACAGGGGGCAAAAGCCGTGTGCCCGGGTCGGAAAGAAAGCTCAGATGATCCAAAATCGCGCCCCACGTCTGTGCGCCGGCGTCAGTCGATCGGGTCCTCTTTGGGCGCCCTGACTTTCCACGCACCGGCCAAGTGACGCCACTTATCATGAGGACTGTAACAGAGAAGTAACGGTCGGGCGTGAAACATCGACAATTGCGCGATCTCGTCACGGCTCATGAGGCCCAGGTGATGACAGGCATGGCGGATCGAGGCGCCGTGACCGACGACGATGTTCAGCTGATTGCCACCTGTCGTTGCCCCCCTCTTTTCCCCTGTCTGTGCGATCTCCCGCAGGTATCCAGCGACACGTTCCCCCGCCTGCATGAGGCTTTCGGCCCCTTCCAACGGCAAACAATAGTCGCTGTCGGATTTCCAGCCTGCGGGTGGGGCTGGATAGCGCGGATCGGCATCGAGCACCGCCTCGATTTCCGCGACGGTCAGATTGGCCGCACTGCCAAGACCGCGCTCGGCCAAAGCAGACGTTTCTCTCGGCTGGTCGATGTCATGGCCTGCCGCGCGCAGTGTCTCGGCAATTTCCGCAGCGGTCTGCCAGGCGCGCAATTGCTTTGAGCAGTGGATCACAGGCGCAATTGCCAGATCATGCTCCGTCGCCATCTTAGCCAGCTCTGCGCCACAGGTACGGGCCTGCGCCAGCCCCGCGTCGGTCAAGGCAAAAGGTTGCCGCGCCGACGGCGCGTCCGCACGCTGGTGATAGGCCCCGTGTCGGACCAAAGCGATGTAGCAGGTCTCAGTCATCGAAGAGCGCGCGGCCCTGGGTCGCGAGAACATCGAAGTCGATGCGCCCGGAGACTTCGCTGACCCGGACGCCTTTGAGCGCAGCCAGATAAGGCGCAGGATCGGGGGAGGCGCCATTCGGTTCGAACATGCCGTCGGCGTGTTGATAAAACGGTCCGGGACTTTTCATGATCGCCGCCAAAAGATCGGGGCGGGTCGCCAGATCGACCTTTTGCACAGAGGTCGCGGCATCGCTGTCATGGCTCCAATTCAGCACCCAGAAATCGCTCAGAGGCGCGGCGAATTGCACGCGGTCCGGGCCATAGATGTCGCCGATGAACAGGTCGTATTTCTCTTCGAGCGTCCAAAGCGCGTCTTGTGGCAGGGCCTCAAGTTCCGCCTGTCGCGCGGGCGCGATCATGTCGCGCAGCCGCGGGTTGCCCAAGATCGTGCCGGGGTTGATCCGGGGGTGTTTCGGGATGCCCAGCGCCTGTACCGGCATGCCTGCACGCACCAAAAGCCGGTCGTTGGACATGAACCGCGTGCCGTCGATGTCCATCATCCGCAGGATCGAGGTGGATTTTCCACCCCCTGAAAGCCCGGAGATGGCGAGGCTCCGACCTCTGCCCGTGACAGCGGCGGCGTGGCACAGCTGCCAGCCATCGCGCAGACAGATATTGAGCACCTGCGTGTTGATGAAATTGATCACCGTGCTGACATTCTCGTCCAGTGGGCCAAAGGCAATGGCCACATCTGGCGCCTGAAGAAAGGTGACGCCGCTGCGCACCTTGCGGATCAGCCGCGCGTCTTCGAGATCGAAAATCGCATCCTTGCGCCCCGATTTCCCGCCCTCTCTGGCCCAGTCGCTCCAGTCCGGTTCCGAGGCCAATGTCTGATCGGGCAAGAGATGCACCGTGTGATGTGGTGTGTGATGTGGTGTGTGATGTGGTGTGTGATGTGGCGTTTCCACCGCATCAGACGCCTCCAGGGCTTCGGCAAAATAGTCAACAAGCTCCTGACGCAGCGGCTCAGGGCAGAAGACGCGCAAAGACACCGAACCGACACGCAGGTGAAAAGGCGCGGTGGCCTCCGCCTGAGAGAGGTCCAGTTGCGCCAGAATGTCCTCGGCTGTCGCCGTTGAGGGTATCGTCATGCCGAAATCTCCTTGACCACATGATCCGCCATCAGGGCCATGGCATCGACACCGCAGCCCTTCAGCGCGCCGCTATAGCCGCCGAAGGCCGAAACTTCAAAGACGATCGGGCCGTCCGGTGTCAAAGCGATATCGACCGTGGTGAAGGTCAGGCCAAAAGGCGCCTGTGCCCGCCGCCCCAGTTCGATCAACTCGGGCGTCGGGTCATAGGGGGCGTATTTGCCGCCGCTGTGGATCGTGGTGTTCCAACTGCCGCTTTCGCCGATCCGGCTGTAGGTGCAGACATAGGTGCCATTGAGAAACACCATGCCCAGATCTTGTCCCGAGAGATCGGCCTTTTGCTGGATATACATCACCGGGTTCTCTGTCTTGAATGCCGCGATCTGTTCGGCGGCATCCGGGGCGTCGTGATCCAGCACGAACATGCCCCGCGCCTTGGTGGAAAACAGCGGTTTGAACACGGCGGCGCCGAACCGGGTCACTGCCTCCATGGCGGCATTTTTATCTTCGGTGATCACGGTCGGCGGCATCGGCGCGCCTGCGTTGGTCAGCGTCACGGTGCAGGCCAGCCGGTCCATCAGCCTGAGCACGGCTTCGGGACGGCTGAAAATCTTCACCCCGCGCGCCTCGGCGACCCGAAGCATTTCCAGACGATCCAAGGCATGGACACTATAGGTCTCGGCGATCTTCTTGATCACCAGCCCGTCAAGTGTCGCGAGATCGGTGCCCTCGAACATCAACGCGCCCCTGGCGAGGTCCAATGTCACCTTGCTCATGTCGATCACCAGACGGTATCCGGTCCGGGTCTCAAGCGCATCGGCCAAAGCCTCTGTCGACCATTTGCCCGGCGTACCGATCACACCGATTTTCGGGCCGGATGTCACAGCGTCAGTCTCAGTCACGAAACAAATTCCTTATGGGCAGTTTGAGCCGCGCTTCCTGACCTTCCGGCAGGGCCAGCGCAGCTTCGAGAATATAACGGGCACGCAGAAACATCCGCTTCGCATGTCCTCGGTCGACAATGAACCGGGTCGAAGAGGCAAAGGAGCGCGCGAGACCAAGCGCCAGTCGGTATTCAAACGTCGGATCGTCCATCCGCCGGGCGAATTTCGTTGCGGTCGCATGCATGTTTTCGGCGACGGAGGTGATCCGTGCTCGGGTCGCTGTGTCGAGCACCTGAAGGCGGTAATTCGACACCATGAAGACCGATACATCCTGCGCATAATCCATATAGCGCGAGCGATGCAGGTCGATCAGGCGGATGTTCTTGCGCAGCGGGTCGTAGATGATGTTGTCGAGGTTGAAGTCACCGTGGATATAGACCGAAAACGGGGCGCTGAGCTTTTGCTCGCGCCGGGCGGCCTCTGCGACCAGAGTGTCAAAACTTGCAAGCTCAAGCCCCTGAAGCCGCTTTGCGCCCGAGGCGAATTGCGGATGCAGGCGGTAGACCTCGCCCAGGCGTTTCGCGAGCTGGTCCATCGCTTTCATCTCGGCGGGCTCATCGACGCGGGTTTGGCGCCAGATGTCGCGCACGGTCTTGTGCAGCGCCTGTTGCGCCTCGGCCAGCCGGGCCTCCGTGCCGCTGAGCACGATGTCTTCGAACGTCTGGCCCTCGAGATGTTCGATCAACAGGGCTGCGGAATCCCCGTGTTTTTCATAGGACAGGATTTTCGGTGCCAGCCCCGGATAGACCGAGTTCCAGCTTTTGACGCCGACCCGTTCCTCTTTCACCTTGCGCCGGTCGCCGTCCTTGAAGACCGCGTTCACCGACTTTTTCTTGGTCTCGCCGGGCAGGCTCACGCTTGAGATCACGCTGCCGGAACGGGTCTCGGCAAGGGGCGTCAATGTGACGTCCTCGTCGCTCTTGCGTACATCCGACAACACACTGCGCAGCGTGAAATAGCGGTCGAACTGGATCGGCTGGCCGATGTTGATCGACAGGATCGCCTCGCTGATCCCCTGCACCGCCTCGCCCATGCGATGAACCTCGTTGAGCACCAAAAGCGCGTGCGCCAGATCCTCGGTGTGGTTCGAGCGGCGCATGTCCTCGGTGTAGGTGCGAAACATCTGGTCGTAGAACACATCCAGATCGTCGCGAATGCGACCGATCTCGACGGCGAGACGGCTGTCTTGCGACTGAAGCGCGTCTTGCACACGACCAAGAGATTTATGCGTTTTGGCCAGAGGTTTGCGATAGACATCGGCGCGCAACAGTTTGGTGCGGCTCATATATTCCGCGTATTGCGCAGCCCGGCGTCCCAGCCGCGCGATCAGATCGAGGTTGCGTGCAATCGTGTCGATGCCCTGCAACTGCATCTGTCGCGACGTGTTCTTGGGCGCGCGCAAAATCCCTGTCAGACAGGCTTTGCGCACCCGTGCCGACAGGTTCTGCGAATACCCGGCTCTCTGCACCAGATGCAGGGCAATCTCTTTGTTTGGCGCCTCGAAATAGCTTTGCAAACGCTGGAATTGCCCGTCGGTTTCGACCAGCAGAAAGGACATGTTTTCCGCGACAGCGTCAGGGAGTTTCACGATGCAGGGCTCCCGGACGGACGTGTCAGATATGCGTCACCCGACGGGCTTTGCGTGATCTGAACGAGACAGACCTCTGCCTTTCGGATGACAGCATGGGCGGTTGGTCGTATGTAGGGCTCAGTCGACATAGGGCCTTATCCCTGACGAAAGCAACATTTCCAAGACGTATGTCAAAACGTAATCGGAGTTAGGCGTCGAAGCTATGGTCAGTCTCAAAATCCAACGCGAAGTGCAGCTCCCCGATGACCTGCGGGTGCGCCGCGCCCTGAGTGCGCCGCATCTCGGGCCGCGCATCCTGTTTTTCAGCGGCGGCAGTGCGTTGAACGACATTTCGCGACGCTTGAAACGCTATACGTTCAACTCGATGCATCTGATCACCCCGTTCGACAGCGGCGGCAGTTCTCAGGCCCTGCGGCAGGCCTTTGACATGCCGGCGGTTGGTGATCTGCGCAGCCGACTGATGGCGCTTGCCGATGAATCGGAGCTGGGGCAGCCTGACATTTACGCCATGTTCAACCATCGCCTCCCGAAAGCGGGCAAGCAAAGCGAATTGCAGGCCGAGGTGGAGGCGATGTGTGCCGGAAAGCACCCGTTGATCAAGGCGATCTCGCGCCCGATGCGGCGTCTGATCCAGACCTTCCTGCAAAATTTTGCGGCCCAGGTCCCCGATGATTTCGATTATCGCAATGCGAGCATCGGCAATCTGATCATCGCGGGCGGCTATTTCGGCCATGACCGCGAATTGGAGCCGGTGCTGTTTCTCATGTCGAAAATGGTCGATGTCCGAGGCACGGTGCGCGCCATCGTTGATGCAAATCTTCAGCTTGGTGTCGAACTTGTGGACGGGCGTCGCATTGTCGGCCAGCGCCAGATCAGCGGCAAAGAGGTCGCGCCCATCGACGGTGCGATTGCGCGGGCGTTCATCGCCGATCACGCCGGGGAAATCTCGCCCTCGGACATCCCCTTGCCGAAACGCAATCGCAAATTGATCCGTCAGGCCGATGTGATGTGCTACCCGCCGGGAAGCCTCTATTCGAGCGTGATCGCCAATCTTCTGCCCAGCGGGGTCGGCCGCGAGGTGGCGGGTCGAGAGGCGCCCAAGCTTTATCTGCCAAGCCTCGGTCACGACCCGGAGGCTCTGGGGCATGGCCTTGCCGATCAAGTCGCGGCCATTCTTGCGCCTCTACAGGCTGATCTGGACAAGCCCGTGCCCGCGGAGTGTCTGATGTCGCATGTGCTTTGCGATCTGTCCGTAGATCCCAGCGCCTGCGCCGAGGTCACAGACCGGCATGGCATCCCTTGCGTGCGTTTGCCTTTGGTGTCGGCGGAGGTACATAAATACGATCCCGAACGGGTCTGTGAGGCGCTGGCTTCCATTGATTAAAGCGTTTCTACTTAAACCTGGAACCCAGCATGAGCCGATGCGGAAACTGCCATGACAACGCCGTCGCGGAGAGCTTCTTCCAACTGCTGAAACGGGAACGGATCAGGCGAAAAACCTACCCGACCCGCGAAGCCGCAAGGCACGACGTGTTCGGGTACATTGAGATGTTCTACAATCCAAAACGGAAGCACACGAACAACGGCCTGCTGTCGCCCGTTGACTTCGAAGCCAGACAGCTCAATCTGAACAAGGCAGGTGTCTAGGAAACTAGGGGCAACTCAAATCTCCGCATAACAGGGTGCAGGATTTCTGGCGCAAACGTTGGTTGGATCTTCTACTTTTCCCAGATTGATGACCGTAGCCTTCTCGCCAAAATGGACGCTCAAATTCGAGCAGCTGTGATATCGCAGTTTGGAGAGGGCGCAGCTGGGCAGGTGAAGCGTCTTCTTAAAGCTTATCACCAAGCCAAGTACCATCACCGAGACAGTACTTACTTCCCGGATTTCGGGATTTACACTCGGGAGGAGATGGAACGACATCTTGAGCTCCTTGCTCCTGGTCGATTTCGAAACTTGGCTGAGAAAACTGATACAGAGATCGGGAGAATATTCGGTGCTTCGGTTTGGCGAGAAGTCAAGCGTATGGAGCGAGACACTCTCGGTAGCTTTTCATGATTTGCGGTCACTTCTGTTAATGCGTTTTGGCAGCTCACTGCGCTTCGCAGCCATTCGATCTGAACGCAGCGAAAGTCAGCTCCCCGCCAAATCGAAGAAGCCAGCCAATCCTAGCGATAATATCCAACAAGCGAAGTGCATGAGATCGACGGCATTCCCGAACTCTTGTCCCGAAAAATCGAGTGGCAATCGACAGTTCGCTTTCTCCACGTACACAGCCAGCTGTTCACAGCTAAGCGGTGACCCATAGTTGTGCCTCTGTGGGGCGTGAAAACAGCGGAAATCGTCCCTTTTAGGATAACAATTTTTCAAAAAGTTTGCCTCTACTCACGAATGCTTTTGCCCCAAGCGCAGTCACTGCGCGGATCTCAGCTATACCTCACCCGCCAGCGCCTAGACCGTGATAGCCCATCCAACCACTTGGGTTCACGCTGTGACACCTTGAAAGTCTGAGTTGTGCAACAACACCCATCTGCATGCAAAGGCAGGCGCGCCACCATGTACGACTTTTGTATAGTATTTATTTTTATAAAATATACTTTACAAAAGTAAAAAACCCAAACTACATGTTTGCATGACCACAGAAACGCATCCCATCACCGATCCGCTCCGGAATCATGGTTTTCGCGCTCGAAACCTTCGGGCGCTGAAGGCCATCGAGGAACCGGAGGTGCTCATTCTGGGCGGCGGTGTGAACGGTGTTGCCACGCTGCGAGAGCTTTCGTTGAACGGCGTGTCATGCGTTTTGATTGATACAGGTGACTTTTGCGCCGGCGCCAGCGGTGCCTCGAGCCGTATGGCGCATGGCGGGTTGCGGTATCTGGAGGGGCGCGAATTTCGCCTGGTGGCGGAAAGTGCACGGGAACGCAATCGCCTGATCGCTAATGCAGGACATATCGTCAAACCGCTCAAGATCACGGTGCCTTTGTCGCACTGGCTCACGGGGTTGGCGCGGGCAGGTTTCAGATTTTTGGGTCTCTCAAAGCGTAGTGGACCTCTCTCGCTTGTTGCGCTCGAAGGCGCCTTGCGTATCTACGAAGCCTTCGGACGGCGTGAGCATCCTTTACCGGATCACGAGACCTTGCTGAAAAGAGACCGCTTCCCCCATGGATTGCCCGCGCCCACAAAAGCCGTCGTGTCCTATTACGATGGCCAGATCACCCAGCCAGAGGGGCTGATCTTCGAAATGCTGGGCGAGGCCTTGGCGCAGGACTGCGATGTTGCCGTGCTCAATCATATGCGTTGGCATCGGGAGCAGGATCATCTCGTTGTTCAGGACCTTTTCGGGCCAGAGCAGTTTGCCCTTCGCCCCAAGGTGATCGTCAACGCAACCGGCGCCTGGATCGACCGCACGAACGCGGAGCTTGGCGGACACACACACTATCTGCGCGGCATCAAGGGCGCGCATCTTGTGCTCGACAATGCCGATTTGCACCGCCGTATGGATGGCAATGCCTATTACTTCGACGATGGCACTGGGCGGATGGTGATCACCTTGCCCGTCGGGGACAATGTGTTGGTGGGGACGACAGAAGTCGAAACCAAAAATCCAGACGATCATGCCGTGTCCGGCGACGAGATGACCTATCTGCTTAAGGCGATGGACGGGCTGTTCTCCGACATTGACGTGCGTCACGATCAGATCGTGTCCATGACTACGGGCATCCGTCCCTTGCGACGCAGCGAGGGCGGCGGTTCGGCCACAAGTGCTGCACGCGATCATGCGCTGGAAGAAGATCGGTTTTCCGCGACCTTTCCGCCGGTTCTGTCGCTCGTGGGCGGCAAATGGACGACGTTTCGGGCCTTTGGCGAGGAAACTGCGGACTCGGTTCTCGCGCATCTCGGACGCAAAAGGACCGTTTCAACGGCGGCCCGCGCCTATCCCGGAGCGGCGCCGTGTGAGGCGCAGGCCTTGGTGCGCGAGACAGAGATTGCGCCGGATCTGGCGCAGCGTTTGATCGACCGATACGGCGCTCTCGCACGCAATGTCGCCCCTTATTGCACGGAAGATGGTGCGCAGGCGCTTCGCGATGCGCCTGATCTTTGTCGCGGCGAAATCCGCTATGCGATCCGTGAACGCGGCGCCTTGACGCTGGAAGATCTCATCCTGCGTCGGACGCGTTTGAGCTTTGGGCATGGATTGTCGCCCGACACTTTGCCCGAGCTGGTGGCGCTGTTGGCCGAAGAGACCGAACGCGAAAGCGATCAGTTGAGTGCCGAGATTGACGCGGTGATCACAGACCCCAGACTGATGGGGGCGAGGATCATCAAGGAGGAGGGCGCGGCATGAGTGACGCAGTGCTCATTGCAATCGACGCGGGTGGCACAACGGTCAAGGTGGTGGCCTATACTCTGTCAGGTGTGGAGGTGGCGTCGGAAACGGCGCATGTCGATAATATTCATTACGACGATGGGCGTGTTGAACGGGACTTCGCGCCGTTCTGGGCCGGGATCGTGTCCGCTTTGCGCCGGATCGTTCAGGACTGCGCCGGACGGCCTATTTTAGGGGTGGGCTGTACCGGCTTTGGCAATGGGATTTTCCTGTTGGATGAGGCCGGAGAGGCGACACGCCCCGGCATCGTGTCCGTCGATCATCGGGCGCAGCCTCTGGTGGACCGTCTCACGACAGAGGGGCGCGCCGAGGCACTTACAAAGCTGACCGGCAACCGGATTTGGGGCGGGCAGACCTTGATGGTATTCGCCCATCTGGCGGAGACCGAACCGGAGGTCATGGCACGGACGCGGTGGGCGCTGTGTTGCAAGGATGCGATCCGATTTAAACTCACGGGACAGGCCCTCACCGATCCGACGGATGCGGGCGGCGGCGGCATGATGGACTCCTTGGCGGGCACCTATGCTGCGGAAGCTTTGGAGATGCTTGGCCTCTCCGCGCATCGGCATCGGCTTCCTGACATTGTTCCAAGCGACGCGACCGCCGGGCGCATCAGTGCGCAAGCGGCACGCGAAACCGGACTGCCCGAAGGCGTGCCGGTGGCAGGCTCGATGATGGATGTGGCGGCGTGCTCTTTAGGAGCGGGTGCGGTCGGACCGGATATTCTGACGATGATCGCGGGAACGTGGTCGATCAACAGTCTGGAAAGTACCGTCGAGGACATCTCCGGCGCGCCGATTTTGAACTTTCGCTATGGTGGCCCCGACACGCGGCTGATTGCGGAAGGCAGCCCAAGTTCTGCCGCGAACCTTGGGTGGTATCTTGGCCAGGCACTGGGCGGGCGGGTCTCGCTCGAAGAGGCCAATGCTCTCGTTGCGGACAGTGCACCCGAGGCCCGGCGTTGCCAGTTTTTGCCTTACGTCTTCGGGCCAGATCCGAAACGCGGCTGCTTTCTCGACATGGGGGCTACGGATGATGCAGGCACCATGTTGCGGGCGATTTTTGAGGGCGTTGCCTTTCAGGCTCTGCGCCATGCCGAGGAGGCGGTGGCGTTGTCAGGGCGGGCCTTCCCGCCGGTCATCCGGCTTGCGGGCGGCGCGGCGAAATCACCGGTTTGGACACAGATTTTTGCGGATGTCTGCCAGCGCCCTGTTGAGGCCGTGCATGCGGGAGAGGTGGGCGCATTGGGGGCGGCGATCTGCGCGGCTGTGGCGGTCGGTGTCTATGAAGACCTCGAACAGGCCGCCGAATGGATGACAAAGATCGCGCGGCGACACGAGCCAAACCCCGAATTTGCCACGCTTTATGAAGAAAGATTTGCACGGTTTCGGCACCTCGATGCAGGGGTTGCCGCGCTGATGGAGGAGAGGCCCCAGTCAAGGGGCGCAGATAAATCAAGGGAGGAAGACCAATGAAAAGGACCTCATTGTTGCTCAGCACGGCGCTTTGCGCGTTGGCGGCACAAGCTCAGGCGCAGGATGCCTGTAAGGGCGCGCTGCCAACGCTCAATGTGATCGGACAGGGCATGCCTGCCGTCACGGTGCTGGATGCGCATTTGGCGGAGTTCAACGAAAAATGGGACACGGAGGTGAAAGTCACGCTTTTGGGCGAAAACGAGCGCCGTGCCAAAGCGCGCCTTGATGCCTCGACCGGGGCCGGGTCCTATCAGGTGCTCTATATCGACGAGGCGAACCTTGCGGAATATGTCAGTGCCGATTGGATTTATCCGCTCGCAGATGTGGTGCCTGAGAGCTATGACATCGCGGATTTCCGCACCGATCTGAGCAATGTTGCGACGGTTGACGGCACGCAGTATTTCGCCCCCTTCGTGGGTGGCGGTGACGTGATGATGGTGCGCACTGATCTTTTGGAAGCCGCCGGACTTGCAGTACCCACCACCCTCGATGAGCTGGTTGAAGCGGTCAAGACACTCGATGCCGCCGACAACGGCGCGCATGGCTGGGCGGCGCGGGGCCAGCGAGGCTCTGGCATGAATGTCTGGCGCTGGACACCTTTTTTCCGTGCGATGGGTGGTGAATGGCTCGATGGCGATATGCCCGCCTTCAACAGCGAGGCGGCCGTTGAGGCGACCGAACTTTACACCGATCTGATGTCCTATGGTCCGCCGGGTGTTGGCACGTTCAACTGGTCGGACGCGGTCGAAGCGTTTCGCGGCGGTCAGGTCGCGATCCTGATCGAATCCGACGTGTTCGGGCCGTGGATGGAAGACCCGTCCAAATCGACCGTGGTCGGCAAGGTGGGCTATGCGCCGCCACCCGATCCGTTGCCCTCTGCGGGCTGGGCGCATGGCTGGGCCGTGTCGAAAGCCGGGGCTGCGGACGACTGCGCGAAGCTCATCGCGGGGGATTTCGTAGGCTGGGCCACATCCAAAGAAATGGAGCAGATGCGCCTTAAAGAAGGAATTGCCTCTGACATCGGCCGCACATCGACCCTTGAGAGCGAGGCCTATCAGGCGCTTGTGCCGGCGGCATATGTCGAAGCGATGCTGACGACGGGGCCGAAAACCGATCTTTTGATCATGAAAAGCCCAGCCTGGCCGGAGATCGGCGACACGCTTGGTCTCGCGCTGGAAGAGGTCTTTACCGGCACGCGCGATGACATCGGTGGCGCGCTTGATGAAGCAGCCTTCTTTGCCGAAGACAGCCTGATGCGGGTGAAATAGTCCCGCCTCTTCCGGCGTGTTCCTCGTGGTGCCTTGGGCCAAAGACCCTGAGGAACACGCCGATCCATCTTTTCCGCCTTTCGACGTCGAAGGACGCCTTATGAAACGCAAAACATTCGTCACCCTTTCGCTTGTGCCAGCCATCGGACTCTTGGCCACGCTCGCGTTCGTCTCTGTTGCAGGGGCGGTCTGGTTCGCCCTGATGAACCGCACGCTGCGCAGTGCGGACTACGAGTTCGTCGGCGCCTATAACTTTCTGCGCCTGCTGCGCGACAAACGGTTTTTCAACGCGCTGGAAATCTCCGCCATTTGGGAGCTGATCACCGTGACCGGCACTCTGGTGCTGGCCGTGCTCTTGGCTGTGCTGATCTATGAGACCGTGAAAAAGCCGCTTTGGCGCAACCTCATCTGTTTCGCCTTTCTGGTGCCGGTACTCCTGCCGCGCGTTGCGGCTGCGTTCATCTGGCGTTTTCTCTATTCGCCGTCGCTGGGCGTGATCAATTACCTGTGCAGCCTTGTCGGCATCGGCCCGGTCGAGTTTCTCGCCGATCCCTCTCTGGCGCTTGTGTCCGTGGCCATCGTGGACATCTGGCAATGGGGTCTGTTCTTTACGGTCATTCTGCTCAAGCTCATGGAAACCCTGCCGCGCGATCCGATCGAGGCCGCGATGCTCGACAATGCGCGCACTTGGGAAATCCATGCCTATGTCACCCTGCCGATGCTCAAGGCGCCGATCATTTCGCTGGCGTTGGTCAAAGCGGTCGAAAGCCTGCGTTCCTTTGATCTGATCTTTGTCATGACGGGGGGCGGTCCGGGCACCGCGACGGAAACGCTCGATCTCTACGCCTATCAGATGGGCATCAACATGGGTGGACGGATTTCCTATGCCTCCGCCATGTCGATCCTGTTGCTCATCGTGACCACCGTCGTCTTCACCATCATCTGGAAAGCGGGGAAAAAATGGGCCGCCTGATATCCGCCACACTCACCCGCGCGCTGCTCGCACTCCTGATCGTCGTGGCTCTCGGGCCGATCCTCTGGACGGTGCTGGGCGCCTTCAAGGAGCTGCGCGACATCGTCACCCCGGTGCCGAAGCTTGTGTTCACCCCGACGTTTGAGAACTTTGCCACCATCCTGCGCAATCCGACCATTCGCGACGGGCTTTTGCACTCCGTGATTGTCGTCTCGGCCTCCGTGATCATCGGCGCCGCACTCGGCATTCCCGCCGCCTATACGCTGGCGCGTCATGCCCGGAAATGGGGAGATGATGTTCAGTTCTTCGTGCTGTCGCTGCGCTTCATGCCGCCGGTGGCCATCGCGATCCCGTTCATCGTCATCTACCTCGATCTCGGCATCTACGACACGCTCTTTGGTCTGATCCTCGTCTATCTGATCACCACGATCTCGACAGTGATCTGGCTGTCGGTTCCGGCCTTCGAGCGCGTGCCGCTCAACATCGAGGAAGCCGCCGCGATGGAGGGATGTTCCCCCTTCGAGATCTTCTGGCGCTTCGCCCTTCCGGTGGCGTCCCCCTCCCTGTTCGGCGCGCTGGTTTTTACCTTCGTGCTGGTCTGGAACGAGCTGCTCTTGGCGCTCACGCTTGCCGCACAAAACGCCACCCTTCCCGTGGTTGCGGCCTCCATCACCTCGCTTGGCAAAGAGGTGCCATGGGGCGTGATCAATGCGGCCACCGTGCTGCTGGTGGTGCCTCCGCTCGTCTTCATCGGCCTTCTGATGGGCCTTCTCAACACCTCGGTCCAGAGCGGCCGGAAATAGGACAGATCAATGGCCAATATTTCTTGTACCGACATCGTCAAATCCTATGGCGCGCACCCTGTGATCGAGGGGATGAACCTGTCGATCCCCGATCATGAATTCGTCGTCTTTCTCGGCCCCTCGGGCTGTGGCAAATCCACGATGCTGCGCATGGTTGCGGGGCTCGAAGAGGTCACTGGCGGGCGGATTGAAATCGGTGGCACGGATGTCACCGACCTCCCCCCCGGCGAGCGTGGCGTTGCCATGGTTTTCCAAAGCTATGCGCTTTACCCGCATATGAGCGTCGCCGACAACATCACCTTCGGGCTGCGCCGCCAGGGCATTTCGAAAGCCGAGATTGCCCCGCGACTGGAGCAGGTGGCCGAGATGCTGGGCCTTGAGCCCTATCTCGACCGGCGTCCGAAAAACCTCTCCGGCGGCCAGCAACAGCGCGTCGCCATGGCCCGCGCGATGATCAAAACGCCGAAGGTGTTTCTCTTCGACGAACCGCTGTCCAATCTCGACGCGAAACTGCGCGAAAAGTTGCGGACGGAAATCCGTAAAATGCACCTTCAGCTCAAGACTACGACCATTTTCGTCACCCACGATCAGCTTGAGGCGATGACCATCGCCGACCGCATCGTGTTGATGCGCGATGGCAAGATCGAACAAATGGGCACGCCGGACGAAATTTTCCAACACCCCGCTTCGCGGTTCGTGGCGGATTTCATCGGCACACCGGCGATGAATTTCCTGCACGCTACCATGGAGGAGGGCCATGTGGCGCGGGCGGGCGGCATTGCGATCACCCTTGATCCTGATGTGTTTCCATCCCTGAAGCCGGGACAAGAGGTCGAATTGGGCCTGCGCCCGGCGAGCATGGACCTCTGCGATCCGGGGACGGAAAATGCCCTCACCGGCACCGTGGTTCTGGTTGAAAACATGGGCGCGGAAGGTCAGGTCATCACCGATGTTGACGGCCATGAGATGTCCTTTGTCACGCAACGCTTCCGCCGTCTGTCGCCGGACGACACCGTGCAATTCGCGATCCGTCGCGACAAGGTCCATGTCTTTGATCCGGAAACCGGACAGAGCCTGCGAGGAGTGTAATCCATGAACAACCTGCGTTACACCGACAAGATTTCCCGCATCCGGGCGGGTGGCTATCGCAAGGGCGACTATATGATCGCCGATGCCAAGGACACCGAAGTGACCGGCGGCGTGCCCGCTTTGGGACTGGCGCGCGATGCCGCCGGACGCCCCATTGGCCCGCGCACCCGGCCGCAGTTTCTCGATGAAGTTCGGCAGATCATTGAACAAGACGTCGTCGACATCATGCTCACCGCCGCAGGCACCATGGATGTGTTGCAAGTGGAAGGCGCCTTTGCGAACGCTGCCATTCAGCCCGCCTTTCGCGGCAATGAGACGACCTGTGTCTGGGGCAATCTGCGCGGTGCTGCGCATAACACCGTGCCTTCGCGGCCCTATCGTGGAGCGGATCTCGACTTTGCGCCGGCAAATCTGTGCCTCTATTCCCTGACCTTCAACAACGACACAGAGGCCGATGCCCGTGCGCTTGAGGCCTATGCCGCTTTCCGTCGCGAAGCACGTGCCGCCGGGGTTCAGCATTTCCTCGAAGTCTTCAATCCGAATGTGGTAGATGCCGTCGCGCCCGAACACCTCGGCGCTTTTGTGAACGACAATATCATCCGCCTTCTGGCCAGCCTGACCCGCGCGGAACGTCCGGAATTCCTCAAGGTCGCCTACAATGGTCCCGAGGCCATGGCGGAACTCGCCGCACATGATCCGTCGATGGTCGTGGGCGTGCTGGGCGGTGCGGGCGCGACCCATCGCGATACTTTCGAACTGGTGGCCCAATCCGAACGCCACGGCGCGCGGCTGGCGCTCTTCGGGCGCAAGATCAATCAGGCCGAACACCAGACCACGCTCATCGCCTGGATGCGGCGTGTGGCGGATGGCGATGTTAGGCCCGCCGAGGCGGTGCACGGCTATCACGGGGATCTCGCGCAAGCGGGTCTGACGCCGGATCGGGCGCTGGAGGAGGATTTGGCGATCACAGCGGATGTGCTGCGCTTTGACGCCCTTGAAGACGCGGTGTAGGGTCGTATACCGACCTGTTCTTTTAAGGAGTTCCGAGAAATGGTGCGTGCCAATCACCCGACCGATCGCACCGTAGCCGAAGCCGCTTGGCTTTATTACATCAAGGGGCTCAATCAGGCGGAGATTGCCAAGAAAATGGGGCTCTCGCGGCCCACGGTGATCACCTACTTGAGGCTGGCGCGAGAACGTCAGATCGTAGGTGTGAAAATCTCGGGCACGCATTTTCGGGTCAATGATCTGGCGGATCGGTTGTGCGAACGGTACGGCCTCGACAGCGCGCATGTGGTGCCGGAGGAGCACGCTTCCGCTGAGACGATGTTGCAGGTCTGCGAAGCTGCAGCGCAGCTTTTGCCGGATTTCGTTCAGCCGGGTGAAACTTTGGGTGTAAGTTGGGGACAAACGGTCTCTTTCGTCTCGGAACGCGTGCCGTGGTGGCCGGTGGACGGACTGGTCGTGCGTCAGTTGATCGGCTCCCTCGCCAACCCTTTGCTGCCGACCTGCGAAAGCTGCACGACCGAGATCGCGCGTCGCCTCTCTGCCCAATGCATCAACCTGAACGCCCCTGCGGTGTGCTCCGAGGCCTCTTTGGCGGAGCGGTTGCGACAAGAGCCGATCATCTCCGAGCAAATCCGCCTCTTGGGCGATTGTACGAAAGCGATCTATTCGCTCAGCCCTTGTACCGCGAACACCCATGTGGTCCAGTTCAACATCGCCACGCCAGAAGATGTGGCTGAGTATGTGTCGAAAGGCGCTGTGGGGATCATCGCCGGTCGGTTCGTCGATGCAGAGGGAGCGCCAGTGCTCGGAGAGCTCGACCGACGCATGATCAGCGCTGATCATGCGCTGCTCCGGGCAATGTCGGGACTTTTGGTGGTCAGCGGCCTCGAAAAACTGGACGCGACACGTGCGGCTCTTCGGGGGGGCTACGCCTCGCAGGTCGTCCTGAACGAGGCTTTAGCGGAAAAGCTGGCCGATTGATCGGAGGCTCTCTGGCCTGCAAGGCAACCGCTTTCTGAAATGAAACTGGTGAGCCTCGTACCTGCAGCGAAAGTCTGCAATCTGCCCTGCGCGAGGCGCTGCGCGGCGCGCCGGATCTGATCATTCTTGATGTCGGACTGCCCGAGATGGAAGGGGTCGAGGTCTGTCGCCGCATTCGCGCGCAATCTGACGTGCCGATCCTTTTTCTGACCGCCCGTGATGACGAGATCGACCGCATCCTAGGTCTCGAACTTGGCGCAGATGACCATGTCACCAAGCCCTTCAGTCCGCGCGAGGTCATCGCGCGGGTCAAGGCGATCCTGAAACGCACCGGAGGTGACCGGTCCGCTCAATCGTGCAGCTTCGGGCCGATCACCCTGAACTTGAAACTCAGGCACTGTCAGGTTGGCCGTCGAGGTTGAACCGCACCGGGTTTGCCTGAGGCTGTTTGGTTTAAGTTATGCGGCTATGCTCTTAGTTTCCGGGGCTGCGTAGAAGTTTGCCTCTGCTTCCGCTGGTGGGATGTTTCCGATCGGTTCGAGGAGGCGGCGGTTGTTGAACCAGTCGACCCATTCCAGAGTGGCGTATTCCTCGGCGTCCAGACTGCGTCACGGGCCACGGCGGTGGATGACCTCCGCCTTGAAGAGACCATTGATTGTCTCGGCCAAAGCGTTCTGCGCATTCAAATGATCCCCCAGATCATTTGATCCGCTGCGCGGCCCTGCTTGAACTCATAGCTGTCACCGACGCTGCCGACCGAGGGTTCGATCCCTGCCTCGGCCAAGCGTTCGGTGTATTTTATCGCCAGGTATTGCGATCCGCGGTCTGAGTGATGGATCAGTCCCACACCAGGCTGCCGCTGATGAACAGCCTGTTCCAAAGCGTCGAGAACGAAGCCTGTGTGAGCCGGGCGGCTGACGCGCCACCCAAAGATCCGGCGCGCAAATGTGTCGATGACGAATGCCACGTAGACAAATCCCTGCCAGGTCGCGACATAGGTGAAGTCACTGACCCAGAGCATGTTCGGTGCCGGCACCCGGAATTGCCGGTTTACCTTGTCCATCGGGCACGGCTGCTTCTTGTCAGGGATCGTCGTTTTATGCGGCTTGCCCCGAATGGCGCCCTGCAGGCCCAAATCCTTCATCAACCGGGCTATCGTGCATCGGGCCACATCAAATCCTTCCCGCCGCATCTGGCGCCAGACTTTGCGGACGCCATAGACCTTGTAGTTCTGTTCCCAGACGCGTTCGATCTCGGGCTGCAAAGCCTTGTCCCGCTTGGCACGATCCGAAAGCAGATCAGCGTTCGCCCGTTTGGCCATATGATCGTAGAATGTCGACGAGGCAATCGGCAGGTATTTGCAGATCGGCCTTCGCCAATGTCACTCGGACCATTGGCGTTCCATCGGCAAAGCCCCGATGACTTCCCGGTGCTCTTCAATGAAAGCGATCATGACTTGGACCGGCGGTCGAGCTCCGCCTGAGCAAAATACGCCGACGCCTTCCGCAGGATCTCATTCGCCTGCTTGAGTTCGCGGTTCTCGCGCTCCAGCGCCTTCATCTTCTCGGCCATCTCGGTGCTGACCCCAGCACGGTCGCCACGATCAATCTCTGCCTTTTTGACCCAGTCATTCAGCGTGTTCGTCGAACAGCCTATCTTCGCCGAGATCGATACGATCGCTTGCCAGCGGCTCTCATGCTGACCGGCGTTGTCCAAAACCATGCGAACCGCTCGCTCGCGTACTTCAGCGGTATATTGGTTCGTTGTCTTGTTCATAATGCTCCATCCTACTCAAGAGTTGGAGCCTCAGGCAAACCCGGTGCGGTTCAGGGCGCCAGTTCTGATACTCGCATTAAATCGCGACTCTTGAACTTATCGCTGAGAAATTTCTCTGCAATATCTGATGCCAACTGTTTTGCAGTGGGCATTTTTCTATTCTTCTCATCGAGTGAGCCCAACGATGCGCCAGAACCAAGTAGCAAAATCACGCGTTGTTCCCGCATCGCGTCGACAAGCTGAGCTGGAATGTCAATCTTTTTCAATGGATTCCCTTATCGAAATCAACCCGACTTAGAAAAGCGATGTGTGCCAATGTCCGGTTTGGAAAGCACAGCGCTGTTTTTCGTCCCCGCAGAAAAAGTCCGCTCCACGCCCATTTCGCTTTAAGGGTGCTATCGGCCCATTCTGTTGAAAAACTCTGCCACGACACCTGACAGGCAATTTTTGTAGGAAAATGTTCTGAAAGCGTTGCAAAGCATCCGAAAACATGGCGCTTGGCGCGTGAATTTGGAACACTGTTCTGCATTTCGAAGAGCGCCGAGAGCCTCAGGGACTTTTTCAACACAATCGGCCCTGAGCCGACCTTCAAGCGAGGCGCAGCGGATGGCCGGTCCCAGCCCGAGGCAGCTATTCACAGCTCCCTCCCCCGCCGCGTCACAGCATCACTTAGACCGTCATTCATGCCTTGCGCAGCATCAAATGGAGAGGGAAGGTCAGGTGTGCGAACATAGCTGAGGAAACTTAGTCGAAAAGCGGCCATGATTCGTCGGAAATGAAATTTAATTTAGGAGTTTGACCCCATGAAGAGCAACTCAGCTGATGAGTTTCAAAGGCGTCTCAACCTGGCCCGCAACGGCGGCGGAATCCTCTTCTGCGGCGCAGGGTTTTCTGCAGATTGTCTGAATTTCAAACCAGATGAAACTATTGGAACAGGCGCACAACTACTCAATCTCTTTAATGTCGAACTCCGTCAAGATCCGTCATACAAGGATTTGCGAAACGCTGCCGACGCCCTGTGGGACAAGATTGCTGATCACGGCATGGAGAGGCTCCTGAAAGACCGGTTCGATGTCTCTGATGTCACCTCCGACATGGCCGATCTGTTGCGTTACCCATGGCAAGGGGTCTACACGACAAATTATGACAATGCGCTCGAGATTTCGGCAAAGGCCGCGCACATACAAGCGGATGGCCTCAACAACACCGATGATCCCAGCATCGCCACGCAAAATCTCCCAATTATCCATCTGCATGGCTATGTCAAAAAATGGGACATACACAACATTCGTGAAAGCTGCGTGCTCGGCGCAGAAAGTTACTCGAAGCTTACCCATGTAAAAAAGTGGCTAGGCCGCTTTCGACGCGACATCGATCAGGCTCAGGTCGTGGTTTTCGTCGGTTTCAATGCCGGTGATTTCCACCTCAACCAAGCCATCAATGACCTGACAGGCTTGCGGGAAAAGGCATTTTTCATCAATCGCCCGACCGCCCAAGCTGACCCGGACGTCGCGGCGGCTCAAAAGCGGCTCGGCACTCCGTTCTTTATCGGCCGTTCCGGGCTTGCCGCTATCATCCGAGACCTTCTGGCCACGGATGCACCGGAAGAACCACACCTCGCCAGCTTCACGAAATTCACGCCTCCGGCCCCCTCAGCTTCTGTTCCCACGCGAGACCAGATCGAAGACCTATTTCTCTACGGCAAGGTCGAGCCCTCGCAACTTTCAAGGGATTTGTCTAACGATGTATCCGAATACCACATACAACGTAGCGCTACACAGGAAACGTTAGACAGCATTGCAGATGGTGCCCGGATCGTACTTCTCGAGGGATATCCCTGCGATGGCAAAACCATGCTTGTAACCGATCTTGCCTACCGCCTGTCGGGTTCAAGACCAGTCTACCAGATGCGTCAAGCTTATGAGAGCTTGCTGGATGAGGTGGCAAATATTCTTCACTATGATCCGAGCGCGGCACTGATCATCGAGAACTGCTTTGATCTGCCAGCAGAACGACTTGCCAGCATCGCGCGCCAGTTTGATGGGCAGGAAGGCGTTTTGATCCTCACCAGCCGAGCCGTGGCGGTCGATGCCAGTCCTGTTGGCCTCGCATTTCTCGAAGGCTTCGGCAGTTTCCGGAAAAGGCCACTATCCCGTCTTGACGAGAACGAAGCGACCGCACTGAGCGAACTCGCTGACCAGATCGCCGGGTGGCTCGATTTTCATGCGCTTGATCCCGCTGCGCGGCTGCGGTTTATCCAGAGCACCTGTGAGGCGAGCCTTCCGCATTTCATGATGCGATTGCTCAAATCGCAATACGTTACTAATCGGTATCGTGAAGAATTCAACAAACTGTCACTTAGCCAGACCGAGCGCACTGCGATCATCATCGCGCTATATATTGCTCATCTCGGCGAGAATGCACCGGTTTCCTTCCTAAGTAATGCGATGGATATGGACTATGGCGCCATCATCGACCGGCTGAACGCCAGTGCCGGAAATGGCACCTTCCGTCTCGTTCGCCGGATCGGTGAGATCATCCAGACTGTCCCCTCAATCGGGGCACAAAACATACTGCAAAACTTGTTCAAAGATGCAGAAATCGTCGATGCCATCGTTCCTTTGCTAAAGAACCTGGCGGCAATTTATCGCGACGCGTTCGAACAGCGCATGTTCAATCAGATGATGCGGTTTTCAATCCTTTCCGATGTAGTTACCGACAAGAGCGAGATCGACCGGTTCTTCGAACATAATAAGCAGGAGCCGCAAATCAGGCGAATGCCGCTTTTTTGGCTGCAATGGCATATGGCCAAATGCGTGGCGGGCGAGCTGACTGTCGCCGAAAAGTTTCTCGAACAGGGATATCTTGAAGCCAATGAACTCCAGCGCCGTAAAGGCAAGGCTTTCGACAAGCGCCAACTCGACGACCGGCGCGCAAAATTTCTGATGTTGCGGGCGGAAAAAACCAATCGCGGCGGGGCCGACCTATTCAGGGATTTCAAAGAAGCAATCGAACTTACTGACAAGATCCTGCGCCAGAATGATCCGCAGCACTATCCGTTCGAGACTCTTGCCGACATCGTGCGGACCCATGGCGTGGTTGGTCACCACTTGGGTGACGGGCATAAAGAACTCATATCAAAAGGGATGGACAACCTCGCAACCTATGCAGCGAAGCGACTTGGTGTAATTTCCCCCGGATATCAAAGAGACAGGGCTCAATCGGCGCTCGATAATGTTAGCTCATGTTTATAAGAGAACGAATGTGAGTTGACTCAAAAGCATTTTCATCTGCGAGAGGAGACCGCGCCACATTGATCTGATCATCTGTTTCGCGCTGGCTTGCCTTGAATGTCGACCACCTCCGCCACCTGTAAAGTCGGCTTTAGCGGTGCAGTGCAGACTTTCGCGTCAGATGCAGCGAAGGTCTGCAATCCGCCCATTCTGTTGAAAAACTCTGCCACGACACCTGACAGGCAATTTTTGTAGGAAAATGTTCTGAAAGCGTTGCAAAGCATCCGAAAACATGGCGCTTGGCGCGTGAATTTGGAACACTGTTCTGCATTTCGAAGAGCGCCGAGAGCCTCAGGGACTTTTTCAACACAATCCGCCCAAATCGAAGAAGCCAGCCAATCCTAGCGATAATATCCAACTAGGGGCTGTTGACGTTCATCTGAGTTGACTGATTGATGCGGCCAGTGAAATGAACGCCTTGAGGCTCTGGTCGGTTTTGCACGAGCGCATGGCGATGCCTCTGTTTTCCTTGAGCTTTCCAAAATAGTTTTCGATCAGATGCCGCCATTTGTAGGTTTCCTTGTCGAACTCGGCAGGAAAGCGGCGGTTGGATTTCGGCGGAATGACCGGTGCAATGCTCCGTTCGGTCAGCGCAGTTCGGAGCCAATCGGCATCAAAGGCGCGATCCGCGAGCAGGTGATCTGCGGCGAGCTTGTCGATCAGCTCCGGCACGCCGCGCAGGTCATGCGCTTGCCCCGGCAACAGGCGGAAATCGACAAGGTTGCCAAGCGCGTCGGTCAGGGCAACGATTTTCGTCGTCATGCCGCCGCGCGAGCGCCCTATGGCCTGGCTCTGTGTCCCCCTTTTGCGCCCTGGCCGGAACGGTGGACCTTGACGATGGAACCGTCGATCATCGCGTATTCGAAGTTGGCGTCCTCAGCCAAGGTTCTGAACATGCTGTAGAAAGCGTCAGCTTTCACCCATCGCCGGAAGCGTTTGAAGACAGAATTCCACTTCCCGAATTCGACGGGCAGTTCCCGCCATTGCGCACCGGTTCGCACAATCCACAACACAGCCTCCATGAACAGGCGTGGATCGCGTCCGGTTTGGCCGGGATCTGTGGCCTTGCCAAGACAGAAAGGTTCGATGATTGCCCATTGGGCGTCGGTCAAGACATGACGGGTCAAGGCTGCTCTCCTCTGTTTGCAACCTTGAATCAGAACTCACAGAATTTGGGAATCCTGAACGTCAACAAGCCCTAGTGAAGTGCATGAGATCGACGGCATTCCCGAACTCTTGTCCCGAAAAATCGAGTGGCAATCGACAGTTCGCTTTCACCACGTACACTGACAGAAGCTCACAGCAGACGCGTTTGCGCCGCCCTTTGGTAGGGTTTTACTCCGCCGTTGACAGCGAGACCACCGAGGACGGTCAGGATAAGCCGACTGAACCGCCCCGGTTTTACCGGAGACTGTTGATTTCGTATTTCAAGCTGCGATTTTGTCCGCTTGCAAGGTTTGTTTGTACTTCTCCTCTGCTTCGATTGGCGTGATGTAGCCAAGAGGTTCGAGCAGGCGCTCCTTGTTGAACCAATCGACCCATTGCAGGGTTTCCCATTCGACCTGATCTTTGGATTTCCACGGCCCCAGCCGGTTGATGACCTCGGTTTTGAACAGGCCGATGATAGTCTCGGCCAGCGCGTTGTCATAGCTGTCGCCAACGCTGCCGACGGATGGTTCCAGTCCCGCGTCTGCCAGCCTTTCAGTGTATTTGATCGACACATATTGGCTGCCGCGATCAGAATGATGGATCAGCCTCTCAGAAGGTCTGCGCGCATGGATTGCCTGTTCGAGCGCATCCAGAACAAATTGTGTGTCTTGTGTTGTAGATGCCTTCCAACCGACGATCCGGTTAGCAAAGGTATCAATGACGAACGCGACATAGACGAAACCGCGCCACGTCGAGACGAACGTGAAGTCTGACACCCAAAGCTCGTTTGGCTGAGAGGCCCTGAACTGGCGATTGACCTTGTCCAGCGGGCATTGACCCGCAGGCTGACCATAGGTCGTCTTGATCTTCTTGCCGCGCCTGACGCCTTGAATGCCGAGTTGCCGCATCAGGCGCTCAACCGTACAACGCGCGATATCAATCTTCTCGCGCTTCATTGCATACCACAGCTTTCGTGCGCCGTAGACAGACCGGTTTTTCGTCCAGACGTCCTTCATCTCCTTGCGCAGATAGGCATCGCGCTTAGCACGCCCAGAAGCCCGGTCAGGATCACGTTCAATGGCCAAGCGCTCATAGAAAGTCGAAGGGGCGATTTGCAGAACGCGGCAGATCGGCTCGACCCCATGCTCCCTACGAAAGTCTTTGATGAAGGCAATCATTTGCGAAACGGGCGGTCGAGCTCCGCCTGTGCAAAGTTGAACCCGTCACGCCACTGGTTCAAGTGGCGGGTGAAACGCAGACGCCTTTTTGAGGATCTCATTGGCCTGGCGCAACTGTCGGTTCTCGCGCTCAAGTTCCTTGATGCGATCTCGCTCAGCCGTTGTCACGCCATCGCGTTTGCCGGTATCCGTTTCATGCTGCTTGACCCAGATGCGCAAGCTGTCCCTGCTGCACCCAACTTTCTGAGAGATCGACAATATTGCCGCCGATCTGCTCGCGTATTCGCTCTCGTGATCCAAAACCATCCGCACCGCTCGCGCGCGCAGTTCCTCTGGATAGCGTGTTCCGTTGTTCGTCTTTCCCATAACCCAGTATCCTTACTTCTGGGCCTCCGGCAAACAAGGGGCGGTTCATTGTGATGCGTTCCGTGGTCATCGGCAAAGTTGGTGCCGGATGAAATAATAACTCAACGCTACTTTCTGGGTCTACCGAGTCACGTTGGTCCAGCGTCATCAGACTTGCGAGTTCCCCTTTCAATGGAAACCCTACATCAGTATCGGCGAAAAAATTAACGACTGTGTACCCACCGTTCCACTCAACACCTGAATAGTCCGTCGCAATCAGTCTAAATTGCTCAAGTGCTTCATAAGGGTGTTCAGCGGTTCGCTGTATTTTTTTGACTGTTTTGGCGAAATCAGCCGCCTCACCAAAGATAGAAAACCGAATGTTAGCGGAGTTTAGTATTTCGATGTATCCTGGGCCTTGTATAAGCGCCCCTTCATGATCTCGCCCTATGAGCTCCATTTTGGGGCAGTCGATACGTTTCGGAAAACCTAGCAGCCTGCGCCGCCATGATGACAGTGTCTGGTTCATCAGATTTCCTCGGAACTAATTGATAACATAGCATACCCAATCTGCTGTTAACGTTCTATCCCTATTGTCATTTGGGCTGTGAAGTTCCATTACAAATCAATTGGTTGTCAGATAAGCGAAAGGTTTGTGAACTGTGGCGTGGTCTAGCCGTGTCGCAACACGGTGACGACTGAACTTGCGGCAGATAAGGGCCGATAACTCCACGAAAAAACAGAAAAACCTAGGTTCGTTTGGGCCGATCTTCGCACCGCTAGCAGTTTGAGGGCGTCAGCCTGACACGACGTTTTCATGAAGCGGCGCACCCGCGCGGCGGGTGCAAATAAGGAGTTTGCCCTCTAGCGGCGGGCAAACCGAGCCAAGGCGAAATGGCACCCAAAGGGCACATCGTGACGCGAAAGGACAAATGTCCTGACTAACGACATGATTTAATTGGTCGGAGCGAGAGGATTCGAACCTCCGGCCCCTGCCTCCCGAAGACAGTGCTCTACCAGGCTGAGCTACGCTCCGACCGTGACGGGCGGAATATAGCCAGATGCGGGGTTTGGCAAGAGCCAATTCACGCTTTTACGTCCCATATCAGCGAAGTTTTCCGCGGCGAACAAAGGGAGAGATGCGGAAAGAGGCTGCCGAGGAGGCGCGGGAGCGGGTTCTGAGCACCGGTGTGTTCTCCGAATGCCCGCCGCTGGCTTCCCGGAAGACGATGTAGAGGCCGGAGAGGATGATGATTCCCGCACCTGCGATGGTCGGCAGATCGACCTTTTCGCCAAAGATGAAATAGCCGAAAATCGTGGCCCAGATGATCTGGGAATATTGCATCGGCGCGACGATGGCGGCCTCGGAGGCACGATAAGCGAGGATCAGGACCACTCCGCCTGTGAAGCCCAACAATGAGACCATGCCGACAGAGCCCAAGTCGGTCAAAGGGAAGGGGCGGTAAAAGAAACTCATCGCCAGTCCCATCACGATAAAATTGGCAATCAAAGGATAGAGCATGAGGACAGCGGTGCGTTCTTCGCGGCCGACTTTGCGGACAACGACGGAGGCAAAAGCGCCGAAGCCTGCACAGGAGAGCGCGGCCAGGTGCCCCAGCGTGAAATCGGTGGCGCCGGGGCGCAAGACGACGATGACGCCGATCAGGCCGACGATGACGGCGGCCCAGCGGTGAAAGCCGACACGTTCGCCCAGAACGGGAATCGACAGGATGGTGATGATCAAAGGTGTGGCAAAGATCAGCGCGTAGACCTGGGCCAGTGGCAGAACGGAGAACGCATAAAATGCGGAGGCCGTGTTCACCATCGCGGCAATGGTGCGAAACAGTGTCCACCAGGGATGAACCGGGCGCAGATGGCCCTCGGTGCGATCGCGGATCAGCATGAACATCACCAGCGGGAATGAGAAGAGCGTCGAGAAAAAGATGATCTGGAACGGCGAGTAAGAGCCGCCCAGAAATTTGATGACGACGTCATGGGTCGAGAACACCGCAAAGGCGGCGAGGGCGTAAAATGCTCCGGTGATATTCATGCGCTGTCCTGTTTGCTTCCCTTTTCACGGTAGCATGCGTGCCGGGGCTTTCAACGGCAGAGGCGCAAAGCCTTGCCTTGCGTGGCGCGCATCCCCATGTGACGCTTATGTATTACACACAGAAATCTGCAACCTGCTGCTATTGCGGGTCGAAAACGGTTTTGACTCTGGGCGGGACGACCCGGCATGAGCTGAAATGTTCGGCCTGTGGCGCGCCCTTGTCGCGGATGAAGGCGCTTCATAAGGCGCAGGAGCCTGTGAAAGGAAAGAAGGACTTTCAGGCCAAGCTGCCACGTCCGAAGAAGAGCAAGAAGAAAAAGAAACGCAAATCCACGGCGCATCGGCTGTTCGATATGGCCGAGGATATTTTCGACATTTTCGACTGATGACATAAAAGGGCGCCTCGATGGAGACGCCCTTTTGCATAAGATGTCGCGAAGTTTAGAGCGAGGCGTCCAGAGCGGCGAGGATCGCGTCGCCCATGCCGGTGGTGGACACCGGGGTGACGCCTTCGTCCGCCAAAAGATCGCCGGTGCGGACGCCATCGGCGAGCACTTTCTCAATCGCCTGCTCGAGACGGGTCGCCTCATCCCCTTCGTTGAAGGAGTAGCGCAGCGCCATGGCGAAGGACAGGATACATGCGATCGGATTCGCTTTGCCCTGACCCGCGATGTCCGGCGCGGAGCCGTGCACCGGCTCATACATGGCTTTCGGACGACCATTTTCCATCGGCGCGCCGAGGGAGGCGGAGGGCAGCATGCCCAAAGACCCGGTCAGCATCGCGGCACAGTCGGAGAGGATGTCGCCGAAGAGGTTGTCGGTCACGATCACGTCGAACTGCTTCGGCGCGCGCACCAATTGCATCGCGCCGTTGTCGGCATACATGTGCGACAGCTCGACCTCTGGGTAGTCGGCGGAGACTTCGGTGACCACATCGCGCCACAGGATGCCGGCCTCCATCACGTTGGCCTTTTCCATCGAGCAGAGTTTCTTGTTCCGCTTCATCGCCAATTCAAATGCGGCAATCGCGGCACGACGGATTTCGGACTCGGTGTAGCGCTGGGTGTTGATGCCCACACGCTCGCCGTCGACGGTGGTGATGCCGCGCGGCTCACCGAAATAGACGCCAGAGGTCAGCTCGCGCACGATCATGATGTCGAGACCGGCGACGATGTCTTTTTTCAGCGAGGAGAAATCGGCCAGCGCGTCAAAACACTGCGCCGGGCGCAGGTTGGCGAACAGGTCCATTTCCTTGCGCAGACGCAGAAGGCCACGCTCCGGTTTCACAGAGAAATCGAGCACGTCGTATTTCGGACCACCCACGGCCCCCAAAAGCACGGCATCGACTTCTTGCGCCTTCGCCATGGTCTCATCCGCGAGCGGCACACCATGTTTGTCATAGGCCGCACCGCCGACGAGATCCATGGTCACATCGAATTTGAGGCCACGCTTGTCACCGTACCAGTCGATGATCCGGGTGACTTCGGCCATCACTTCGGGGCCAATGCCGTCACCGGGGAGAATGAGAAGAGAAGGCGTGCTCATGGTCGCGTCCAGTCCTTGGTTTTTTAAGGTTGAAAGCGGCGTAACGACTGCTTGCCGCCTCGTCAAGGAATGGCAGCGATATCAACCCAGACAAGCCCGTGGCGAAAGTCGTTTTCTTTCAACTCTGCTTGGGACCATGCGACACCAGCGTCGATGATCGTCAGCTCGGAAGAGGGCAACACATAGTCCACACGCAGATTGCCGGGCAGAGGGTCTGTCCAGTCGGCGGTGTCCAAAGCAGGATCGCCGAGGTGGTCGGGATTGGCCTCTGGTCCGTCGTCAGAGCGGGGCTTTGTGTCCTGAAAGCGCGGGTCTGAGAGCAGCTCTTGCATCACCTCGCGCCGTCCGTCGCCGTCCACTGGGTCGAGATTGCTGTCGCCCAAAAGAACAAACGCACCTTCGGGCGGCGGAACGGGCAGGGCGCCATCGAGGTAGAGCGACCAGAGCCGCGTCTCATCCGCATTGCGGCGTCCGTTGCGATCCTCATCACCGTCGAACACCGGCGAGGTGGCGGCGTAGGCAAAGAGGTGCAAGGGGGCGTCATTCCAAAGCACAGGGACATCCCAATGGGCATGAGACGACAGGCGCACCACGTCCAAATCCTCATCGTCGAAATACCCCTCCGGCAGAGACGCGTCGGGAAAATCGCGCCACAACATTTCGGAGAAATCCCGGATGTTCTCGGTCATGATCGGCAGGCGCGACAGGAGCGCCAGACCGCCCTGGCCGGTGAACTCTCCGTAAGACTGCGCATCCTCGGGTCCACCCAAGCGCCCGTCCTTGTCGAGGTCGCGGCCGGTCGGCCGACCCGAATTGCCGAGCCGCGTGAAATGATAGGGATAGCCAAGTTGACCTGCCAAAGCCCCGAGCGCATGACCGTCGAGATCGGTGTCGAAACTTGTGAGCAAAAGTACATCCGGCGAAAGCGCGTCGATATGCTGGATTGCGGCCAGCACCTGCGGATCGTCGCCTTTCAGGATGTCGCGCAGCAAAAGTCCGGGGCCTTTGCGGGTCAGTTCAACCGTCCATGTGGCAACGCGCAAACGATCCTGTGCGGCCAGAGAAAGCGGCAACAGGCATAGAATGAGAATGGCGAGGCGGATCACGCAGGCAGGTGGTCGAGATCGACGCGGGCGTAGGTCTGGCGGCGCTTTTCCGCAATCATCGAGGCGATCCGCCCCATGGCGATGCCCCGCATGAAAAGTGAAGACGGCAGGAATGCCCATGCTGCAACGGCCCAGATCATGGATTGGTCAGTGGTGACGCCAAGGCCCCCAAAGATGCTTGAGGCCGATTTTAACACCGCAGGGATGAGGAAGGGCAACACAAACCCGATCACGATGTTGAATCGCGCGTCGCGTTTCAGCCGCTCGACCACATCACCCCCTGCGGTCGGATCGAACGTCGGCAGGTTGACCCAGACATTGAAGGAGCCGGAGCGTGATGGCCAATGCCCAACCCGCAGCGTGATCAGAAAGATCGACAGCGCCAAAAGCGAAATCAAATAGCTCATCCCCGCCGCTTCGCGCATCATTTCAAGCTCTTGCGCGGCGCTGCCCTCCGGCATGGTGAGGATCATCAGGCGCACGGGCGAATAGGGGAAATCGAGCACATAGCCGATCAACGCGCCGATGGCGGTGACGAATTGGGTCACGATGGTGGGACTGTGGGTGCCACGTGCGATCAGAGACAGCAGCACGATGGTCATGAAAAGCGAGGTGAACCGCACACGGTTGAACGGCGGTGCGTCGCGGAATTCCACGAGGCCCGGATAGGCGGAGACATATTCGAAAAAGGTCAGAGCCGCGCCAAAGAAGGCGACGAGGGCGACAACCTGTGCCGCATCACTGGACACATTCGGCAATAGCATAGACGGCATGATGATCAGAACGACCACCAAGAATGCACGCAAAAGCGCTCCTAGCACGCGATGAACCACTGCCCATTTCCCTTCAAACTGGTTGAGTACGATACGATGCCGCGCTCTTGTCCCATTTTGATCCCGCCAATTATGACGGATTGCCTCAATCTTGCCCAACTTTTGCCTTCTTTCGTATCTGCCAGCAAGGAATGGTTAAGGTTAACTGCTGAATTGGGGCGGTTTCGTGGACAAAGCGGTGCGATTTTGCATCATTGTGAACTGCGCTTGTGGCGCATTCGGGGCGGGCTACCATATCTAGGGCACTTTCCCGCAGACCACTCGCCTTCGTGAAACAGAGGCCTTGCCCAGGTTCTTGACCCAAAGCATGGAAATGCTCACGGTTTTGTGATTAAAGCGTTTCTGCTTAAACCTGAAACCGGGTGTGAGCAGAAACGCAGTGCAACGTCGAAGCGGTGGGTCTCATCCCAGATGGCGCGACCGTCATGTTGTCGGGGTTCATGGGCGTCGGCGTGCCGGACCGAATTGTCCATGGGCTGGCGGAGGCGGGCAAAAAGGACCTGACGCTGATTTCCAATGACACGGCGCGCGACACCACTGGCCCCGGCCCGCTCTTTGCTGCGAACTGCGTGCGCAAACTGATTTGTAGCCATATGGGGCTCAACACCATCGTGCAGGCGCAATTCGCCTCGGGCGAATTGGAGATCGAATTGGTGCCGCAGGGCACGCTGGTCGAACGCATCCGCGCGGCGGGCGTTGGCCTCGGTGGGATTTTGACGCCGACGGGCGTGGGCACCAAGGTCGCTGAGGGCAAAGAGATCATCAAGGTCGATGGCAAATCCTTCCTGTTGGAAAAACCGCTCACGGCCGATTTCGCCCTCATTGCGGCGCGGAGTTGCGATTACGTTGGCAACCTCGCCTACATGCTCACCGCCACGAATTTCAATCCGATCATGGCGCTCGCCGGCAATACGGTGATTTGCGAACCCGAAGAGATCGTGCCCGTCGGGATGATCCCGCCCGATCTGGTCAAAACCCCGGGCGTGCTCGTGGATCACGTCATCAAGACCTCGGCATAGGAGCGATAATCATGGATCCTAAAGTCCTCATTGCGCGTCGTGTTGCGCAGGAAATCACCCCCCGAAGCCTTGTGAATCTCGGCATCGGCATCCCGACCTTGGTGTCGGATTATCTCGACGAAGACATGGGCGTGTTCTTTCAGGCCGAAAACGGCGCCGTCGGCATGGGCCATCGCCCGCCAGAGGGCATGACCGACCGCCACCTGACCGACGCAGGCGGGCGGTTCGTGTCTTTCGTGCCGGGGGCGTCGACCATCGACTCGGCCTTTTCCTTTGGGCTGATCCGCGGCGGGCATCTTGATCTGACGGTGCTGGGCGCGCTTCAGGTCGATGAAAAAGGGCATCTGGCGAATTGGATGATCCCCGGCCATTACACCCCCGGCATGGGCGGGGCGATGGATCTGGTCACTGGCGCGAAAAAGGTGATCATCGCGATGCAGCACACCGCGAAAGGCGAGGCCAAGATCGTGCCGGAATGCACCCTGCCGCTGACATCGCAGCGGCGCGTCGACCTGATTGTCACGGAACTGGCCGTCTTGAAGCCCGAAGACGACGGGCTGCACCTGATCGAACGTGCGCCGAATGTGCCGCTGGAGGTCATTCTCGAGATGACCGAAGCCAGGCTCATTCACGGCGCTGACGTGCCCGAAATGCAGGTTGGCTGCTGAACACTGCCTATTCGCGCTAGGCTTTCTTCAACGCGGATCAAGAGGGGCTTCGGCCCCTCGTTCCAAATCTGGCATGTTCCCGCCTGTTTACGGTGACAATGCCCGCCGATTTGCCGAAATCCGCCGAGAAATGCGCGGCTTTCTGTCGAGATGTGGCAACCCGGCGCGCAAAATCTTTTCAACGTTTTCAGCTTCTTGAGCTCTTTCGTTTTCAGCGTATCTCTCAGGGCAACGGCACACAGTCGTTTCAATTAACCCCCTAAGCGGGGGCCCACAAAACCGAAAGGAAATACGATATGAAACCGATTGCTCTGACCCTTGGCGCTCTGACCCTTATGGCTGCTCCGGCCTTCGCTCAGGACACGCTTGTGGACGCGGATGAGAACGGCACCTATTCGATGGAAGAGATGCTGGTCGTCTACCCGGATCTGACCGAAGAAACCTTTGCCCAGATCGACGCGGATGCGAGCGGGGAAATCTCTCTCGAGGAGCTTGCGATGGCTCAGACCGACGGTCTGCTTCCGTCCATGGAATAATCCGCATGGATGCGGCGGCCCGGCGGGGCCGCCGTTTTCACCACGATGTCCATCACGATCGAAAATTGCGCAGGAACAGGCCAAAGCCAATCAAAGCCGCGCCATCGACCAAAAGCTCGATGCCCAGCAAAAGACCCAAAAGCGACAACGAAATTGCGGCGAAATTTCCAAGGATATAGCCGCCCAAAAGCACCGTCACGGCGCCTGATAGCAAAAGCATCCAGAACAGCCGACTTTCCCGCATCCGCCAAGACATTAAAAGCCGAACCACGCCGGAGATCAGCAGGAAGAACGTGATGACGAGAGTCAAAGAGACCGTCCCGTCCATCGGATTGGCCACGAAACTGACGCCGATCATCAGGCTGATCAGCCCCCAGATCATTGAGAATACGCGGTTCTCGTGCTCGACGCCGGAAAACCCGGCCCAAAGCTTCGCCGCGCCCGCGAGGATAAACAACGTGCCGAGCAAAACGGTGATCGCAAGCGAGGTCGCAACCGCATTGCCGAGCGCCAGAAGGCCGAAGATGAAGGTCAAAACGCCAATCGCGACCCATGTTTTCCAGTTCGGCATGATGCTCTCCTTCTGCGTTGCAGGCTATATATAAGTGCTTATGGCCAAAATAAAACGGCGCACATGCGGCACGCCGTTTCAATTTTTGCGTGATCAGGCAAGGCTCAGACCCAGGGACGCGCCTGTGCCATCGTGGCCTCAAAGGCGTCGATGTCTTTGACATGCGCCATGGTCAGGCCGATGTCGTCGAGGCCTTCGAGCAGGCAGTGTTTCTTGAACGCATCCACTTCGAACGGGAAGCTTTCGCCGTCCGAGGTGGTCACGGTTTGCGCCTCCAGATCGACGATCATGCGGGCGTTCGAGCCTTTCTCGGCGTCCTTCATCAGCACATCCACAACCTCTTGCGGCATCACGATCGGCAGGATGCCGTTCTTGAAGCAGTTGTTGTAGAAAATGTCGGCGAACGACGTGGAGATCACGCATTTGATACCGAAATCCGCAATCGCCCACGGCGCGTGTTCGCGCGAGGAGCCGCAACCGAAGTTGTCGCCCGCCACGAGGATCTGCGTGTCGCGATACTGCGGTTTGTTCAGGACGAAATCGGGGATTTCATTGCCCTGACGGTCATAGCGCATCTCGTCGAACAGGTTCACACCAAGGCCGGAGCGCTTGATGGTTTTCAAAAACACCTTGGGGATGATCATATCCGTGTCGATGTTCACCAGCGGCATGGGCGCCGCGATACCGGTCAGTTTTTCGAACTTTTCCATTGTAGCGGCTCCTTAGGCGTTTTCAGTCATCATCTCGCGCACATCGGTCAGGTGACCGGTGACGGCGGCAGCGGCGGCCATGGCGGGCGACACGAGGTGCGTACGCCCCTTATAGCCCTGACGCCCCTCGAAGTTGCGGTTCGAGGTGGAGGCACAGCGCTCACCCTCGGACAACTGATCGGGGTTCATGGCAAGGCACATGGAACACCCTGCCAGACGCCACTCAAAACCGGCCTCTTTGAAGATCTCGGCGAGACCTTCCTCTTCGGCTTGCGCACGGACAAGACCCGAGCCCGGCACGACCATAGCACGCATACCGTCCTTGATCTTCTTACCTTTGAGAATCTCGGCGGCAGCCCGCAGGTCTTCGATCCGACCGTTGGTGCAGGACCCGATGAAGACGGTGTCGATCTGAATGTCGGTCAGTTTCTGACCCGCTTCCAAACCCATGTACTCGATGGCGCGTTTCGCCGCGTCCACTTTGCCGCCTTTGAACGACTCGGGCGCAGGCACAACAGCGGAGATCGGCAGAACGTCCTCGGGCGAGGTGCCCCAAGTCACAACCGGCTCAATCTCTTCGCCTTTGAGCGTCACGACCTTGTCGAAATGTGCGCCTTCGTCGGTGTAAAGCGTCTTCCACCAGTTCAGCGCGGCCTCGAACTGCGCGCCTTTCGGGGCGTGCGGGCGGCCTTTCACGTATTCAAAGGTCGTTTCGTCCGGCGCGATGAGACCGGCGCGGGCGCCGCCTTCGATCGCCATGTTACAGACGGTCATGCGGCCTTCCATCGACAAATCGCGGATCGCTTCGCCGCAATATTCGATGACGTAGCCGGTGCCGCCAGCGGTGCCGGTTTCGCCGATCACGGCCAGGGTGATGTCCTTGGCGGTCACGCCGGGGCGCAGCTTGCCGGTGATTTCCACCTTCATATTCTTGGACTTCTTCTGGATCAGCGTTTGCGTTGCCAGAACGTGTTCGACCTCAGACGTACCAATGCCATGGGCCAGCGCGCCAAACGCGCCGTGCGTGGCGGTGTGGCTGTCGCCACAGACCACGGTCATACCGGGCAGGGTCCAGCCCTGTTCCGGGCCGACGATGTGCACGATGCCCTGACGCACGTCAGAAACCGGGTAGTAGTTCACGCCGAACTCTTTCGCGTTCTTGTCGAGGGCTTCGACCTGAATGCGGCTTTCTTCGTTGGCGATGATGCCGGACACGCGGTCCAAAGTGGTCGGCACGTTGTGATCCGGCACGGCGATGGTTTTTTCCGGCGCGCGCACTTTGCGGCCCGCCATGCGCAGGCCTTCGAAGGCTTGCGGGGAGGTCACTTCGTGGACGAGGTGGCGGTCGATGTAGAGCAGGCAGGTGCCATCCTCTTGCTCATGGGCCACATGGGCGTCCCAGATTTTATCATAGAGTGTCTTCGGGGCGGTCATTTCGCTCTCCCGTGGATGTTCTTGGAATTATGAAAGATGTCAGCGGGTGTGTCAGCCACACCAAAAGGCCCGCATCAAAGTCGGGCTAGGACGGAGTTCATCGCTCCGAAGAATCGCCAAGGCAAAAATGCCCGGTCCGCTATCTCAAACATGCGTTTCATGAGGCTTCACATATAGGCTGTCGCCGAGTCTCGCAAGAGAGATGCGCTTGCAGGGTGCGGTGCGCCATGCAAAGCTTGCAAGAAAAGGGAGAAATAACGTGGATCCAGCACAGATCAGCACCCTTTTGGGCGAGACGGGCAACGATGTGTTGACCTTTCTCGAAGGGCTGCTCCGGCGCTGGAACCTCTATCAAATCGGGATATCTCTGGTTGCGCTGAGTGTGGCGCTGGTTTGTGGAAAATATCTGCGAGCCCGAATGCGCGATTGGATGCGCGGTCTCGAAGGACGCCCGAAATGGCAGCTCCGCTGGCTTTTGGCGATTGAAAAGCGGCTGGTGCTGATCGTCTGGGCGGCGCTGCTTTGGGGCATCTTTGCTGTGATGCATGAGGTGACCTGGCCCTCTCGCTCCTATCTGATCGCGATCCTGGCCAGAATCGTCTCGGCCTGGGTCGCGGTCGAGCTGGTCGTGCAGCTGGTGAAAAACCGCGCGCTTCGCCGTCTGTTGCGTTGGGGTCTTTGGGCCTATGTCACGCTCTATTTCTTTGGCGGCATCGAGGGTGCGGCGGAGTTTCTCGACACTGTCGCCATCACCTTCGGCAGCTTCCGCCTGTCGGCTTTGGCCGTACTCAAGGCGCTGGTTGTCACCGGCCTGCTCTTTACCTTTGCCAAGCTTGTATCCGGTCAAACATCGACCCAAATCCGGCGTAACGAGGATATTTCACCTTCGATGAAAGAGCTGATCATCAAGGTGGTGCAGCTCGCCCTCTATGGCTCCGCTTTCTTCATCGGGCTCAAGGCCGTGGGGTTTGATCTCACCGGTCTTGCCGTGCTTTCCGGTGCGATTGGGGTCGGTTTGGGCTTTGGTCTGCAAAAGGTGGTGTCGAACCTCGTCTCCGGTGTGATCATCCTTTTGGACAAGTCGATCAAGCCGGGCGATGTGATCTCTCTGGGCGAGACCTTTGGCTGGATCAACACGCTGGGCGCGCGCTATGCCTCGATCACCACGCGGGACGGCAAGGAATATCTGGTCCCGAACGAAGACCTGATCACGGGACAGGTGGTGAACTGGTCTCACACGAATAATTTCGTCCGCCTCGATATCTATTTCGGCACGGCCTACGGCGATGACCCGCATCTGGTGCGCAAAGTCGCGATCGAAGCCGCGCAGACCGTGGACCGGGTGCTCAAGACCAAGCCGCCCGTGTGTCACATCGTGGGCTTCGGCGACAGTTCCGTCGATTACATTCTGAGGTTCTGGATCACGGACCCGACGGGCGGCCTCACCAATGTGCGCGGCAATGTCTATCTGGCCCTTTGGGATGCGTTCAAAGCCAACGACATTTCCATCCCCTTCCCGCAACGCGAGGTGCGCGTGCTGGATGGCTCGACCCTTGCGACGAAGGCGTTGGACTGAACGTCGCCCAGCGAATTCGCCAAACATTGAGATTTCGCCAGAGCGATGCTATCTTTGGCCTATGCCCAGTGCCGGGGCCGACCGGCGCGTATCCCAAGGAGGACTATGTCCTGTCTCACGTACAGAGCGCGGCAGACAGCGCCGCAACCCCGGAGGCGCCCATGACGAATACGTCGGGAGCCATGCCGGAGCAGATCGGAGGCGAGCAACTGCTCGATTTCGTTACCTCTTTCCTTGACCAAGACAAAGCCGAAGACCTCGTGTCCATCGACCTCTCGGGCAAATCCGAAGTGGCCGATTACATGGTCATCTGTTCGGGTCGTTCGACGCGTCAGGTCTCTGCCATGGCGGAAAAACTGTCCGACACGCTGAAACAGCAGTTCGGCATTTTCTCCCGTGTCGAGGGCAAGGAACAGGGCGACTGGGTGCTGATCGACGCAGGCGATGTGATCATTCACATCTTTCGTCCGGAAGTGCGCGATTTCTATCAGCTCGAGAAAATGTGGATGTCCCCGGAAGAGGCCAAAGAGGCGCTCAAGGGCAAAGCCACCGAAGTGTCGACCGAGAGCTGATGCGCGTTCACATTTGCGCCGTGGGCCGGCTTCGTGCCGGTCCTGAGGCAGCGCTGATCGACGATTACACCACCCGGTTCGACCGCACCGGGCGTGCGCTGGGCCTTGGTCCTCTGACCATCTCGGAAGTCGAGGACAAGAAAGGCGGCGGCATGAAGGCCGAAGCCGATCTCTTGCAGCGCGCTCTGCCGAAAGGGGCCGTCATCGTCACGATGGACGAGCGCGGCAAGATTGTGTCGTCGCCCGAATTTTCCAACAAACTGGCAGAATGGCGCGATGCCGGGCGCTCTGATGTGGCCTTTGTGATCGGCGGCGCGGACGGCATCGACCCAAGCCTGCGGGCGCAGGCGGATTTCTCGATCTCACTGGGGAAAATGGTCTGGCCGCATATGCTGGCCCGCGCGATGCTGACCGAACAGCTTTATCGCGCCGCCTCTATTCTGGCCGGATCGCCCTATCATCGGGTGTAGTGAGAGTATTTTTTCCAAGAAAAAGAGCAAAGCGGTTCAAACGCGCGCGGCGGCGCGTTAGATAGGGGCAAAGAGGTCGTTCTCTTATTGTAAAGGAGCCCGCCATGGCCGCGCCGAAACCTGTTGTTCTTTGCATTCTCGATGGTTGGGGCATTGGCCCGACGCCCGAGGCCAACGCGCCGGTTCTGGCGAAAACGCCCAATTTCGACCGGCTGATGGCGGAGTGTCCGAACAACACGCTGATCACTTTCGGGCCCGATGTGGGTCTGCCGACGGGACAGATGGGCAACTCCGAAGTGGGTCACACCAACATCGGTGCAGGGCGCGTTGTCGCGATGGATTTGGGGCAGATTGATCTGGCCATCGAAGACGGCTCTTTCTTTAAAAACGAGGCCATCGTGCGCTTTGCCAAAACCGTCAAAGAGGCGGGCGGCACGGCGCATCTGATGGGGGTGATCTCTGACGGTGGCGTGCATGGGCATATCGAACATACGCTGGCCGCAACTCGCGCAATCACGGATCTCGGGGTGCCGGTTGTGATCCATGCGATCACCGACGGACGCGATGTGGCCCCGCAATCCGCCGCCGAGTTCATGGCCGATTTCGCGAGCCGTCTGCCGGAACTTGCCACCATCGGCACGGTGATCGGGCGTTATTATGCAATGGACCGTGACAACCGCTGGGAGCGCGTGTCTCAGGCCTATGAGGCGATTGTCAAAGGCGTCGGCGTGGAACGCGCTGCGACGGCGCTTGAGGCGGTGGAAAACTCCTACGCGCGCGGTGACACGGACGAATTCGTGAAAGCCACCGTGATCGGGGATTACGATGGCATTGTCGATGGTGACGGCTTTTTCTGTAACAATTTCCGGGCCGACCGGGCGCGCGAAATTCTCCGCGCGATTGGCGAGCCGGGCTTTGCGGATTTCGAGACCGGCTCGCGCCCGACCTATTCGGAGATTTTGGGCATGGTGGAATATTCCACCGGCCACAACGCCTATATGCAGACCGCCTATCCGCCGCGTGACATCAAGAATACGCTGGGCGAATGGGTCGCGAAACACGGGTTGAAACAGTTCCGTTTGGCCGAGACCGAGAAATATCCGCATGTGACCTTCTTCCTCAATGGCGGCAAGGAAGTGCCGGAGGAGGGCGAGGATCGCTTCATGCCGAAATCCCCGAAGGTGGCGACCTATGATCTTCAGCCGGAGATGAGTGAGCCGGAAGTGGCGGAGAAATTCGTTTGGGCGATTGATGAGGGCTACGACCTGATCGTCACCAATTTCGCCAACCCCGATATGGTCGGGCACACTGGCATTTTGGAGGCTGCCATGGCCGCCTGTGAGGCGGTGGACGACGGTCTGGGCAAGGTGATCGCTGAGTTGGAAAAGGTCGGCGGTGCGATGTTGGTGATCGCCGATCACGGCAATTGCGAGACCATGGTCGATCCGGTGACCGGCGGTCCGCACACAGCGCACACGACGAACCCGGTGCCGGTGATCCTGTTTGGCGGACCCAAAGGCGTGTCGCTGCGTGATGGCGGACGTCTGGCCGATGTGGCGCCGACGATCCTTGAGCTGATGGGACTGCCGCAGCCGGAGGAAATGACGGGCGTGAGTCTCATCGTCAAATGAAAGCCCTGATCGCAGTTTTAGCTTTGGCTTTGGCTTTGGCCAGCCCGAGTTGGGGCCAGGAGAGCCCGGCGGCCCTGGCTGAGTTGGCTGTGTCTCAATTCAACGATGCGCATCGTCGCTTGGAGGCCGCAGAGTCCGCGCCGGACAGGGTCAAGGCCCTGACAGGCGTCGTGCGCGCCTACGAAGATGGTCTCGAAGCCATGCGTTCGGGTCTCAGACAGGTGTCTTTGCGCGAAAGTGAGCTGTCGCGTGAGTTCACCGATGAAAGCGGGCAATATGCCCAGCTTTTGGGCATTCTCATCGGGATGAAACCGGACGCTTCGCCCGAAGCCTTGGTGCATCCGAACGGGCCACTGGGGCAGGCGCGCGCCGGGATGTTGGTGGCCTCCGTTGCGCCCTCGGTTCAGGCCGAGGTCGAAGACATGCGCATCCGCCTCGAAGAGGTGCAAATCCTGCGCGAGTTGCAGAGCGAGGCCTTGGAGACTCTGTCGCAAGGACTTCAAGACGTGCAACTGGCGCGTACCGATCTGTCGCAGGCGATGTCCGACCGCACAGATCTGCCACGCCGTTTCACGATGGACCCAGAACGGATCAAGACGCTCATTGACAGCTCGGAAACGCTCGAAGCCTTTGCTTCGGGACTGGCGGTGATGGATGTGGTCGATGGGATTGCGCCCATGCCAGCGATGGAGCCGGGCACATGGGAGGCCCCAGTGCCGGGGCGACCCTTGCGGGGCTATGAAGAGGCCGATGCGGCGGGGGTTAAGCGCCCGGGCTGGCTCTGGGCGACGCGGCCCTTGTCGTTGGTGACCACGCCCTGGCCCGCCACCGTGCGCTACAAGGGGCCGTTTCTCGACTACGGAAACGTGATCATCCTTGAGCCCGGAAATGATCTATTGCTCATTCTGGCCGGGCTCGATGAGGTCTATGGTGATGTCGGTGCGGTCATTCCCGCCGGGACGGCCGTGGGTCTCATGGGGGGGGCATCCCCCGATCTCGACGACTTTGTGAAAAATGCCAGCCAAGGCACTGGCGCGGGTCTGTCGGAGACGCTTTATATAGAGGTAAGAGAGGGCGGTCAGCCCGTGAACCCGGAACGGTGGTTTGCTGGCGGCCCGCTGTGAGACGATTCAGAACTTGCAGATGTGGGTTCGTGAGAGAGGACTGAGATGAAAAAATACATGATGGCTGGCGTGGCTGGCATCCTTGCAGGCACGTTGATCTCGACCCAGTTCGCGGGGCCGCTTTTGGCGCAGGAGGCGGAAAAATCGTCGAATGTCTATGAACAGCTCGACCTGTTCGGCGATGTGTTTGAACGCATCCGCGCGCAATATGTCGAAGAGGTCGATGCAGAGGAACTGGTCGAGGCGGCGATTGACGGCATGCTCTCTTCGCTCGATCCACACTCGTCCTACCTGTCACCGAAAGACGCCGAGGACATGCGGGTCCAGACCTCCGGCTCCTTCGGCGGTCTTGGCATCGAAGTGACGCAGGAAGAAGGCTTTGTCAAAGTCGTCGCCCCCATGGATGGCACGCCTGCCGACATCGCCGGGATCGAGGCGGGGGATTTCATCACCGGCGTCGATGGGCAAAGCGTTCTGGGCATGACTTTGGACGAAACCGTGGAGCTGATGCGCGGGCCGGTGGGCTCAGAGATCATCATCACCGTGGTGCGTGAAGGCGTCGAAGAGCCGTTTGACGTTTCGATCATCCGCGACACGATCAAACTCACCGCCGTGCGCTCGCGTGTCGAAGATCATGCCATCGTGCTGCGTGTCACGACCTTTAATGACCAAACCTATCCGAATCTGGAAAGCGGTCTCAAAGAAGGGATCGAAGAGCTGGGTGGCATCGACAATGTCGACGGCATCATCGTCGATCTGCGTAACAACCCGGGCGGTCTTTTGGATCAGGCGATCAAAGTGTCGGACGCCTTCCTCGATGAGGGCGAGATCGTTTCGACCCGTGGTCGGACCCCCGAAGAAAGCACCCGCGTGAACGCGACCGAGGGCGATCTGGCGGAGGGCAAACCGATTGTCGTCCTGATCAACGGCGGCTCTGCCTCGGCGTCTGAGATTGTGTCTGGCGCGCTTCAGGACCATCATCGCGCGGTTGTGGTCGGCACCAAATCTTTCGGTAAAGGCTCTGTGCAAACCGTCATGCCGCTGCGCTCCGATGGTGCGATGCGTCTGACCACGGCGCGGTATTATACGCCGTCGGGCCGTTCGATTCAGGCGCTGGGCATCTCGCCCGACATCGTCGTCCAGCAACCGCCGCGCCAGCCTGCCACGGAAGAGACAGAGGACACGCCGACCTTCCGGTCCGAGGCGGATTTGCGCGGGGCGCTGGACAATGACAGCCTGACCGAAGACGAGCGCGCCAAGATCGAGGAAGAACGCGCCGCCGCCGAAGAGGCCGCGAAGCTGCGCGATGAGGACTTCCAACTGGCCTATGCGATCGACCTTTTGAAAGGTCTGTCGAAAATCGGCAACTGATCATATGAGGGGCGCTTGAGGCGCCCCTTTTACTGAAGGCAAAGAAGACCCATGAGCACAGATTTCTCCACGCTTCCCTATCGCCCCTGCGTGGGCGTCATGTTGTTGAACGACAAAGGCCAGATCTTTGTCGGCGAACGCATCGACACGCCCGGCGCCTGGCAAATGCCGCAGGGCGGGATTGATCCTGGCGAGATGCCGCAAGAGGCGGCGCTGCGGGAATTGTGGGAAGAGATCGGGGTGACCGCCGACCAAGTCGATGTGGTGGCGCAGACCTCGGATTGGTTGACCTATGATTTGCCGGACCACCTCTTGGGCAAGGTCTGGAAGGGCAAATATCGCGGCCAGAAACAGCTTTGGTTCGTGCTGCGCCTCACGGGGCCTGAAACGGCGATCAATATCGAGACCGATCACCCGGAATTTGGTCAGTGGAAATGGTCGACTTCGGCGGAATTGGTCTCTGAAATCGTGTCGTTCAAACGTGACATCTACGAGGCATTGGTGGCCGAGTTTTCCAGCCACCTTGCTTGATATTTATCGTAGCTGTTTCAGCAATTCCTGTGACGGATAGCCGTCGGGGGTGACCCCGATGGAATTTTGAAACGCACGGATCGCATTGATCGTGTTCGGCCCGATGATGCCGTCGACCTTGTCGTCCAGAAAGCCTTTGCGGGTCAAAATCCGCTGCATTTTCTTCTTTTCATCGAAGGACAGCGGCTGATACCCGCGCGGCCAGGAGGCCTGAATCGCAGGCCCGCCCTTGAGCCGATCCGACAGGTGTCCGACGCCGATCACATAGGCATCCGCTTTGTTGTACCGCTCAATGACGGCGAAATTGTCGAAGATCATGAAGGCCGCTCCGGCAGAGCCTGCGGGCAACAGGATCGAGGCACGGCCATAGTTCGGCACAGCCTTGCCATCGACCCCAACCACGCCCAAAGCGGCCCAATCCGCAGGGCTGCGCATGTTGTCGCGGCGCGCAGAGCTATAGTCGAACCCACGCGGCAGGCGCACTTCGACGCCCCATGGCTGGCCTTTGTTCCAGCCATGCCGCGCAAGATAGGCGGCGGTGGAGGCCAGTGCATCCGTCGGGTCATTCGACCAGATGTCACGCTTGCCGTCGCCATCGCCATCGACCGCGAAGGCCTCGAAGGACGTCGGAATGAACTGGGTGTGGCCCATGGCGCCCGCCCAGCTGCCCTTCATATTGCGCGGATGGGTGTCGCCCTTTTGAAGGATTTTCAACGCTGCGATCAACTGCGCCTCAAAGAACTTTCCACGCCGCCCGTCATAAGCCAGCGTCGCCATAGCTTCGATCACGTTGATGTCGCCACGATGCTCGCCATAGGCGCTCTCAAGGCCCCAGACAGCCGCCACAACATATTTATCCACCCCGAACCGGCGCTCGATCGCGTCCAACGTGCGGGCGTGCCGGCGCATGGCTTTTTGGCCGTTGGAGACACGGGTGGGGGAGGCGGCGCTGTCGAGATAGTCCCAGATTTGTTTGGTGAACTCTGATTGTCGACGATCCTTCGCAATCACATCCGTGTTGTATCGCACGCCGCGAAAGGCTTGATCGAGAACCGTTTCCGAGATTCCCTCGCGCCGCGCACGCTGTTTGAAATTCGCGATCCAAGTCTCGAACCCGGCCTGAGATGCCACATTTTGCACCAGATGAGCTCCTGGAAGTTGGGGCGGGGTGTCTATCATTCGCCCCGGGGTTTGCGCCGACATTGAGGACAGGCCAAGCCCAAGAAAAACACCGGCGGCACCAAGAACAAGAGAACGCATACTGACTGCTCCATTTTAATTTTGTCTCAGGCTAAACTGAATCGGCCTGTGGCTTGAACAGGACAAATCGCGGGCGGCGAATTTCCGCTGCGATCTTATTTCCTGCGGCGCTGTACCTTTTTCTGAAGCTTGGCTTTTTTGGCTTTGCTCTTGTTGTACTTGCGAGAGACAGGTCGGCCTTTGGCGCGACGCGGGCCGCGCGGCAACATGGCGCCATCGACGGAGAGAAGTTCCAGTTCGAGCCCGCCTGTCACGGGCACAGCCTCGGCGATCCGCACGGTGACCTTTTGCCCGATGGAAATCACGATGCCGGTGTCGGCACCCATGAGGCTTTGTTCTTCCGGATCGAAATGGAAAAACTCGGCGCCCATGGTGCGCACGGGCACCAACCCATCGGCGCCGGTTTCATCCAGTTTCACGAAGGCGCCGAATTTTTGAATGCCGGAAATATGCCCGGTCATCTCGTTGCCAACGCGCTCGCTCAGATAGGCGGCAAGGTAGCGATCATTGGTGTCGCGCTCCGCCGTCATCGAGCGCCGCTCGGTCTCGGAGATATGTTTTGCGGTGGATTCGAGCCTATCTATCTCTTCCGCAGACAGCCCATCCTTGCCCCAACCATGCGCAGAAATCAGCGCGCGGTGCACGATCAGATCGGCATAGCGCCGGATCGGCGAGGTGAAATGCGCATAGGACCGCAACGCCAGCCCGAAGTGCCCGTAGTTCTCAGGGTGGTAATAAGCCTGTGTCATCGAGCGCAGAGTGGAGATGTTGATCAGCTCGTCATGATCGGTGCCCTCGGCCTGTGCCAAGAGCCTGTTGAGATGCGAGGTGTGGATCACCTGACCTTTGGCGAGCGTAAAGCCGGAAGACTGGGCCACCTCGCGCAACGCATCCATTTTCTCGTCTGACGGCTCTTCGTGCACGCGGTACAAAAGCGGGCGGTTGCGGTGGAACAGTTCCTCGGCGGCGGCCACATTGGCCAGCACCATGAACTCTTCGATCAGCTTATGCGCATCATAGCGCTCAGCCAAAGCCACAGAACTCACGCGACCATCTTCACCCAGCACGATTTTGCGCTCGGGAAGATCCAAATCCAGCGGCTGACGGGCTTTTCTGGCACGTTTGAGAGCCTCATAGGCCTCGAAGAGCGGCGTGATCACCTCGTCCATCAGCGGGCCGCAGGCCTCGTTGATCTGACCGTCACGGGCAGCCTGAACTTCGGCGTAGTTCAGAGAGGCGGCGGATTTCATCAAGCCGCGCATAAAACGATGCGACAGCTTTTTGCCATCCGCGTCGATGACCATGCGCACAGCAAGGCAGGCGCGCGGCACACCTTCGTGAAGCGAACAGAGATCACCAGAAAGACGATCCGGCAGCATCGGCACGACACGGTCCGGGAAATAAGTCGAATTGCCTCGGTTCCAGGCCTCACGATCCAGCGCCGATCCGGGCGTCACGTAATGCGCCACATCGGCAATCGCGACCCAAAGGATGAATCCGCCTTCATTCTTCGGATCAGGGTCGAACTCGGCCCAAACCGCGTCATCATGGTCGCGCGCATCCGCCGGGTCGATGGTGACGAGCGGCAGGTCACGAAGGTCCTCGCGCCCCTTCAACCCTGCAGGTCTGGCCTTGTCGGCCTCGGCGATGACCTCGTCCGGGAAATCATCCGGGATACCATGTTGATGGATCGCGATGAGGGAAACGGCTTTGGGTTCCGAGGGGTCGCCAAGGCGGGTGATGATCCGCGCTTGCGGCAGACCCATCCGGTTTTTCGGGCCGGACTGTTCGGCCTCGACGAGCTCGCCGTCCTTGGCGCCGTAGTCGTTGCCGGACCGCACGAGAAAGTCTTTGTCGCTCCCCTTGTCGATGGGAACCACGCGCCCGCCCTCGGCATCTTTGCGATAGATTCCAAGGATTTTACGTGGATTAGAGCCTATTTTGCGGATCAGACGGGCCACATATTGATGGTCCTCGCCTTTGACCTCTTGCAGTTTGGCGAGGATGCGTTCGCCTTCGCCCAGCGCGGGATCGCTTTCGCGCAGTGACATCAAAACGCGCGGTTCTGGACCATCACCAGCCCATTCCAGAGGGCGTGCGAAGAGATCGCCATCGCGATCCGGCGCCAGAATGGACAAGACGGACACGGGGGGCAGCTTATCGGGATCGCGATAGGTTTTCCCGCGCTTGCGCAGATGCCCCTCGTCCTCAAGCTCCTTGAGTACGCGTTTCAGGTCGATCCGCGCGGCGCCTTTGATGCCGAAAGCCTTGGCAATATCGCGTTTCGCGGTTTGGGTCGGGTTGTCGGAAATCCATTGGAGGATTTCGTCCTTGGTCGGGATCCTGCTCATAGATCGATTCTACCATGAGCCGATGCGCCTCACCACTGGCAAAGCACGCCGTCGCGCGGATTTCACATACGGGCCAACCATCGCGCGTAATCTGCGCCGGTGTCTATGTCTGAAAGCGTCTCTAATTCAGCCCAATTCAGGGATTTGGCGGAGGCAATCGTATCTGCTTTGGCCCATTCTGTAGACCAGCGGACGTGATCCAGAAAACCAGCCGGTTGTTGCGCAGGATGACGTAAGCCGATCAGCCAATATCCACCATCCGTGGCGGGGCCGAGACAGGCCGAATGTGACCCTAAGGCAGCGAAAGCTGAGGCAATGTGAGCCTTCTCGATGCCTGGAATATCCGACCCGATGAGACAGGTCGGGCGCGGCGCCATCTGGCGCAAGGCACGGCCCATGCGTTGACCAAGGTCACCTCTTCCTTGTGGAATGCGGGGAAGCTGTCGCGGCCAGTAAGAACTCTGCAATCCTTCGCGATCTGGCGCGACGGCAAGAACGAGGTCCCAACGTGGATCGGTCAGATTTCGAAGTGTCAGTAAGGTCTGATGCCGATACCACCGCGTCGCGGGAATAAGACCCAAATCCCGCGCAAGTCGGGTCTTTACTCGTCCCGCACGCGGCTCTTTCACCATGACGATCAGGCAGGGTTTCACAAGGCCAAGACCATATCCTGATGCGGGATGCCGCCGTCGAGATATTCCTCTCCGATCCCCTGAAACCCGAATTTTTCGTAGAACCCAAGCGCATGGGTCTGCGCCCCAAGCTTGGCTTGCTTCAAATGCGGTCGTTGCCGAAGCTCAGTGAGACAGTCCGCGATCAAACGCGCCCCAAGGCCCGTTCCACGTTGTGATTTTACGACACAAACACGGCCGATTTTGCCAATTTCACCGACCTCATAGATACGTGCGGTGCCAACTGACTCACCGCTTTCATCCGTGGCCAGAAAATGCGTGGCAACTGGGTCGAGATCGTCGATCTCATCTTCGAGAGGCACGTTTTGCTCTTCGACGAAGACGGTCATTCTGAGGTCGAGACAGGCTTGTATATCCTGGGTTTTGGAGATCGTGATGGTCATGCGAAATAGTCTCTGATCAGGCGGGAATAGACGTTTTTGAGGGCTTCGATGTGATCAAGCTCCACATGTTCGTCGACCTTGTGCATGGTCTTGCCAACCAGCCCGAATTCGACCACAGGGCAGTGGTTCTTGATAAATCGCGCATCCGATGTGCCCCCGGTGGTGGACAAAATAGGTGACATGCCGGTTTCCTTGGCAACGGCAGCCGCGACCAGATCGACGAAGGGGCCCGGCGGCGTCAAAAAGCTTTCGCCCGAAATACTAAAGTCTACGTCGATCTCGATGCCGGTGCGCTCAGTGGTGGCCTTGGCCTTCGCACGCATCCAGTCGCTGAGAGAGGCGCCGGTATGGGCATCGTTGAAACGAATATTGACGGTCGCTTGCGCCTGAGCAGGCACGACGTTGGTGGCGGCATTGCCAACATCAAAGGTCGTGACTTCGAGGTTGGAAGGATCGAAATGCTCCGTTCCCTGATCGAGGCTATGCGCTGACAGCTCCGCCATGAGGCTTGCCAGAACGGGGACGGGATTGTTGGTCTGCTGCGGGTAGGCCACATGGCCCTGCGTACCGCGCGCGGTGAAATAGCCCGTGATCGACCCGCGCCGTCCGATTTTCATCATCTCGCCCATGGTGTTCGGACAGGTCGGTTCGCCAACGATACAGTCGCTCATTGCCTCACCCGTCGCGTCCATAAAGTCCAAGAGAGCCGTTGTGCCGTCTGTGGCATCGCCTTCTTCGTCGCCGGTTATGGTGATGATGATTGCGGTGTCTTTGGGCTGGGTTTGGGTCGCATAATCGCAGGCGGCCGCCACGAAAGCGGCGACCCCGGACTTCATATCGGTCGCCCCCCGACCCCAAAGTTTGCCGTCCTTGATCTCGCCACCAAAGGGATCGCAGGTCCATGCCGCCTCGTCCCCAACCGGGACCACATCGGTATGACCGTTAAAGCCCAGCGTGCGCGGCGCGGCCTTGGCGCCCCAGCGGGCAAAAAGGTTTGGCGTGCCGTTGCGGTCGACTCGAGTGCAGTCAAACCCGGCCTCTGTCAAAGTTTTATCGAGCAACTCAAGCGCACCGCCTTCAATCGGCGTGACACTTGGGCAGCGAATGAGGGCGGCGGTCAAGTCGACGGGGTCTAGGGGCATGCGGCGTCCTTTGGCAGAGTTCTCCCGTAGAGTTACCGAGGCGCGCGTCGAGGGGCAATGCGAAGGTTGTGTCATAGCCGTAACAGAAACTTTGCACAGCAATGGATGACGTAAAGAAATAGTTAACAGGTGCGCCAGAATGTGTTTAGCATTCTGAAAAATAATGTGAGGCAGGCGATCAGAGCGACATCGGGTCAACCCGAGCGATCTTTTCTCCACGTAATGAGTGTGATGTGCATCTTGGCGATTTCGCTGAGGGAGCACCTATGTCTATGGTTTTGTGAACTGCCTCAAGGAACGGTTTTGGTTGTCGGAGGCGGAGATGAGCTGGTTAGGGGCCGGAGCGACGGATCGACATCCCGTGTACAATCCCCATGGCTTGGACAAGGGAGCCTCGCGTGCAAAAGTCCTTTGCCGCGCGCTGTCTCAAGGAAGCCTGCTTTTGGAAGTGGCGATCCCGGATCAGTTCAATCAACCGCTCGATCTCATCGAATATGAACGGCATGACCGATTTCGGCGCAGCTTGCATATGGTTCTGGGGCCGAATGGCAGGCTTTGGGTCGCTGTTGAAGCCGGGCAGGAGCTTTCCGTTCTGTCTCTGGATCTGTCGGCCTGGCCCAAGGACGCCCTCATTCGCATCAGCTACAGCTGGGACCTGAGTCAACAATCTGCGTGGCTTGGCGCCGAACATCTCGAAACGGGTGAGTTGAAAACATCGAGGGGCGGCTGTGCGGCTTTGCATGAAGAGGATTTGGCGCGTGTTCTTTACGGGGTCGATTGCACCGCATTGGCGCCCGAAGTGCACTGTTTCGCCTTCGCGGATCACATCGAACCCTTGGGGTATTCCGAGGGCATCGGTGCAGGGGCTCTGGTTGAGACAGCAACCGGAGCGCAGCCGATCGAGACACTGAGGCCCGGCGCAGAGATTGTGACGTCTTCTGGGTCAAAAACACGTCTTTTGGCCGGAATCGTCTCTCATGTGCCTGCCATTGGCAGCCTTGCCCCCTTGCGTGTCCGGCGCCCTTTCCAGAACCTCAAACAAACGCTCGATCTGACGCCGCGCTGCGAAATTCTGACCGAAGGTGTCGATGCCGCCTATCTTTTCGGGGTAGAACATGTGGCCGTGAAGCCTATGCATCTGGCGCCGTTCCTGCCTGTTGCGCACCGCAGGGCTGGCCTCATGTCAAAACGATATATGCTTGTGCTGGAAGAGCCACAGCCTTTTCGCATCGCGGGAATTTCCGTGCTCGCCACGGGACAACATCATGACAGCACGTCTCACGGCCTGACGCGTCTTGCGCATTTGCCTTATGACAGCCTGCCACAAAAGGACGCGACAGCGACCATGACGCTTCTGAGGCACGAAGCCGTTGCACTTATGTCACCTCGTTATCTCTGACATCTAATGAGAGTGCACTCTTATGATCGACGATTGAAAGCGGCCCGCGCCCTATGCCATATGCGCAGATAGATGGGGGAATCTGATGAAACACGTCCTTCGCATTTTTGCGACGCTCTTTGTCCTGTTCGGTCCCGTGATGGCCGCGGCTCAAGATCATCGGGTCATGACCGTGACTCGCGAGCCATTTTCTATGGAAGTCGATGGCGAACAAACCGGCTTTTCCATGGACCTTTGGGAGGCCTTGGCCGAAGATCTGGGCTGGACCTACTCTGTCTCGCGCGTGGACAGCTTTGCTGAGATGCTGGGGGCGATCGAGACGGGTGAAGCGGACGCCGCGATTGCCAATATCTCGATCACCTCGAACCGCGAATTGGTGATGGATTTCACCCAGCCGATTTTCGAGGCCGGGCTTCAGATCATGACGCGCGCCGATGGCGGCGAGGTCACGATTTGGACGGCGATCCTGTCAAAAGACATGCTTTTGTATATTGCGGGCGCCTTTGCCCTGTTGTTCGGCGGTGGCATGTTGATGTGGTATTTCGAGAAACATCACCAAGAGTATTTCAACATGCCTGCGCGCAAGGCGATGTTCCCGGCCTTTTGGTGGGCCCTGAACCTCGTTGTGAATGGCGGCTTCGAAGAGCGTCAGCCCCGCTCCCCGCTGGGCCGCGTTTTTGGCGTCTTTCTGGTGATTTCGTCTCTGTTTATTGTGTCTGTCTTCGTTGCCCGGATCACAGCCGTACTGACGGTCGAGGCGATCCAGTCGAACGTCTCCGGCATTGGCGATCTCTATGGCAAATCCATTGGCACCGTTGCCAATTCGACGGCGGCCGAATTCCTTATGCGTCGCGATCTCAATTTTGTGGATTACGCGAATCCCGGGGAGCTGATCGAGGCGTTTGAGAATGACGATATTGATGCTGTCGTCTTCGATGCGCCCATCCTGGCCTATTATGTAAACCATGAGGGCCGGGGTGTGGGGCGTATGGTGGGGCCGATTTTCTTGCCGGAAAACTACGGCATCGCTTTGCCGACCAGCTCTCCCTATGCCGATCAGATCAATCACAGCCTGTTGAAGCTTCGCGAAAACGGGACCTATGACACGATTTATCGCAAATGGTTCGGGGCCAAATAGGCTCTAATCCAGCGCGATAGGCGCCAAATGCCTTAGTGACGCGTGCCGGTGTCATCCTCGAAAAACGGCGTCATCTGTGCGACGATCACCGAGTTCTCATCGAGAGCGCGCTGCATCAGCTCTTTTTCCTCATCGGAAATCTCGTGGCCCTCTTCGAGCCGCTCTTCGAGTGTGCCGTAGCCCGTGACATCCAGCGGCGCCACGTCGGCCTGTTTCAGGATCGCGACGGTTTCGCGCACGGCTTCGGCCTCGTCCACGCCTGAGGCATAGATCATCAACGCTCCGCCCGTGGCGCCTTTGGGCAGGCCATCGCCCTCCTTGCGGCCGATCTCGACCAGGAGCGTGTAGACTTTTTGGCGGGAGGGTTTGGATGTTTTCGACATGCCTCTCCTTTGCGGAGGGCCGGGCAAAAGTCAAGCAGGGGGTTTTTATGTGGGATTGACGTTATGTTATTACATATCTAAAACTCGCACCCGTCTCTCCACGAAGGAACTTACCTATGTCCGAACGCTTGCCCGTCACTGTCCTTTCCGGCTTTCTCGGCTCCGGGAAAACAACCCTACTCAATCGCCTCCTGAACAATCGCGCCGGTCTGCGCGTGGCGGTGATCGTCAACGATATGTCCGAGGTGAACATCGACGCCGATCTGGTGCGCCAAGGCGGGGCCGATCTGTCCCGGACAGAGGAAACGCTGGTCGAGATGAGCAATGGCTGCATCTGCTGCACATTGCGAGACGATCTTTTGACCGAGGTGCGTCGGCTTGCAGAGGCGAATAAATACGATTACCTGCTGATCGAATCGACCGGCATCGCGGAGCCGCTGCCTGTGGCCGCGACGTTTGAATTCCGTGATGAACATGGCGAAAGCCTGGATGACATCGCGCGCCTCGACACGATGGTGACGGTGGTCGACACGGTCAACATGCTGAACGACTATTCCAGCCACGATTTTCTCGAAGATCGCGGTGAGGTGGCGGGGGATGGCGATCAACGTTGCATCGTCGATCTGTTGGTCGATCAGATCGAATTCGCCGATGTGATCGTGTTGAACAAGGTTACGGATGCGGGCCCCGACAAAGTTCTCGCCGCGCGTAAAATCGTTGCAGCCCTCAACCCCGACGCCAAGGTGATCGAAACCGATTTCTCAGAGGTCGCCACAGAGGAGGTCCTCGGCACCGGCCTCTTTGATTTCGACCACGCCCATGAGCATCCGCTTTGGGCCAAGGAGCTCTACGGTTTCGCCAATCACGTCCCGGAAACCGATGAATACGATGTGACGTCCTTCGTCTATCGTGCGCGCCGTCCCTTTGATCCGACCGCGATTGAGATCGTTCTGAACGGCGATTTGCCCGGCGTCATCCGCGCGAAAGGCCATTTCTGGATGGCCACCCGCCCCGAATGGGCCGCCGAATTTTCCATGGCCGGTGCGCTCAGCACAATCAAGCCTTTGGGCAATTGGTGGGCCGCCGTGCCGGAGAAATATTGGCCCAATCACCCCGAAGGCCGGGCGCAAATTGCCGAAGTTTGGGTCGATGGATTCGGCGACCGCCGCCAGGAGATCGTCTTTATCGGCTCAGGCATGGATGAGGCTCAGATTCGGGCGAAACTCGATTCCGCTTTGATCGGCCCCGAGGATAAAATCGACCCTAATCTGGCCCAAACCCTCAAAGACCCCTTCCCGAAATGGGGCCGGGCCGCGGCATGAGCAATCTCAAGACCTCCCTGCGCAAACGCAGGCGGTCGAGCGATCCGATGCGAGAGTTCGACCACCTGCCGCGCACGTTGCGACTTTGGCTGGCGGAGGCAGCTTTGCCATGGTCGCCGCGCTCTGTGCGCAGGCTTTGGGCTAAGGCATTGAAGCAAAGCGGGGGCTGCGAGGCTCGCGCTTTGGCGCATTTGACAGAGATTGAGGCCAAGCGCCTGACACATGACGCGCCCCGGGTGTGGGGCGCGAGTTTTCCTCAAATCTAGAATCAGTCCCGGCGCGGCTTACCGCAGGCGCCGGGCCAGCCAGATCAACAGGCTCGCGCCGAAAATCCCGACGATGAGCTGCGGCACCCAGCTGTTCGCGGCATAGATGCCGACGAGCGACAGGATCAGGTTGAGCACAAAAGCGCCCACGATACCCAAAAGAATATTGGCCAAAAGACCCGTGTCGGCCTTCATGAAGCTGCTGGCGATCCAGCCCGCAAGCCCGCCGACGATGATTGATGCGATCAGTCCAAGTCCCATGGTTCCCTCCATTTAAAGCGTTTCTCAAAAAACTTGAGGCACTCAATTTTTGAGAAACGCAGCAATATCAATTCAGTGTGGCAACGTTTTTCGCTCAATCTGATTCAGATTAAACGAAAAACGCTTTAGCACATCTTTCAACGAAAACGGGCGCCGAAAGGTTCCCCACACGACGCCCGTAAACCTCAAAGCGCTGAAACTCAGTCGCGCAGAAGCTCGTTAATCCCGGTTTTGGAGCGGGTTTTCGCGTCCACACGCTTCACGATCACCGCGCAGTAGAGGTTCACACCGTTCTTCGACGGCATGGTGCCCGCGACGACGACGGAGTAGGGCGGCACTTCGCCGTACATCACTTCGCCGGTTTCGCGGTCGACGATCTTGGTGGATTGACCGATGAAAACCCCCATGCCCAGCACGGAGCCTTCGCGGACGATCACGCCCTCGACCACTTCGGAGCGCGCGCCGATGAAGCAATTGTCTTCGATGATGGTCGGGCCAGCCTGCATCGGTTCAAGCACGCCGCCGATGCCCACGCCGCCGGAGAGGTGGACGTTCTTGCCGATCTGCGCACAGGAGCCAACGGTGGCCCAGGTGTCGACCATGGTGCCGGTGTCGACGTGTGCGCCGAGGTTCACGAAGGACGGCATCAACACGACGCCCGGCGCGATGTAGGCGGATTTGCGGACCACGGCGTTCGGCACGGCGCGGAAACCGGCCTCTTTGAACTCGGCGGTGCCCCAACCTTTGAACTTGCTGTCGACCTTGTCCCACCAGCCGGAGCCTTGCGGGCCGCCGTCGTGCAATTCCATGTCCTTGATGCGGAAGCCCAGAAGTACGGCTTTCTTGGCCCATTGATTCACATGCCAGCTGCCGTCATCCTGTTTCTCGGCGACGCGCAGCTCACCTTTGTCGAGTGCATTGAGCGTGGCCTCGATGGCTTCGCGGGTTTCGCCGCCGGTTGCAGGGGTGATCGTATCGCGCGCGTCCCACGCGGCTTCGATGGCGGCTTCGAGCTGTGCATTCGACATGTTGGTCTCCGAGGTCATCGTGGAATATATGGTCCCGCAGGCTATAATCGCTCAAACCCGCCCACGCAACGCGCGAGAGAGCACAGGCGGCGAGACAAAACGACATAAGGCAGGATCAAGATGACTGAGACGAAACACACCGACCGCCGCCACCCGTTGCGCGACAGCCGGGTCGACCGGGATACGGCGCAACATATCCCCGACACGCCGCAAGCCCGCTCGCCGTCCTACAAGCTTGCCTTCACGGATGGCGATTTCATGTTTCGGGACGAATTGCGGCCGGTGCGGTTGCAGTTGGAGCTGTTGAAGCCGGAGATTCTGATGGAGGAATTCGGGGTCGAAAGCACCATCGTGCTCTTCGGCGGCGCCCGCATTCCGGCGCCCGACAAAAAGGAGACGGCGAAGACCAAGACCTTGGCTGAGTTGTCGAAATATTACGATGAGGCGCGCGAATTTGCCCGGATCATGACCGCGCGCAACAATGGCCATAAGGACAACATCATCGTCACCGGCGGTGGTCCTGGCGTGATGGAGGCAGGCAACCGTGGTGCGCGCGATGCGGGCGGGATTTCCATCGGCCTCAACATCGTCTTGCCGCATGAGCAGGCGCCTAATGAATATGTCACGCCGGAGCTGTGTTTCAACTTCCACTATTTCGCCATCCGCAAGATGCATTTCCTGATGCGCGCGAAGGCCATCGTGGTGTTCCCCGGCGGCTTTGGGACGCTGGACGAGATGTTCGAAAGCCTGACGCTCATTCAGACCGGGCGGATGAACCGTGTGCCGTTTTTGTTGTTTGGCAAGGCGTTCTGGCAAAACATTATCAATTGGGAGGCGCTGGCCGAAGCGGGGACTATCTCTCCCAAAGACCTCGATCTGTTCAAATTCGTGGAAACCGCCGAAGAGGCCGTGCAGGCAATTGACGACTGGCCGAACCAAGGCCCGCGCGAGGAAATTGACGGGCGCGAGGCCTAAGCCTCCTGCACTTCGGAGGCCTCAACTTCGGTCTCCGAGGTGCGCTGAGATGACATCATCTGCTGCATGTAACGATCAAGCGCCATCTCCCGCACGATGGTGCCGATGGTCCGGTCTTCGGTCCGGGCCAGAAGGTGCATCATTTTAACGGTGGTTTTGGGCAAGAGCAGGGTGATTTTTTCCATGGGTGTTCCGGTGTCCTAAGTTCAGAATGGCAGGGTCTTTTGCGCCAGATGACGCGTGACGAGGTGATGATGCGCATGACCCGGAAAGGGCGTGCCGAAACGTTTCATCAGGGTGGAATAGGGCTGGCCAAGATCGGAGGCCTTGCAAAGGCGGTCGCCTTCAACGGTCTGAAGGATCAGCCCGCCACCGCGTTCTGCCAGCTCATAGCCTTTGGCGCGCAGGGTCTCTTGCAGGTCGCTCCACCCCGTCGCATAGGCGAAATCATGAGCCAGATAGGCCTGCAACGCATGAGGTTTTCGAGGGCCTTTATAGCCGAACGCGCCCTCTAACGGGCGCGCGGCCTCATCCAACCTGTCGCGCAGCCTGTCGCGAATGAACGCCCCGATCGGCTGACCCGCGAGGGCCGCCGCCCGCTCGATGCGGTTGCCAAGGTCGTCTTCGAATCTGATTGTTATCCAGTCCATGTTCTGCATGTTGGGCCGTTAAGGTTAAAACGCCGTTACCATATTTGAGGGCGGCTTACGTGCCTCAAGCCCCTGTCTCACGCCTCTGTGACGAGAGCGGAGGGAATATGCTTTCGCCTTTCCCTGTATCTCCTCTGCGCACCCCGCGCGGATTTCAGATATTGGAGACACCCATGCGTATGACCCTTTTCACCCTCGCGCTCTTGGGCGCGGCCCCCAGCCTCGCTCAAAGTAGTACTCTTTATGACCCCACGATCACCCACGCGCCGCAGGACGGCGTGGTGAAACTCTACGGCGCGGGTGGTCCGCACACGGCGTTCCAAAAGGTTGCGGATGTCTGGATGGAGAAAACCGGCCAGAAGATCGAGATCATCGCCGGGCCGGAAAGCAAATGGTCGCCCATGGCACAGGCCGATGCCGATATTCTTTGGGGCACCTCGGAACATTCGATGACGGCCTTTCTGGAGACCTACAAGACGTTCTCGTCGGATCAGGTCGAGCCGATCTATATTCGTCCGACGGTGATTGCGGTGAAACACGGCAATCCGACAGGCATCACCGGCTTTGACGACCTGCTCGCCCCCGGCATGAAGATCGTCGTGACCGAAGGCGCGGGCGTTTATAACACCTCCGGCACCGGCACCTGGGAGGATGTCGCCGGGCGCCTTGGCAAGCTCGAAGACATCACCGCGTTTCGCAAGAATATCGTGAGCTATGCCAAAGGCTCCGGCGCGAGTTTCCGGGCTTTCATGTCGGAGGATGCCGATGCCTGGATCACCTGGCCGAACTGGCCCGCGACGCATGAGGAGTTGGATCAGATCGACCTCAGCCCGGAGCGCACCGTTTGGCGCGATGTGAACGTGGCGCTGTCTCCCATGGCGGATCCGCAAGCGGCGGAGTTTCTCGCTTTTCTGATCGCCGACGAGGCGCAGGCGCTGATGGCGACTGAAGGCTGGCAGCGCTAAAAGAAAAGGGCCGGTTCAGCGCCGGCCCTATTTCTCAGACCGCCTGACCGGCGTCCTTGAGGATTTCCTTGCGCGATTTGCGCGCGCGTTCGGTCGCGGATTTGAGCTGACCACAGGCGGCCATGATGTCCTCGCCGCGGGTCTTGCGAATGGGCGAGGCGTAGCCCGCTTCCATCAGGATCGTCGCAAAGGCCCGGATGCGATTGTTGGAGCTGCGGCGATAGTTCGAGCCGGGCCATTCGTTGAAGGGGATCAGGTTGATCTTGGCCGGAATTTCGTAGTCTTTCAGGTATTTGACCAGACGGCGCGCATCGTCATCCGTGTCGTTCACCCCGTCGATCATCACATATTCAAAGGTGATGCGCTCGGAATTGGTCGCACGCGGATAGGCGGCGAGGGCCTCCAGAAGCGGCTCAATCTTCCACTTCTTGTTGATCGGGACAAGAATGTCGCGGGTGTCGTTTTCCGTCGCGTGGAAGGACACGGCCAGCAAACATCCGATCTCTTCGGCGGTGCGCTTGATCTCCGGCACGATGCCTGAAGTCGAGAGCGTGATCCGGCGACGGCCAAGTTGAATGCCCTCGCCATCCATGACGATCTTCATCGCGTCGCGGACGTTCTCGAAATTGTACAGAGGCTCGCCCATGCCCATCAGAACGATGTTGGACAAGAGCCGCGTCTCATCCTTGGGCGCGCCTTTTTCCGGCCATTCACCCAGGTCGTCACGTGCCATCATCACTTGGCCGACGATCTCCGCCGCCGTCAGGTTGCGCACCAGTTTCTGCGTGCCGGTATGACAGAAGGAGCAGGTCAGCGTGCAGCCCACCTGGGAGGACACACAGAGCGTGCCGCGCCCGTCCTCGGGGATATAGACCACCTCGACCTCATGGCCGCCCGCGATCCGCACGAGATATTTGCGGGTGCCATCGGTCGACACCAGTTTGGATACCACCTCGGGAATGCGAATTTCGAATTTCTCGGCCAGCTCGGCGCGATAGGATTTAGAGAGATTCGTCATCGCCTCAAAATCGCGCACACCCCACTGATAGATCCACTGCCAAATCTGGCCCATGCGCATCTTGGCCTGCTTTTCCGGCGTGCCATTGTCGATCAGGGTCTGACGGAAAGCATCGCGTGTCAGGCCGACAAGATTGATCTTGTCAGAGGGCTCATCTTTGCGCGGAAAGGTCAGGACATCCTGCGTGATCGGTGCGCTGGGTTTCATGATTCAACTCTTATATGCGGGATTTAAAGGCGGCTTTTACAGGATTCTATGGGCAAAATCCATACGAAAAGGCCCCGCACGAGCAGGGCCTCTCATCACATTCTCTGTGAGGGTTATTTGCCGCAGCGGCTCGCGGCCTCTTCGACAGAGGCGGTAAAGCCCAAAAGCGAGAAGGTGTCTTTGGTGATCGTGCCGCGCGAAGACCGCCCCGTGAGCGTCGCGGTCGCACCGCGTTTCATCGCGGCGACGATCTTGGCGTCGTCCTCGGGCGTCACAGCCCAAGCCGTCTCGTCGTCGGAATTGGTGAACAGGGTGAATTCCGTGCCGCCGATCTCCATGCTGACGTTGGAGCCGGGTTCGAACGGATAGCCGCCCAGGAACGACACCTGGCCGTTGACGCCACTGCCCGGTCCGTAGGTCACGAAAAGCAAAATTTCGGACCGTGTCACCGATTTCGGACGCCCGGCACTGTCGGTATTCAGGGTCTCTTTCGGAACCGAGACAGCCCAGCAGGATTTGTTTGGTTGCTCTTCCACATAGACATACCAATCTGTGTTGGACGCGACCTGATTGGTGCTTTCCTGCGCGAATGCCGGACCTGTCAGACCCAAAAGGGCTGTTGCAAACAGGGTCTGTTTCACGAAAAATCTCATTGAACTCTCGCTGCCTCTCAACTTTCGGTCGATTTCGACCATTTTCATGCCTGTCTTGACCACATCTTCCGCTGTCTATAGCTGCGGTTTTGAGATGGGGTCAGGCCAAATTCCATCGTCTGGGGGCACAGTAACGCAATTCCGCCGATTTGGGAAAGACCCTTGGCAGAAATTCGCTGAAACGTGAAAGGATCGAAAATGGGAATGACACAAGAGATGGTCGAGGTCTGGCGCGGTCCCGTTTTGGAGAGCCGCCACGCGGGCTTTGCTGTGATCTGTGATGCCCGTGGCGAGGTGATCGAGGGCTGGGGCGATCTCGACACGGCGATCCTGCCGCGCTCGTCGGTGAAGATGATTCAGGCGCTGCCTCTTGTGACCTCAGGGGCCGCCGATGCAAAGGGATTGACCGAGGAACAGCTCGCGCTGTCCTGCGCGTCGCATCAGGGCGCGTCCATCCATACGACCCGTGTGGCGGCTTGGCTCAAAGATCTTGGTTTGACACAAGACGACCTGATTTGCGGCCCGCAAGAGCCATGGGACATTCCGACGCGAGATGCGCAGATCAAGGCGGATGCGGGCAAATGCCGCATCCATAACAATTGCTCCGGCAAACATTGCGGCTTTCTGACCCTGACCCAATTTCTCGGCGCAGGCCCCGACTATGTCGACCCGGATCATCCGGTGCAAAAAACCGCTCTGGAAGCGTTTGAGACGGTCACGGGCGAAACCTCCCCCGGCTTTGGCATCGACGGCTGTTCGGCGCCGAATTTCGCCACCACCGTGCGGGGACTTGGACGGGCTATGGGCTATTTCGCCGGCGCGCGCGAAGGCGGCGATGGGATGGAGCGCGCGGCTTTTCGTCTCGCGAAAGCGATGCGCACGCATCCCGATCTTGTCGCCGGAGAGGGCCGCGCCTGCACGGAGCTGATGCGCGCCGCCAAAGGCAAGGTAACGATCAAGACCGGGGCTGAAGGTGTCTTTACCGCCATCCTGCCGGAGCAAAAGCTTGGCGTTGCGCTCAAGATTTCTGACGGGGCGACGCGTGCCTCGGAATGTGCTATCGCCGCGATCTTGGTCAAACTCGGGGCGCTTGATGCAAATGATCCTCTGGTGAAAAAACGCCTCAATCCCGATGTGCCGAATTTCGCGGGCATCAACACGGGCGAGGTCAAGCCTGCGGAGGGTTTCCCGGGGCCGTCTTTGGGCCCATCTTTTGATCCGTCTTTTTCGGGGTGAAAATACTCAAAACCACTCGGAAATGAGTTTGAGCGCCAAAGCTGTGGAGGCAATCACCAACACGGGTTTGATCAGCTTGGCCCCGACCTTCGTGGCCAGCGTGGACCCCACATAGGCGCCCGCGATCTGCGCGATCCCCATGGCAAGGCCAAGCATCCACAGCGGCTTGGCCACCAAAACAAACCCCAAAAGCCCGCCGATATTCGAGGCGAAATTCAACAGTTTGGTGTGCGCCGTGGCCTTGAGGATGCCGTAGCCCGCAAGGCTCACGAACCCCAGCATGAAAAACGCGCCGGTGCCTGGCCCCAAAAGCCCGTCGTAAAACCCGATGGACGGCACGAAGGTGGTGGCGAACAGCAGGGGCGTGATGCGTTGCGTCCGGTCCATGTCGTTGAGGCCGGGTTTGAAGGCAAAGAACAGCGCGATAGCGATCAAAAGCACCGGCAGGCCGAGGCGGATCACATCGGTCGGCAGAGAGCTGGCCAAAAGCGCGCCGAGCATGGCGCCTGCAAAGGACAGCGCCGCCGGGCCGATTTGTTTGCGCAGGTCCACATGTCCTGCGTGCGCGTAGTTGATCGCAGCCATGCCCGCACCAAAGAGGCCCTGCACCTTGTTGGTCGCCAGTGCTTGCACCGGCGGAATGCCCGCGAGCATGAGGGCAGGGACGGTGATCAGCCCACCACCGCCCGCGATGCTATCGACGAAACCGGCGATGAAGCCGGCGGCCATGAGAATCAGCAGGAGATCGAGCGAGACCTCAAACATCTGCAAAGTCAGACCGCGCATAGCCCTGAACGAACAGAAGCGCGGAGAGATCGCCGTGGTTGATCCTGATCTCGCATTCAGCGGCGACAGAGGGTTTCGCATGAAGCGCCACGCCCGCGCCCGCGAGTTTCAACATGCCGAGATCATTGGCGCCGTCACCGACCGCCATCACATCGTCATGCGACAGGCCAAGCCGCGCGGTGATCTCTTCGAGGGCGGCGACCTTGGCTTCGCGTCCAAGGATCGGCAGGCCCGGTTTGCCGACCAGTTCACCATTCTCGACCAGCAAGGTGTTGGCCCGGTTCTCATCGAACCCAAGCGCCTCGGCGACATAGCCGGTGAAGGCGGTAAAACCGCCCGAGACCAGCGCGCAATAGGCGCCGTCACGCTTCATCGTCGCCAAAAGCTCCTTGCCGCCGGGCATGAAGGTAATCCGCTCGTCGATGACCTTTTGGATGACGCTTTCCGGCAGGCCTTTCAAAAGCCCGACGCGTTCGGTCAGCGCGCCTTCGAAATCCAGCTCGCCGTTCATCGCCTTTGCGGTGATTTCTTTGACGCGCTCACCGACGCCCGCGACATCGGCCAGCTCGTCGATGCATTCCTGCTGGATCATGGTCGAATCCATATCGGCCAAGAGCATCTTTTTGCGCCGCCCCTCGGTCGGCACGACGATCAGGTCGATGCCCTGTGTTTGCAGACCTTCCCAGACATCCCAGCGATTCGACGGAACCGTCTCGACGCTGAACTCTGCGGCCTCGCCCAGAGACAGCCATTTGAGATCGCCCCCGCCCCAAGCCGAACGAAGCGCATCGGCGGTGGTCAGATTGAGCGCTGGCGCGGCGGGGTTTGTCAGCAGGATACAGGTGAACATAAGGGGCCTCCGTTTGTCGCCTGTCTACGCAATGACATGCCGGGTTTCCAGCGCTATGAGGTCTGGTTTTGAGGGTTTTCCGAGGCGGGTCCGAAGTTTCCAATCGGAAACGATCCAGCGCATCTGCGACGTATGTCGGATAAAAATGCGACATATTTTTTCGAATCCATATTGCTGAGCGCCGAGAAAGCCACTAATTCGATCCGCGGGACACCTCTCCCCAACGAGAGGCATTTATCTGGAAGGATAGCACATCATGGCTACCAAGCACCCGCAGGCGCGTCCTGCGAACCCGCGTTTTTCGTCCGGCCCTTGCGCCAAAATCCCCACATTCTCTCTCGATCTGCTGGCTGACGCGCCCCTGGGCCGTTCGCACCGTGCCAAAATTGGCAAGGACAAGCTGAAAGCCGCGATCGAGACGACCCGCGACATTCTTGGCATCCCCGCCGATTATAAAATCGGCATCGTGCCCGCCTCCGACACCGGCGCCGTTGAAATGGCCATGTGGTCCCTTCTGGGTGCCCGTAAGGCCACGATGGTCGCTTGGGAATCCTTCGGTTCCGGCTGGGTCACCGATGTTGTCAAACAGCTCAAGATCGACGCCGATGTGAAAACCGCCGACTACGGTCAGATCGTCGATTTCGCTGAGATCGATTTTGACACTGACGTGGTCTTCACCTGGAACGGCACCACCTCCGGCGTGCGCGTGCCAAATGGCGATGCGATCCCGGCGGACCGCGAAGGTCTGACCATCTGTGACGCGACCTCTGCCGCCTTCGCGATGGACCTGCCCTGGGACAAGCTCGATGTCACCACCTTCTCCTGGCAGAAGGTGATGGGCGGCGAAGCGGCCCACGGCATGATCGTGCTCTCGCCCCGCGCTGTCGCGCGTTTGGAAAGCTACACGCCCGCATGGCCGTTGCCGAAAATCTTCCGCATGACCAAAGGCGGCAAGCTGATCGACGGCATCTTTACCGGTGCGACGATCAACACGCCCTCTATGCTCGCGGTTGAGGATTACCTCGTGGCGCTTGAGTGGGCGCAGAACATCGGCGGTTTGCCGAAGCTGATCGAGCGCTCGACCACCAACGCGAAAGTGCTCTGGGATTTCTGTGATCGGAACGATTGGATCGCCAACCTCGCCGAAGACGAGGCCACGTGGTCGAACACTTCCGTGTGTCTGAAGTTCACCGATGACCGCATCAAGGACGGCGCCGCTTTTGCGAAAGCCGTGGCCAAGAAGCTCGAAGATTACAACGTCGCTTATGACGTAGGTGCTTACCGCGATGCGCCCGCCGGTCTGCGGGTCTGGTGTGGTGCGACCATCGAGGCTTCTGATGTCGAGGCGTTGACGCTTTGGCTCAAATGGGCCTTCGAAGAGTGCATTGCTGAGCAATAAGACCGCGCAACTCGCGCTTACGGACTTCAACGGGCGGCGGTCTGCCGCCCGGTTTTCCCACAGAATTCTCATATGACAGGAGCCCTCAAATGGCCCCCAAAGTTCTCGTCTCCGACAAACTCTCGGAAACCGCCGTTCAAATCTTTCGCGACCGTGGCATCGACGTCGATTTCATGCCCGATCTCGGCAAGGACAAAGACAAACTCGCCGAGGTGATCGGCAAATATGACGGTCTTGCGATCCGCTCCGCGACCAAAGTCACCGCAGCCCTGCTGGAGCATGCCGACAACCTGAAAGTCGTGGGTCGTGCTGGCATCGGCACCGACAACGTCGATAAAGAAGCCGCGTCGAAAAAAGGCGTGATCGTGATGAACACGCCGTTCGGCAACATGATCACCACCGCCGAGCACGCCATCGCGATGATGTTCGCGGTCGCGCGTCAAATCCCGGAAGCCTCTGCCTCGACCCACGCGGGCAAATGGGAGAAATCCAAATTCATGGGCACCGAGCTGACCGCCAAGACCCTTGGCGTGATCGGCGCGGGCAACATCGGTGGCATCGTCTGCAACCGTGCGCTGGGCCTGAAGATGAAAGTGGTCGCCTACGATCCGTTCCTTTCGGAAGAGCGCGCGACCGAAATCGGTGTGGAGAAAGTCGAGCTGGACGAGCTTCTGAAGCGCGCCGATTTCATCACCCTGCACGTGCCGCTGACGGATTCGACCCGCAACATCCTCTCGAAAGAAAACCTCGAGAAGACCAAGAAAGGCGTGCGGATCATCAACTGTGCCCGGGGTGGTCTTGTGGATGAGAACGCGCTGGCCGAGCTGTTGAAATCCGGTCACGTTGCGGGCGCCGCTTTCGACGTCTTCGCCGAAGAGCCCGCCAAAGAAAACGTGCTCTTTAACTTGCCGAACGTGGTCTGCACCCCGCACCTGGGCGCCTCCACCACGGAAGCTCAGGAAAACGTGGCGCTGCAAGTGGCCGAGCAAATGTCCAACTACCTCTTGGACGGTGCTGTCGAGAACGCGCTGAACATGCCGTCGATGACCGCCGAAGAAGCCAAGGTCATGGGGCCCTGGGTGCAACTTGCCGAAAACCTCGGTGCGTTCATCGGCCAGGTCACCGAAGAGGCGATCGAAGACATCAAGATCACCTTTGACGGTGTCGCCTCCGAGATGAACCTCAAGGCGCTGGAATGTGCGGTGATCGCAGGTATCATGCAGGCGGTGAACCCGGATGTGAACATGGTCTCCGCGCCGCTCATCGCCAAAGAGCGTGGCATCCAGATCTCGAAAACCACCCAGGATGCGTCCGGCGTGTTCGATGGCTACATCAAGCTCGACATCCAGACCGTCGAGAAATACCGCACCATCGCGGGCACGGTGTTCTCCGACGGCAAGCCGCGCTTCATCCAGATCAAAGGCATCACCATCGACGCCGAGGTGGGGGAGCACATGCTCTACACCACGAACCGGGACGTTCCGGGCATCATCGGGAAACTCGGGACCCTGCTGGCCGAGCACGAGGAAAACATCGCGAACTTCACCTTGGGCCGGGCGTCCGCAGGTGGCGACGCCATCGCCATGACGCTTCTCGATACGCCGCTGAAGGCCGAAACCGTGAAGGCACTCAAGGACTCCGGGCTGTTCCAGCGCGTCAATCCGCTGCACTTCAAGGCCTGACATTCGGGTGACTGAGTGCCTCAGGGCGCGCGTCTGATCGCACAGGCGTCTTTGACAAAATTATCAGACGGGCCGCTGGACAAATCAGTGGCCCTTCGTCTTTTTATGCCCTACCGCAGGGTCATGACGCTATTGTACCCAGACGAAGACACGGGGGCCGAGGCCCCATTAGGGAGAAAAGACCCGATGAGAACGACCGCTGCAGTTGCCCTTGAGGCCGGGAAACCGCTTGAAATCATGGAAGTAAACCTCGAGGGCCCGAAGGCGGGTGAGGTTTTGATCGAGGTGAAGGCCACCGGCCTGTGCCACACCGACGAGTTCACCCGGTCGGGCGCTGACCCCGAGGGTCTCTTCCCCTGCATCCTCGGCCACGAGGGCGCGGGCGTCGTTTTGGAGGTTGGCGAAGGCGTCACCACGCTGAAACCGGGCGACCACGTGATCCCGCTTTACACGCCCGAGTGCCGCGAGTGCCCGTCTTGTCTGTCCGGCAAAACGAACCTCTGCACCGCGATCCGCAACACCCAGGGTCAGGGCCTGATGCCCGACGGCACGACGCGGTTTTCGATGCTCGATGGCACGCCGATCTACCACTACATGGGCTGTTCCACCTTCGCGAACCACACCGTCATGCCGGAGATTGCATTGGCCAAGGTGCGTGACGACGCGCCCTTTGACAAGATCTGCTACATCGGCTGCGGCGTGACCACCGGCATCGGCGCCGTGATCAACACCGCGGGTGTCGAGATCGGCTCGACCGCCGCTGTGTTCGGTCTGGGCGGCATCGGTTTGAACGTGATCCAGGGCCTGCGCATGGCGGGCGCGGACATGATCATTGGCGTCGATCTGAACGACGACAAAGCGGAAATGGCGAAGAAATTCGGCATGACGCATTTCGTCAACCCGTCGAAAATCGAAGGCACCGTGGTCGAAGAGATCGTGAACCTGACGAAACGCGGCGCGGATCAGATCGGCGGCGTGGACTATTCCTTCGATGCGACCGGCAACGTCAAAGTCATGCGCGACGCTTTGGAGTGTTCGCACCGGGGTTGGGGCGTGTCCGTCGTGATCGGCGTGGCCCCTGCCGGCGCCGAGATCTCCACCCGCCCGTTCCAACTGGTGACCGGCCGCGTCTGGAAAGGCACGGCATTCGGGGGCGCCAAAGGCCGCACGGACGTGCCGAAATTCGTCGATTGGTACATGGACGGCAAGATCGAGATCGACCCGATGATCACGCATAAACTCAAGCTCGAAGAGATCAACCACGGCTTCGATCTCATGCATGAGGGCAAATCCATCCGCGCTGTCGTTGAGTTTTGAGGGGAACTGTGATGCAGGTCAAATCCACCAACCGAAGCCATGGCGGCACCCAGGGTGTCTACTCCCACAGCTCGACGGTGACCGGAACCGAGATGGAATTTTCCGTCTTCGTGCCGGATCATGAAGCGGGCGAAAAACTCCCGGTTGTCTTCTACCTCTCGGGTCTGACGTGCACACAAGCCAACGTCACCGAAAAAGGCGAGTTCCGCGCGGCCTGCGCGGAGCTCGGCCTCATCTTTGTCGCGCCAGACACTTCGCCCCGTGGCGAAGGTGTGCCGGACGACGCTGAAGGGGCCTATGATTTCGGTCTGGGTGCCGGGTTCTACGTGAATGCCACCGAAGAGCCTTTCGCGAAAAACTACCGGATGCGTGAGTATATCGAAGCGGAACTGCCGGCGCTGATCGGCGCGGAGTTCCCGGCGGATATGTCGCGTGTCTCCATCATGGGGCATTCGATGGGCGGCCATGGTGCGCTGACCATCGCGCTCAGAAATCCGGAAAAATACAAATCCGTCTCGGCCTTTTCGCCGATCGTCAGCCCGCTGAATTGCCCCTGGGGTGAAAAGGCCCTGACTGGCTACATCGGTGCCGACAAATCGAGCTGGCGCGACTACGACGCCTGCGCCTTGATCGAGGACGGCGCCCGTGTGCCGGAGATCCTTGTCGATCAGGGCACGGCGGATAATTTCCTCGAAGGTCAACTCAAGCCCGAGCTTTTGACACAGGTTTGTGAAAAAACCGGACAGCCCCTAACACTTCGGATGCAAGAGGGCTATGACCATAGCTACTACTTCATCTCCACCTTCATGCGCGACCACCTTGAGTGGCATGCGATCCGCATGAAGTCCTGACCCGTTGCGGGGCGGTTATTTAAAAATCGCCCGCGACACACTTACAGGAGGCACCCTTGCGCATCTACGCCATCGGCGACATTCACGGCCAACTCGACATGCTCAAAGCCGCCCACGCGCGGATCGAGGCAGATAAGGCAAGGGTCGGCGACACCGACGCGCGCGTCATTCACTTGGGCGACTACGTGGATCGCGGGCCCGACAGCGCAGGGGTGATCCAATATCTGATGGATGGCATGGCGGCGGGCAAACCGTGGCGGGCCATTCGCGGCAATCACGACCGGATGTTCACCCGTTTCGTGCGCCATGGCATCGCCCATGACAACGCGCATATCAAATCCGGCAAAAGCTGGCTTCACCCGGCTTTGGGCGGTCCGACGACCTTGGCCTCCTACGGCGTAGAGGCGGTGGATGGCGAGTTCGAAATCGCGCATATGCGGGCGAAAAAGGCGGTGCCTGAGGCCCATCTCGATTTTGTCGAAAACCTGCCGCTGACTTACGCTTGGGGGGACTATCTTTTCGTGCATGCCGGCATCCGTCCGCGTGTCGCTGTCGAGCATCAAAGCGAAGAGGACCTCATCTGGATCAGAGAAGGCTGGCTCGATTATCGCGGTCCGCTGCCGTTCACGGTCGTCCACGGTCACACGGCGCTCGACGAGGCGACGCATTTCGGCAATCGGATCGACATCGACACAGGCGCGGGCTATGGGCGGCCTCTCTCCGTGTTGGTGATCGAAAACAGCCATGAAGAGATCGTCACCGAAACCGGCCGCGCGCATCTGACCCACGCCAACCCCGGTTGAGGCGCAGCGTTCTACCTTTCTCTGGTCTCGCGCTCGGTTACGCTCGCGCCAAAGATCAGAGGAGGAGCACATGTCCGACATCGTCATTCTGGGCGGCGCCGTACCGGCATCGACATCTTTGGTGGCACCGGACATATGGGGTGACGGCGGAAAATATGGCCCGCGAACATGGCGTGTCGCGCGAGGATCAGGATGCTTTTGCCTCGGAAAACCAGACCCGTGCGGCGCGCGCCATCGAGACCGGGCTGTTCCGCGATCAGATCGTGCCCGTCGAGGTCAAAGTGAAACGCGATCTCGGGGGCTTTGACACGGACGAACACCCGAAGCCCACCACTTTGGAGGGGCTCGGCAAACTCCGCCCGGCCTTTGAAAAAGACGGCACGGTGACGGCGGGCAATGCCTCTGGTCTCAACGATGATGCCGCAGCTTTGGTGCTGGCACGGCATGAGGTGGCGGAGGCGGCTGGTCTGAAACCCAAATTTCGCATCCTCGGCTATACCCATTGCGGTCAATCGCGCGCTTGGGCTCGACACGGATAAAGTGAACCCGAATGGCGGCGCCATTGCGCTTGGCCATCCTGTCGATGCGACCGGCGCCATTCTGGTGGTGAAGAGCATGTATGATCTGGAGCGCACGGGCGGGCGCTATGGCCTTATCACCATGTGTATCGGCGGCGGCCAGGGCATTGCCTTGGCGATTGAGCGGCTCTGAACGGCCTTTCGGACAATTTTCCGTCAATTTGCATGGCTTGATTAAGATTCTTTTCACCCTGTTCAGGGCATTCTGGTCGAAATCTCGGGTCAGAAGGCCCGGGCCGGATAGGAAGAGGTCCTCATGTCACTGTCGGATACGCTGTCTCAGGAACGTCGCGCCCGCCTCGCTGCGGAACGGTTGTTGGAACTCAAACAGGCGGAACTGTTCGAGGCCAATCGCAAACTGTCGAAACACGCGCGTTCCTTGTCCGATGAGATCATCGTCAAACGCGAAGAGACCGAAGTGCTGCGCGATGAGAACATCCGCACCAAGGAGGATCTGGAAAAGGCCACTGTTGCGGTGCATATCGCGGAGCGGCGGCTGTGGGATTCGATTGAAACCATTCAGGACGGGTTTGCCGTCTTTGACCCCTCCGACATCATGATTGCCGCCAATCCCGCCTATCTGCGCGTCTTCGATGGGCTCGAAGACGTCCGTCCCGGTATTTCCTATCCTGAGATCGTGCGTCTGGCGGTCGAAGAGGGGATCATCGACATCGGGGATCTGACCCGTGAGGCTTTCATCGACCAGGCGGTCACGCGCTGGCATGCGCCGGTGCGCGAACCGCAGACGGTGCGGCTTTGGAACAATCAATTCGTGAAACTCGTGGATCGTCGCTCGTCGGATGGCGACATGGTGTCGCTCGGCCTCAACATCACCTCGACGATCCGCTACGAGGAACGCCTGAAAAAAGCCCGGACCAAGGCCGAGGCCGCTAACCGTGCCAAATCCGCCTTCCTCGCCAACATGAGCCACGAAATTCGCACGCCGATGAACGGTATGGTGGGTATGGCGGATCTTCTGGCCGAGACCGACCTCAACGACGAACAGACGCTTTATGTCGAGACGATCAAATCCTCGGGCGAGGCGCTTTTGAGCCTAATCAACGATGTGTTGGACTACTCCAAAATCGAGGCGTCGAAACTGTCTTTGCACCCCGAAGTCTTTGATCTCGAACGCTGTATTCAGGATGTGATGGTGCTGTTGCAGCCTTCCGCCGCGCAAAAAGGCGTCGATCTGATCATTGATTACGACATGTTCATGCCGACCAATTTCATCGGCGATCCGGGCCGCATGCGGCAGGTTCTGACCAACCTCGTCGGCAATGCGGTCAAGTTCACCCATACTGGCCATGTCATCGTGCGGGTCGTTGGCCTGCCCGAAGACGGGGGCAAACGTCACCGCGTGCACGTGTCTGTCGAGGACAGTGGTATCGGCATCGCCACCGATATGATCGAGCAGATTTTCGGCGAGTTCAATCAGGTTGAGGACGAGCGCAATCGCAAGTTCGAGGGCACCGGCCTCGGCCTCGCCATCACGCGTCAACTCGTTCAACTCATGGGCGGTGAGATTTGGGTGGATAGCGAAGAGGGCGTCGGCTCTTGTTTCGGGTTCCACATCACGATGGATGTGGTCGAAGAGGCGAAACATCTGACCCTGCCGTCCTGGATGCATAAGGCGGCTTTGGTCGATCACCTCAACGCCAATTCGCTCATTCTCGAAAAACAATTGACGGCGCTGGGGTTCGAGGTCTCCCCCTTTGCCTCCGCAGAAGAGCTTTTGGCCTCGCCACTCGATGCGCAGGTTTTTCTGATCGACAACAAGCTACCGAACACGGATATCGCCAAGGTCATCGCCACGATGCGCGCGCGCGGTGTTACGGCGCCGGTGCTCTTGATGACCTCTGGCCCGACCTCCGCCGACCGACTGGACATCGAGGACGCGACGAGCCTGCAGAAACCGCTGCTGCGTGCCGATCTTTGGCGTACCTTGTCGGGGCTGATCCCGGTCGAGCCGGTCGAAGCGCATGAGACAGAGGGGCGCCGGATGCGGATTCTGGCCGCCGAGGACAACAAAACGAACCAGCTGGTCTTTGGTAAAATGCTCAAATCCCTCGACATCGAATTGCGCTTCGCGAACAACGGGCGCGAGGCGGTGGAGCTCTATCAGGGCTTCCAACCCGATCTGATTTTCATGGATATTTCCATGCCCGAAGTCGACGGCAAAGAAGCCACTCGTCAAATCCGGGCGCTGGAGATCGACACCGGCACCCATCTTCCAATCGTGGCGCTGACGGCGCATGCCATGGCGGGGGACGAACAGGAAATACTGGCCGCTGGCCTCGATCATTACATGACGAAACCGCTGCGCAAGGCGGCGATCATTGATCGTATCCTTCAGGAACATCCGCAGGGCTGTCGCCCGATCCAACCCGAAGAACCGGCGCAGGTCATGGCCGGAGAGTGACTCTCTCAGGCGGCGCGGATTGCCTCGATCATTGCCGGGCCAAACCGTTCGGCGGATCTGTCGCCGACGATGCGGGCGAAGCTGCTCATATCCGACGGGCGCAGTTTCACGATCTTGGTGATCTGTGACGCGGTCAGGCTCATCGGTTTCAGCGTACCACAATCCCCGCGCGCCAGATCGTTGTGAATGCCTTGCAAGCGGTCAAACAAATCACCGCCGCCGGAGCTGGCCAATTTGCGCCGCGCCGGATGCATCTCTGGCACCGGAGCGCCCAGAATGACGGAGAGAAACAGATCGCCGAAGCGTTCGAGTTTCTTCGCGCCAACCCCACCGATCCGCCCCATCTCATCAAGCGTTTGCGGGCGCTTTTCGGCCATTTCGATCAAGGTCCGGTCGGCAAAAACCACATAGGCGGGCACGCGCGCCTCTTCGGCCAAGGCACGTCGTTTCGCCTTCAGCGCGGACAGGAGCGGCGCGTCTTCCTCGGAGACCAGCGCCTTGGCGACCGGACCTTTGCGCGCCTTCGCGAGCGTGTCCTTGCGGAGCGTCATCTCCGCTTCACCCTTGAGGATCGGCATCGCCGGTTCGGTCATGAACAGCGCGCCGTGACGCTCCGGGTCGGGGCGTAGCAGATCCGCCCCCATCATCTGACGGAAAATCGCGTTCCACTGGCGCTTGTCATAATCCTTGCCGATGCCAAACACTGACAGCTGGTCATGGTTCCACTGCCGCACCTTGTCGGTCATCTTGCCAGTCAAAACGTCGATGAGATGCCCGGCACCAAAGCCCTGATCACAGCGCAGTACCGCAGAGAGCGCCTTGCGCACGGCGGTGGTGCCGTCGAACAGCTCGGGCGGGCTGTCACACAGATCGCAATTGCCACAGGGCAGGGCCTCTTCGCCAAAGAATTTCAAAAGTGTCTGACGCCGACAGACCTGCGCCTCGGCCAGCCCCAAAAGCGCATTCAAACGCGCATGATCGGCGGCGCGGCGTTCGGGCGGCGCGAGGCTTTCGTCGATCTGGGTGCGGCGAAAGCGGATGTCGTCTGGGCCGAAAAGTGTGAGCGTTTCGGCGGGGGCCCCGTCGCGACCCGCGCGCCCTATCTCCTGATAATAGCCCTCCACGCTTTTCGGCAGATCGGCATGGGCCACCCAGCGGATGTCTGGTTTGTCGATCCCCATGCCGAAGGCGATGGTGGCGACAACGATCAGCTCGTCCTCCTGTTGAAACCGCCGCTCGACCTCTCGCCTGCGCTCCGGTTCCATGCCGCCGTGATAGGCGAGCGCCAGATGACCCGCATCGGAGAGTGCCTTGGCGAGGCTTTCGGTCTTGGCGCGCGTGCCGCAATAGACGATGCCGGACTGCCCTTTGCGGGCAGCCGCGAAATCGAGGATTTGACGCCGCGGACTGTCTTTGACGGCAAAGGCGAGATGGATGTTCGGGCGATCGAACCCACGCAGAAAGCTTTCGGGTGGGGTGCCGTCGAAGAGACGCGTGACGATTTCGGCTTGGGTTTCTTCATCGGCGGTGGCGGTGAAGGCCGCAAGCGGCACATTCAACGCGCGTTTCAGATCGCCGATGCGGAGATAATCTGGCCGAAAATCGTGGCCCCATTGCGAGACACAATGTGCCTCGTCGACCGCAATCAAAGACACATTCGCCCGGCGCAGCATCGGCAAGGTGCCGCCCGAAGCCAGCCGTTCGGGCGCCATGTAGAGAAGTTTCAACTCGCCATTGGAGAGCGCAGCGAAGACTGCGTCGTTTTCCTCTTCGGTGTTACCGGAGGTCAGCGCGCCTGCGGCGACACCGGCGGCTTTTAAGCCCTGCACCTGATCGCGCATCAGCGCAATCAAAGGCGAGATGACCACGGTCAAGCCGTCGCGCACCAAAGCAGGCAATTGAAAACAGAGAGATTTGCCGCCGCCCGTGGGCATGATGGCCAACACATCGCGGCCCGCCACCACGGCGTCCACGATCTCCGCCTGACCGGGACGGAAATCGTCAAATCCGAAAACGGAGGATAAAAGCGCCTGTGTTGTGCTCATTCTGTCTGCTCATTGTGATTGGCGACAGATTCGCACGCGGGGGCGTGAGGCTCAAGCGCTTAAAGGCGCCTCAGTAGAACATACCCATGTTGTTATAGATGATCCGCTCAATCGCATAGATCGCGATGAAGGCCACCAGAGGGGCAAGGTCGAGCCCGCCCATCGGGGGCAGGATTTTGCGGATCGGGCGGTAGATCGGCTCGAGCAAGCGGGAAAGGCCTTCCCAAATCTGATAGACCAGAGGCTGGCGCACGTTGAGCACCTGAAAATTGATCAACCAGCTCATGATGATCTGAACGATCATGACGAATTTCACGACGCCGAGGATCATCAGCAGGATTTGCATCAAAGACAACATATATCAGGTTCCCAAGTTATCATCGTAGTCTCACCTAAGGTCTCAGTTCCTTTTGCGCAAGTCTGGGAGTGGTTGTGCCGCAACGTCCGGTCTTGACCTTTGCGCCCGTAGCAACACACTGACGCGCATGTATCCATTTGTCCGCATGTTCTACCAAGCGTGGAAAAACCGCAACGCCCCGAAACTCGGCCTCTTCGAGTCGCATCACTCCCGGCATATCTGCATGCCGTGGGACATTGACCTGTGGCTTGAGCTGAATAACGGCAGAACCTTAACAATCTTTGATCTTGGTCGCGTGCCGATGTCGATCCGCAATGGCACAGCCAAGGTCGCGAAAGAAGGCGGATATAGCATGGCGGTGGCGGGGGCCTCCGTACGCTATCGGCGCCGGGTGACGACGTTTCAAACCGTCGATATGGTCACCACGCCCATCGGGTTTGACGATAAGTTTCTTTATATCGAGCAATCCATGTGGGATCAGACAGGCGAATGCTGCAACCATATCCTCCTGAGGGGGGCGGTGATCAAGAAACGCAAGTTGGTGCCGCCGAAAGAGCTGTTCGATCTGATGGATCCAACGTTGGAAAGTCCCGAACTGCCTGCATGGGTGCAAAACTGGATTGCGGCGGATGACACGCGTCCGTGGCCGCCAACACGGTAATCCTGCAATAAGCGTTGCGCAGGTGACGCTTTCTCTGTTCTATCGCCACAACTGAGGCGAGAGGGACAGGGACCATGGCAGAGCCAAGCCATCGCAAGCGCATTTGGGGCTGGATGATGTACGATTGGGCGACGCAACCCTTTCACACGCTGATCCTGACCTTCATTTTCGGGCCTTATTTTGCCGAACAGGTGATCGCCTCTCTGACCGCTGGCGGTATGGATGCGGCGCATGCCAAGGCCGAAGCGCAGTCGATCTGGGGCTATGGTCTGACTGTAGCGGGGCTGACGATTGCAATCTTTGCGCCGATCCTGGGCTCGATCGCCGATGAAAACAAACGCCGGATGCCGTGGATTTGGCTCTTTTCATCGCTCTATGTGGTCGGGTCTGCGGGGCTTTGGCTGGCCTCTCCCGTCGATTTTCCGACCCTGTGGGTGCTGATCTTCTTTGGATTGGGCCTGATTGGGGTCGAATTTACCACGATTTTCACCAATGCGCTTTTGCCCGCGTTGGGCACGCGCGAGGAGATCGGCAAAATCTCCGGCAATGGCTGGGCCTGGGGCTATGTCGGGGGCATCATCGCGCTGGTGATCATGCTCTTGCTCTTTGCGGAGAATGCCTCTGGTGTGACGCTTTTGGGCTCTGTGCCCTTGTTCGGGCTCGACCCCGAGACCCGCGAAGGCACGCGCTTTGTCGGCCCCTTCGTGGCGCTCTGGTTCGTGATCTCCATGGTGCCGTTTTTCCTTTGGGTGCGCGAACCGAAGGCCACAAGCCTTCCGATGGGGCGGGCGGTGCGCAAGGGATTGAGCGATCTGATCAAGACGCTGAAAACCTTGCCGAAACGGCAATCTCTCTTTGCCTATCTCGGGGCCTCGATGTTCTACCGCGATGCACTCAATGGCGTGTTCACCTTTGGCGGCATCTATGCGCTGGGTGCGCTGGAATGGAGCGTCGTGCAGATCGGCGTCTTCGGCATTCTCGCCGCCTTCACCGGCGCTGTCTTCACCTATTTCGGCGGCCTCGCGGATCAGAAATTCGGCCCGAAACCGGTGATCATTTTTTGCATCCTCGTGCTGGTCTCCGTCTGCTTGGTGATCCTGACGATCACCCGCGAAAGCGTGTTGTTCATGGTGGTCGAAGCCGGAAGCAAGCTGCCGGATATTGCGTTTTACATCTGCGGCGCGGTGTTGGGCGCGGTCTCTGGCGTGATCCAATCCGCCTCGCGTACGATGATGGTGCGTCAGGCCGACCCCGAGCGCATGACCGAAGCCTTCGGCCTCTTCGCGCTCTCTGGAAAAGCGACGACATTTCTGGCGCCTGCGCTGATCGCTTTGGTCTCTGATTTGAGCAATTCCCAGCGCCTCGGCATCACTCCGCTTATCGCCCTTTTCATTCTGGGGCTGGTGCTGCTAGCTTGGGTCAATCCCGAGGGTACAAAGGTTTCTGAAAATGCGTAAATGGTTCAGCTTGGCTTTGGTCGCAACACTCGCCGCCTGCATAGGTGGCGGGGACAGCAACCCGCCTCCGAAAGTCTCGGTGTCTTCCTCGGATCACCGCCCGGCCAAGGAGCTGTTCGGGCCTGTCGCATTGCCGTCTTCGCAAACGCCTGAATCCTTTGGCAGTTATTCCAAAGGCTGTCTTGCGGGCGCTGTCGCTTTGCCGGAGAACGGCCCGACCTGGCAAGCCATGCGCCTGTCGCGCAATCGCAACTGGGGCCAGCCGGTTTTGGTCGATTTTCTCGAAGACCTGTCGCGCAAAGCCGCCGCTCAGCCCGGCTGGAACGGGCTCTATATTGGCGATATGAGCCAGCCGCGTGGTGGTCCGATGTCTTCGGGCCATGCGAGCCACCAGATCGGTCTGGACGCCGACATCTGGATGCTGCCTGCGACGCGTCTCGATCTGAGCCGCGCCGAACGTGAAAGCCTGTCGTCGATCTCCATGCGCCGCGCCGCGGGCGCCTATGTGAACGACAGCTGGACACGCCAGCACCACGAGATCCTCAAAGCCGCCGCCTCCGACCCGCGTGTGGCGCGGATTTTCGTCTTCCCCGGCGCCAAGGTGCAGATGTGTAAGGACGAAAAAGGCGACAAAAGCTGGCTTCGTAAAATTCGGCCATGGTGGGGACATCACTACCATTTCCATGTGCGCCTGAACTGTCCGAGGGGCGATAAAACCTGTGTCGATCAAGCGCCGCCGCCGCCCGGAGATGGCTGCGCCGATGCGCAGGAGTGGGTGAACAACATCCTCAATCCGCCGCCGCCGGACCCGAACGCCAAACCGACGAAACCCAAGCCTCCCGTCACTCTTGCGAGTTTGCCCGCTCAATGCTCCGCCGTCTTGTCCTCGCGCTGATCGCGAGCCTGTCCTTTGATCCGGCTCTGGCCGTTGAGGCGCGCTATCTGGGGTCCTACACATGGGTTTCTGACAATCCTCTCGTTGGAGGGCTGTCGGGGCTTGAGCTGTCGGAAGATGGAACGCAATTCGTCGCCCTGTCAGATCGTGCCCATTATTTCACGGGGCACCTGACGCGTGGCAAAGAGGGGGTGGTCTCGGCCGTTTCTCTTGATGCCGCAGTTGCGCTGGTCGCCGAGGGTGGTGGGCCTTTGCCGCAATATAGCGACGACTCCGAAGGCATCGCGATTTCAAAAGACGGTCAGGCCTATGTGAGTTTCGAGGCCAATCACAGGGTGGCGCAGCTTGATCTGGACACAGGGCGTCTTGTGGATCTGCCCAAGCACCCTGATTTCGCCTCATTGCAAAACAACTCTTCGCTTGAGGGGCTGGCCGTCGATGATGCCGGTACGATCTACACTCTGCCGGAGCGCTCGGGGGCCGTTGGGCGCCCCTTTCCCTTGTATAGTTTCTCGGGCGGGGAATGGGACAACTCATGGTCCATCCCGCGCGATCAGGACACGGATTTCCTACCCGTCGGTCTCGACATCGGGCCGGATGGTCGGCTCTATCTTTTGGAGCGCTGGTTCATGGGGCTGGGCTTTGCCTCTCGTGTGAGGCGCTTTGATCTTGGCCCGGATGGACCGGAAAACGAGGCCACGCTGTTGCGCACTTTGACCGCGACTCATGACAACCTCGAAGGCATTGCGGTCTGGGCCGATGACGAGGGCATTCGCCTCACCATGGTCTCCGACGACAACTTCCGTTTCTTCCAGCGCACCGAATTCGTCGAGTACCGCGTCATCGAATAACGCTTGATTTGTGATCCCGCGAAGGTTAGACCGCCGCGTCGCCCCACAATGGGGCCGAGTTGCCGTCACCTTCGATAAAAAACGGGTACATCATGAAACAGCTTCTTCTTGGCATTCTTGCCATGGCCGCCATTGTTGTGGCCTCCAACATCCTCGTTCAGTTCCTGCTCCTCGATGGGCTTTTGACCTGGGGTGCCTTCACCTATCCTTTCGCCTTCCTCGTCACCGATGTGATGAACCGCGTCTATGGCGTCAAAGCCGCGCGCAAAGTCATCTTCGCGGGCTTTGTTGCGGGCATCGTCTGTAGCCTCATCGGCACGCAGATCACGCTGCAAGGCGATGGGTTCACCTATCAGGCCGTCGCTCTGCGTGTTGCCGTGGGGTCTGCCACCGCCTTTCTGATCGCCCAGCTTGTCGACGTCTTCGTCTTTGACCGGATGCGGGATGGCTCGTGGTGGAAAGCGCCCTTTACCTCGTCGCTCATCGGCTCCGCGCTCGATACCGCGATTTTCTTCACCATCGCGTTTTCGCAAAACATCACGGTCTTTGGCGAGAATGCCAATATGGAGGTCTCTTGGGCCTGGGACGCCGTGCCCTTCCTCATGGTTGGCCATCCGGTTCCGCTCTGGATTTCGCTTGCTGTGGCCGATTGGGGTGTAAAATTTGCTCTCGCATTGATCGCTCTCGTGCCTTTCCGCCTAATTGTTGGGCGGCTCACGGCACGTATGGTATAAATTAACTTGCTATATACCAAATCTGTGGCACCATCATCTTATCGGCAATTCATCGAAAGGAGGTGGTCCAGTGTCTAGAGTGATGTTGGAGAGCGAGGTCAAGACAGTCGGGGGGGCCGCCACCTAGAGGAAAAATCTAGTGTGAAACACTCCTGATTGGGTGTCCTAACTGACCCCATCTCCTGAGATCTCGGAGGGCTGCTCTATCTGGCAGCCCTTTTCCTTTTGCGGTATCTGTTCACCATGCCCCTGACCGTCACAGATCAAATCACCCTCGCCGATTGGGAACTGACCGAGCAGTTTGTCCGCTCCTCCGGTCCCGGCGGGCAGAACGTGAATAAGGTCTCGACGGCGGTGGAACTCCGCTTTGAGGCCGCCCGCTCGCCTAATTTGCCCGAACCTGTGAAGAACCGCCTGCGGCGACTGGCCGGACGCCGCTGGACCAAGGAAGGCGCGGTGGTCATTCAGGTCGAAGAAACCCGCTCACAGGCGCGGAATAGAGAGATCGCGAGGGAACGGCTGGCGGAATTGATCCTGAAAGCCACGGAAAAGGCGAAACGTCGGATCAAGACGAAACCGACGAAGGGCAGTGTGGAGCGGCGGATTAAGGCGAAGAAGGAGCGGGGGGAGGTTAAGAAACTAAGGGGGAAGGTTGGGTGAGCGCTTTCTCCGTTACGCTGCAATCCAGTTGCGACGTAGGTAGTCGTCGAACATCGGCACAGTAAAATCTATATCACCGTATTTCGGACTGTAGATCATCCCTTTAGAGATAATTTGTGCACGACGAGGCCCAAGTTTGCTCGGCGCCTCACCAAGTTTTTCAGCGACGTCCGAAGATCTGTAAGGCCCTTTTCCAAGTTTCGCCATTGCGATCACATATTCGCGCTCTTTGGGAGTAAGGCGGTCAAACCTCACCTGAAAGAAACCTTCATCAAGCCGAGTTAATGCAATGTCTGTTGCTTGGCTGATGTCCGACTCATCAATTGGTGAGCTGTCGGCACAATTCCATGACTGATATCCCCACTCCTGTAAGAAGTAAGGGTAGCCTTCGGTTAATTCAAAAATTCGACCAAGGGCGTTATCTTTAATCTCTTCCTTTTCTTCCATAATTGGGCCACGAATTGCCTGCTTTGCAGCTTGCTCAGGAAGCGCTCCAACAAATGGATAGCTGAAGAGCCTTTCAGCATATGATTTCGCGTCACCGGATAGGCCTGCAAGCTGAGGCAATCCCGCACCAAAGAAGATGACGGGAAGTTGTTTCTGGTTTATCCGGTGGATCGCTACGATCAAAGCAGAGAGGTCACGCTCGCTTAGGTACTGAACCTCATCAATAAGAAGGCACCAGCCTTTCCCTGCAGATCGGGCCGCTAGACCGATCGCTCCGAAAAGATCGCTGAGATCATACTCGAGATTCCCACTATCTGCGACACCGGGATCGGGATCAACTGACAGGGAAAAGTCACCAACCTCGACCTTAAATACGCTTGCGAAACTTCTCAGCGCTCGCATTGCGTTGAATGCATATTCTTTTGCCGTTTCGATGGCCGATAGACGACGGAGAATTTGCTGCATTCTTGGATAAAGAAGGTCGGCAAGATCTCTATCCTCTGGTGCCTCAATGACTGAGGTGAAGTACCCGCGCTCTTCTGCTAATGTTTCTATTTTATTAAGTAATACCGTTTTGCCTGTCCCGCGTAACCCGAGGAGCATTTGAGAACGGCCGTGTCGCCCTAAAAGGATACGCTGCAGCGCAATATCTGCCTCCGTGATTATTTCGTCACGACCGGCAAGTTCTGGTGGCTGGCTACCGGCGCCGGGAGCAAACGGATTTCTCACAGGATCCATATCATCTATCAACTTATAATGGGTTATATCTCAAAGTAAGTATAGTGGCGTATATTGTGTTATAACAAGATACTTTATTAAACCACAACCTCCATCGCCTCCTGCTCCCCAACCCCAAACACCCGCTTATAGCGCTCGACCTCTTCCACCGGCCCCATCGCTTTCTTCGGGTTATCCGACAGCTTCACCGTCGGATGGCCATTGGCAGAGATCGCCTTGCACACCAATGAAAACGGCGCCAGCGCGTCGTCGGGAGTCAGGCCGCGGAAGTCGTTGGTCAGCAAAGTGCCCCAGCCGAAGGAGGTCTTCACCCGGCCTTTGAACTGGTTGTGCAACTCGATGATCTTGTCCGTGTCCAAGCCGTCCGAGAAGATGACGAGCTTTTTCGTCGGGTCTTCGCCACGCGCTTTCCACCAGTCGATCGCCACCTCAGCACCCGTCGCAGGATCGCCGGAGTCGATGCGGATGCCGGTCCAGCCCGCGAGCCAATCGGGGGCGCGGTCCAGAAAGCCTTTGGTGCCATAGGTGTCCGGCAGGATGATCCGCAGGTTACCGGAGTGCTCCTCGTGCCAGTCACGCAGCACATCATAGGGCGCGGCGGCCAGTGTGGCATCGTCTTGGGCCAAGGCGGAATAGACCATGGGCAATTCATGCGCATTGGTGCCCACCGCTTCCAGATCGCGCTTCATGGCGATGTGGCAATTCGAGGTGCCGGTGAACTTGTTGCCAAGCCCCTCGACCATGGCCTGAACGCACCAGTCCTGCCAGAGGTAGGAATGCCGCCGCCGGGTGCCGAAATCGGCGATCTTGAGGCCGTCGAGCGGCTGCAACTGTTTCACCTTTTCCCAGAGCTTGGTCATCGCGCGGGCGTAGAGGACCTGAAGCTCGAATTTCTTCATCGGCCCAAGCACGGCGCGTGAGCGCAGCTCCATCAGGATCGACAGCGCGGGAATTTCCCAGAGCATCACCTCGGGCCAGCTGCCCTCGAAGGTCAGCTCATATTGCCCGTCCCGCTTTTCAAGCTGATAGGCCGGAAGGCGCAGGTTTTCGAACCACTCCATGAAATCCGAGCGGAACATCTGGCGTTTGCCATAAAACGTGTTGCCGCGCATCCAGGTGCTTTCGCCACGTTTCAGGGACAGGGACCGCACATGGTCAAGCTGTTCGCGCAACTCGCCCTCGTCGATCATCTCGGCCAGGCGAATGTCTTTCGAGCGGTTGATGAGGGAAAAGGTGACCGTGGTGTCCGGACGATTGCGGAACACCGATTGGCACATCAGCAGCTTGTAGAAATCCGTGTCGATCAGGGAGCGGACGATCGGGTCGATCTTCCATTTGTGATTGTAGACGCGGGTGGCGATATCGACCATGTTAGCGGTCCCTCTTTAGATGACCGCCTTGTTAAAGCAGGGGAAATAAGGGTTTGGCAAGGAAAAGGCGCAAGAAATCCATTTGTGATCACAAGTGTTGCGAAGGGCTATTTATCTCGCGGCGTCCAGTTGGGGTCATCTGCATTGCGGCGGGACAGGCGCAGGGCCAGTCCGAGCGCAATGCCTGTGCCAATCGCCACGGTGAGATCTGTGATCACAGTCAACACGAGGGTGATCAGCAAAAGCACCAAGTCAGACCGCCGCCCGCGCAGATATTCGCCCCAGCGATGCGGCTCCGACATGTTCCAAGCGGTCAAAAGCAAAAGTCCCGACAAAGCCGGAAGCGCAAGATAGCCCGCCAGTGGTGCGGCCAGCATCATGATCGCCAAAAGCGTCAGCGCATGCACGATCCCGGCGACGGGCGTCTTGCCGCCTGCGCGCACATTGGTGGCGGTGCGGGCAATGGCGCCGGTGGCCGGCAGTCCACCAAACAGAGAAGAGCCGATATTGGCCCAACCCTGCGCCATCAATTCGGCGTTCGAGCGATGGTGCCCGCCGATCATGCGATCTGCAACCATGGCCGACAGAAGGGATTCGACCCCGGCGAGGAAGGCGATGACGAGCGCGGAGGGCAACAGTTCGCGCAGGGTTGCAAAACTCAGCTCTGGCAGTTGCGGTGTGGGCAGGCTCTGGGGCAACTCTCCGAACCGTGATCGAATGGTCTCTACGGGCAGATCGAAAAGAACCACCGCAGCCGAGGTCAGCGCAACGGCAACGATCAACCCGGGCAGACGCGGAAAGACGCGGCGCAACAGCACGATCAGAACCATGGTGGCAAGGCCGATGCCGAGAGAGGCGGGGTTAAGCTCTGGCAAGGCGGCTATCAGCGCCGGGATTTTCTCAACGAAATCGGCGGGGAAAGGTCCGGCCAGTCCGAAAAGATCGGCAAGCTGGCTGGTCCCGATGATCACGCCGATGCCGATGGTAAAGCCGTTGATCACGGCTTCGGGCACATGGCGGACCAACTGCCCGGCACGGAACAGCCCGGCGATGATAAGCACAATCCCGGCGAGGAAGGTTGCGGCCACCAGACCGTCATAGCCATGCGTGGCGATGACGCCGGCGACGACAACGATAAAGGCGCCGGTGGGGCCGCCGATTTGCACGCGACTGCCGCCCAAAGCGGAGATCAGAAATCCCGCGACAATGGCGGTGACGAATCCCACGGCAGGCGCCGCCCCCGAGGCGATGGCAATCGCGATAGAGAGGGGCAGGGCGACCAAAGCGACGGTGATCCCCGCAAAGAGGTCAGAGCCGAATTCGGCCCGTGTGTAGGTTTTCAGTGTGGTGAAAAGCTTCGGTGTCATGGCCCTAAAAGACCTCGACCCCGGCCGCCTTCATCCCGTCAAGCGCCGCCGCGAGAGAGCCGTCCATGTCGATGGCGCGACACAGATCGGTACGCACTGTGACGTTGAACCCGAGTTTGGCGGCATCCACGGCAGAGAAATTCACACAGAAATCTGTCGCCAGTCCGACCATGGTGAGCGTGTCGATGCCACGGGTCCGCAGGTAGCCCTCAAGCCCGGTCGGCGTCACATGATCATTCTCGAAAAAGGCGGAATAGCTGTCGATCAGCGGATTGAACCCCTTGCGAATGATCAAGTCGCCAGTGGTCACGAGGTCCTTATGAAACGCCGCGCCATCGGAGCCTTGGATACAATGATCCGGCCACAGCACCTGCGTGCCATAGGGCATCTCTGTGGTCGAATAGGGCGCGGCACCGTGGGTGCTTGCGAAGGAGCTGTGGCCCGAAGGGTGCCAGTCCTGCGTCAGGATCACGGAGGCGAAGTCCCCCATAAGCGCATTGACCCCCGGCACGATCTCATCTCCGCCCGCCACGGCCAGCGCGCCGCCGGGGCAGAAATCATTCTGAATGTCGATGACGATGAGGGCTTCGTTGGCTGCGCGCATGGGAGGTCTCCTTTGCATAAGAGTTAGCGCGTCGAGCGATCACCGGCAAGGCGCACAGCCTTCCGGCATCCGCTGCGCCGGAGTGATGAAAAAACAGGCATTTCTTTCGGGGAGCTGCCGGGAATACCGGTCGGATTTGCGCGCAGTGTCTTTTTGCCCGTGAAGCTCTGAACCAGCCCTTATAGCCTGAATCTGAAGATCAGGGAAAAAGGCGCAGTCAGACATATGGCGATTTACGCATCAATCCATCACGTCACCCATTACAAATACGACCGCAATGTCGAGCTTGGGCCACAGATCATCCGCCTGCGCCCGGCGCCGCATTCGCGCACGCGGGTGATTTCGCATGCGCTCAAAGTCACGCCCGCGGGTCATTTCGTGAACCACCAGCAAGACCCCTATGGCAACTGGCAATCGCGCTTTGTCTTCCCGGAGCCGGTCCGCGAATTCAAGATCGAAGTCGATCTGGTCGCCGACATGACCGTCTACAACCCCTTCGATTTCTTCGTCGAAGAAAGCGCCGAACATTGGCCGTTCGAATATCCGCCGGAGTTGAAAGACGATCTGGTGATTTATCGCACGCCTGAACCCGAAGGCCCGCTTTTGGCGCAATTTGTGGGGTCGATTGATTTCAAGGAAACCCGCACGGTCGATTTTCTCGTCGGCCTCAATGCCCGAATCTCGGATTATGTCGATTACACGATCCGCATGGAGCCGGGGGTGCAGACGCCGGATGAAACCCTTGAGAAGAAATCCGGGTCTTGCCGAGACAGCTCGTGGTTGCTCGTTCAGGTGCTGCGCCACTTGGGCTTTGCCGCCCGCTTTGTCTCTGGCTATCTCATTCAGCTTAAACCCGATCTCGAGGCCCTCGATGGGCCGTCCGGCACGGATCACGATTTCACCGATCTGCACGCCTGGTGCGAGGTCTTCCTTCCTGGCGCGGGCTGGATCGGGCTTGACCCGACCTCTGGGCTTTTGACCGGCGAAAGCCACATTCCGCTGGCCGCCACGCCGCATTACCAAAACGCCGCACCGATTGCGGGCGGGTTCTCTTCGGTCGGCACGCCCGAGGTCAGTTTCGATTTCGACATGCAGATCAAGCGTGTCGCCGAACATCCCCGGATCACGAAACCTTTCTCAGAGGAAAGCTGGGACCGGCTCAACGCGCTGGGTCACAAGGTGGACGAGGCGCTCAAAGAGGGCGACGTGCGCCTGACCATGGGCGGCGAGCCGACGTTCGTGTCCATCGACGACTTTGAGAGCGACGAATGGAACACCGCTGCCGTCGGTCCGCAAAAGCGCGCGCTGGCCGATGAGTTGATCCGACGCCTGCGCAATCGCTTCGCGCCGGGCGGGTTCCTGCATTACGGGCAGGGCAAATGGTATCCGGGCGAAAGCCTGCCGCGCTGGACTTTCTCTCTCTATTGGCGCCATGACGGCAAACCCGTCTGGAAAAATCCCGATCTGATTGCCAAAGAAGAAGTGCCGACCCGTGCGGGTGCCAAAGAGGCGGGCGATTTCATGACCCGTTTCGCCAAGAACCTTGGCGTTGATCCGGTCTGCGCCCAGCCCGCCTATGAGGATCCCGGTGAGTGGATTTTGAAAGAATCCCTTTTGCCGGACAACGTGACACCAGAGAATTCCAAGCTCAAGAATCCCGAGGATCGCGCACGCTATGCCCGCGTGTTTGAACGCGGCCTGACGGAGGCCTCGGGCTATGTCCTGCCGATCCAGAGATGGCAATCGAAGGCCGGGTCGCGTTGGTTGTCCGAGGTCTGGAAAACCCGGCGCGGGCATCTGTTCCTTGTTCCAGGCGATAGTCCGGTGGGCTTTCGCCTGCCGCTCGGTGCTTTGCCGCATATCCCGCCCGCGTCTTTTCCCTATTCCTATCCCGCCGATCCGATGATCGACCATGCGCCCTTGCCGGACTTTCATGCCGAAGTGACGGAACGCCGCAAAAAGATCGAAGAGGAAATCGCGCGTCTGGCCGCTGAAGAGGCTGCCGCCGAGGCAAAAGAGGCGAAAGAAAAAGCAGATATTCTGCCTGAAATATCAAAAGAACACACGCAGCCAGTTTCTGAAGGGCAACGCGATGAGACCGAGCGTCAGGCCCTCATTGGGCAGGGCATTGATCCCTCCAAAAGCGAGGTGCGCACCGCCATTGCGGTTGAGCCGCGCGATGGACGCCTATGTCTGTTCATGCCGCCCTGCGAGACGCTCGAAGATTACCTCGAACTCCTGACGACGGCCGAAGAAACTGCCGCCGAGCTTGGTCTGCCGATCCATGTCGAGGGCTATTCCCCGCCCGAAGATCCGCGTTTGAACGTGATCCGCGTGGCCCCCGACCCAGGCGTGATCGAGGTGAACATCCACCCAGCGCATAGCTGGGACGACTGTGTGGCGACGACCGAAGCGATCTATGACGAGGCGCGCCAGTCGCGTCTGGGCGCCGACAAATTCATGATCGACGGGCGGCATACCGGCACCGGCGGCGGCAATCACGTTGTGGTCGGCGGCGCGACCCCGTCCGACAGCCCCTTCCTGCGTCGACCGGATTTGCTCAAGTCGCTGATCCTGATCTGGCAACGCCACCCGTCCTTGTCCTACCTTTTCTCCGGCCTTTTCATCGGTCCAACGTCTCAGGCCCCGCGCATCGACGAGGCGCGGCACGACACGCTCTATGAGCTGGAAATCGCCCTGTCGCAGATCAAGCCTCCCTCGGAGGCGGCTGTGCCACCCGCGTGGCTGGTCGACCGTCTGCTCAGAAACATGCTCACCGACGTGACCGGCAACACCCACCGGGCGGAGATTTGCATCGACAAGCTGTTCTCCCCCGATGGCCCGACCGGGCGTCTGGGGTTGGTCGAATTCCGCGGTTTCGAGATGCCGCCGGACCCGCGCATGTCTCTGGCGCAGCAACTCCTCCTGCGCGCCATCATCGCGCGCTGTTGGAACGCGCCGGTCGAGGGCAAGCCGGTGCGCTGGGGCACGGTGCTGCACGACCGGTTCATGTTGCCGCATTACCTGTGGGAAGACCTGCTGTCTCTGCTCGCGGACCTCAAACATCACGGCTTTGAGATGGACCCGGAGTGGTTCAAGGCGCAGGCCGAATTCCGCTTCCCCTTCTGCGGTCAGATCGAAGCGGAAGGCGTGCATCTTGAGGTACGCCAAGCGCTTGAGCCCTGGCATGTGCTGGGCGAAACCGGCGCGATTGGTGGCACGGTGCGCTATACGGACAGTTCGGTCGAGCGGCTTCAGGTCAAGATGACCACGCTGCATCAGGACCGCTACCGCATCATGTGCAATCGTCGCCCGATGCCTCTGGCCAAAACCCAAACGTCTGGCGTTTCCGTCGCCGGTGTAAGGTTCAAAGCCTGGCAACCGCCAGAGGCGCTTCACCCGGTTTTGCCAGTCAATGCGCCCTTGCATTTCGACATCTATGACGACTGGACGGGGCGGCCCATCGCCGGTTGCACCTACCATGTGGCGCACCCCGGCGGGCGGAATTACGACACCTTCCCGGTCAACGGCAACGAGGCCGAAGCCCGGCGTCTGGCGCGGTTCGAACCCTATGGCCACACCCCCGGAAGCTACACGCCCGGAACCGAAGTGCCGCATCCGGAGTTCCCCTTGACGCTTGACCTTAGGCGGCCCATTGGGCTTGTCTGAACATCATCAAGGACAATGACACATGCCGCAGCGCCTGATCTCAGGCTCCGCCCAACCGGACCTCTTTGCGGAGTATGAGCAAAGGCCGGATGTGGCCGACGAGCTTTTTGACGCCACGGGCCAGATGCGGCCCGTCTGGCGGCGCTTTGTCGATCGGTTCTCGCGGCTTTCACCCGAGGAAATCCGCGCGCGCTTTGAACGCGGCGATCAATACCTGCGCGATGCGGGCGTGTTTTACCGGCAATATTCCAACGATCCGCTGACCGAACGCGCCTGGCCGCTGAGCCATATCCCGGTGATCCTGCATGAGCTGGAGTGGGAGCACATCTGCGCGGGCCTGTCTCAGCGCGCCGACCTGTTGGAACGCGTCATGGCCGACCTCTACGGGCCGGCGCAATTGGTCAGTGAAGGGCATCTGCCCGCCGAGCTGATCGCGCGCTCGCCGCAATGGCTGCGCCCGATGGTGGGGGTTCAGCCGAAGGGCGGGCATTACCTGCATTTTCTGGCCTTCGAGATCGGGCGCTCCCCCGATGGCTCGTGGTTCGTTCTGGGCGACCGCACGCAGGCGCCCTCGGGGGCGGGCTTTGCGCTTGAAAACCGGATGGCGACGGGGCGGATTTTCCCCGAGCGTTTCCCGCGCGCGCATATCCACAAACTCGCGGGGTTTTTCAGCGCGTTTCGCGATGCGATGGAAGAGCTGGCAAGTGCATCCTTCAAACATCCGCGAGTCGCCGGAATCATGACGCCGGGGCCGTCGAACGACACCTATTACGAACACACCTACATCGCGCGCTACCTCGGCATGATGCTGCTCGAAGGGGAGGACATCGTCGTCGAAAACGGTGAGGCCATGGTGCGGACCATCGAGGGGCTGAGGCCTCTGGGCATGCTGTGGCGCCGCATTGATGCGAGCTTTGCCGATCCGCTGGATTTCAACGCGCGTTCCCAGATCGGCACGCCCGGTCTGATGGAAGCGGTGCGGATGGGACATCTGGCGATGGCCAATGCTTTGGGCTCCGGCGTGTTGGAAATGCGCGCGATGATGGCGTTTCTGCCGCGGATCAGCAAGGTTTTGATGGGCGAGCAGCTCAAGCTGCCCAATATCGCGACCTGGTGGTGCGGTGGCGCGACGCAGCGCGCTTATGTGCGCGATAATGCCCAAAATATGCTGATCAGCCCGGCGCATGCTGTGGACCTGCCTTTCGATCTCGGGGCCACCACGGCGCTGGGCGGCGAGTTCCGTGGCACGGCGATGGGCTCGATCGCCGATTGGCTCGACCGAGAGGGCGACAAACTGGTGGGCCAGGAAGCGGTGACGCTTTCCACGACACCGGCATGGGAGGACAATTCGGAAGGGGGCGGCACCTTGGTGCCGCGTCCGATGACGGTCCGGGTCTTTGCTGCACGCACGCCGACCGGCTGGCAATTCATGAAGGGCGGTTATGCCCGGATTGGCCGCTCCGGCGATGCCACGGCTCTGGCGATGCAACGCGGCGGGTCCGTGGCGGATGTTTGGGTTGTCTCTGATCGACCTCTGCCGAAAACCGGACCACGACAAGAGGAGAACGTCTCCTACCTGCGGACAAGCCCCGGTCTTTTGCCGTCGCGCGCGGCGGACAATCTCTATTGGCTCGGTCGCTACGTGGAGCGGTTCGAAGACGCGGCGCGTCTGGTGCGGGCCTATCACCTGCGGCTGGCGGCGACGGACAACCGCAACGATCCGCGCCTCAAAGCGCTGCGCGGCTACCTTATGGGTTTTGGCATCGACCTGAAACAGACGCTGCCCGAAGCGCTGATTGAGCGGATCATCGCGGCGCGCGGCTGTGCCACCAAGGTCCGCGACCGGTTTTCCTCGGACGGCCTGTCGGCGCTCAACGATCTGTTGCAAACCGCGATGCGCATGACGGCGACGGCGCAGCCGGGGGATGATTGCGCGCGTGCGACCTCCGTATTGATCCGCAAGATCGCGGGGATCACCGGGCTTGTCCATGAGAACATGTATCGCTTTGCGGGTTGGCGGTTTCTGAGCCTTGGGCGGGCCTTGGAGCGCGCTGATGCCATGGCGGCCCTGCTTGCGCAATTCGCCGATGCCGATGCGTCCGAAGGCTCGCTCGATCTGGCGGTCGAAGTGGGCGACTCGATCATCACCCACCAACGCCGCTACCGGGTGGAAACCAGCCGCAATGCCGTGGTCGATCTTTTGGCATTGGATGCCGACAACCCGCGCGCGATCCTGTTCCTGATCCGAGAGATGCGCAAACATGCCGAGGCGCTGCCACATGCAGAGGTGCATGGTCGCCCCTCCGAATTGCTGCGCGCGATCTTGCCGCTTGAGGCGCGGCTGGCCTGTGCCCGTCCTGAAGAGGTGACGACGGAGTATCTCTTGGGCGTGCGGGCCGATCTGGCGAAAGTGTCGGATCTGGTCTCTACGATCTATCTGAGGTGAGCGATGCTGTATGATCTCAGCCTGACCATTGACTATAGCTATGATGCCGCCTCGGACCGGACGCGCAATATCTTGCGGCTTTTGCCGTCTAATGTCGATGGCGTGCAGCAGGTGCGTCAGAGGTTGTTGACCATCCTGCCGCGCCCCGACGAGCGTCGTGATGGCTGGGATTTTTTCGGCAATGAGATGAGCATGGTGGCCTGGCATCATCCGATTGATGCCATTTCGATGCAGCTCACCGCCCAGATCGAGCGCTTTGAACCCGCCTCGCTGTTCGATCTCTCTCCGGCTCTGGAAGAGTTGCGGGCCGAAATTCTCGCATTGAAATCGCTGGCGCCTGATGCGCCGCATCATTTCCTTGCCGCCTCGCCGCGCGTGGCTCTGTCGCCGAAGATCACCGACTATGGCTGGGACTGTCTCAAGGACGCGGGCGAAGGGGTGACGGCGCTCAAAGCCGTCGAAGCGGTCGGTCGCGCGCTCAATCGCGACATGCGGTTCGATCCGAAGGCCACGGATGTCGACACGCCGCCCGAGGTGGCGTTCGAGAACCGGCACGGGGTCTGTCAGGATTTCGCCCATATCATGATCGCAGCACTTCGAGGGATCGGCATTCCGGCGGGCTATGTCTCCGGCTTTCTGCGCACCTTCCCGCCGCCGGGGCAACCACGCCTGGAGGGTGCAGATGCCATGCACGCCTGGGTCCGGGCCTGGGTCGGCAAACAGGTGGGCTGGATTGAATTCGACCCGACGAACGATCAGTTCGCCGGGACGGATTATATCATCATAGGTCATGGCCGGGATTACGGCGATGTCGCCCCCGTGAAAGGCGCCGTGCGGTCGGCCGGTGGGCACAGAACCCAACAGGCCGTCGACGTTATCCCGCTCGAAGATGCACCCGCTTAAGTCCCGATTTAAGCCGAGGCGATCAATGCTTCGATATGCGCCGGACCCTTCGGGTGGATGCGGTTCGGTTTGAGCGCCTTGATCGAGTAATAGCCCCGCGTGATATGATCCATATTCACCGTTTCGGCCAGGCCGGTGACGGCCTCGTCATAGGCCTCTCCGGTCGGCCCCGCCACGCCGTCCGGGGTGATTCAGTTGCGAAAGCTCGACACTTGCTGAACGAAACGGCCTTTGGCGTCGGATTTTTGCACCGGGTCCCAGCTTTTGGACCATGTTCCGTCACCACGCGTGTCAAACTCCTTAGTAGTAAATGAAGCTGCGCATGGAGACTGAGCCGATGTCGATCGAGTCGTTCATGAACACCAAGTCGTCTTTCACGTCAGACGCGCCCGCGATGGTCAGCGCCGGAAGGTAGTGATCCACCGAGGGGTGCGCCATTTTCAACAGGTTGCCGAGACCGGAACGATCCGTGATCGTTTTATGGTCGCGGGCCTGAAGGCGGTCGGTGAACAGCCCATCGAACTCCAGCGCCCAGTCATAGGGCGTCGCGCCATAGCGCATGGTGCGCAGGTTGTGCACGATGTTGCCGGAGCCGAGGATCAAGACGCCCCGGGTGCGCAGATCGGCCAGCTCATGTCCGATTTCGAGGTGATGCTCGAGATCCTTGGTCATGTCGATCGACAGCTGGAACACCGGCACATCCGCATCCGGGTAAAGGAATTTCAGCACCGACCAGGCGCCATGATCCAGGCCCCAGGTGTCATCGCCTTCGGCGTGGTGGCTGGCCAAAAGGCTGATCACCTCTTGGGCCACCTCGGGCGCGCCGGGGGCGGGGTATTGCTGGGCGAACAACTCGTCCGGGAAGCCGTAGAAATCGTGGATCGTCTTCGGCATTTTGGAGACGCTCACCAAGGTCGAGCCACGGGTCATCCAATGCGCGGAGACCACGAGAATGGCCTGCGGCTGGGGCAGGGTCTCGCCCAGTTTCTTCCAGCTGCGGGAATAGTCGTTGTCCTCGATGGCGTTCATCGGGCTGCCGTGGCCCAGAAAGACAACCGGCATCCGGTCGGAAGATTTGAGGCTGTCTTTGAGCCGTTGAAGTTGCAGGGCAATGCTCATGGCCGTCTCCTTTCCTGTATTGAGTTTACTATGGGGCTTGTTGCGGTGAGGCGAAATGGAGAAGATATGGAATAACCTTCTTCATTTTGTTCCAAATGGTGTCTTATGGATTTGATCGACGGCTTGCGGGTGTTTGTGGCAACGGCGGAAACGGGGTCCTTCACGGGGGCAGCGGAACGGCTTGGCATGTCCAACCGCCTGACCTCGAAATATGTCGCCGAGCTTGAAGAGCGCCTCGGCGTTCGCCTGTTGCAACGCACCACGCGCAGGGTCGGGCTGACCGCTTCGGGCGAGGACCTTTTGGCCCGCGCCCCCGCTTTGCTCGACGAGATGGACGACATGCTGAGCGCTGTCACCGAAGACACGCGGGGCTTCTCCGGCACGCTGCGCATCTCCGCGCCTGTGACTTTTGGCGAGGTCTATGTGAAAGACCTGCTCAGCCGTTTCGCGGCGCCGCATCCCGATCTGGTGCTGGATTTGCGGCTGAGCGATACCTATGTCGATCTCGCCTCCGACGGTATTGATCTGGCTTTTCGCATCGGCACGCCGGAGGTCTCTGCACTCAAATCCCGCAAGATCGGCGAGCTGCAATCCGTCGTGGTCGCCTCGCCTGAGTATCTTGCGCAGCACGAGGCGCCGACACATCCCGATGATCTGCAAAACCACACCTGCATCATCGACAGCAACCGGCGGACCCCATCGCGTTGGGGCTTTGTCCATGAGGGCCGTGAGCTGACCGTGCAGGTGCCCTCGCGCTTTACCGTCAACAGCGCCCGTGTGACCCGCGATCTGGCGCGGCGCGGCGAAGGCATCGCTTTTTGCCCGCCGTTCATCTTGGGCGACGATCTGGACACCGGGCGGCTGGTGCAGCTTTTGCCGGAGTTCAAAGGCGCCACCCATCCGATCAGCATCGTCTATCTCGAAGGCCGCACCTTGCCGCGTAAAGTGCGCGCGCTGATAGAGTTTGCCGTGCAAGACTACCGGGGCGCTAGGACGTCATAAGACGAAATCGTGACAAAACCACCCGCAACTTGACCTGAGCCAAGGTCACGCCGCGCGGGCTTTCTATAGTGACTCTCGGACAGTGCCCGAAAACGTGGCGCTTGCAACAGATCGGGAGACAGATGTCATGAAAACCGTCACCATCCTTGGGCCGTCACAATCCGGCAAATCATCCCTCGCTGCGGCGCTCGCCGGGCTGGATGCGGGCAAGTCGCAAAGCCTGCGCCTGTTCGGCGAAACCGCAGTGACCCGGTTCAACTATCTCGATCAGGACTGGGCGATGCTCGATTGCCCCGGCGGCGCCGAGGGCCTCGCGCAGGCGGGCTCTGCGCTGGCTGTCAGTGACGCCGCCGTGCTCTGTGTGCCCGCCGAGGCCGAGGCCGCCGTTCTGGCCGGGCCTTACCTGCGGCTTCTGGAGGCTTCCGGTCTGCCGACGATGATTTTCATCAACAAGATCGACGCCGCCACCGACCGCACCGCCGAGATCGCCGCAGCGCTGCAAACCTATTCCGCGCATGGCATCGTGCTGCGCGAAGTGCCGATCCGCGAAGGCGGCGAGATCACCGGCATGGTCGATCTGATTTCCGAACGCGCCTGGGCCTTTAAAGAGGGGGAACGCTCCGCTCTGGTGGAAATGCCCGACAGCGCCCGCGCCCGCGAAGAGGAGGCCCGCGCCGAGCTTTTGGAACATCTCTCCGATTTCGACGATCACCTTTTGGAGGAGTTGATCGAAGATCAGAAACCGATGTCCGATGAGCTTTACGATGTGGCCACCAAGGTGTTGCAACATCACGATCTCATCCCGGCCTTCCTCGGCTCCGCCGCACAGGCCAACGGGCTGACGCGTCTGATGAAAAGCCTGCGTCATGAGGTGCCGGGCGTTGAAGCACTCACGGACCGCTTTGGCGAAACGCCGGTGGCCGTAGGCATTTTTGCCGATCAGATCAAACATCTCGGCAAGACGGTGCTGATCCGTGCCGTCGGGCAAACTCTGAAACCCGGCGCTGATCTCATGGGCGCGGCGATTGGCTCTCTGGTCGACATCGACACGAAGACACCCGTCGCGCAGCTGGCGCCGGGTGCGGTCGCCCTGACGGTGAAAACCGATCACCTTGCGTTGCGTGCGCCGATCTATGGCGCGGGTGATGCGATTGATACGCCCGATTGGGCCGTGCCGCACAAGCCGAAAAACCGGGTGCTTCTGAGCCCGGAAAACGAACGCGACGAAGCGCGGTTGTCGACGGCGCTGGGCAAACTGGCGGAAATTGATCCGGGGCTGGCGGTCGTGCAGGACCCGCATTCCGGCAAAACCATCCTCGCCACCCAAGGCCAGCTTCACGAACGCCGCGTGATCGAAAAGCTCGCGGAGGTCTTCGGCGTCACGGTGGCCACACAACCGATCCCGCCTGCCCTGCGCGAGACCATTCACACCACAGGCGGCACCCATTATCGCCACCGCAAACAATCCGGTGGCGCCGGGCAATTCGCCGATGTAGTGATCGAGGTCGCGCCTCTGGCCCGTGGCGCAGGGTTTGTGTTCGAAGAAGTCGTCAAAGGCGGCGCCGTGCCGCGCAATTACATGTCGGCGGTCGAGGCGGGCGTGCGCGATGCACTGGCCGAGGGGCCGAATGGATTGCCGGTCGTGGACGTCAAAGTGACGCTCACTGATGGTAAACATCACGCTGTCGATAGCTCAGACTACGCTTTCCGCACGGCGGCGAAGGCGGCGGTGCGCGAGGCTCTGGCAGGCTGTAAACCCGTGGTGCTGCAACCCATCGACAAGATCGCGATCCATGTGCCGAGTGTCTATTCCGGCGGGCTGATGCCGCTGATCACCGGGCTCAAGGGGCAGGTGCTTGGCTTTGAGGCGCACCCCGAGGCCTCCGGTTGGGATGTCTTCAATGCGCTCCTGCCCGCGACCGCCGAGGCCGAGCTGTTCCGTGCTTTGGGTGGAGCCACGCGAGGCACGGCTTGGTATGAGGCGGAGCTAGATCACTACGAGGAAACCTTTGAACCTGTCGCACAATTGCTCGCCGTGGAGTGATCAAAAGCTGACATAGGAAGACTTTGCGAGATGCCGTCGGGTCATGCACCTGGCGGCATTTTGACGTCTGGTCGCGACGGAAAACCGACTTACATCCGTATCATGACTCTGATCGCTGATGTTGTCGGGCCATTCGGGCCGTGAAAGGACTTTCATGAAAACGCCGTTTCGTCTCTTAGGTTTGGCCCTCGTTGTTGTGGCCGGATATGTCGGCTGGACGCAATTTTCCGGCGAGGATGATGCGGTCATTCCGCAAACCGCACGCGCAACACGCGGGACGGTGCAGGAGACGGTTCTGGCCTCCGGCGTGATCGAGGCAAGCCAATTGGTCAGCGTCGGCGCGCGCACCTCCGGCCAGATCGAGGAACTGGCCGTGAGTTTGGGGGACGCGGTGGCTGCGGGCGATCTGATCGCGCAGATCGACAGTGAAGATCAGCAAAACGAGCTTTTGCAGGCGCAGGCGGAGCTTGCTAATATCGAGGCGCAGATCGCCGCGAAACGCGCCAATATCAAACAGGCTGAGCTGAGCCTCACGCGGGTCACCAGCCTACATGCGCAAAATTACGCCTCGCAAGAGGATGTCGAAGCGGCCGAGGCGACGCTTGAGGTCTACACCGCCGAACTTGATGCCCTGAACGCACAGAAATCCAGTGCCGAGGTGAAGGTGTCTACGGCGCAGATCGCGCTGAATAGGACGAAAGTCACCGCGCCCATGGCCGGAACAGTGGTGGCCGTGGTGGTCGATGCGGGCCAGACCGTGAACGCCAGCATGGATGCGCCGACCATCGTCAAACTCGCCAATCTCGACAAGATGATCGTCAAGGCGGAGATTTCCGAGGCCGATGTGGTGCATGTCGCGCCCGGCCAAAATGTGCGGTTTTCCATTCTGGGTGAGCCGAACAAGGCGTTTGAGGCCACCGTGCGCGACGTCGAACCGGCGCCCTCCGAAATTGAGGACAGCGACACGATCAGCACGGATGAGGCGATTTACTACAACGGGCGGCTGGAGGTCGAGAACCCCGACCACCTGTTGCGCATCGGTATGACGACCGAGGTTTCCATCGTGTTGGACGAGGCGGTCGATGTGTTGACCGTGCCGTCTTCGGCGCTCAGCAGCACGCCTGAGGGCTATTATACGGTCGAGATTTACGACGAGCGCGACAACACGCGGGAAGCCCGTCAGGTCGAGGTCGGACTGAACAACAAGGTCACGGCAGAGATCATATCGGGTCTCAATGAAGGCGATCTGGTGGTCACCGGCGGGGCCGTCTCCGTGAACACCTCCGGCAACACCCGCATGGGTCCGGGAAGGATGTTCTAAGATGACAGAGCCGCTTATTTCCGCCCGTGGCATCAGCCGATCCTTTCAGGCGGGCGACGAAACCATCACTGTCTTGCGTGACGTCGACATCGACATTTATCCCGGCGAAATGGTCGCCATCATCGGCACCTCCGGCTCCGGCAAATCGACGCTGATGAACATCCTCGGCTGCCTCGATCGCGCCAGTGCCGGGCAGTATGCATTCAACGGCAAGGATGTGAGCGATCTGAGACCCGATGAGTTGGCACAGCTCCGGCGCGAGCATTTCGGGTTTATCTTTCAGCGCTATCAATTGCTCTCCGATCTCGATGCGGTCGGCAATGTCGAGGTGCCCGCGATCTACGCCGGTGCCAGTCGCTATGCGCGCCGTGATCACGCCAAAGCGCTCTTGGAACAGTTGGGTCTCGACACCCGCCTCGATCACCGGCCGTCCGAATTGTCGGGCGGCCAGCAACAGCGGGTCTCCGTCGCCCGCGCCCTGATGAACGGTGGCGAAGTGATCCTCGCCGATGAGCCTACCGGCGCGCTCGACACCAAGAGCGGCGATGATCTGATCAAGCTGCTTTTGGAGTTGAACGCCAAAGGCCACACCATCGTCATGGTGACCCACGACCCGAATGTCGCGGCGCACGCGCATCGGATCGTCGAGATCAGCGATGGTCGGATCATTTCCGACACGCGCAAAGAGGACACCGCCGTTCCGACCGCCCAATGGTCGCGCCCGAGTGCGGATCATGGCGGTTTCGGTGCCGGTCTGCGGCGGTTGGTCGAGGCGTTCAATATTTCGCTTAAGGCCATGCTGGCCCATCGCACGCGGTCTTTCCTGACCATGCTCGGCATCATCATCGGCATCGCCTCCGTAGTGCTGGTCGTGGCTCTGGGCAACGGATCACAGGAAAAAGTTCTGGAGAATATCTCGTCCCTCGGCACCAACACGATCACCGTACGGGCGGGGTCGGGGTTTGGCGCCCGCGACCAAGGGAGGATTGAAACCCTCGTGCCTTCGGATGCGGCGGCTCTGGCGCTTTTGGATCTGGCCGACAGCGTGTCCCCCGCGGTATCTTCCTCGGCCACCGTGCGGTATCGCAACACCGAAGCCTCCGCCGCGATCAACGGCGTGTCGGGCGACTATTTCCAGGTGCATGCCTATGAAACCGTCTCTGGCTCCGTCTTCTCATCGGAGGATGTCGACAGCTACGCCCAGGTCGCCGTGATCGACGCCGACACGCAGGAGACCTTTTTTGGCGCAAATTCCGATCCCTTGGGCGAAGTGCTGCTTTTGGGTCATGTGCCCGTGCGGATCATCGGTATTGTGCAATCGACGGGCGCCACCTTCGGGCCCTCGTCGCTCAACGTCTGGGTGCCCTACACCACGTCGATGGCGCGGGTCTCCGGTCAGGACAATCTCGACAGCATCGGCGTGCGCGTGGCGGATGATTACGACATGACGTTGGCCGAAGCGGAGATTTCCGCGCTGTTGATCTCGCGCCACGGGACCAAGGATTTCTTTCTGTCGAACACCGACACGATCCGCGAAACCATCACCTCGACGACGGAGACGCTGACCTATCTGGTGGCGATGATCGCGGTGATTTCGCTGGTCGTTGGCGGCATCGGAGTGATGAACATCATGCTGGTCTCCGTCACCGAGCGGACCAAGGAAATCGGCGTGCGCATCGCCATCGGCGCACGGCGGTCCGACATCGTCAGCCAGTTCCTGATCGAGGCGGTGATGGTCTGTTTCGTCGGCGGCATCTTGGGCATCCTTGGTGCACTGACGGGGGGCTATCTGATCGAGGAATTCGCCTCCAGCATAAGGCTCAGTTTTTCGACCACTGCAATTGTCGTGGCCTTCCTGTCCTCGACCCTCATTGGCATTACTTTTGGGTTCCTTCCGGCGCGCAACGCGGCACGGCTTGATCCGGTGGTGGCGCTCAGTCGAGAATGAGGGGGAGATAACTTGACTAAAAGACTAGGATAATTTATCCGGGGCCAAACGCCAGCTGTCTGGATCAGCCAGCTACACGCATTGTATGGTGACTGACATGGATGATTCGGCTCTCTTCTCAACTCTGTTCGATTTTCTCGCCCAAGGTGGCCCGTCGATTTGGGCCATTGCGGCGCTGTCGGTGATCACCCTTGCGTTGATTCTCTGGAAGGTCTGGGATTTGGCCTATCTGGGCGCATGGCGCAGCCGGGCGGTCAGCGAACGCGCCTTGGCGCTTTGGGCGGACGGCGACAGCGCTTCCGCGCGCGACGTTCTGGCTGGACGTAAGGGTCTGCGCTCACGGTTCCTGCGCGAGGCCTTTGAGGCGCATGAAAATGCCGCCTTTGACGATGCGGCGGCCGAAGCCGAGACCACGCGTCTCGCCAAAAAAGACCTTGAACGCACCCGCGCTGGCCTGCGTCCTTTGGAACTCATTGCCACGATTGCCCCGCTTTTGGGTCTGTTGGGCACCGTTTTGGGCATGATCTCCGCCTTCCAAACCCTGCAAGAAGCCGGTGCCAAGGCCGATCCGGCGATGCTCGCGGGCGGCATTTGGGAAGCGCTTTTGACCACCGCTGCCGGTATGGCCGTCGCCATCCCCGCCTCCATCGCCTTCACCGGCTTCGAGGCCGTGGCCGACCGCCTGCGTCACGAATTGGAAGACATGGCGACCCGCGTGTTCCTGCGCTCCCGTGCGCCGAAGGACACCCGTCTGAGCGTCGCTCAAGCGGCGGAGTGAACCATGGAGTTCGGCGCACCTCGGCGCAAACACCGGATGTCGCTCACGCCGATGATCGACGTCGTGTTCCTGCTTTTGGTCTTTTTCATGCTGGCCTCGCAATTCGGCACGCCCGCGCAGCTTTCATTGAGTTTGGGCGGCGGCGCGTCGAGCGGCTACACAGGCCCCGCGCGTTTGATCCGCGTGGACGATGACGCCCTACAGTTCAACGGCACGACGCGCAGCGAAGAAGACATCCTCGCCGCTTTGCCCGGATTGATGGACGGCCCCGAAGACATGATCATCCTGCGCGCCGACGAAGAGGTGCCGCTGCAACGGGTGATCGAGGTGATGGAATGGCTTGGCGCTGAGGGCTACAGCAACCTCGTGCTGGTGGAGTGAGCAACATGGATTTTTCCAACAAGCCCCGCCAAGCGCCTGCCGAGAGCGTTGTTCCGATGATCAACGTGGTTTTTCTCTTGCTGATCTTTTTCCTGATGACCGCCCAGATCGCGCCACCTGCGCCCATCGAGGTCGAACTGCCCGACGCAGGTGTCGAGGCAGAGGTCGAGGCCGCTTTGCCGCTGTTCCTCGGGCGCGATGGTCTATTGGCGTTTCAAGAGGCGCAGGGCACGGAAGAGGCGCTTCATGCCTTGGAAATCGAGCGTGTGAAACTCTGTGCCGATGGCGGCTGTGACGGCAGCGCGGGGCCAAGCATTGCTCTTCATGCGGACCGCGAGGTGCCCGCCAAAGATGTCGCGGCGCTTTTGCCGAAACTCTCGGCGCTCGGCTTTTCGCAGGTGGAATTGGTCACCAGCCAAGGGGGAGGCGCATGATGAAACGACTTCTCACAGGAACCGTGTTTGTGGGGCTGGCCGTCGGTGCGCATTTGGCCGTGGCGGCCGTCAGCCTTGCGGACAATTCCACAGGGACCGAGGCGGCTGGTGCTGGTGGCGAGGCGCATCTGACGCTTCAGGCCTCTGATGTGGCCTTGGCGGCGATGGTGGAGCGGTGGGAACAACCTATCGAGCAGCCCGTCGAACAGCTGGACATGCCGCGTCCCGAGGCGCCGGTGATGCCGGAGCAACCCCAATTGGACCTGCCGGAAATCGATCTGGCCCCGTCGCAAAAGGCACTGCCGCTGCCGATGCAGCCACAGCAGACGACAGAAAGCTTTGCCGAGCCTGAGGTGCCGACCACGCCACCGCCGCCGAAACCGCCAGAGCCTCCGAAACCAGCAGAGCCGCCCAAGGCCCAGCCCGCAGAGACAACCCAGCAAGCGCGCGCAGGCAGCGAGCGCACGAGCAACGCCACCCGTGCAGCGGGCAGCGGTGGCGGGGCGCAGGCCGGGCAGGCGCAGAGCGCACAGGCGGCAGGTCTGTCGAAAGCCGCGCGGCAATCGGCGCTGAGCAAGTGGCAGTCCGTCGTTCGCTCACGGATTGAGCGCCGCAAACGCGCGCCGCGCGGAGGCGGCTCCGGCACCGTGACCTTGCTGATCAAAGTTGCGCATAGCGGCGCTTTGCAAAGCGTCAGCGTCTCGAAAAGCTCGGGCAGTGCGGCGTTGGACAATGCGGCCATCGCCGCCGTGCGCAGCGCCAGACTTCCGGCGGCCCCTGCCGAATTGACGGACTCGGTCTTCAATCTCATGTTGCCGATGCGGTTTGACGGCTGATCTGTCAGGTGAACGTGTCGTTGAAATCTCTGATTTCAGGTTGGTTCTAAACGGGTTAGCATGAGGTGCATGCCGAATTGGGAGTGCCTTTCATGCTTGAGACCCGCCTCGCGTTCCTTGGAGCTTCCGGTCGTATCGGACGGCTGTTGCGTGGCGCTGAGCATGTGTCGCAAGATCCCCGGATGGTCTGGCAGTTCCGCGATGAAGTCCCTGCGGGGGCGCATGGGTTTATCTGGTCCGATTTTTCCAATCCCGCGCCCCTCATCGCCGCGCATCGAAAGGCGCCCTTTCGCGCGGTCTTGGTCTTTAGCGGCGCGGCGCAGGCGGGGGATAAGCGCGACCCTGAGGCGATGCAGGCCAATGTGACCCTTGTCGATCAGGCCATCACGGCAGCTGCGCAGGCGGGTATCCCGCGTGTCCTTGTGGCCTCTTCCTCTGCCGTCTATGGTGCGGGAAAGGGGCGTGCCTTTCACGAAACCGACCCGCTTGACCCGGTCAATGCCTATGGCGCTGCGAAGGTCGCGATGGAGGCGCTTGCTCTGCGACGTGCGGCGGAAGAAGGGCTCGACATCTGTGCGCTTCGGATCGGCAATGTCGCGGGGGCGGATATGTTGATTGGCAATGCCGTGGCGCGTGCGGATGCGGATGTGCCTCTGATCTTGGATGTCTTTCCGGATGGCGTCGGACCGCGACGGTCCTATATCGGGCCTCAGAAATTGTTTCATGTTCTCAAAGTATTGTCAGATTATGAGGGGCGTTTGCCCGCCTGTCTCAATCTGGCGGGAACACGTCCCGTTGAGATGAACGCCCTGCTCGAGGCGGCGCAGGTTCCGTGGCAGGCGAGACCACAGACCGATCCCGGTCATCAGAACATCACGCTCGATTGTGTCGCTTTGGCAAAGTTGTGTCCGGGGGTTGACCTTGACGCCTCGGCGGAAGACATCATAGCCGACTGGCAAAGCTGTCTGGAACGGAAATGACACTCGGGAAGCGCCTCTTTGACATCTTCTTTGCGCTGCTGCTCGGGATGTTGCTTTTGCCGGTGATGATCGTCATTGCCACGCTTGTGCTGTTGCGCGATGGGCGCCCGATCCTGTTTCGATCCGAACGGATGCAGACCCCGGAGCGGGCCTTTCAGTTGATCAAATTCCGCACCATGACGGTGAATGCCGCCGATCATGGCGTGTCTGGCGGCAATAAAGATCACCGGATTACCCGCACCGGTGCCATGCTGCGGCGCACGCGTCTGGATGAGTTGCCACAGCTTTGGAACATTCTGAAAGGCGATATGTCCTTTGTCGGACCGCGTCCGCCGCTTCGCCTTTACGTTGAAAGATTTCCGAAACTTTACGCGATGGTTTTGCGCAACCGTCCGGGCGTGACCGGGCTGGCCTCTCTGGTGTTTCATGAGCATGAAGCCCTGCTTTTGGCGCCCTGTCAGAGTTCCGAGGCCACCGACGCGGTCTATGCGCGCCGATGTGTGCCCAGAAAGGCACGTTTGGACCTGATCTATCAAAGAAATATAAGCATTTGTTTTGACATAAAAATTATCTCCAAAACTCTCTTTGGGGCGGTTCGGAAACTGTTTTGAGTGGCGCGCTTTGGCCTATCGGGGCGAGGTTGGGCAAAAGCCGTTTCGCAGACTGGACTTCGTCCCCTCAGATCGCCTAGATTTATATCACATCGCAGAAGACCACACTTTTAAAGCGAGTTGGCTTTGTACAGAAAGATGCTGATCGTCGGGCTGACGTCCTTGCCCTACAAGGTCATAAGAGCGACGCTGCTGTTTACGGACATCACGATCCTTGCTCTCGCCTTGTTCATCGCCAATGCGTTCATGCTTGGCGCGAATGTTTCCACGTGGTCTGCGCCCGCATTCTGGGTCTACCCGATCATGTTGGTGGCTGGGGGTGGTTTGGTTTTTTACCTGCGCCTCAATCGCATCAAACTGGTGATGCTGAACTCCTCGGACATCCTGAGCATTGCGCGCGCCAGTTTTGCGGTGTCTCTGATTGTTCTGGGGGCGACACTTGTGCTCAAAGGGGCGCACCCTTTGGAAACGACCCTGATTTTCGGGGCTTTCGCATTTACCGGCATGGTGAGTGCACGGGCGCTGGCCGTGGTCATTCTTGGCAATCTGCGCGAACACACGCGCGCACGGAAAACCGTCGCGATTTTCGGGGCCGGTTCCGCAGGGGTGCAACTCGCGTCCGCGCTGAGCCAATCTGCGGATATGCGGGTTGTCACCTTTTTCGATGACAACTCGACCATGCATGGCATGGAAGTCGGTGGGATTCCGGTTCTGCCCTCAGCTAATATGATCGCGGAAATCTATCGCGCGTCGATCTCGAAATTGATGATCGCTTTGCCGGACAGCGCGCATCAGCGGCGTGACGCGATCGTGGAACTTTGCGAACGCGCAGATGTCGAGGTGCAAATCCTTCCCTCCTTCATTGATCTGCTTGCTGATCGTAGCAATACGCGATTGCGCACGGTGGAACCGCATGATGTTCTCGGGCGGGGCAAGGTCGATCTTGATACCCCTGAAGTGGCGAAAAGCTACGCTGGTCGCGTTGTCATGGTGACGGGGGCAGGGGGGTCCATCGGATCGGAACTCTGTCGCCAGGTGTTGAATTGCCGTCCCGCCAAAATCGTGTTGTTCGAGCGCAGCGAGTTCAATCTATACACGGTGGATCAGGAACTTCAGGCGCAGGCCGTCAAGCATGACATTCCGATCGTGCCCTGTCTCGGTTCCATCACCAACGCAACGCGGCTGCGTCAGGTGATGAGCCAGGAAAATGTGGAGATCGTGCTGCACGCTGCGGCCTACAAACATGTGCCCCTTGTAGAGAAAAACGAAATCGAAGGGGCCCGCAACAATATCATAGGGACCAAAACTCTGGCCGATGTGGCGGTGCAAGAGGGGGTCGAGCGTTTTATTCACGTGTCCACGGACAAGGCCGTGCGTCCAACCAGTGTCATGGGGGTGACCAAACGGATCGCAGAACTGGTGATCCAGGACATCCAGACCCGTGCGCCCATGACGAGATTTGCCATAGTGCGTTTTGGCAATGTGCTTGGCTCTTCCGGCTCCGTCCTGCCGCTGTTCCAGTCTCAAATCGAGGCCGGCGGTCCCGTGACCGTGACCCATCCCGATGTGTGTCGCTATTTCATGACCGTGACCGAGGCTGTTCGTCTGGTCCTTCTGGCCGGTGCCTATGCCGAAAGTGGTGATGTCTTCGTGCTCGACATGGGAGAGCCGCAAAAAATCATGAATCTGGCGCGCAAATTGATCCAGCTGTCCGGGCGCAAAGTGTATGAACCCGAAACGGGCGAAGGCGACATTGAAATCAAAATCACGGGGCTGCGTCCGGGCGAAAAACTCTATGAGGAACTGTTCGTCACCCTGGATAATCTGCGCAAAACCCCGCATGAAAAAATTCTGCGTGCGGACGAAGATATGCTGAGTCAGATCGAGGTCGCGGGACTGTTGCGAGAAGTTCAAAATGCCATCGAAAGCGGCAATGCAGAGATGTTGCGCGAGGTGGCGAGAGAGCGCGTCGATGGATATCATGCAGGGCTGGCACGACAAGAGGCGTCATCTGGTGAGGGATCATGAAAACCTGTGCTTCAAAATTGACCCAAACACCTCTAATCTGCGCGGAAACTTCAAGGTAAGGGTAGGCCCTCTAAAATGTCAGACAGGGAACAAGCCGTTCAGAGCAGGGCCGGAGGTTTCATGGGATCGGTTTTGGGCGGAGCAATCGGACTCGTTTGTGCGACACCCATGGTCGCGCAGGAGGCGATGACGAACTACGGCTTTTACGGCAACCCGGGCCTTTTGGATATGCCAACGGCAGAGGTCGCCCCAGATGGCGAGTTGAGCCTGTCGTACAATCGCTTCGATCCGATGCGCAGAACGACTCTCACATTTCAGATCACGCCCAAATTGTCGGGAAGTTTCAGCTATACGGGCACGGATAATCTGACCGATGAGTTTGACATCTACTGGGATCGGACCTTCGATCTGTCCTACCAGATCGTCGAGGAAAAGGGGCTGCGTCCCGCGATCTCTGTCGGCATGCGCGATTTCCTTGGAACCGGTCTGCTGAGCAGCGAATATATCGTGGCGACGAAATCCATTGGAGACCGCCTTCAGGTGACGGGCGGTCTGGGATGGGGGCGTCTCGCGACAGAAAACACCACGGGCCTGTCCTTTGGCACGCGGGACACGACCACCATCTCCACAGGCGGGACGCTCAATGCAGACAGCTGGTTCCGCGGCCCCATCGGGGTGTTTGGCGGCCTGAGCTTTGATCTCAACGACAAGCTGACGCTGCTCGCGGAATATTCCTCCGACGCCTATGTCGCCGAAGTGGACCGTGGGGTTCTGGATCATGCCTCCCCCGTCAATGTCGGACTGTCCTATGCACTCCATCCCAATGTGTCCGTGACGATGGCTTATATGTATGGTGACACGCTTGGATTCGGGATCACGGGCCATCTCAATCCGAATGATCCGTTTTATGCCGGTGGCCTCGAAACCGCCCCCCTGCCGGTCAAACAACGCCCCAGCCGCTCCGCCGATGCGCTCGGCTGGTCCGGCGCCTGGATCGAAGACGGGCGCGACGCGCCGGGGATACGCAAAGCACTGTCCGGCGCCATGGCCAAAGAGGGGCTGACGCTTGAGGCCATGTCTCTGACGGCCACAAAAGCCGAGCTGGAGTTCCGCAACAATCGTTACCCGGCCCATGCACAGGCGCTTGGGCGTCTGTCGCGGATTGCGACGCGGGCTTTCCCTCCGTCTGTTGAAACCTTTGTCTTCACCGAAGTTGTTCAGGGCATGCCGGTGCAATCCACAGTGATCCGGCGCAGCGCCATCGAGCAGCTCGAGTTCGAGCCCGCCGGTGAGATGCTCGCCGCCACGCGCTTTGTCGAACCACGGGCTTTGCCGTCTGATCCGATGGTGCGCGCCGAAGGGGCCTATCCGGATTTGAACTGGCGTGTGAGCCCCTACCTGAGCGCCACGCTGTTCGACCCGGACAGCCCGATCCGTTCCGATCTGGGCCTGCGGGGCAACCTGTCTTATAACGTCGCACCGGGGCTGTCGCTGACCAGTACCGCCTCACTGAAACTCATGGGCAATGTCGATGATTTGGAAACCAACAGCGACGACGATGTCCTGCCGCCAGTGCGTTCGAATGCAGCGCAATATTCCAATCAGTTTCAGCTGAACGATCTGGCCGCCAACTGGTACGCGCATCCGGCGGAAAACGTGTTCTCTCGTGTCTCCGTGGGCTATCTGGAGCGCATGTTCGGCGGTGTGGCCGGTGAGGTGCTTTGGAAAAAGCCGGAAAACGCCTTCGCTCTCGGTGCTGAAGTCGCCTATGTCAAACAGCGCGATTACGAGGACCTGTTCGGCTTTCAGGACTATGACGTGGTGACGGGCCATGTGTCCGGCTACATGGATTTCGGAAACGGTTTTCATGGCCAGCTCGATGTCGGTCGTTATCTGGCCGAAGACTGGGGCGCGACGCTCTCGCTCGACCGGGAATTCAACAACGGCTGGCGTGTTGGGGCCTATGCGACCCTCACAGATGTGCCCTTTGAAGATTTCGGCGAAGGCTCCTTTGACAAGGGGCTTCGGATTTCCATGCCGGTGGACTGGTTCATTGGCACGCCGACGTCCGAGACACGCGATCTCGATCTGAATTCGCTGTCACGTGATGGCGGCGCGCGTCTTGATCTTTCTGGTCGCCTCTACAACCAGGTGCGCAATGCGGGTCAGGCCGAGGTCGAGGATCGTTGGGGCCGGTTCTGGAGATGAGGCATATGTTGACTGCCGCGCGGTTGCGCAAAACTGTTTTGAGCCTTTTGGTTGTGTCAGGGCTCGCGCTGTCCGCCTGTGGCAATGATGCAAGCACCAAGCGCACGAAAGCTACGATTGATGAGGTGAGCGGCCTGATCAAATCTGTTTTTGGTCGTAACAAAGCCAGCACCGGATCGGGTGACCCCAATGTCATGATCGCCAATGCGCTCCGAGAATTCGACGGCGCGCCTTTGATGTTTGTGCTGCGGGAAAAGATCGGGGCCTATGGTATGGCGTCGATTTACGGTCAGAATGGCCGCGTGACGACCTGGGTGACGCGCGATGTCGTCAGCATGAGCCTGGATCGTCCGATGCTGACCGCGACGCGGGGTTTTGGCAACGATCTGATGTCAGTCGAGGATGGCGGCGCCGCCGGTTTGATCGCAGCGCGACAAGCCGGTCGGGTGCAGAAAACCTATCGTTTTCTCGATGGCCAAGATCGCACCAGCCGCTTGATCCTGAACTGTTCCATCGTTCCGGGTGAAACGCAGACGGTGGACAGTGGGGTCATTTCGACGTCGACGCGTGTCGTGCGGGAAACCTGTCGCAAGGATGCGTTCAAGTTCACCAACACCTATTGGATCGACGCGCAGGGCCGCATGGTGCAATCCGTACAATGGGCCGGTGCCGAAAACGGCCAGTTGGTGTTCCGCCGTGTGAGATGGTGACGTGCCTTTGTTTTAAGGCGCAGTTTCAAAACGAAAGCGGCGCCCCAGAAGGCTGCCGCTCCAAACTCTAGATCAACCGATCTGAACCCAAGTTCAGATCGCACATGTCTTATCTTAGGTGTCGTCCGAAGCAGCAAGTGCCACAGCGATGGCTACTGCGCCGAGCAGCAGGAGACCGTTGCCGCCCATGGAGCCAGCAGAGGAGCCGGTGCCTTCCTGAACGACAACGGGGGCGTCGATGAGTGGCTCTTCATAGCCGCCAGCGAAAGAAGCAGATGCGGTCGCAAGAGCGAGCGCAGAAGCGAGGACAACTTTTTTCATCTTTAAGTATCTCCATTGCGACAGATGCACTCGACCGTCGCGGCCAAGTTCACGACCAATCTCGCATATGTGTTCAGGGCTGAAAACCCTTTAAGTTGTATGAGGGCAAGGGTGCTAAGGGTTTTCGGTGAATCGTGGCTATTTGGCGTCATATGATCTTCCTGCGCAAAAGTTATGGCGAGATGGCGCGCGTCATCCGTGGAAAACGTAACAAAATTGCGTGATCGTGGCGCCTTGTCCGAATCATCTCGAGGTGCTTTTGCTCCGCAAAACACAGGTTCAAAGCTCGCTGATCGCTTGTCGAAACGCTGTTGCAGGCATAGAACAGGCATGGATCGGTAAAGGTGATGAAGAGCGCGAAACTGCGGCAAAAACAACGGGCGGGCTGTGATGATCACCTATCTCAAAGGATTTTCGAAAAAAAAAGACAGCTTCATGTCCTCCGTGGCGCAGGCCGACGGCGGCGCCCGTGTGCTTTGGGCGATCCCTTTGTCTTTGAAGGATTTTCCTGAGACCCATGATCGTGTTGTGCAGGCGGTCGCGGTCGCTAAGAAACAGCCGAAGGGCACGTTGGGACGTGCGCTCAAACGGCTGCTTCTGCGGCTGCACTACAATGGGTCCCGCCGTCACTTTATGCGTCACCCCGACACGATTGCCCTATGCTGGAACGGTGTCACCGGGTCTCGGCGGCTGTTCATGGAGGGCGCGCGGGACGCGGGCGTGCCGACGCTTTACGCCGAACTAGCGCCCTTTCCGGGACGGATGCAGTTGGACCACACGGGCGTCAACGCGCTTGGGTCCTTGCCCCGCGATCCACGGTTCTACACCGCTTGGGCCGAGGGGCGGGCGGATCGACAAGGCGAAGCCTGGCGGGCGCTTGGCGACACGCTGACGGCGCGGGCCTCGCGGCGGTCCGACGTGAGTCAGAAAGCCGGCGCGGATTTGGCACAAGAAGATTTCATCTTTGTGCCCCTGCAAGTGCCCAATGACAGCCAGATCACCCTGTTTTCCGGCTGGGTGCGTTCGGTCGAAAATATGATCGACATGCTGGCGCTGTCAGCCCCCGCTTTGCCCGAAGGCTGGCACATTCGGATCAAGGAACACCCTTCGGCCAAGACCTCTCTGGCCGACGCGTTGAACCGTGCGGTCGAGACCTCCGGTCATCGCATTCGCATCGACAATGACACCGACACCTTCGATCAGGTCCGCGCCAGTCGTGCTGTTCTGACCATCAACTCCTCCGTCGGGCTTCAGGCGTTTTTCTACGACAAACCCGTGATCACCCTGGGCGAGGCCTTCTTTGCCCTGCTAGGGCTCGTGCGCCCGGTGGGCGGGATCGAAGACCTGCAAGAGACCCTGTCTGCCGTAGAATCTCTGGGTTTCAATCCGGCCTTGCGCGCCGCTTTCATGAATTATCTTGATGAGGTGCATTTCCCGAAAGTGTCGATTGGCGAAGATGGCCGCGTCATGGTCGATGAAACTGCCGCAAAGGCGTGCATTCAGGCCGCACGTGGCGCGATGGGACATTAAGCCTCTTTTCTCCAAAGCCCCTTTCTAGTAAGGGTCCGCGCCAGTCACTTAGGACTAAGAGGAGACCCAAATGGGCTATAAAGTCGTCGTCGTTGGCGCCACGGGCAATGTGGGCCGCGAAATGCTGAACATCCTCGCTGAACGCGAGTTTCCTGTCGATGAGATCGCCGCACTCGCGTCGCGCAAATCTCTCGGCACCGAAGTGAGCTTTGGCGACACCACTCTGACCACCAAGGACCTCGACACCTTCGATTTCTCCGGTTGGGATATGGCCCTCTTTGCGGTTGGCTCGGACGCCACGAAAATCTACGCGCCGAAAGCGGCGGCGGCGGGCTGTGTCGTGATCGACAACTCGTCCCTCTACCGCTATGACCCGGAGATCCCGCTGATCGTGCCGGAAGTGAACCCGGACGCGATCGAGATGTACAAGAACAAGAACATCATCGCGAATCCGAACTGTTCCACCGCGCAGATGGTTGTGGCTCTCAAACCGCTGCATGACCGTGCCAAGATCAAACGCGTCGTCGTCTCCACCTACCAGTCCGTGTCGGGCGCTGGCAAAGAGGGCATCGACGAGCTTTGGGACCAGACCAAAGGCATGTATGTCCCGGGTCAGGAAGTGGCTCCGTCGAAATTCACCAAACAGATCGCCTTCAACGTGATCCCGCATATCGACGTCTTCATGGACTCGGGTGACACGAAAGAAGAGTGGAAGATGATCGCCGAGACGAAGAAAATCGTCGACTCCTCGATCAAGGTCACTGCGACCTGCGTGCGCGTGCCGGTCTTTGTGGGTCACTCCGAGAGCATCAACATCGAGTTCGAGGACTTCCTCGATGAAGACGAAGCCCGAGAAATCCTGCGCACCGCGCCGGGCATTCTCGTGGTCGACAAGCGTGAAAACGGCGGTTACGTGACCCCGGTCGAATGCGTCGGCGACTTCGCGACCTTCATTTCCCGCATCCGTCAGGACGTGACCATCGAGAACGGTTTGAACCTCTGGTGTGTCTCCGACAACCTGCGCAAAGGCGCGGCGCTGAACGCGGTGCAGATCGCCGAACTTCTGGGCCGTCGGGTGCTCAAAAAGGGCTGAGACGCTCAAAGTCGGCCAAACACGGTAACTAAAGTCTTAACAAAAGGGCGCTTGCGAGCGCCCTTTTTGCATGAGTGATTCTCCCGTTCTGGGCCGTTTTGTGCCGAAATCGCCGTTTTCGTCCGCAATTGCCGAAAAAGACAGGCGCAAAGGACAAACTACTCCCGCAACACACATCCATTTTTAACGACGCAAAACACTGAAATTCATTAAGCTTTCAGGTTCGTCGGGGGCGGCAGGGCCTGTTAACTTTAAACTTTATTCATCCGCGCCGCGAATATGTGGCGCTGATATGTTCCATTTGCTGTGACAACAGAGCCGTGAGGATTGGGTGATGTTTCGTGTGAAAATTGATTTCGGTGCCATGCGGCACGCTGAGAAAACGCCAGAACATGACGGGGTGGATGTCGAGACGGGGGAGAGCTTTGACGACCGTTGGGGCGACTGGGCGGAAGAAATGGCCAAGACGCCACATCCGCAATTGACGAAGGAAGATTTGTGTCGAACCTTTCGGGACAAATTCCGTGCCGACCGCATGAAGGATGACAAATCGGTCGCCTGACCGAACGTTCCGGATCGGCGGGCTTTCGCCGTGAACGCGTGGTCGCGGCTCTTGTGCCGCAATAGGGCTTGCGCCCGGCCTCCGCTCATCCGACCTTTCCTCCGACCGCGAAGGAGGAAACCATGGTTCATAAATTTAATCGCACATCCTATTTGACCCTGACCTGTCTCATGGGGTCCGTTCTGTTGTCCAGCCCGGCGCTGGCGGAGCGGTTCGAGGCGCAGAGCCTTGTCTCTGAGGCCACGCTTTACCCGCAGGGCGCCATGGTCACGCGCGAGGCGACGGTGCGCCTGCCCGAGGGGCAGCATGAAATCGCTCTGGCGGATATTCTATTGGGGCCGGATGCCGAGACCATTTGGAATAGTCTCCAAGTCACGGTCGAGGGCGCCACGCTTGGTCCTGTCGCGACCGGGATGACGGAGATTGGTGAAGCGGCGCTGTATCAAACCCCCGCAGCCCAAGAGGCCAAGACCCGTCTCGAGACGCTCCAAGACGAGTTGCGTGAGAGAAACCGGGCCGTCGAGGCGATCCGTCTTGAAATCCGTGCGGCAGAGGACACGCTGGCCTATCTGGGACGCCTCTCTGAGGGCGAAGGGGCCGGGGCAGCGAGCTTGGCCGAGACCGCGCGTCTGATCCGCGAAGAATCCCTCGCCGCCCGTCTTGAGGCCCAGGACGCCACCGCGCGGGCTGAACAGGCAGAGCGTGATCTCAAAGGCCTCAAAGAGGACATCCGACAGGCCGAGAGCGCCTTGTCGCGGCTGGCCGCCTCGGAGCGGATGCGGCTTGGCCTGACGTTGCCAGTCGAGGTGGAACAGGCGGGTGAGGTGCACATCAGCCTGAGCTATATGGTCGCGACCGCCTCTTGGGCGCCGCTCTATACCGCCCGCCTCGATAGCGAAGAAAGCACACTCTCGCTCACCCGTTCCGTCGTTGCCACACAAGACACCGGCGAGCCTTGGACCGATGTCGCGTTGACCTTTGCCACGGATGATCCGACCCGGCGCAGTGTGCCGCGTGAGGTCTATCCGCAAATCCGGCGCATCCATGAACCGCGCCCCGTGGAGCCGGTGATGCGGACCATGGCCAGCGATGCGATGGAGCAGGGATATGCAGCCCCTGTGATGGAACAGCCAATGGTGGAGGCGATGAAGATCAACCTCGCCGGGTTGAGCCAGACCTACAGCTACCCGACGCCCGCAACGCTCTACTCTGGCGAAGATGCGGTCGAATTCGGGCTCTCGACCCTCGACCTGTCGCCAGAGGTCTTCGTGCGCGCCGTGCCGCTATATGAGGAGGTCGGCTATCTGATGGCGTCCTTTGCGAATGACTCCGGCGAGATGCTGGTGCCGGGCACCGTGCGTCTGTTCCGGGACGGGGTGAGCCTTGGCGAGACGTCTTTGGACACGCTGGTCGATGGCGCGGAAGCGGAACTGGCCTTTGGGCCGGTGGATGGCATCACGATGGAACGCGTCCTCTTGACCCGGAACGAGGGCGATCGCGGTGTGATTTCCAAATCCAATGAGACGGAAACGGAATGGCGGATCGAGGTCGCGAACCTGACCGCGCGGAGCTGGCCGATCAAGGTTCTGGATCGTGTGTCCGTGTCCGAACAGGATGAGTTGAAAGTGGACTGGTCCGCTTCTCCTGCGCCCGATGTCGAGGGTGTGGACGACAAACGCGGGGTGCTCGCGTGGCACTTCGATCTTGAGGCTGGGGAGAGCCAAGAGATCAGCCTGAGCGAAAACCTGCGCTGGCCGGAGGGAAAGGTGCTGCAATGAGCGCTGCCATCCGTCAGCTGTGGCGTACATAATTTTTACGGGGGCCCGGATTGCGTCCGGGCCCCTGCGATTCGGCAAATTTAAGGCCATGTTAAGCCTGTCATAAAGCTGCCGCAGAAGCGGCAGATCAAAGCCCAAAGCTTGCCGCGCGCCCGTCACGGGTCTCAAGGCAAATTAACCAGGTTTTGAGCGATGCTGAGAATTTTAATTTTTGGAATCCGCTTCTTATTGGTGCGGTATCTCTTTGACTCTTAACAGTTATTGTTTGTGTGTCTGCGGAAAAAATCGCAAATGTCTCAAATTGTTTCCATGCTCCATTTCCGCCAACAGGCCGCTCGTGTTCCCATGATCTCAAGGGTTCCGGGGGTTTGGAACGATGCGCGACGAAAGGACGGAAACATGATCAAGCTGATGAGAACCGCAGGTCAACCTGTCGAGGCCAAAGGTGGGCTCCTTTTCAACTGGGACGTGCCCGCCGCCGACGCCGCAGGTCGCCCGGCCAATCACAATCTGACCCGCGAAGCACGACGTTCGAACGTCATTCTTCTGGGCGGTCACCACTGCGAACCGGATTATCGCCCTGACCTTGGCGCGCGTCTGACGCAGCTCGCGAAAGCCGCCTGAACGCACCGGATCTCACGACATTTGAAAGGACAAACCCATGACCGACTATCTCGCAAAAGCCCGCCAAGGCCGCATCATCGCGCTGAACCTGCATCAAAGCGGTGCCGTGATGTTCTTTCCCGAGGAAATCGACGAGTCTGTCGCAACCGCGCGGCGCGTCAATCATCACATCGTCACGCAGGTGAGCAAACCGATGTTCGTGCGTTCGGCTTCCGTCACATCCGGCGCCATGATCGACGCACCGCGCATGGAAGAGGTTGCCAATACGCCGCTCATTCTGACCGAAGAGCACGCTGTGTCGGCAGAGGACGCCGTTGAAAACGTCCTGCGCCTTGTGGCTTAAGCTCGGTTCTTACGCTCTCAGACCGGTAGGTCAGACGGGCAAGAACGTCTTCGTTTCGGGATCGTACTGATGCAAATCACCCTCGCCAATATCCGTCCAGAGCCCGTGAAGGGTGAGATCGCCCTTCTCGACGGCCTCGCGGACAAAGGGGAAGGACATCAGGTTTTCGAGCGAGACGAGAATGGATTCTTTCTCGAGGGCGCGTTTGCGTTGATCTTCCGGAATTTGCAGGACGCGCTCGTAACCTGGGCGGAGGATGTCCATCCAGCGACCGACAAAGGAGGATTTTTCCTCAAGCTCCGGCGCATTGCCTGAACACATGTCGTAACAGCCCTGCACACCGCCACAGTTGGAGTGCCCGAGCACGACGATATGAGCGACCTTCAGAGCGGTGACGGCATATTCCACCGCCGCGGATGTCCCGTGGTGGTCGCCGTCGTCCGTGAAGGGCGGCACGAGGTTGGCGATATTGCGGTGAATGAAGAATTCTCCCTGATCCGCGCCGAAAATGGATGTCACATGAACACGCGAGTCGCAGCAGGAGATGATGAAGGCCCGGGGACGTTGTCCCTCATCGGCCAAACGGCGATACCAGGACTTGTTTTCCGAAAATGTGGTGGCTTTCCAGCCTTGATAGCGTTGCACCATATAGTTCGGGAGAGGTTTTGCGTATTTCATCGCTGCGGAACTCACTTTGTGGAGGTCAGGGATAATCGTGGCGAATGTAATGAGAGTTTTCGAGGAATTCGAGTGAAAAACCTGTTCCGATTAAACCTTTTCTTGAGGCTGATCGGGCAAAGTCAACACATAGCGCGTGGGGCGCATTAAAATTGGGGTATTGATATGGTGGTGGCAAGGTTGCGACCTGATGGGTCTGTGAAAGTCGACCGGGATCGTTTGGATCAGCTTTATGATCAACTGGGGACGTCCGGCGCAGACGGGGTTGTCTCCCGTGCGATGGAGGAGCTTGCGGTGCGGCTGTCGAAGGTCGAAAGCAGCTATAAGAAAGGTGATTTCGAGGAGATGCAGCGGGCTGCACGTTCGATGATCGCCATTTCGGAACAGATCGGCATGGTCACCTTTGCGCAGGTGGCCGAGGACGTGAAAACGCTGGCGCTGACGGAGGACAGCACCGCTTTGGCGGCCTGTGTCGCGCGTCTCATGCGGATCGGGGAAAATTCCCTTTTGGCGGTTTGGGACCTTCAGGGTGCCTCGCTTTAAGTTCGATCAATTAGATTTGGTTCATGTGACGTCATTTGGCGTCCTGAACCAGCTTGCAGGTGGCATCGGATGAGCTAGTCTTGGCACAACAGTCAAGAAAGGCCCTATCCGATGCCACTTTCCTTTGCCGTCTCCGGCAGTGCTTCCCTTCCGCTTCATCTGATCACACCTGACCAGCTCGACGACACGCTGGCCGGTCTCGATCCGGCGCAGGCTGATTGGATCAAGGCACAGGGGTTTACGGCCTCTTCGGGAAGCGTTTGCACTTATCCGGGGGCATCGGGCATTGCAGGTGCCGTAGCGGGGCTTGGCGCCGAACAGGATCGGTCGCGCGGGCGATTCGCACTGGGGGCCGTGCGTAAATCGCTGCCCAAAGGTGTCTATCACCTGGAAACGGCCCTGACGGGGCCGGAACTCGATGAACAGCTTCTGGGCTGGCTATTCTCGGGCTATATATTTGATAAATATGCCAGAAAATCTGCGCCTGACGCTGAACTTGTGGCGCCCGAGGGTGCCGATATTGCACGGCTTGAGGCCATCGCCGCGGGCGAAGCGCTCACCCGGGATCTGATCAACACCCCCGCCAATGACATGGGGCCTGCGGAGTTGGAAGCCGCCGCTGTCGCATTGGCGAAAGACCATGCGGCGGAGATTTCCGTCATCACCGGCGAAGACCTTTTGACGCAGAATTTTCCAATGATCCACGCCGTCGGTCGCGCCTCTCCGCGCGCGCCGCGGCTGATCGACATGCGCTGGGGCACGTCTGGGCCGGTGCTGACACTCGTCGGCAAAGGCGTGTGTTTCGACACCGGCGGGCTGAACCTCAAACCGGGCGCCTCCATGGGGCTTATGAAAAAGGACATGGGAGGGGCGGCCACGGTTTTGGGGCTGGCGAAAATGATCATGGCGCTGGACCTGCCGCTGCAATTGCGCGTGCTGATCCCGGCTGTGGAAAATGCCGTCGATGGGTCGGCCTTCCGCCCGCAAGATATCCTGGCCTCGCGCAAAGGGCTGACGGTCGAGATCAACAACACCGATGCCGAAGGGCGACTGGTTCTCGCCGATGCTCTGGCGCTGGCGGATGAAAGCCCGAGCGATCTGGTGATTTCCATGGCGACGCTGACGGGGGCGGCGCGGGTGGCGCTGGGCCCCGATATTCCGCCATTTTTTGCAACCGACGACACGGACGCCGATGTGCTCTCGAAGGCTGCGATGACGGTGGCCGATCCGCTCTGGCAATTGCCCTATTGGGAGCCTTATGAGCCGATGATCGAGCCGGGGATTGCCGATCTCGACAATGCGCCCTCGGGCGGCATGGCGGGGGCGATTACCGCCGCCTTGTTCCTGCGCCGCTTCGTGACGGAAACGCCGCGCTACATGCATTTCGACATTTACGGTTGGAACCCCTCGCCCAAACCGGCGCGTCCAAAAGGCGGTGTGGGGCAGGGCGCGCGGGCGATTCTGGCCGCACTGCCGGAGCTGTTAAAGCTATGAGGGACCGTCGTCTGACCCCCGCCAACACGCGCGTCGCTTTGAATGGTTTTGCCCATGACGGGCAGGCCGTCGTGACGCCAGAGCGCACGACTGTGTCCGGTCCGCTCGCGAATTTGCGCGCCAGCCCCGCCGGCAAACGCGACCGGCAATTGCTTTGGGGCGAAGCGTTTGATGTCTTGGAGCGGCACGAGGGCTGGGCCTTTGGTGTCGCGGTGCGTGACGGCTATGTCGGCTATGTCGATGAAAGCAGGATCGGCCCCGATCAGACGCCAACGCATCTGATTTCGGTGCGCGCCACGCATCTCTACCCGACCGACTCGTTCAAAGCCGAAGAGCGCACAAGCCTGTCTTTCGGTTCCCGCATCTGCGTCGTTGATGAACGCCACAAATTCATGGAAGTGGCCTATGGCGATGGCGGGGAGACAGCTTTCGTGCCGAAACCCCACATCCGCCCCATCGAACGGCCTTTCACCGACCCGGTGACCATCGCGCAACTGTTCTTTGGCACGCCTTACCTTTGGGGCGGCAATTCGGCGTTCGGGATTGATTGTTCGGGTCTCGTGCAGGCGGGTCTTTTGGCCTGTGGTATCCCCTGTCCCGGCGACAGTGATCTGCAACAAAGTCTCGGTACAGAGGCCTCAGGCGGCTATCAGCGTGGCGATTTGTTGTTCTGGAAAGGCCATGTCGCGATGTGTGTGGATCATGAGGTTCTCATCCATGCCAATGCGCATCATATGGCCGTGGCCTATGAGCCGATCGCGCGCGCGATTGCCAGAATCGAGGCGCAGGGTGACGGGCCGGTCATCGCCCATCGCAGGCTGTGATTATTCGACCGCACGGATCAGCTTGCGGTCGAACACCCGCAACACCGTGCGCAGGTCCGCGCCGCGCTTGAGGATCTGCCCATCCATGCCGATCACCGAATACATGCCCTGTTTGCCACGCAGTTTCGGGCGCTTTTCGATGCGATACAAAGGGTGTTCGGCGGTGCGGCGGAAGACGGCAAACACGGCGACCTCTTTGAGAAAGGACATGCCGTAGTCGCGCCATTCGCCTGCGGCGACCATCCGACCATAAAGTCCCATGATTGCGCCAAGCTCGTGCCGGTCGAAAACGACCTTATCAGGGGCTTGAGGGCTCTGCGGTTGGCCCGGAAAGGGCGTCGGCGTTTGTATGGTCATACTTTAAGAGTGGGGCCAATCGTGCGGTAAATCAAGAAAACTCCACCAGATCGTGAAGGTTGCCTTATTCTGGACACGAAATGGTTCGTGTTTTTTCTTTTTTGCTTCCTCATTTGGCCCGGATCGACAGGCAAAACGGGTGTCAGAGCGAGAACGCTTTGCCCCGGTGTCGCGGTTTAACAGCCCCCACCCAGTTCGCGGCGCCGGGGATCTCGCTCTGAACCAACTTGTAAGGCCGAGACAGGAGGACTGTCTCGGCTTTTCCTTTGTGTGGAAACTTGATCTGGGGTTTCAGCCGCACCAGACGCGAGAAATGCGTCCATCCTGACCAATGTCGATGTTGGTGCGTTCCGGGCGATAATCCTCGGTGATGGCCATGCCGGGGCGGATCACGCGAAAGGGGGCTGGGATGTCGAGCGTCTCCAGGGCGGTGGGTTTCTCTCCGATCAGGGGGGTGACGCTCTCAATGGCACAGGTCAAATCGCTTGGCTCTGACAGGGTCGGGTCGCGATCTGCGGAAGCGGGCGCCTCCTCGTTGCAGGCCATGAGGGCACAAAGAGAGAGGGCGAGAAGGCGGGTGGGTGTGTTGATCATGATCGAGTTCCGTATCTGGCCAGAAACAGGGCAACGGCGCTTTCGATGATCCTGTCCCGCTCCGCCTCATCTACAGTAAGGCGCCCTTGAAACAGATGAGCGGGCAGCAGGTGCACCTTGCACAGTTCGGCGAATTGTTCGGCGGCCAGTTCGGGATCGTCAATGGCCAGAACGCCTTGGGCGCACCAACTGGCAAGATATTGCGACAATCTCTCTTTCAAGAGTCCCGGCCCGCTGTCATAGAATTTCTGTCCGATTTCTGGAAAGCGGTCGCTTTCGGCGACAGCGATGCGAAACACGGCGATGCCGATATCCGACAGCACGAAATCGAGGATTTTGCGCCCGGCCGTCGGTAAAACGACTTCGGGCGGGTGGCTGTCGTCGATACGTTCTTCGAAAGCGTCCGCTTGTTTGTGGGTTTCCTGAGCTGCGATTTCCAGGAACAACACGCGTTTGTCGGGGAAATAGCTATAAAGCGTCGCCTTCGACACGCCGGCCTCGCGGGCGATGTCATCGACCGAAGCCCCCTCATAACCATCGCGCATAAAAACGGTGCGTGCCCCTTCGATGACTTGATCGAATTTGCGCCCTTTTTTGATGATGAGGCTGTTATGTGCCATGGTTTTGCTCTTTCTATGGCGCGATCTTAGTGCTTTCGTGCCAATCATGACCAGCGAAAAGGCCATAAAAAAGGCAGGCCTATGATTGATAGACCCGCCCAGTGCTCGACAGGGATGTCGATATCGGCCACGAGGGCCTTTTTTAAAAGTAAACAGGTCAGTTTAGTTGTGCAAGTGCAGAATTTCGCGTTTCTGCGTCGTAATAGCAGTTGCAGTGAGCGCCTGCACAGACTAATTTAGAACCATTCTAAATCAGAGGTGCCCATGTTCCCTGCCATTGCCAATCGCAAACGCTTCTCGGATCTCAGCGAACAGGAAATCATCGCTCTGGCGATTTCCTCGGAGGAAGACGACGCGCGGATTTATCGCCAATATGCCGAACACCTGCGCACGGACTTCCCGGACAGCGCCAAGATTTTCGATGGCATGGCCGAAGAGGAAGACGGGCATCGGGAGGCACTGATCTCCCTCCACAAACGGCGGTTCGGGGATGTGATCCCGCTCATCCGCCGCGAACATGTCGCGGGGTATTACACGCGCAACCCTGTCTGGCTGATCGGCAATCTCGGCCTTGAGCGTATTCGCGAGGAAGCCCATGCGATGGAGCAGGGCGCCGAGGCCTTTTATCGTAAGGCCGCAGAGCGCACGCAGGACGCCGACACACGCGCCCTTCTCGGTCGTCTGGCGGCGGCGGAAGCCGGGCACGATCGGCGGGCGGGTGAGCTTGAGGACGAGCACCTCACGGACGAGACTCGCAGCGAAGAGGAAAAGACTGCACATCGTCAGTTCGTTTTGACTTGGGTGCAGCCGGGGCTGGCGGGCTTGATGGACGGCTCTGTGTCCACCCTCGCGCCGATCTTCGCCACCGCTTTCGCAACGCAGGACACCCATACGACCTTCCTCGTGGGCTTGGCGGCCTCGGTCGGGGCCGGGATTTCCATGGGCTTCACCGAGGCCGCATCGGACGATGGTGAACTCTCCGGCCGTGGCTCGCCAATGAAGCGCGGCATTGCCTCTGGCGTGATGACGACGCTGGGGGGCTTGGGGCACGCGTTGCCCTATCTGATCCCGCATTTCTGGACCGCGACTTTCATCGCCATGGCGGTTGTGTTCATTGAGCTGTGGTCGATTGCCTGGATTCAAAAGAAATACATGAACACACCCTTCATGCGCGCGGCATTTCAGGTTGTGTTCGGCGGCGCTCTGGTGTTCGCTGCGGGGGTGCTCATTGGCGGAGGCTGATTGAGTATTTTGCCAAGAAAAAGCCAGCCAAAGACGGACCCCGTGACCAAGATTTATGTCGATGCCGATGCCTGCCCCGTGAAAGCCGAGGTGGAGAAAGTCGCCACGCGGCATCAAATCCAATGTCTGTTTGTCTGTAACGGCGGGCTGCGTCCGTCGCAAAATCCCTATGTCGAAATGGTCTTTGTGCCCGATGGGCCGGACATTGCCGACATGTGGATTGCGGAACGGGCGGGGCGCGGCGATGTGGTTGTAACCGGTGATATTCCCTTGGCTGCGAAAACGGTCGAGACCGGGGCGCGCACGCTCAAGCATGATGGCGAGGCGTTCACGCCGTCCAACATTGGCAATGCTTTGGCGACGCGGGATTTGATGTATGACCTGCGCGCGGCAGACCCGTTTCGACAGGGTGGCGGCAAGCCATTCTCGAAAGCGGATCGCTCGCGTTTTCTCGATGCTTTGGAACGCGCCGTGCAGGGCGCCAAAAGGGATGCGACATGACCATAGATGCGGTGATTTTCGACATCGGCAACGTGTTGATCGAATGGCAGCCGGAGCGGCATTACGATGCGGTGATCGGCGAGGCCCGGCGCAAGGCAATGTTCGAGGCGGTCGATCTTCATGCGATGAACGATCTGGTCGATCAGGGCCATGATTTCCGCAAGACGATTGAGGCCTGTGCCACGCAATGTCCTGATTTTAAAGACGAAATCCTGATGTGGTATTTCGACTGGATCAAAATGGCGGCGCCTGCGATCCCCGCCTCAGTCAAGATTTTGCGGGCTCTGCGCACCAAAGGTGTGCCGGTGTTTGCCCTGACGAATTTCGGGGTCGAGAGCTTTGAATATGCTGAAACCCAGTACCCGTTTCTGACCGACTTCGACCGGCGCTATGTTTCCGGGCGGATGGGCTGTGTCAAGCCGCAGTCTATCATCTACGAGATGGTTGAGGCCGATTGCAAAATCGCGCCGGAGCGCCTGTTGTTCACCGATGACCGGCAGGACAATATCGACATGGCCGCCTCGCGCGGATGGCAGACGCATCTGTTCGAGGGGCCGGAGGGCTGGGCCGCACGGCTGGTCTCAGAGGGTCTTTTGACGGCGGAAGACTTAGCCTAACGCGCGCTCCGCACGTTGCCCCAAGGGGATTTCCTTGACCGGCAAATGCACGATAGCGGAGAACGCCCCGATGCCAACGCCGACCCACCAGACCATGGTGTAATCGCCGTAGAGATCGTAGAGCCGCCCGCCGAGCCAGACGCCCAAGAACGCGCCCAATTGGTGGGAGAAAAAGACAATCCCGTAGAGCGTGCCCATGTAGCGCAGCCCATAGATATGCGCGACGAGCCCCGAGGTTAGCGGCACCGTGGCGAGCCAAAGCGCCCCCATGACGACGGAGAAAATCAGCACCGAGGTGGGTGTAATCGGCAAGGCGATAAAGGCGGCGGCGGCCAGAGTCCGCCCCAAGTAAATGCCGGCAAGCAGGTATTTCTTGGAAAACCGATTGCCGAGCCAGCCAGCAAACAAGGTGCCGCCAATATTTGCGAGGCCGATCAGCGAAATCGAAATCGCCCCAAGCGCGGAGGTCGTCGACACGCCCAGAGAAGCCAGGGTGCCAGAGGGATCAATCGCGCCGCACATCTCGGTCACCAGCGCCGGGAAATGCGCGGTGATGAAGGCAAGCTGATAACCGCAGGAGAAGAAGCCCAGGAAGATCAGCGTGTAGGTCGGATCACGGAAGGCCTTGCCCAGAATGGCGCCAAGGCTTTCTTCCAACTCGGCTTTGCTGGCAACATCCGGGCTGCGCATCATCGGCAGGACGGCGAGGGAGGCGAGAACGGAGGCGGCGAACAACAGGAACACGTTCTGCCAGGACATGAAGCTCAACAGCCACTCGGCCAAAGGTGCGCCGAAAACCTGACCGGCGGACCCGGCAGCGGTGGCGATGGCTAGCGACATCGAGCGGTTTTCATCACTTGAGGCCCGGCCCACGACAGCCAAAATCACGCCAAAACCGGTGCCCGCGATGCCAAAGCCCACAAGGGTTTCGTAGAACTGATGTGCCAGCGGAGAGACCGCCATCGACGACAGCACAAGCCCGGCTGCATAGATCACGGCGCCCAGAATGATCGCCTTGCGATCGCCGATGCGTTCCGCCAGGGCGCCGAAAATCGGCTGGCCGATGCCCCAAAACAGGTTCTGGATCGCAATCGCCAGAGAAAACTCGGCGCGAGGCCAGTTGAACTCTGTTGCAATCGGGATCTGAAACACGCCAAAGGACGCGCGGATCGCAAAGCTGATGACGATGACGACACAGCCGGCGATGAGGACGGGCGTGATGAGGGGCGTGCGTGTTTGGGACATCGTGGTCTCCTTTGCCACAGGTTTCGGCAAAATTGCGCTTGGCGTCAATCGAATGATCAAGATGGTGCACATCATCTTTCCTTATGCGTTGGCGCGCAGTAGGAACGGGGTATGACAACGCTGATGGATATCTACGCGGCCCGTGTGGCCGAAGGCACGCTGCGCGCCGACCCGGCGCAAGAGGCGGTCTTGCCGCTGTTGGAGCGGGTGCGCTCCGATCTTGCCAACCAGCCGACGAAAAAGGGGCTTTTGTCCCTGATCGGTGGCCGCAAAAAGCCCGAAGCCGTGCGTGGGCTTTACCTTTGGGGTGGGGTCGGGCGCGGCAAATCCATGCTGATGGATCTGTTCTACGAACATTCCCCTGTGCCCGCGCGCCGGGTGCATTTTCATGCCTTCATGCAGGAGGTGCAGGCGGGGATCGAGGCCGCACGCAAGGCCGGAACTTCGGATGCCATCGCACCCGTTGTCGACAAGATTTCGCATGAGATCAAACTCTTGTGCTTTGATGAGATGCAGATCACGGACATCGCCGATGCGATGATTGTGGGGCGGTTGTTCGAGGGGCTGTTTGCCAATGGCGTGACCGTCGTCACCACCTCGAACCGCGTGCCGGACGATCTTTACAAGGACGGGCTGAATCGCCAGCTCTTCCTGCCCTTCATCGAGATTTTGAAACAGAAGCTCGACGTGCATCACCTGCATTCGCCAGTGGATTATCGACAGGGGCGTCTGACCGGGACGCCGGTCTATTTCCATCCGGTGACGGGCGATGTGCGCGCGACGATTGACGACATCTGGACCGACCTGACGGGCGGCGCGACGGAGAGCCTGACGCTGAAGGTCAAAGGCCGCGATGTGGTCCTGCCGAAGTTCCACAACGGCATCGCGCGGGCGACGTTTTGGGACCTCTGCGGCCAGATGTTCGGGCCGGGGGACTATCTGGTGATTGCCGATGCGGTGAAGCTTTTGATCCTTGAAGACATCCCGCGTCTGACACGTGGCAATTTCAACGAGGCGAAGCGGTTCGTGACCCTGATCGACGCGCTTTATGAGGCCAAAGTGCGCACGGTCTGCACCGCCGTCGATGAGCCGGAGCGGCTTTATATCGAGGGCGCGGGAGCGTTCGAGTTCGAGCGCACGGCGTCGCGCCTCAGAGAAATGCAGGATGCGCACTGGGGTGAGGAGCGCCCGGAAATCAGTCCGGGGGACTGATTTCAGCGACGAACGGGCGGAGCCCCAGGAAGTGAAGGGCTGATCAGCCCTCCGCCAAAATCTCCCGCACGCGCGGTGTGACTTCTTCGCCGTAGAGGCGGATCGTGTCCATGAGTGCGTTATGGCTCACGGGACCGGCGGAATATTTCAGGTCGAACCGATCCAACCCCAGAACAGAGACCGTGGCGGCGATTTTCTGGGCGACCGTCTCGGGCGAACCGACGAAGAGCGCGCCGTGGTCCACCTCATGCTCAAAGGCTTCGCGCGTCAGCGGCGGCCAGCCGCGGCTCGCACCGATGCGTTCATGCATGATCCGGTAGCCGTCGAAATAGCGATCGCGGGCCTCGGCGTCCGTCCTGGCGATATGCCCCGGCGAATGCGCGCCCAGCGGCAGCATCGGCGCATCCATTTGTTTGCGCACATCGCGGTAGAGATCGGCAAAGGGTTTGAACCGCGCGGGGCTTCCGCCGATGATCGCAAGCGTCATGGAGACATCATTGGTCGCGGCGCGCACCACCGATTGCGGGGTGCCGCCAACACCGAGCCAGACCGGGATCGGGCGTTCGGGGCGGGGATAGACCGCCTGTTGTTTCAACGCGGTGCGGTGACGTCCGGACCAGCTGATTTTGTCTTGTGTGGTCAAAAGCTTGAACAGCTCGAATTTCTCTTCGAACAGCATTTCGTAATCCGAGAGATCAAAGCCGAAGAGCGGGAAGCTTTCCGTGAAAGAGCCGCGCCCGAGCGTGACTTCGGCGCGACCATTGGAGATCGCTTGCAGCGTCGAAAAGCGTTGAAACACCCGGATCGGATCGTCGGAAGACAGCACCGTGACGGCGGAGGTCAGTTTCACGTTAGAAGTCTGCGCGGCGATGGCGGCGAGCACCGGTTCGATGGCGGAGACGGCGAAATCCGGGCGGTGATGTTCGCCCAGGCCAAAGACATCGAGGCCGACCTGATCGGTCAATACGCCTTCCGCGATGACGTTGCGGATGACCTGACCCTGCGGCAAATCATTGCCGAGTTCGTCCCATGTGACGTCGCCAAACGTGTCTACGCCGAATTCCAAAGCCATGTTCTGTCTCCTTACACTTGAAGACAGAGATACGATGCGCGCGCCCGAACGCAAACACGCGCGGGCGCACAGAAGCTGTTCGACAGGTTCTTAGCCGTTGCTTTGCAGCACATGCCCCGCGAGGTAAAGCGAACCGCAAATCAGGATACGCGCCTCGGGGTGATCCGCGATGATGCCTTGGATCGCGGACAGAACACTGTCGGCTTCCAAAGTGTCAAACCCTTCGGCGCGGGCGAATTCGGCGGTCTCATGGGCTGACAGTGTGGCCTGTGAGTCCGGGATCGACACGGCGATCAATTGTTCCGTGTGGCCTTTGAGTTCACGCAGATAGCCACCGACGTCTTTCGTGCTGAGCATGCCGCAGATCATATAGGTCGGGCGCTTGGGCAGGCGATCCAGCGCTTCGGCCAAAGCCACACCCGCCGCCGGATTGTGCCCACCATCGAGCCAAAGCTCGGCCTGAGGGGCGGCGTCGATCAGCGGCCCGGTCTTGAGCCGCTGCATCCGCGCGGGCCAGAAGGCGTCGGTGAGGGCGGCCTCAAGCGCGGCGTCGTCGTAGCCCATGTGACGCAAAGCGGCGATGGCGGCGCCTGCGTTGATGATCTGGTGATGGCCCAGAAGACGCGGCAAAGGCAGATCGCGCAGGCCGGTTTCGTCTTGGAAAATCAACCGGCCACGCTCTTCCCATACATGCCATTCTTGGCCATACCGCAGCAAAGGCGCGCCGAGGCGGGCGGCTGTGGCTTCGATCACGTCGAGGGCTTCGTCCGGTTGCGGGCCAACAACGCAGGGCACGCCACGTTTGATAATCCCGGCTTTCTCGCCTGCGATCGCGGTGAGCGTATCGCCTAGGAATTGCGTGTGGTCGATGGAGATCGGCGTGATGACCGAAAGCTCAGGTTTTTCAATCACATTGGTGGCGTCGAGGCGCCCGCCAAGGCCCACTTCCAACAGGGTGTAATCGGCAGGCCCACGCGACATGGCGAGGAGGCCGGCCACGGTGGTGATCTCGAAATAGGTGATCGGCTCGCCGCCATTGGCGCGCTCGCATTCTTCGAGCACCTCCATCAGGTCCGGCTCAGAAATCAGATCTCCGGCCAGACGAATACGCTCATGAAACCGGGCCAGATGTGGCGAGGTATAGGCGTGGACGCTTTTGCCCGCCGCCTCAAGCCCGGCGCGGATCATCGCCTGGGTGGAGCCTTTGCCATTGGTGCCCGCGATATGGATCACGGGCGGCAATTTGCGCTCGGGATGATCCAGAGCGTCAAGAAGGCGCCAGACACGATCAAGGACAAGATCAATGATCTTGGGGTGTAGGGACATCAACCGGTCGAGGATGACATCGGAATTTTGGGTGGTCACTTTTGCGCGTCCTTGTTCCCGTCTTGGACGGAGGGCGTTTCGGTCTGTTTCGGTTCTGCCGGGGCCTCTTCCGCTTTCGGCGCAGGCAATTCGCCCGCGACCGCCGGGGGCAACCCGCCCAGCATCCGCAGAATGGTGACCAGCTCGTCTTTCATCTTGGTGCGATGGGTGACGCGGTCGAGCATGCCGTGATCCAAAAGGTACTCGGCGCGCTGGAAGCCTTCGGGCAGTTTCTCGCGGATCGTCTGTTCGATCACACGGGGCCCCGCGAAACAGATCAGCGCATTGGGTTCGGCAATCTGCACATCGCCCAGCATCGCATAAGAGGCCGTCACACCGCCCGTGGTCGGGTGGGTGAGCACCACGATATAGGGCAGACCCGCCTCTTTGAGCATTTCAATCGCCACAGTGGTGCGCGGCATTTGCATCAGAGAGAGAATCCCCTCCTGCATCCGGGCGCCACCGGCGGCGGAGAACATGATGAAGGGGCGTTTGAGCTCAATCGCGCGCTCGACACCGGCGATGAAGGCGTTGCCGACATACATGCCCATGGAGCCCGCCATGAAGGAGAAATCCTGCGCCGCGGCGACGACCGGCGTGCGACCGATCTCACCCTCGGCGACCAGCATGGCTTCTTTTTCGCCCGTGGATTTCTGAGCCGCTTTCATGCGGTCGGGGTATTTCTTTTGATCGCGGAATTTCAGAGGATCTTCAATCGGTTCGGGAACCTTGACCTCGGAGAAAATGCCGCCATCGAACATTGCCTTGAACCGCGCACGCGGCGTGATGTGCATGTGATGGTCGCAATTGGTGCAGACGTTCTGGTTCTCCGCCAATTCGCGGTGGAACAACATGGTTCCGCACTCCGGGCATTTCGTCCAAAGATTGTCCGGCGTGTCATGTTTCGAGAAGAGCGAATTGATCTTCGGGCGGACGTAGTTCGAAATCCAGTTCATGCGCGGGCCTTTGGACGTTACGTGACAGGGCGTTACTTGCGGCCCCAGATAAGCCTCTTGTGGGTGAATTGCAATCAGCGCCTGATCGCCAGACGCGCAACCAGCCAGCTCGTGAACAACAGAAGCGTTTGAAACACTATGACCTTCGGGTCGGCCAAGAGGACCGAGGAGTCCTCGGTTTGCATGAAAAGGGCGAAACCCGACATCATGTCCTGTTGTGCCGACAAAAGGATGGGGCTGACATTGTTGACGAGATGCAGGGCGATGGCCGGGCCGAGCGTGCCGGAGCGCATGGTCAGATCGCCGGCCAAGAGGCCAAATCCCATGGCCCAGATCACCGGGAAAAGCGCCGCATAGCCTTCCAAAGACCCATTTATATGCGCCAGCCCGAACAAGACGGCGGAGGTCGCAAGACCCAGGGGGTAAGAACCGGTGGCTCCCGCGATCTGGCTTTGCAAATAGCCGCGAAAGAACAGCTCTTCGGCTGTGACCTGAATCATCAGTCCCAAAAGCGCGAAGGGGAGCCAGAACAACCATATCCGGGGCTCTAGGTTCGCGACGACCTCCGTGTCGCCATCCCACGGCAGGAAAAAGATCAAGACAGTAAAGCCCGCGATCCATTTGAGGGTCGTGAAAAATTGCGCGCGCATCAAGCCACCGGGGCCGGTGATGTCGCGCAAGCTGCGGGCATGGAGGCGCTTCGCCATCACAATCGTGCCAATGGCGACCAAAAGGAAGCCGGCAAGTATAATGAACATCCCACCGGGCGTGGCCCCCACGGCCAGTCCACGCGCACCGAATTGAAACGGGGCGAGATTGGGCGCGACGTAGCTGATCAGCGCAAACAACACAGGTGTCAACACGATGCCGATCAAAGTGATCCCGACAACCGAAAGACCCGCGCGCCAAAGCTCGGGCCGACGCATCGCCGAGGCGATGATCGGCGCGTAGGGATGATGGGGCGGATGATGGGGACGATTGGACATGAGTTTCTCTGCAAACGGTTTCTTGAGCGATACCACGGGCATGAAAGCAGGGGAAGCGATCCACAAAGCGCGGGAATTCGCCGATTGACACATCTCTGTGACGCCGGGTGGCTTGGAAGCCGGAGGCAGCCCCTGTATGCCATGCCGGGATTCGCCTGCCGTGGCGGAACAGGTGTGTGGTGAAAGGGAACAGGTTCGATGAAAAAGCTGTTGTGGACAATCTGCGCCCCGGTTCTCATTATTTTCCTCTCGGCCTGCACGCTTGAGACGCCTGGAAGTGGCCCGCGTCCGCCCCGCGCCGTAACCTTGCCGGTGACAGGATTGGCCGTGTCGGGGCCAAACGGATTTTGCGTCGACCCCGGTTCGATCCGCGATGGTCAGAACGGTGGCTTTGTCCTCTTGGGTAGTTGCACGGGCCTGAGCGGGGGCAACAATCCAAGCCTCAAGGGCAAAACGGCGATTTTGACCCTGTCGATTTCGGGGCCGCTGTCACCAGATGAGAGTTTCGATGCGCCGAGCGTCGAGGCCTTCTTTGCCTCCGAGGCGGGGCGTCAGGCCCTGTCGCGCAGCGGGGCGTCGCAGACCGTGACGCTGATCGAAAGCGATGTCCAGGACGGGCGGCTTTGGCTTCATGCCCGCGACAGTGCGCCCAATATGCTGGCCGGGCAGGGCGATGAATATTGGCGGGCGCTCTTTGTGCTTAAGGGCCGTTTGGTCACGGTGACGGCAACGCCTTTCGACGAGGCGCCGATGCCCGCGGCGGGCCTGCGCAAGCTTTTGGACCGCTTTGTCTCCGATCTGGAGCGCCGCAATCGCGGGCAGATGTAAGATACTGTTGCCCAAATGGAACCAAACTCTGGAATCTTCTCGTGTTTGTTGAGTAGAAACCTTTGTCGGACATAGTAAGACTCTCAAGAGTTTAGCAAAGGTTTTGGAATGCGGCGTCGCCTCAGAAATCTGATTGAAAAACGGTTCAATTCCATCGCGATCCGGCGATGGGCACGACGTGCGAATATGGCAGAGAGGCTGAGCCTGCCTGCGCTGCGCCGTCTTCGGACACAGGCGCGGTCTTTGCGTTGGGAAATTGATCGGTTTCTTTTCGTGGCCGATGGGCGTCTTGCGCTGCCTTTGATCGGATCGAACGCGATGCAATTGCCGCTTTACACCGAGTGGTCGCACCGCCCCGAGTTGTGGCGCGGGCCGATCACACCGCAAGGCGCCTCTGCCGTGCCGAACAAGGCGCTGATCGGCTCCGAGGCGACGCTGTATCACGACTGCCAAATCTCTGAGCTGACCTACCGCCAAGTGCGCAACACCTCCGAAGAGGACCTCGCGCCCTTTGGTCTGCGCCTTGAGGTTTTCCGTTTTGACGGCTCTTTCCTGTCGCTGTCCATCGAGGTGCCGGAGGAGGTCTGTCACGGGCTCTCGCGCCGCCATATGGTGCGCTTAGACTATGCAGTGGACATGGAAAAAGGGCTGGAGATTTTCGCCCGGCTCAATGTCAAACACGGTCCCAACATGGAACAGGTGGTGCGCGAACTGCCGCTCCACACCGAAGAAGGCCATGTGGATTTCGATCTCGCCTACACCAAGCTCAACGAGAAGCGGGTGGAAAAGCTTTGGATCGATCTGATTTTCGAAGGCCCCGAGATGAATCAGGTGTTCATCCGGGATTTGACCCTGTCGCGCCGTCCGCGCGCTGAATTGTGAGGGAGATGAGCGATGGATGAGGTGACACTGGTCAAAACGCGGCTTCAGGCGGGGATTTGGGAGGGCGAACTGCATGTGCCCGACGCCGTGTCCACCTTGCCGGAAATCGAAGTGACCTATCTCGATCAGCCGGTGCCGGGGCATACACTGGCCGAAGATCCGGAACGTGAAGGCGTCTGGTTCTTTCGCTTTGCCGTACCCTCCGAGCTGATCAACGACGGGGTGCAGACCTTTGTGATGACGGATCGCGAGACGGGGCGGGTGCTCAACTCGCTCTCAATGATCGCGGGCGAGGGGCTTTCCGAGGACATTCGCGCGGAAATGGACCTGTTGCGGCAGGAGTTGGACCTGTTGAAGCGAGCTTTCCGTCGGCATTGTCTTGAGACAGGTGCGAATTGACGGGTACGAATTGATGGCGGTGTGGCGTTGATCTGACGCCGCGTTTCGGGTGACATCCTGCCTGCGCCCGCGCATTTTGGCGATAAGGGAGGCACTTCACATGACCCACTATCCGCATCTTTTGGCCCCGCTCGATCTGGGCTTTACCACATTGCGCAACCGAACCTTGATGGGCTCGATGCACACAGGGCTCGAAGAGCGCGGCGATTGGGAGGCGGTCGCGGCCTTTTACGCGGCGCGGGCCAAGGGCGGCGCGGGCCTCATCGTCACCGGCGGTATGGCCCCCAATGCCGAAGGCGGCGTGTTCCCCGGCGCTGCGGGTCTGTTCACCGATCAGGACATCGCCAACCATCGTCAGGTCACCGACCGCGTCCATGCCGATGGCGGCAAGATCGCGATGCAGATCCTCAATGCGGGCCGCTATGCCTATGGTCCCAACTGCATCGCCCCTTCCGCGATCAAATCGCCGATTTCGCCGTTCAAACCGACCGAGCTGGACGCGACTGGCATCGAAAAACAGATCGCCGATTACGCCACCGCCGCCGCCCGCGCCAAAGAGGCGGGGTATGACGGGGTCGAGGTCATGGGCTCCGAGGGCTACCTGATCAACCAGTTCCTCGTCACCCACACCAACCGGCGTGAGGACGAGTGGGGCGGCTCCTATGAAAACCGCATGCGCTTTGCCATCGAGGTGGTGAAACGCTGCCGCGCGGCTGTCGGGCCGGACTTCATCATCATCTACCGCATTTCGATGATTGACCTGATCCCGAATGGTTCGACCTGGGAGGAAGTCGTTCAACTGGCGAAAGAGATCGAAAAAGCCGGCGCGACGATCCTCAACACCGGCATTGGTTGGCATGAGGCGCGCGTGCCCACGATTGCCACCTCCGTGCCGCGTGCGGCTTTCACCGATGTGACCAAACGCATGATGGGCGAGGTCTCAATTCCCGTCATCACCTCGAACCGCATCAACCATCCGCAGGTCGCCGAGGATGTGCTCTCTGAGGGCTGCGCCGATATGGTTTCCATGGCGCGGCCGTTTTTGGCCGATCCCGACTTCGTCGCCAAGGCTAGCGCCGGAAAGGCCCAAGAGATCGCGCCCTGTATCGCCTGTAACCAGGCCTGTCTCGACCATACATTTTCCGGCAAGCTCACCTCTTGTCTGGTGAACCCGCGCGCCTGTCATGAGACCGAATTGAAGTACACGCCGACCGAGACGCCGAAATCCATCGCCGTTGTCGGCGCTGGTCCCGCAGGTCTCATGGCCGCGCTCGTCGCCGATCAGCGTGGGCACAATGTGACCCTGTTCGACAAAAGCGACGACCTTGGAGGCCAGCTCAACATGGCCAAACAAGTGCCGGGCAAAGAGGAATTCGTCGGCCTCGTCGATTGGTTCAAAACCAGTGTTGCCGGGTCCGACATCACCCAGCGTCTCGACACGGAGGTCACGCCGGACATGCTGGATGGCTTCGATGAGATCATCCTCGCCACCGGCGTCACGCCCCGCGATCCGCAGATTCCCGGTCAAGAGGATCACGGCAATGTCGTCACCTATATCGACATTCTGCGCGGCATGCGCACCGCTGGGCCGCGTGCGATCGTCATCGGGGCGGGCGGCATCGGGTTCGATGTGGCGGAGTATCTGACCACGGCGATCAGCCCGACGCTCAATCTGACCGAATGGAAAGAGGAATGGGGCATCACCGATCCGGTACAAGATCGCGGTGGCCTGTCGCCAAAAGGTCCGCAACCGGAACCGCCCGCGCGTCAGGTGACGCTCTTGCAACGTAAATCCGAGAAACCCGGCAAGCGGCTGGGCAAAACCACCGGCTGGATTCATCGCGCCACGCTTCAGATGAAAGCGGTCAAGATGATGGGCGGTGTTACCTATGATCGGATCACGCCCGAGGGCCTCTGGATCACCAAGGACAATGAGCCGCAATTGATCGAGGCAGACACCATCGTGCTTTGCACCGGGCAATTGTCCGAACGCAGCCTCGCGGACACCTTGGAGGCCACAGGCAGGTCCTGCCACGTGATCGGTGGCGCCGATGTCGCAGCGGAGTTGGACGCCAAACGCGCCATCGACCAAGGCGCGCGCCTCGCCGCAAACCTCTAACCCGTTTCCTTTGTTGCAAAAAATAGTCCCGCCGGAGGCAAAATCCGGCGGGACTATTGTCGGCTTTCCTGATTGTTTCCGCGTTTCCTGAGGGCAAACGATCCCGGAAAGACCACGCTATTGTCCCCCATCTTCCCCATTCTTGCCCGATTTGGGCGGAATAACTCTCTCATGAGGGGCCAAGAACGTAGGTATGATTAAATGGACCGACTGACTGAAATGGAAGCCTTTGCCACGGTCGTGGATCAGGGCGGTTTCACGGATGCAGCCAAGAAGATGGGGATTTCCAAATCCGCCGTTTCCAAGCATGTTTCTGCGCTTGAGGCCCGGTTAGGCGCCCGTCTTCTCAATCGGACCACCCGCCGCGTGTCCCCGACCGAAATCGGTCTGGCCTATTACGACCGCGCGCGCCGTGTTTTGAATGACGCAGGCGAGGCGGATGCCCTCGTCACCTCGATGCAATCCGCGCCCTCGGGCCTGTTGCGCATCTCTGTTGCGACCGATTTTGGCGTGAACCATCTGTCGCCGGTGCTGGGCGAATTCCTGTCGGAATTTCCGGACATCACCGTGAACATGGTTTTGAACAATCGCTATGTCGAGTTGATTTCCGAAGGCTTCGACATGGCCGTGCGCATCGGCGAGTTGGAAGACAGCACCCTGCGCGCCCGCAAGCTGACGGAAACCACCAAACGTATGGTCGGTGCGCCGTCGTATTTCCAAAAATACGGCCGCCCGCAGAAGATCGACGATCTGAACGAGCACAAGCTTTTGCACTATTCGAACCAATCGAATGGCGCCGTGTGGAAACTCACCGCGCCATCGGGCGAAAAACGTCAGGTGCGCACCGCCGGATGGTTGACCGTAAATGATGGGCAATCCTTGCTGAACGCCTGTATTTCCGGCCTCGGCATCGCTTACCTGCCGTCCTTTTTGTACGCCGATGCGATGGAACAGGGGTTGATCGAAGAGGCGATCCCCGATCTGCCCGCCGAGACCCAAGGCATCTACGCCGTCTACCCGCCGGGGCGTTTTACCCAGCCGAAAGTGCGCGCCTTCATCGACTTCCTGGTCCATTCCTTTGCGGAAAAAGGCCCGGACAAGTGGTAAGGCACTAAACGAATTCTCGTGGAAGAGACTTACTGGGTCGAGGCGATCACCGCTTCGACCCTTCTGTTTTGTTCGCGCCCCTCAGGCGTGGCATTCGAGACGCGTGGCGCCAGATAGCCGATGCCATCGGCGCTGATCTGGCCGGACGACACGCCGTAAGTGGTGATCAGCCGCTGCCGCACCGCTTGCGCGCGCTGGCGTGACAGGCCGGTGTTGCTGTCGAGGGAGCCGACATTGTCCGTGTGGCCGACCAAAACAATCCGCATCTCTGGACGCGTCGTGAGATAATTCGCCAGGTTTTGCAGCGAGGCAAACGGCCCCTCGCCCAGCGTCGCAGAACCGGTGTCAAAGGCGAGATCGTCCAAGACAACACGTCCACGCGCCTCCAACCGGGAGGCCAAATCTCCCGACGCGGCGGGACGAAGCGATTGGGTCAGATCGGTCGAACTGGGTGTCGTCAACTCAAGAGGCGGCGCGTCGGAGGGCGTCACCGTGCTGATCTGAACAAAGCCCGCGCCCGGCGCATGGCTGGTCAAAAGCGCAATGACTCGCCCGTCGGCATGTTCGGCGACCAGATATTGATAATCGCTCAGGTCCACATGCATCGCGGGCTCGGGCAGGACATCAAGCTGATAACGAAAATCGAACCCGCCACAGTCTTTGTCGGCGCAGGCGAAGAGGGTTTGAAACCCCTCGGCCTCCAACTGGCGGCGCAGCGGGGCGATCAGTTGATAGCTGGTGAGCGACGTCCCCGTCACGCGGTAAGCAACCAGTTCGACATCACCTTCGGCCATGAGGCGCGGCGTGTCCTCATTCTGATAGGCGCCGGTCGGAAAGGGCTCGGCGGAGGCCAACTCGCTTTGCCGTGCGGTCACGGAGGCCGCGCCCGGCAGATCGAGTGCAGAGGCGCCAGAGGACGCCCCAAGACAGGCAGAGATCAGGCAAAAAGCGAGGCGTGGGATCAGTTTCATGGGTGTCCGGTCAAGTTTTTCGTTCTGTAGTGGTACTGGCCCACCTCCTCCATTCCAAGTCCAGAATAGAGCGCAAGAGCCGCCGTATTTGCCCGCGTGACCTGAAGCGCAAGGCTGTCGGCCCCATGCGCCCGTGCCCAATCGGCAGCGATGGACATCATGGCGCTGGCGAGACCTTGGCGTCGCGCGGGCAGGGCAATTTCCAGCGCGTGGATCACGGCGATACGGTTGTGGATGGCGACAAACCCGGTGCCCGCAGGCGTGTCGCCTAAGCGTCCGAGCAGGGTACATTTCGGCTCGGGTGTGCGCAGCATGATTTCGATCCGTGAAGGCCCGATGCCACCTTCGGCCCAAATTTCCCGCTGAATCGCGGTGGGCGGCCAAGCGACATAGCCGTCTTCCGCCTGCGCCGGGGCAAAGCGATCCAAGGGGGCTATGAGGCAGGCCACGGGATCGAACATCCGATAGCCACGCGCACCGAGCACGGTGTCAAACGCCTCTTCGCCGCTGCGGATTTGAAACAGGGCGTTGCGTTGGTCCTTGGCAAAACGGGCTTCTACCTCGTCTAGGGCCGTGTCGGTCAGCGCGCCCTCAAGCGTCGCCGCCGACACACGGCTGCCACCGCCCGCCCCATCACGATAGGTAAACGGCCCAAGGCTTTCGCGGGCCAAAGGCGGCCAAGTTGCCTCGAAGGCCTGAAAGAGCTTAGGTCTGTTCATTGGCGGGGAAGATCGCGGCCAGCTCCAGAATTGCGGCATCAACCATCGCGCCGTCCTGCCCCCGGATCACGATATTGGTGCCAAAGGCGCCGTCACGGTTGAACGGGTAGGAGCCCATCGAGAGCGCAGGATATTTCGCGGCCAGCATGCCCAGAGGCTCGGCCACGGCGCTTTCCGGTCTGTCAATACGATAGGTCTGCGACAATAAAGGCTTGCCGCCGGTGAGTGTCGGCAAAAGCCCCGCGACCATGGCGACGAACACGCTGGGCACACCGGCCATGACATGGACGTTCTCAACCGAGAACCCCGGCGCAATGGAGACCGGATTTTCGATCAATGTGGCGCCCTCGGGAATGCGAGCCATGCGCATCCGGGCCTCGTTGAACTCGACGCCGCGGCCTTCGTAATGCGCGGTCAAAAGCGCGCGGGCATCGTCGCGCACATCAATGGTGCGGCCAAAAGCGGCGGCGATGCAATCGGCGGTGATGTCGTCATGGGTCGGCCCGATGCCGCCAGAGGTGAAGACATGGGTGTATTTCGAAGACAGGGTCTGAACCGCCTCGACAATCGCATCGCGGTCGTCGGAGACCACGCGCGCCTCTTTGAGATCAATACCCACACGGGTCAATTCACCGGCGAGGTGATACATATTTGCATCGCGGGTGCGGCCCGAAAGAATTTCGTCCCCGATGATGAGAATGGCGGCGGTGGGATTGTGATCGGTCATGTCTCGCCCTCCTTGAGCGGTTCTTGTTTAGGGTATAGGCCTCTCACCATGCGCTTTCAAACTGATCTGATCCCCGCCACGCTTTTGCGCCGCTATAAACGCTTTCTCGCGGACATTCGTCTGGACGACGGGCGCGAGGTGACGGCGCATTGTCCGAACCCCGGGTCCATGATGGGGCTGTCCGATCCGGGCACGCGCGTCTGGGTCGAACCCAATGACGATCCGAAGAAAAAGCTCAAATTCGGTCTGCGGATTGTCGAGTTGGAGGGCGCGCGCGTGGTGGTCGACACGGGCCTTGCGAACCGCGTTGTGAAAGAAGCGCTTGAGGCCCGTCAGGTGCCGGGGCTTCTGGGCGATGTGCGGGCCGAGGTGAAATACGGCGAAAACTCACGTGCGGATTTTCTGGTCACGCAGGATGACAGAAGCATCTGGGTCGAGGTGAAATCCGTGACGCTGTCGCGCGAAACCGGATTGGCCGAATTCCCGGACGCCCAAACAGCGCGCGGCGCCAAACACCTCGCCGTTCTGGCGGATCAGGTGGCCAAAGGCGACCGCGCCGTGATGCTCTATCTCGTGTCGCGCGATGATTGCGACCGCTTTCACCCCGCCGCCGACATCGACCCGACCTATGCGACAGCCGAGGCGGCGGCACGGGCCGCAGGTGTCGAGATCATGGTCTTCCCGGTCGAAATCACGCCGCAGCAGGTCGTTTTTGTCCCCCGGCCTTTGCATCAGATGTAACCCTCCGGCACTGGTCCTTTGCGTGCAAAGCCCTTATATCGGGTCGAAAGACAACGGAGTGGACCCTTGGACGAGACGCATCGCGGCCGCATCACCAAAGACGGAATTCGGATTTACGAGGACGCCGATTTTGCCGGCATGCATGCCGCCGGTCAGGTCGCGGCACAAATCCTCGATGAGGTCGGCCCTCTGGTCGTGCCCGGTGCAACGACCGAAGAGATCGATGCTTTCATCGAACACCGCGTGACGGAGCTTGGGACTACTTCTGCGACCATCGGTTACAAAGGCTACAAACACGCGTCGTGCATTTCCACCAACCATGTGGTCTGTCACGGCATCCCCGGCGCGAAAATTCCGGGGCATAAGGATGACACGCTGTTGGATGGCGACATCATCAACATCGACGTGACCGTGATCAAGGACGGGTGGTTCGGCGACACCAGCCGGATGTATTTCGTCGGTCATCCGAAAAAATTCGCCGAACGCCTGGTGCAGGTGACCCATGATTGCCTGATGTATGGCATCGAACAGGTGAAGCCGGGCAACACCTTCGACGACATCGCCCGCGTTATCCAAGAGCACGCGCACAAGAACCGTATGTCCGTGGTGCGCGATTTCTGTGGCCACGGTCTGGGGCGGGTGTTCCACGCGCCGCCCAACGTGCTGCACTATGTGCCGCATCGCCGTCCGGGCGACACTGCACCGGTGCTCGAAGAGGGCATGTTCTTCACCATCGAGCCGATGATCAATCTGGGTCGCCCCGAGACGAAAGTGCTGGGCGACGACTGGACCGCGATCACCAAGGACAAGAAATTGTCCGCCCAGTTTGAGCACTCGATCGGGGTGACGGCGACCGGGTGTGAGATCTTCACACCCTCTCCGGGAAACATCTATTTCCCGACATATTGAGAAAAACGCCAAAGCGGAGACCGAAAAGTTCTCCGCTTTTTCTTTAAGAAACAAGGCCCTGACTGAATGGTCAGATAAAAGATGGGGTACGCCTGTTGCGAATGACTTGCAACTGGACTAGCAAATCTCCACGTCAAAATGGCCGCGATCCACCGGGTCGCACTCACAGCCCGAAGGAGGCTTGCCCATGAACCACCTCTTGAAATCCGCCGCTCTCGCAGCTCTGGTCACCGCGACCGGAACCCTGTCCGCGGCCGCGCAGGAGGTCACCCTCCGGTTCCAGCATTTCGTATCCCCGAAAGCCGGTTCCGCCACCTATTTCATGGAGCCTTGGGCCCGCAAAGTCGAGAAAGACAGCGGTGGGCGCATCAAGGTCGAGATCTATCCGCTGATGCAACTCGGCGGCAAAGCCCCGGACCAATACGACCTGATCCGTGACGGCGCCATCGACGGCGGCTGGATCATTCCGGGCTATCAGCCGGGGCGCTTCCCGGAGACCGAGGCGATCGAACTGCCGTTCCTCTCGCTCAAATCCGCTGAGCTGTCCTCCATGGCGGCGTGGGAATTTACCCAAGAGCACCTTCTGGACGATTTCTCCGACATTCATATCCTGGCCGCGCACACCCATGGTGAGGGTCTTGTGCACAAGAAAGGCGAGCCGATCCGCAAGGTCGAAGACTTCGAAGGCCTGAAACTCCGCGCGCCGACCCGCACCTCGACGCTTTTGCTCGAAAAAATGGGCGCGACGCCTGTTGGCTTGCCGGTCCCGGCCTTCCCCGAGGCGCTGTCCAAAGGCGTGCTGGATGGCGGCATCATCACCTTCGCCATGTCGCCGTCTTTGAAACTTGACGAGCTGACCGATGCGGAAACCGACGTGGCAGGGGATCGGTCATTCTACAACCTCTATTTCCTCTGGGCGATGAACAAGGCGAAATACGATAGCCTGCCGGATGATCTGAAAGAGGTGATTGACCGCAACTCCGGCCTGATGGCCTCGCGTTGGTCCGGCATCGCCTATGACATGGGCGACGACGACGGTGTGAAAGTCATCGAAGCGAGCGACAATGCGGTCAACGTGTTGAGCGAAGAAGAGACCGCGAAGATCACCGCTTTGGGGGATGAGGTCGTGGCCGACTGGATCGCTGAAATGGATGAGGAGGGCTTCGATGGTGAAAAGCTTGTCGCCGATGTGAAAGCGGCCATGGAGCATGCGCAGGACGCGGCCCCCTGGGTCGATGCGAATGGCGCGGCTTATACGATCATCACGGAATGATTTATGTGATCATTTGAGAAAAGGCCGCCTTTTGGCGGCCTTTTTATGAGTATTTGTCTGCAATGAAGATTAGAGGCCGAGACGGGCGGGCAGGTCATGCATGTCGGAAAGATGCTCGGCACCCTCTTTGATCAGTCGCGCACCATCGCCATGCGGATCAAAGCCAAAACAGCGCATTCCGGCGCGACGTGCGGCGATACAGCCCGAGGGGCTGTCGTCGATCACCACGCAGTCTTCGGGGGAGACGCCAAGCTGTTCGGCGGCAATGAGGAAGAGCCCTGGTTCGGGTTTTGCGGTGCCATAGGTGTGCGCGGAGTGAATGCGGCCTTTGAGACGGGCAAAGACCGCAGGATGCGCGCCCAGCGTCACATCCATTTTCTCCATCGGTCCGTTTGAGCCGACTGCATAGGGAATGCCCGCCGCGTTCAGCGCATCAAAGGCGGCCTCAATGCCGGGGATCAGCGGCACGCCTTTTCGCAGCATGTCGAAGACGCGGGGGTAGACCTCAACCTGCCAATCGTCGGGCAGGGTGGCCCCTGCGGCGCGCGCACGCTCGCCCACACGCGCCATGGTGCCGCCGACATATTTGGTCTCTAACTCATGCAGCGTGATGTCGAGGCCAAAGCGCGCGAAGTCCTTTTGCAGGAATTCCAAAAGCGGCGGCTCGCTATCGACGATCACCCCGTCACAATCGAAAATTACGGCTTTCGGTGTCATTTCGGCTCCAGAAAATTGATTTTGGTGTCGCCATATTTGCGCGTGTCCAACAGCGTTAGCGCATCAGGCGGCGTGATCTCCGCACTGTCTTCCCAGACCACGAGCGCACGTTGTGTCAGCCAATGCCCGGCAATCGCGGCGGCAATGGCGACTTCGCCCAAGCCTTTGGCATAGGGCGGATCGAGGAAAATCAGATCATAGGGTTCGGACGGGTTCACGGGCAGACGCGTGGCATCCATCCGCATCAGATCACAGCGGTCCTCGGCGCGGCATTTCCCGATGTTCTCGGTGATCAGGCTCTGCGCCTTGCGCCCATCATCGACAAAGGTGACACAGTCCGCCCCACGCGACAGGGCCTCAAGGCCGAGCGCGCCGGTGCCTGCAAAGAGGTCAAGCACCCGCGCGTCCTCGACCGCATCGCCGTATTTGCCAGCGGTCAAAACGGAAAACAGGCTCTCGCGCACGCGGTCCGTGGTCGGGCGCAGATGCGCGCCCGCATCGCCTTTGCCCACTGAGGCCAGCGCCAGCCCGCGAAATTCTCCGGCAATGATCCGCATCAGCCGCGCATCAGTGCTTTGAGGTCGGTGGCGGGATCGGCCACCTTGTCGGGATCGGCGGTCTTGCCGCTCTCAATGAGGCGTTTGGCGACCATATAGCCGCGCGGATCGTTCATCGCGTCGATGGCGATCAACTGGCCGTCCTTATAATACCAATGCGAATGCGTGCCCTCGCCCTCGCGGATTACAACCCGGTCGTGACCGTTGAAGAGCCCGGCGATTTGCAGTTTGACGTCATATTGATCGGACCAGAACCACGGCTTCGGCACATAGGTGACAGCTTGGCCGAGCATGTTTTTCGCGACCACCACGCCCTGATCAATCGCATTGCCAACGGATTCGAGCCGCATCTGCGTGCCCTCATGCGGGAAAGAGGCGCAATCCCCCGCCGCAAAAATATCGGGGTTTGAGGTGGTGCCATAGAGATCGGTCTTGATGCCGTTCTCCAAGGTCAGCCCAGCCAGTTCGGCCAATTCTGTGCCGGGGGTGATGCCGACGCCGACGATAACGAAGTCGACGTCGAGGGTGGTGCCATCGGTCAGTTCGGCGGCTTTTACGCGCGTGTCGCCGGTAAGCCGCACAAGCCCCACGCCCTCGCGCAGATCGACGCCATGGGCCTGATGCAACGCACGGAAATAGTCGGAGGTCTCGACGGAGGCGACGCGTTGCAAAATCCGGTCGGCCATCTCGACCAGCGTGACCTTGAGCCCCTTCTTCGCGGCGACCGCTGCGGCCTCCAATCCGATGTAACCGCCGCCGACGATCAGCACAGAGGCGCCTTCGCGAAACTCGGGTTCGATTGCATCGGCGTCCGCGAGCGTGCGCATGGTGTACACCCCTCCGAGATCGCCGCCGATGGTGGCAGGCAACAGGCGCGGCGCGGAGCCGGTGGTCAAAGCCAGCTTGTCATAAGTGAGAACCTCGTCACCAATGGAAACGGTCTTCGCCGCCGGATCAATGCCGGTCACCTTGCAGCCCATCCGCAGCGTGATGTTCTCATCCGCGTAATAGCTTTCGGGCCGAAGGAACAAACGGTCCAGCTCCATTTCGCCCAAAAGATAGGCCTTGGACAGAGGCGGACGCTGATAGGGCGGCACGGGTTCTTCGCCGATCAGGGTAATCTCGCCCTCGAACCCCTGCCCGCGCAGGGTGGTGACGATGCTCTGCCCGGCCTGCCCGGCCCCGATGACGATAAAGTGGCTCATGCTCTTTCCTCTGGTCGCGAAACGCCCTGACCCTATATCGTCCAAAGACAGAATGACAACGCACAGAGGAACACAAAGATGACGATTGCAACAGGAGACAGCCTGCCGGGTGGCACGGTGCTTGAAATGACGGCAGAAGGCCCGGCGGGAGTTGAACTTTCTGAGAAGTTCAAGGGCCGCAAAGTTGTGCTTTTCGGGCTGCCGGGGGCCTACACGGGTGTCTGCACCACAGCACATGTGCCGAGCTTCATTCGCACCATGCCGAAGTTCAAAGACAAGGGCGTCGATGAGGTGATTTGCGTCTCCGTCAACGACCCCTTCGTGATGGGGGCCTGGGCTAAGGACACCGGCGCGGATGCGGCCGGGATCACCATGCTGGGTGATGCGGAGGCCGGGTTCATCAAGGCGCTGGGTCTCGATTTCACCGCACCGCCTGCGGGTCTGATCAACCGTTCGAAACGCTTCGCGCTTTATGCCGAGGACGGGGTGGTCAAGGTGCTCGAAATCGAAAGCAGCCCGGGCGAATGCACGATTTCTGCCGGTGAATCTCTGGTTGAGAAGATCTAAAAAAGAACGCCCGGGAGATGATCCCGGGCGTTTCGTTTATTCAGGTTTTGTTTACTCTGCGGCGTTGAGCAACGTGCGCGTCGGGAAGGGAATATCCACCCCGGCCTCATCCAGCGCCTCTTTGACCTGGCGTTTCATATCGGCCTGATATTGAAAGAAATCGCCGGATTTGACCCAGACACGGACCAGGAAATCGACGGAGAAATCGCCGAGATTGTTGACTTGGATAAAGGGCTCCGGGTCGCTCAGGGAGCGCGCATCCGACATGATCGTTTTGCGGATCACCTCTTCGGCGGTCTTCAGGTTCGCACCATAGCCCACACCAAAGGTCCATTCGGCGCGACGCGTCTGGTTGGTGGAGTAATTGGTGATGATATTGCCCCAAACCTGCGAATTCGGGACGATGACCTGCACGTTGGACAGGTCCGCCAGCTCGGTGAAGTTCAGAGAAATGTCTTTCACCGTGCCCATCTTGTCGGAGACTTCGACGAAATCGCCGATCTTGAAGGGGCGAAACAGGATGATCATCACGCCCGCGGCAATGTTTGACAGCGTGCCTTGCAGAGCCAGACCGATGGCAAGACCGGCAGCACCGATGACGGCGACGATGGAGGTGGTCTGAATGCCGAAGGTGTTGAGGATGATCAGAACGGTGAAGGCCAGCACCGCATAGCGCGCGATGTTGGCGAGGAAATTGAACAGCGTGTCGTCGAGGCGTTCGTATTTCAGCCCGATGGCACGGATGCGCCGCCCGATCCAGCCGGAGATCATCATACCGATGATCAAAAGCAGCAGCGCGCCCACAATCGACCCGGCAATCCCGGCGAGGAATTCAAGCGACAGGTAATCGCCGACGGTCTGACCGTTGTAAATTTCGTAGTTCAGGAGCTGTTCAAACATGTGCGGCGGCCTCGTCCATTTTTTCTGCCAAATTTATGTCTTTCTGGGTCAGCCCACCGGCGTCATGGGTCGAAAGCGTCACTTCGACCGTGCGGTAGACATTGCGCCAATCCGGGTGGTGATCGCGTTTCTCGGCCCAAAGTGCAACCCGTGTCATAAACCCGAAGGCCTCGTTAAAGTTCCGAAACTCAAAGCGTTTCTCAATACCCGTGCCATCCTTGGTCTCTGCCCAGCCGCGTGTAAGCAGCGGGGCGAGGGCCTCGGTTCGTGCGGGGCCTTGCAAGGTCTCAGTCATGATCGTCCTCCTCAGGAGTGGATTTGAACGGGCCATATGAGGTGAGCACCTCGACCTCTTCGGCCACGGCGGCGCGTTCGGCCTCAAGGTACTCGGCCACGGCACCGGCAAAGCCCGGATCGCGCATCCAATGCAGCGAATGGGTCGTGTTGGGCATATAGCCGCGTGCGAGTTTGTGCTCGCCCTGCGCGCCCGCCTCGACCCGTTTGAGGCCCTGGGCGATGGCGTAGTCGATGGCCTGATAGTAGCAAATCTCGAAATGCAGGCTCGGGTGATATTCGGTGCAGCCCCAATAGCGCCCGAACAGACGATCCTGTCCGATGAAATTCAACGCGCCCGCAATCGGCACGCCGTCGATCTGCGCCAAAACCAGCAAGACGTCATCGCGCGTGGTCTCATGCAGCTCATCAAAAAACGCCCGTGTCAGATAGGGCGAGCCCCATTTGCGGCTGCCGGTGTTCTGATAAAAGGTCCAAAACGCATCCCAATGCTCAGGCCGGATGTCATCCCCCGTAAGCTGAATGATCTCACCGCCAAAGCTCTGCGCCTGTGCGCGTTCCTTGCGGATGTTTTTGCGCTTGCGCGACGACAGCACGTCGAGGAACTCGTCAAACGTGGCGTAGCCCGCGTTGTCCCAATGAAACTGTTGTCCGGTGCGGTGCAAAAGCCCCATGGCCTCGCCTGCGGCCACTTCGTCCTCGGTGCAAAAGGTCAGGTGCAGTGACGACAGCGTGTTCTGATCCGCCACCTCGACCGCACCCTGAACCAATGCGGCTTGGCCGATGTCTTCGAACCCCGGCCGGGTCAAAAGCCTGCGACCTGTCACCGGCGTAAAAGGCACCGCGATCTGGAGTTTCGGATAGTATCGCCCGCCCGCGCGCTCATAGGCATCGGCCCAGCCGTGGTCGAAAACATATTCGCCCTGGCTGTGGCTTTTGGCGTACATCGGTGCGACGGCGATCACCTGGTCGCCCGCGCGGGCCACGAGATAGCTGGGCTGCCAACCCGTGCCGGGACCGACGGAGCCGGAGTTTTCCAAAGCCATCAGGAACCGATGCGTCACGAAGGGATCTTCGGGCCGCCCAACTCCGGGAGCTGCACAAGCATCCCAGTCCTCCGGCGCAATCGCACCGAGGCTGTTCAACAGGCTGATCTCGATCTGGTCGGTCATAAAGCTTTTGAAGGTCCTGTGCGCCGGGCTCGTTTAGAAACTGGCACGCAGCGCTTCGGCGTCAAGTCGGCAGGTAGCCTTCGAACGTGATATTCTCCGCAATCTTGCGCGCTTCCGCCTCGTCCTGCGGGTTTCGGATCGTCCAGCACAGAATATGAGCACCCGCCTCTTTCAGCTCAGCGACCCGAGGCGCGTCGAGGTTCGACCACTGGTGACTGATGAAAGACGCACCCACGCGGTCGTAATCCTCGATGAGGCCCAAGACTTCGCGGCGCGGCGCGGGAATGAGTTTCGCCCCCTCGTCTTGCCAGTTCGCGGTGGTGATGCCGCGCGGAAGATGGGGGCAAAGCTCCGCCAGAACCGCGACAGAATGCGGGTTGAAGGACATGAGCGCCACCGGGCCTTCGTAGCCTTCAAGCACCTTGGCCGCCGCGACTTCCAACGCGCCGACACTGGGTCCCATCGCGCCGTCCTGATCCTTAACTTCGATCAACAGAGGCGCGCGTCCGGCGACGTGATCCAACACCTGTTTCAACGTTGGAACCCCGACCTCGCCGGTTTTGAACCGAAGCGTAGACAGAGCCTCTGAACTTTGTTGTGCAAAGGCGCCGTGCCCCTCCGTCAGACGGTTCAGTGCATAGTCGTGAAACACCATCGCCACCCCGTCGGAGGACAATTGCAGGTCGATCTCGATGCCAAAGCCCCGTGCGATCGCCGCATCAATAGCGGCGATGTTGTTCTCGGCGCGGGCGATATTGTCATCGTGCAATGCGCGATGTGCAATCGGGGCCTTTAAAAAGACCTCAGGCAGAGAGGGCATCACACGAGCTCGAAAATCGCTTCGATTTCGACCGCGACACCCAGCGGCAGGCTGGCGGCGGAGACGGCGGAGCGGGCGTGACGGCCCATGTCGCCCATCACCTCGACCATCAAATCAGAGGCGCCGTTGACCACTTTGGGTTGTTCGGTGAAATCCGCCGTCGAATTGACGAAGCCCACGAGTTTCACAAGGCGTTTCACCTTGGCGAAATCGCCGTCCACGGCTGCGTTGGCCTGGGCCAGAAGCGCAAGCGCACAGGTCTGTGCCGCCTTGGCGCCGTCTTCCGTGGCCATATCGGCCCCCAGTTTGCCACAGATCAGCCCATCCGGGCCGTTGGAGATTTGCCCGGAGATAAAGAGCTGATTGCCGCTGATCACATAGGGCACGTAATTGGCCGCCGGTGCGGGCGCGGCTGGCAGGCAGAGGCCAAGGTCGGAGAGTTTTGCGGAGAGATCCATGGGGAGGGTCCTTTATTTGAGAGGATCATTTCTCGCGGAAAGCGCGGGTGAAATAATCGGTCAGAGGTTTTGTCAGATAGGCCAGGGGCGAGCGTTCGCCGGTGGACATATAGGTTTCAACGGGCATGCCGGGGATCAGGACGGAGCCTTCCGGCAAGCGTGCGCGCTGCTCCTCGGGCAGGTGGATGTCGGCCCGGTAATAGCTCATGCCTGTGGCCTCGTCGACAAAGGCGTCGGGAGAGATGCGCAGAACCTGCCCCTCCAGCTCGGGGGTGGTCCGACTGTCGAAAGTCGAAAATCTCAAACGCACTGGCTGGCCGGGATAGACCTGATCAATATGGGTCGGGCTGACCCTGGCCGTGATGATAAGCGGGCGATCCTGAGGCACGATATAAAGCGCAGGCTGTGCGGGTGGGATCACGGCGCCGGGACCAAAGACCGACAGATCGAAGACGACACCGGCGACAGGTGCGCGAATGTCCAGTCGCGCGAGGCGGGCGCGCAGGCCTGAAAGTTCCTCGCGCAATTGACCGATGTTGGCCTGAATGTCGCGCAGCTCTGTGATGGCGCTTTCGCGACGATCACTGCTGGCCTTGAGGATGTTCAACTCGATCTCCGTGATCTGCACCTGCGCCTGTGCTTCGGAGGTCTCCAGACGACCGATTTCGGCGGCATATTGCACGGCATCGCGACGCACACTGATCACGCGGCTTTGTTGGGTCAGACCACGCTCCAGCAATTCGGTCTGTGCGGCAAGATCTTCTTCGATGAGGTCGAGCTGTTCGGAAAGCGCGGTCTTTTGCGTTGCGAGGCCTTCGATCTGAACCTCGATCTGGCTGCGCTGTTTATTGAGCTGTTCGATCTCGGCACGTGCTGTATCCTGACGCGCTTTGAACAGATCTTTCTGTCCGGCGACGGAGCGGGCGACCTGCGGGTCCTCGGCCATGCGTGCAACCAACTCTTGCGGCAGGGCAATTTCATCGGCGCCGTCGCGTTCGGCCTCCAGACGTGCCGCACGGGCCAGAAGTTCGAAAAGCTGAGTTTCCTGAAGCGAGATCTCGTTGAGATAGTCCTCGGACGACAGCTCGATCAACAAGGCGCCTTGGGCAACCCGGTCGCCTTCACTGACGTGCACCGCGGCCACTTCGCCGCCATCGCGATGGGCGACGGCCTGACGGTTTTGTTCGACCTGCACCTGACCGGAGGCGACGACCGCCCCGTCAATGCTGGCAAAAATGGCCCAGCCGCCGAAGCCGCCGAACAGCAGGACCAGACAGATCAGGCCGAACCAGATCGCGCGCCGCGCAGACCATTTGGTCGGCGCAGAGGTGTCGGGAATGCTCATTGAATGCCCCCTTGTCCTGTGTCTTTGCGCAGGATGTCCTTGGAGTTCTTGACCATCTCTCCCAAGACCTGATCACGCGGACCGAAAGCGCGCCGCAGCCCGCCATTGAGCACCAGCAGCTTTTCACATTCCTGAATGGCGGAGGGGCGGTGCGCCATGATCAGGACGGCGCCGCCCTCGTCCTTGTGGCGCCGGATCGCGGCGTTCAAGGCAATGGACCCGGCGTTGTCCAGGTTGGAGTTCGGCTCATCGAGAATGACGATCACCGGATTGCCGTAAAACGCCCGCGCCAGACCGATCCGCTGCAATTGTCCGCCGGACAACAGCCCCCCCGCCGAGGCAACAGGGGTGTCATAGCCATCGGGCAAGGACAGGATGAGGTCATGTGCGTCCGCTTTTTTTGCCGCCGAGATCACAGCTTCCGCGTCGGGGCTTAGCGCCAGCTTGGCAATGTTTTCGGAGATGGTGCCGTCGAACAGCTGCACTTGCTGCGGCAAATATCCGATATAGCTGCCGAGGGCGTCGCTGGTGTAATGCGACAGTTTCGCGCCATCGAGGCGGATCGCCCCGCTGGAGGGGGGCCAAACGCCGGTGAGCGCGCGTGCGAGCGTGGATTTGCCTGCCCCTGAAGGGCCGATCACGCCCAAGGCTTCGCCGGGCGCAAGGTCGAAACTGATCATACGCAGAGAGGCGTTTTGCTGACCCGGCGGGACCACGGAGACCTGTTGTAAAGACAGGGCGGCCTTGGGGCGCGGCAATTCTGTGCGCGGCGGATCGGCCGGAAATGTGCCGAGCAATTCAGCCAGATCGCCCCAGCCGCGTTGCGCATGCTGCAAGAGATTCCATTGGCCGATCAACAGATCGACGGGCTGAAGTGCGCGTCCCAGAAGGATGGAGCTTGCGATCATCGCGCCCGGGCTGACCTGACGTTCCAGCACCAGCCAGGCACCGAGCGCAAGCATGGAGGATTGTAGAAACAGGCGCAGCGCGCGCGAGGTGGCTGTGAAGCCGTGGGTGGTATCTTCGCTCGCAACGGTTTTATCCAAAGCGATCTCGCGCAGTTTGAGCCAGCGGCGATAGGCGGCTTCTTTCATCCCCAATGCGGCCAGCGCCTCCGCCGAGCTTGTCATTCGGCTTGCGGTTTGCGCGGCTGCACTTTCGGCATGGATGACGGCCTCTTGCATGGGTTTTGCGGCGGAACGGTGCAGCAAGGCGATGGCGACCAGAATGGCACCGCCCAGCACGGCGAGAATGCCGAGGTAGGGATGAAACAGGGCAATGCCGAAGAGAAAGAGCGGCGTGAAAGGCAGGTCGAACAAAGCGGCCAGAGCGGGCGAGCCGAAAAAGCGGCGAATCGCGGTGAGGTTGTCCATGCCCCGTGTCTTGCCGTTTTCGCGCGGGCTGCGGGCGGCCTGCGCCATGGAGGCGTGAAAGACGCGATCCTCAAGCCGGGTCTGAAACCGTGCGGCGATGCGGGACAGGATGTGCGCCCGCGTGCCATCCAGAAGGCCCATCATCAGATAGAGAAAGGCGACGACGGAGAACAGGGCGACAAGGGTTGCCTCGGACCCCGAGCCCAGAACCCGGTCATAGACCTGCAACATGAACAGCGGCCCGGTTAGCATCAACATGTTGATGCAAATGGAAAAAAGACCGGATGCCCAAAACAGGCCACGCGATTCGCGTCGCGCATTGGCAAGCTCTCTTTGCCCGAGGCGAATGTCTTCCTGTGTCATGTCGGTGTCTTACCCGGTCTTGTCTGATATGGCATATATGCCTGTCGCATATGGCGTGGACCAGAAGCGATCTGTTGAAACAATGTCACAGAATAAATATCAGAGTGCATGTTAATATTGGGCTTCCGTATCAGGAATACTATCTGGCGGTATAGCCATGGGGATGACTCCTGTCACCTGTTCCTGCCCGATTTGACTTGATGCCTTAGCCCGAAGGTCTGCTGCCATGTTTTCATCTCTTCCGAGACGGGCTCTGCCCTCCCTCGCCGCTGTTTTGGGTCTTGCCGTTCTGGCCGGTTGTGCCACGCCGGGACCGGACGGGATTGCCGATCCTTATGAGGAGGTGAACCGCGGCTGGCATGACACCAACATCGCGCTCGACAAGGCGGTGATCAAACCGGTGTCGACGGCCTATGGCACGGTGGTGCCCGATCCCCTGCGCAAAGGGTTCTCGAATGTGTCCGACACGTTGGGCATTCCGGGTACCGTTGTGAATGACGTGTTGCAACTGCGCTTTGGCGATGCTCTGCACAACACGGCGCGTTTCGCGGTGAACGCCACGGTCGGGATCGGGGGGCTTTTCGATCCGGCCACCGAAATGGGGCTTGAGGAGCGCGATGCAGACTTTGGCGAGACGCTTTACACCTGGGGTGTGGGCGAAGGCGCCTATGTCGTCCTGCCGCTCTATGGCCCTTCGACGGAGCGTGATTCCATCGGGCTTCTGGTCGATATTGCCCTCGATCCCGTCGGCAACCTCTTGGGCAACCCGGAGAAAAGCTACAAGACCGGTCTGAAAGTCGCCGACCTTGCGGACACACGCTATCGTTACTCCGATCTCTATGAAACTGTGATTTACGACAGCGCTGACAGCTATGCCCAGATGCGTCTGACTTACCTCGACAACCGTCGCTACGAGTTGGGATCCCCGATCGTGGCCGGGGCCGAGGCGACGGATCAGGGTGCAACCCCCTATGATATGTACGAGGACTTCTATGAGTGATTTCACTTTTTCGCGCCGGTCGGTTCTCGCCGCTCTGGGCGCGTCCCTGATCCTGCCGAAGGCCGCGCTGGCCTTTTCGTCGTCTCAGGCGGAGGCGCTGATCGGCAAGGCCGTGGATGACATCAACGGCATCATCAATTCGGGCAAATCCGAAGCCGCCATGTATGTGGATTTCGAGCGCGTGCTGGTGCGCTATGCCGATATGCCGAACATCGCGCGCTCGGTGCTTGGCCCGCCTGCGCGTCAGGCCTCCTCTGGGCAACTCAACGCCTTCACCAAAGCGTTCCAGACCTATATCGCCCGCAAATACGGCTCGCGCTTCCGCGAATTCATTGGCGGTAAGGTCCAGGTCAACAGCACGCAGCAGGTCAATTCGATCTATGACGTGCGTTGCACCGCCATCCTGCGGGGAGAACCGCCGTTCGCGATCTCTTTCATCGTGCATGACAAGGCGGACAAATTCATCGACCTGCAGATCGAGGGGATTTCTCTGCTGAAATCCGAACGTGCCGAGATCGGCGCCATGCTCGACAGGGCCGGTGGTAATATTGACGCCTTGACCGCGGCGCTGCGCTAAGCGTTTCGACCCTTTGACAAAGTAATAGGGCTGCGGATCGAACCGCAGCCCTTTGTTTTTGAGCGCTTTGGTGGGTGTAGACCGCCCTCAGTTGCCATCGCCAAAGATCGCGCCCAACAGGTCGATCAACACATTGTCCGCCTTGTTGTTGCCGCGTTGACCGTTGCCGGAAGGTTGCACTGGCTGCACTGTCGGCGGGCTTGCGGGGCGGATCATCGGTAGCGGTTTCGGCTCCATGCCCTCTTGCACTTGTGCCATGGTCCGTTGCCAAATCTCGGCCGGAAGACCGCCACCTGTCACGCCAGTCAGAGGCGAGTTGTCATCGTACCCCATCCAGACGCCCGCGACGTAATCGGCGGTAAAGCCCATGAACCACGCATCGCGCGCGGCCTGCGTCGTGCCGGTTTTGCCCGCCACCTCATAGCCCGGGATTTGCGCCCGCCCGCCGGTGCCGCCTTGGACCGCGTTATACATCATATAGATGAGCTGCTGCGCGCTGTCCGGCGTGATGACACGCTCGCCAAGCCCGCCCTCTTGCCCCATCAGGGCCGTGTTGTCGCCTTTGAGCCGCAGGGATTTCAACCCGTAGGGCGTCACCGAAGAGCCGCCGTTGAGAATGCCGGCATAAGCGCCAGTCATTTCCAAAAGCGTGGTCTCCGACACACCAAGCGCCAGCGCGGGACCCTGTGCCAGGTCGCTCTCGATGCCGAACATCGAGGCCACGGTGCGGACATTTTCAAGCCCGGCATCCATCGCCAGCTCGACCGCCGGGATGTTGTAGCTGTGCTTCAGTGCATCTGTGACGGTCACGAGGCCGTGGAATTTGCGATCGTAGTTCTGGGGAGACCAGGGGCCGGAACCGGGAATGTTGAGCGTGATCGGTTCATCCATGATCGGATCGTCATAGGACCAGCCCATGTCCAGAGCTGTCGCATAGACGAAGGGTTTGAACGACGACCCCGGTTGGCGTTTCGCCTGTGTCGCACGGTTGAAGGCGCCCGAGACCTTGAGCTTGCGCCCGCCCACCATCGCACGGACAGCGCCGTCGGCGGACATTACCACGATGGCGGCCTGCGCCTCGGAACCCTCACGCACCTTGTTTTCGAAAATCCAGGTCAGCGCCTCTTCTGCGGCGCTTTGGATGCGCTGGTCAAAGGTGGTTTCGATCACCACGTCTTCGGTCGTGTCACGGGTCAGGAAATCCGGGCCAGCGCCCATCACCCAATCGGCGAAATAGCCGCCTGCGCGTTTCTCTGCGGTTTCCGACAGCTCGGCGGGATGGGCCTTGGCATAGGCGCGTTCCTCGTCGGTGATGTACCCCTGTTGGTTCATCAACAGCAAAACGATGCCCGCACGTTCTTGCGATCGTTGCAGGTTGTTCGTCGGCGCATAACGCGTCGGCGCGGTCAAAAGACCGGCGAGCATCGCGGCCTCGGCCACAGTCACCTCGGCGGCGGATTTGCCGAAATAGCGCTGTGCGGCGGCCTCGAACCCATTGGCCCCGGCGCCGAGATAGGCGCGGTTCATGTAGATCGACAGAATCTCATCTTTGGAATAACGCGCCTCCATCGCCATCGCATAGACGGCCTCCTTGGCCTTGCGCGCGATTGAGCCTTCGCGGCAATCGGCCTCGTATTCTGTCTGGTTCTTCCATTTTTCCGGGTCATAGGGCACGCCAAGGCACAGAAGCTTTGCGGTCTGCTGCGTCAGGGTCGAGCCGCCATGGCCCGACAGGGGGCCGCGACCTTCGGAAAGGTTGATCTTGACGGCCGAGGCCACGCCACGCGGCGAAACGCCGAAATGCCGATAGAAGCGTTTGTCCTCTGTCGCGACGATGGCGTTCTTGAGATGGGGCGAGACTGTGTCTGCCGTTATCTGTCCACCGAATTGCTCGCCGCGCCAGGCAAAGACCGAGCTGTTGCGATCCAGCAGCGTGACAGAGCCGCGCGCCCGACCATCCAGCAACTCCGAGTAAGGCGGCAAAGTGGAATAGATGTAAAAAACGGCAATGCCCAAAACGACGGCAAAGGCCAGGGCGCCGCGCGAGACCGTCAGCCAGATCAACCGCCCGACCCAGCGCAAAATCCCGCTCACCAGACGCACGATCGGATTCGACGACTGTTTGCGGGTCGACGCCCGTTTGGCTTTGCGCGGTGCGGCTTTCTTGCGGGTCAGCAGCGATTTCGCCTTTTTTTTCGGCTTTTTCGCGGCTTTTGCGCTATTGGGATAGCGGCGCTCTGCGACCAGTTTGCGCTTTCCGCCATTGGATCCTGTCATGTCTTTTGCTCGATTTTTGCCAGGTTTTGATTGCAGGGGACTCTAATCAGTCGAGGCGCGAATGTTGAGGGGAAACGAGTCGCGCTCACGTCTTTATTTTCTGCATATTTTTTAGACGCGTTGCACAAAATGTATAATTTTTAGGCGCAAGTGCTTGAAAATGACTCACGACAGGCAGTCCCATCGCTTGTGAAGGAACTCTTAACGTCGTTTTGCTGAGCCGTGGTCGCACCAGCAGTGGCGCCACCCGCTCAAACGGAAGGGGAAAAACGTGAAACTCATTATTGCTGCAATCAAGCCGTTCAAGCTTGAAGAAGTCCGCGAAGCGCTGACCGGGATCGGCGTTCGGGGCATGATGGTGACGGAGATCAAGGGCTTTGGCTCTCAGTCCGGTCACACCGAGATCTACCGCGGTGCGGAATACGCCGTGAATTTCGTGCCGAAGGTGAAACTTGAGATCGTCGTGGCCGATGCCATGGCTGAGCAAGTTGTCGAAACCATCGCAACCACCGCCAAGACCGACAAGATCGGCGACGGCAAGATTTTTGTCCTCGACGTGGAAGGCGCGACGCGCGTCCGTACCGGCGAGACCAACGACGACGCGATCTAATCGCGCATACCCGAGACGAAAGGGACTGAAACCTATGAAACTCACCAAGCTCATTCCGGCCACTGCGCTCGCGACCGCGATGCCGCTTATGGCCTTTGCGCAGGACGCTGAAGAGGCCGTTGCTGCCGCCGTGCCGACCGATGTCGTCTTTATCATGAACACCGTGCTGTTCCTTGTGGGCGGCTTCCTCGTGTTCTTCATGGCCGCTGGTTTTGCCATGCTCGAAGCGGGCCTCGTGCGTTCCAAGAACGTTGCGATGCAGCTCACCAAAAACGTGGCCCTCTTTGGCCTCGCCTCGATCTTCTACTACCTGATCGGCTATAACCTGATGTACCCGCTGGGCACCTGGTCGGTTGATGGCATCCTCTCCGGCGTCTTCGGCCCGGGCGTGCTTGAAGCCGTTGGTGTGACCGCCGATGCTGTGGACGACTACTCCTACGCCTCCACCGGCTCCGACTTCTTCTTCCAGCTGATGTTCTGTGGTGCGACCGCCTCCATCGTGTCCGGTACGCTTGCTGAGCGCATCAAACTGTGGCCGTTCCTGATCTTCACGATCATCCTGACCTCCATCATCTACCCGATTTCTGCCTCCTGGAAATGGGGCGGCGGTTTCCTCGACGAAGCTGGGTTCCTCGACTTCGCCGGTTCCACCGTTGTGCACTCCGTAGGTGGCTGGGCTGCTCTGGCTGGCGCTCTCATCCTCGGCCCGCGTATCGGCAAATACAAAGACGGCAAAGTCACTGCTTTCCCGGGCTCCAACCTGACGCTCGCCACTCTGGGTACGTTCATCCTGTGGCTCGGTTGGTTCGGCTTCAACGGCGGTTCCCAGCTCGCTATGGGCTCCGTGGGTGACGTGGCTGACGTGTCCCGTATCTTCGCCAACACCAACACCGCAGCTGCCGGTGGTGCGATCGCCGCTCTGATCGTGACCCAGCTGGTCTACGGCAAAGTCGATCTGACCATGGTGCTCAACGGCGCTCTGGCTGGCCTCGTGTCCATCACCGCTGAACCGCTCACCCCGACCCTGGGTGCAGCCACCCTGATCGGTATGGTCGGCGGCGTGATCGTGGTCTTCGCTGTGCCGTTCCTCGACAAGCTGAAAATCGATGACGTTGTCGGTGCGATCCCGGTCCACCTGATCTGCGGCATCTGGGGCACCATCGCTGTTGTCTTCACCAACTCCGACGCCTCCATCGGCACTCAGCTCTACGGTATCGCCGTGGTCGGTGTGTTCACCTTCGTTGTCTCCGGCATCGTGTGGTTCATCCTGAAGGCCGTCATGGGCATCCGCGTCTCCGAAGAAGAAGAGATGATGGGCCTCGACAAAGCCGAGCTGGGCATGGAAGCCTACCCGGAATTCTACAAAGGCTGATCCCTTCCTCAGTCTGAATATCCTGAGCCCGGGCGCGCAACCGCCCGGGCTTTTTCTGTGTTGGAAACCATTTCTCAACCATGACGCCCTATGCCTGATGTCGAGTTTCAGAACCCCCGAGGTCTCGATGTTGCGCAAGAAGTGCGGTCTTCTTTTTATCCTGTTGCTCTGGCCATATGTGCTGGCGGCTGAGCCCCTGTCGCTTTTGCGGCCCAGTGGGCAGGGTTGGGATTTGGAACGTCAGCCCCTGATCGCAACGGCACCTCAGCCTTTGGTCAATGCGTCCCTTGGCGGCGCCACGGCCATGGGGCCAAGCCTCTTTGCCGGACGCGCCGAGGGCAGTTTTTTCGAACCCTTAGCGCCGCGTCCCGAAGCTCGCGCCAAAATCCGACAGCTCTCAAGGGCGCCCGCCGATATTGCTCTGATCCGCGCCATGATCGGACGCGCCGAAAGTCCGCGCGATGGCTATGACGCCGTGCAACATGGGGCCAAGCGCAAGCCGGGCAAGAAACCGTCGCAGATGTCGCTGGGCGAGATTTTCCATTGGATCGAGGATACGCCGGGCCAGCCGCATGCCATTGGCTATTACCAATTCATCCCCTCGACACTGGGGCGTCTGGTGAGCGAACTGGACCTGGGGCCGGAGGTGATTTTCACTCCTGCAGTGCAGGACCAGCTGGCCAATATCTTGCTGGCGGATGCGGGGATTTACGAGCTGCGCGCGGGGCAGATCACCCGGCATCAGTTCATGAACAATCTGGCCAAAATCTGGGCCGGTCTGCCGACCTCGTCGGGCAAGTCGCATTATCACGGCTATGCCGGGAACAAGGCGACGGTGAGTTGGGCCGAGTTTGACCGGGAAATGGCGAAGGCCTTCCCGAGTTGAAAAGGGCGCCCTGAGGCGCCCTTTTGAGGTCATTTAGGTGGCGGGCACGGACTTCGGTGCGCCGGTCGCCATGTCGGTGCCGGTATAGGCCTTGCCGGCGGTTTTCCAGGCACCAAAGCCACCTTCCATATGGGCCACCGGGCTGATGCCCGCAGCGGCACAGGCGGCGGCCACTTTACCCGAACGCACCCCCGAACCGCAGTGGAACACGATGCGCTTGCCCTCCTGCGACGGCAGCTTTTCGGCGGAGAAGAAGGACAGCGGCAAGAGGAGCGCGCCGGGGATATGCTCGAACGCGTATTCTTGCGGGGTGCGCACGTCGATCAGGGCGATCTCATTGGCATCAAAAGCGTTTGCCACCTCATCCACGGTCCATGTTTCAAAGCTCAGCCCATCTACGGTTTCGGTTTTCATAGCGTTTCCTCTGGAGGTTTATTTGTGCATAGACATATGCGAATAAGATATATTTTAAAGTCATCTTTTTGTGACGCGCCCATCGTTGGATGCGACATCTTCAAACTAGCACGAAAAAAGCGCGCCTCGGCGCGCTTTTGATCCGTGGATTTCACGCGTGCTTATTTGCAGGTCTTCGCCACGGCCTCGGCCAGAAGCGGCACCGTCTCTGCGTTCAGCCCGGCGATGTTCATCCGCGAGTCGCCCACCATGTAGATGCCGAAGTCCTCACGGATTTTCAGCACCTCTTCGGGCGTCGCGCCGATGCGGGAGAACATCCCACGGTGACGGGCGATAAAGTCGAAGCGATCCGAATTGGTCAGGCGCTTGAGTTCATCAGAGAGCTGCTGGCGCAGGCCCAACATGCCCAGACGCACCTCTTCCAATTCCGCCATCCAGTCGGCTTTGAGAGCCTCGTCGGTGAGGATCATCGTCACCAGACGCGCGCCGTGATCCGGCGGGAAGGAATAGTTTTGACGGTTCAAAAAGTTGAGCGTGCCCTGGGTCACGGGCGTTTGCTCGGCTGTCTCGGAGATCGCCATGAGGCAGCCGGTGCGCTCGCGGTAGATGCCGAAGTTTTTCGAACACGACGACGCGATCAGAAGCTCCGGCAGTTTGGAGGCCAAAAGACGGGTCGCCGCCGCGTCTTCTTCAAGTCCGTCACCAAAGCCCTGATAAGCGATGTCTACCAGAGCAATGGCGCCTTTCTCGGCGATCAGATCGGCGACAAGGCCGTATTGCTCCAGCGTCAGGTTCGCACCGGTCGGGTTGTGACAGCAGCCATGCAGCAAGACCACATCGCCCGCTTTCACCGCCTTGAGGCTTTCCATCATTGCGTCGAAATCGACGGTACAGGAGGCCTCGTCGAAATAGGCGTATTCGGCGTGGTTCAGACCCATAAACTTGATGATCGAGACGTGGTTCGGCCAGGTCGGGTTCGAGGTCCAGATCGTGGTCTCGGGATCGACCAGCTTGGCCAGCTCAAGCGCCTGACGTACAGCACCCGTGCCGCCTGGCGTCGCAATGGCGCCAACGCGAGAATGATCCACGCTGTCGCCCAGCACCAGCGTCTTGATCGCCGCGCCAAAGGCCGGATCGCCGGAAAGTGCTGTGTATTTCTTGGTGGTCTCGACCTCCCAAAGCTGCTTTTCGGCCGCTTTGATCGCACGCATCACCGGGGTCTCACCCTCGGCATTCTTGTAGATGCCGACGCCCAGGTCGATCTTCGTGTCGCGCGGATCGTTTTGATACAGCGCCATGAGTTCGAGGATTTTATCCGCCGGTTGGGGTTTCAGATTGCTCAGCATTACGCGTCTCCAGTCGCGACTTTCAGGTCGCCATACATGCCCCATTCCGCCCAGGATCCGTCGTAAAGCGAGAACGGCACGCCAAGACGGGTGAGCGCGAGGCCCAAGATTGCGGCACTCGCCCCTGACCCGCAGGTGGTGATGGCCGGTTTGTTCAAATCGACGCCCGCAGCCTCGAAAATGGCGCGCAGCTCGTCGTTGGATTTCATCGTCCCGTCGGGGTTCAGCACCTCTTGGAACGGCACATTGCGAGAATTCGGAATGTGACCGGAGGCGAGACCCGGACGGGGTTCGGGCTCTTCGCCACGGAACCGCCCACGCGAGCGCGCGTCGATGATCACGTAATCCCCGAGCTTGGCCGAAGCCGCGACCTGCGTCACGTCGCGCACCAATTCGGGGCGAATCTCTGTGATCATATGGCGGTCGCGAATGGTCGGCGGCTGATCGGTGACGGGATGCCCCTCGGCCTTCCATTTCGGCAGGCCGCCATCCAGAACGGCGACATTGTCCTGGCCGAAATATTTGAACATCCACCACACGCGCGGCGCGGAGAACATGCCGGAGGTGTCATAGACCACCACCTGATGCCCGTCGCCAATACCAAGCGCGCGCATCCGGGACATGAATTTCTCGACGGGCGGCAACATATGCGGCAAGTCAGACCGCAGGTCGGCCACCTCGTCAATGTCGACAAACCGAGCACCGGGAATGTGTTCGCGCTCATACTCATCGAGACAATCGCGCTCATCCGCCGGCATGTACCAACTGGCGTCGATGAGGCGAAGCTCTGGCGCTTTCAGATGCTCGGCAAGCCAGTCGGTCGAGACGAGCGTTTTGGGATCGCTATAGGGCATGATCAGACCTTATGCTGCGCTTTCGGCTTCTGCCTTAGCGCTCTCTCAAGGCGCGTGCAAGCATCGCCCGCCGCACATCCGGCTTGCGGCGCAATAAAGTAACGGTGAGAGGGCGGGGACGTGAAAATTCAGCCGCCGTGGCGCAGCAGGCGCTGTTTCTGGCGGCCCCAATCGCGCTTGGCCTCCGTCTGACGTTTGTCGACGGTTTTCTTACCCTTGGCGATGCCGAGTTTGATTTTGACCCGGCCTTTATGGTTGAAATACATCACCAAAGGCACAAGCGTCATGCCCTCGCGTCCCGTTGCTTGCCAGAGTTTCGAGAGTTCGCGTTTCGACACCAAAAGCTTGCGTTTGCGGCGTTCCTCATGCGGGAACATCGCCTGCTCGTAAGGCGCGATGTACGAATTCGTCAGCCAAAGCTCGCCGTCGTCGACCGAGGCATAGCTTTCGGCAATGTTCGACTGGCCGGTGCGCAGAGATTTGACCTCGGAGCCGGTGAGCACGATCCCGCATTCAATGTCATCCTCGATGGCATAGTCGTAGCGGGCCCGCCGGTTTTCGGCGATGACCTTATAGTTCTTTTCTTCGGGCGTTTGTTTTTTCTTGGCCATGATGTGTGCTCAGATAGGTGTTTGTGGACGATCTGTCCACTGGCCCCGTGTCTGGAATCTTGGCAAAATATGCGGAAATCTCTTCGAGGCGCCTATGTTCATCCAGATTTTTGTCGGCTCAACCCTGATCCTCCTGTCGGTCTTTGTGGCCGCCTTGGGGTTTCTGGTCATGGAGCTGACGCTTCAGCGCGCGCATGGTTGGCTGATCCGCGAACCGCATCGGCCGAAGCTTGCGGTGGTGCTCTTTGGCGCGGTGATTGCGGTCTTGTGGATGATTACGGCGGGGGTCTGGATCTGGGCCATTGCCTTTCGCCTCTTCGGTCTCTTCGCGCATTTCGAGGAGGCTTTGTATTTCTCGCTTGTGGCCTTCACGACGCTTGGGTTTGGCGATTTGTTGCTGCCTGAAAATTGGCGTTTGCTTGGCGGGTTTGCCGCGACGAACGGGCTTTTGAACATCGGGATGATGACTGCGCTCTTGATGGAGGTGCTGCGCCATGTGCGGCGCAACCAGTTGGAAAGTCGGCATTCACGATAAAAAAAGGGCCCCGAACGGAGCCCTTTCTCAAAGCCGATCTGTCCGAACCTTAGAGCAGGCCAGCATGCTCCATCGCCGATTTGATCGCGGCCTTGGTGTCGTTGGACAAAGGTGTCAACGGCAGGCGCACGTCGTCGGAGCACAGCCCCAGAAGCGACATCGCATATTTCGCACCGGACACACCCGGCTCCATGAAAATCGCCAGATGCAGCGGCATCAGTTTATCCGTGATCCGCAGCGCTTTCGCGTAATCGCCAAGCGCGCAGGCGGCCTGCATCTCGGCGCACAGTTTCGGCGCGACGTTGGCCGTGACGGAGATACAGCCGACACCGCCATGGGCGTTGAAACCCAGCGCGGTCGCATCTTCGCCCGAAAGCTGACAGAACTCCGGCCCACAGGCCATGCGGGTTTTCGGCACGCGGGACAGATCGCCGGTGGCATCCTTGACGCCCACGATGCGCGGCAGTTTCGACAGCTGCGCCATCGTGTCCGTGGTCATGTCGATCACCGAACGGCCCGGAATGTTGTAAATCACGATCGGCAATTCGGCGGCGTCATGCATCGCGGAGAAATGCGCGATCAGGCCTTTTTGCGTCGGCTTGTTGTAATAGGGCGTCACGACCAGCGCCGCATCTGCCCCCACTTTCGCTGCATGTTTGATCAGGCGAATGCCCTCTTGGGTGTTGTTCGAGCCTGCGCCTGCGATGACCGGCACACGACCGGCGGCGGTCTCCACCACGATCTCGATCACTTTTTCATGCTCGGCATGGCTGAGCGTCGGGCTTTCGCCGGTGGTGCCGACGGGAACGAGGCCCGCAGAGCCTTCTTCAATATGCCACTCGACCAGACGTTTGAGCGTATCGACATCCAGCTCGCCGTTCTTAAACGGCGTCACCAGTGCAGGAATGGATCCTTTGAACATCGTACGCTCCTTTTCGTTTCTCTTGGTCGATGGGCCTGAGTCGGCCTTGAAAGGTCCGGCGGAAACTAGCCGCCTTCGCGCCCGTTCACAAGAATCTGTGTTGCCGCATATTTCGAAGCCGTTACTTTGGTCTGCAAGACCAGAGCAGCTCTCATAAGAACAAGACCAGATCATGCCCAAAACGCCCTCCGCAAAAGCAGTCTATGCTTTTGTATTCGCTTTTCTTTCTCCATTTTCCATGGCCGCGTCTCCCGAATCGGATGCGCTGACGCGGGCCTATGAGGCGCGCGCCCAAGGCGATTGGGATCTGGCCCGTCAGGAGGCCCAAGGCGTCGGGCGTGACATCATCGAATGGCATTCTTTGCGCGCGGGCCGTGGCACATTCGAGGCGTACCGCGATTTTCTGAAACGCAACGCGGATTGGCCGGGCCTGCCGCTTTTGGCGGAAAAAGGCGAGGCGGTGATCCCAACGGACGCCGACCCCAAGGAGGTCACCGATTACCTGACGGCCTATCCGCCGCAAACCGGTCGCGGCGCGCTGCGATTGATCTCGGCCTTTGAGGCGCGGAACATGTCGGCGGATGCGCAGGCGCAGGCGGTGCTGACCTGGAACACCCTGCCGATGGGGGCCGAGGAGGAAACGATCCTGTTGTCGCGCTATGGATCGATTCTGACGAAACATCATGTGGCGCGTGCCGAGATGCTGTTGTGGCGGGAGCGGTTCGAGGACGCCTTGCGGATGGTGCCGAACCTGCCGACCGGCTGGGACAAACTCATCGTGGCGGCGCGAAAACTGGTCAAGGACGAAGCAGGCGTCGATGACGCAATCTCCGCGGTGCCCGCCGCTTTGGCGGATCATCCGATCCTGGCCCATGCCCGGTTCGAATGGCGGGTGCGGCGGGGGCGCAACGAAGACGCCACCACGCTTTTGCTGCAACATTCTACCGCAGAGGGTCTGGGCGAGCCTGTCGAATGGGGCAACCGCCGCCGTATGTTGGCGCGGCAGATGATGCGCGATGGCAAGGGCAAGATCGCCTATTCTGTCGCTGCGCGTCATGGGCTTGCGCCCGAGCAGGATCACTACGCCGATCTCGAATGGCTGTCGGGCTATATCGCGCTGCGTTACCTCGATGACGCCGGGCTGGCATTGGATCATTTCAATCGTTTCCGCATGGCGGTCGGCACGCCGATCTCACTGGGCCGCGCAGGCTATTGGGAGGGCCGCGCGCTTGAGGCCATGGGCGCCCGCGACGATGCGGCGGCGGCTTATGCCTTTGGGGCGCAGTTCCAGACCGCGTTTTACGGGTTGTTGTCGGCGGAAAAGATCGGCCTGCCGCTCGATCCGGCGCTGACCGGGGAAATGCGCTTTGCCGATTACAAACAGGCGGCTTTCATGGGCTCTTCGGTTTTGAAAGCCGCGCTTTTGTTGGAAGAGGCCGGGGAGACGCCGCTTGCGGCGCGCTTCCTGCGACATCTGGGCGAAAGCCTCAGCCCCCAAGAGCTTGGTCAACTGGGCGATCTGGCACTTGATCACGATGCTTATCTGGCTGTTCTCGTGGCGAAATTCGCCGCCGATCAGGGGATCGTGTTGAACCGGGCCTACTACCCGCTGCACGCTTTGGCTGAGGCCGATTTGCCGGTGGAGCCGGAGCTGGCGATGGCGATTGCTCGCCGCGAAAGCGAATTCTACCCGATGGCGCAGTCGCATGTCGGGGCGCGCGGACTGATGCAGCTCATGCCGCGCACGGGTGAGGCGATGGCGGAAAAGGTCGGGATTGAAAACTATTCCGACAGCTTGCTGTTCGACCCGATCATCAACACGCGGTTGGGCTCGGCCTATCTGGCGCAATTGATCGAAGAGTTCGGCGACAACATCCCGCTCGTCGCCGTGGGCTATAACGCGGGTCCGACGCGGGCGCGGGATTGGATCAAACGCTACGGCGACCCGCGCACGGGCGAAGTGGACCCCGTGGATTGGATCGAACACCTGCCGTTTCGCGAGACCCAGAATTACGTCATGCGCGTCGCGGAGAGTATCCCTGTCTATCGTGCGCGACTGCACGGAGAAACGGGGCCCGTCCATATGATGGACATGCTGTCAGGTCGTTGAGGTTAAGGTCGTTAAGGTTAACAGCCTGTCATATTTCGATGGCAAACCCTTAACGCACTGTCACAAAAGGCGCCGGAGACTGTCATAGTCTTTAACGAGATCTTAACCGTGTGCGGCGGGCGACTTGCTGTGCGCGCAGAAAGGTGAACACCCCGGCGCCGACGACAATGGTGGCCCCGATCACCACATTGGCCCGGATCACATCGCCGAACACCAGAATGCCCAAGACGGCGGAAAACGGCAGTTGCAGATAGGCAAAGGGTTGAATCGCCGAAGCCTCGGACAGCTCATAGGCCCTGATCAACATGTAATGCCCGGTGATCGAGGTGACGCACAAGAGAGCCATCCAAAGCCAGTCCGAGGGCAGCATCGGTTCCCAATACCAAGCGCCGATCAGGGATGTGACGATCATGCCGGAAATGCCCGTGTAGAAGAAGGTGACATTCGATCCATCGAAGCGCGACACATAGCGATTGAGCAACCCGTAGAGCGCAAAGCCCAGAGCAGAGGCCATCGGGAAAATGGCATTGAAGGAAAACACACCGCTGCCGGGGCGGATGATGATCAGGATGCCGATAAAACCGACCGCGACCAAAAGCCAGCGCCGCCAGCCGATCCGCTCGCCCAGAATGGGACCGGAGAGGGCCGTGATCAGCAAGGGGTAAACCGAGAAAATCGCGGGCCCATCGACCAATCCCATCCGCACGAAAGCGGTGACCATGACCAGGATTTCAAAGGCCAAAAGCGCGCCGCGAAAGAACTGTAATTTCGGACGCTCGGAGCGCAGGGCTTTGGCAATCCCGCCCTGGCGCATCGACAGGGCGACGACGAAAGCGGCAAAGGCCCAGTAGCGGATCATCACGATCATGAAGACGTTGTAATCGCCCGCCAGATGCCGCGAGATGCCGTCCTGCATCGCAAAGATGAAGGTGGCGCCGATCATCAAAAGGGTGCCCAGCGTGGCGTTGTCGCGGCTCATGATTTAGTGCCCCTGCTCATGTGGCGTTTGCGGCCAAAACCGGGGATGCGTTCGACGGTAAAACCGGCGTCGGTCAGTTTCTGACGTACATGTCCCGCCGCCGTGTAGGTCGCGAAGGTGCCGCCCTGTGCGGTGTGACGTCCAACCTCACGCATCAGCTCCTCGCCCCAAAGTTCAGGGTTCTTGGCGGGCGAAAACCCGTCGAGGAACCAGGCGTCAGCCTGACCGTCCCAAGCGGCAAGTGTCTCACGCGCATCGCCGATTTTCACATCCACCGCGACCTGGCCCAGTCGGAATTGCCGGAGCCCCTGCGCCCAGGCGTCGAGAAACGGCCCGGCAATCGTGGCGGCTTCGGGGAATGCGTCGAGCGCCGTGTGAATGTCGGCAGTCTCCATCGGGAAGGCCTCGAACGAGGTGAACCGCACCACGCCGGGCCCGTCCCACATGAGCGCCAAAGCCAACATGTTGAGCCCGGTGCCAAAGCCCAGTTCCGCCACATGAAACCCGTCCCGCAAGCGCGCGGGCAGATCATTGCCCGACAGGAAAACATGTCGCGTTTCCTCCAACCCGTTGCCGAGTGAGAAATAAGGGTCGTCGAACTGCGTCGAAACGGGGATTTTCCCGTCGCGCCATTCGATGTTCGCGGTCTGGTCGCCGGGCTGGGCGCCCGTCTGGTTGTTTGTCATGGGATGGCTTATGAGAGGGCGGGTCTGGCAGACCATGCTTTGGGCCGGGATCACTTGCAACGGGTAAAAACGCAGATGGGCAGAGCAGAAATCACGATCTATGGCGCTGGCGCCTTTGGGCTGTCCTGCGGATATGAGGCGGCGAAGCGCGGCGCGAAGGTGCGGGTGATCGACCCTTACGGTGTCGGGCATGGCTCGTCCGGTGGGATCGTCGGCGCGCTGGCGCCGCACACACCGGAACGTTGGAATGCCAAGAAAGAGTTTCAGTTTCAGAGCCTGATACTGGCGCGCGCACATTGGCCGGAGGTTGAGGCGACAGGCGGCGTGTCCTCGGGCTATGGCAATCTGGGGCGGGTGCAGGCGATCAAAGATGAGCGTCAGTTGCAACTGGCCCGTGAACGTGAAGATCAGGCGACAGACCTGTGGCAAGGCAAGGCCGAGTGGCGTGTCGTGGCACAGGGCGAGACCGGATATTGGGCACCGCTCAGCCCAACCGGCTATCTCATCCACGACACGCTTTCCGCTCGGCTGAACCCGTGGCGGGCGTGTCAGGCGCTGGCCGCCGCGATCACGGCGCTGGGCGGTGAGGTCGTGTGCGAAGGGTCGCAGGAGGGCGCGGTGATCCATGCCTCGGGCTGGTGGGGGCTGAAAGCGCTTAATGAGGCCTTTGGCAAAGAGGTCGGCAATGGCGTGAAAGGGCAGGCGATCCTGCTCGACCTGTCGCTGCCAGAGGCGCCGCAGCTTTATGGCGAGAGCCTGCATGTCATTCCGCACGCGGATGGCACGACGGCAATCGGGTCGACGTCCGAGCGGGATTTCGACAGTCCCGAGACGACCGACGACCAATGCGACGCGCTTTTGGAACGGGCGATTGCGGCGGTGCCGATGCTGGCGGATGTGAAGGAACTCAGGCGCTGGGCCGGGGTGCGACCGCGCGCCAAATCCCGTGCGCCGATGCTGGGCGCCTGGCCCGACCGTGCCGGACATTTCATCGCCAATGGCGGGTTCAAGATCGGCTACGGCATGGCACCGCTCGCGGCGCAGGTTTTGATTGACCTCGTGCTGGAGGGGCGCGACGCTATTCCTGAGGATTTCCGCGTGGAGGCGAGTCTATGAAAGTGACCTCTCTCGATCATCTCGTTCTGACCGTGACCGATATTCCGGCAACCGTGGCGTTTTATACCGAGGCGCTGGGGATGGAGGTCGAGACCTTTCATCCCGCCGATGGCACGACGCGTTATGCGCTCACATTCGGGGCTCAGAAAATCAACCTGCATCAGCTCGGGAGCGAGTTCGAGCCGAAAGCGGCCCATGTGCAGGCCGGTTCGGGGGACCTGTGTTTTCTGACCGAAATGCCTGTCGCCGATTGGATGCGGCATCTCGAGGGCATTGGCATTAGCGTCGAAGAAGGCCCGGTCAGCCGCACGGGCGCAACAGGGCCTTTGCTGTCGATCTACCTGCGTGACCCGGATGGCAATCTGATCGAAGTCTCAAACCGGCTGTGAAGCCGCCTCGCGCAAAGCTGTCATCAGCTTTTCAAGCCCTGCAATCGTGCGCTCATTGATGAGCCGCCCTTGGTCGTCGAAGGCGTTCGAGCTGTCCGCGACCAAGACCTCCGGCGCTTGCAGGATATGCGCGTTGAAAGGCGTCATTGCCCATCGCAGCGAATATTGCGACCGCTCTCCGCCCGCGCGCCCTCCCGCCGCTGACATGATCGCGACGGGTTTGTACTCCCAAGGCTTCATGCCCGTGCGGCTGATCCAGTCGAGCGCGTTTTTCAACAGGCCGGGGATCATCTTGTTATATTCGGGTGTCGCGATCACCACGGCATCGGCGTCTCTGATCTGTTCCGCCAATGTGGTGACCGCTTCGGGCATGCCTTCCGCCTCCAGATCCGCGTCGTACAGCGGCAGGCGCAGATCGGCGCGAGTGAAGTCACAGGGCCCAAACAGGCGCACAGCCTCGTGCATGAGCTTGGTGTTGGTCGACTGCGTGCGCAGAGCGCCGGAGATGCCGAGAAGCTTCAAGGTCATGATGGCTCCTAGAAAAACAGGTGAACAAAAAGCGGCGCGACAAGGGCGGTGAGGATGGCGTTCAACACCATGCCGATGCCCGCGAAAGCCCCCGCCGTGCCATGGACCTGAAAGGCCCGCGCTGTGCCGATGCCATGGGCCGCAACTCCGGTGGCAAAGCCGCGCCCGCGATAGTCACGGATGCGAAGGGCGTTGAGCAAAGGCGTGGTCACCACCGCGCCAATGACCCCGGTGATCAGCACCAGCGCCACGGTGAGGGTCGGCAAGCCCCCGATGGCCTCGGACACGCCGATGGCGACAGGAGAGGTCGCGGCCTTGGGCACCAAGGAGAGCAACAGCTCGCCGCGCAACCCGCAGGCGTACCCAATCGCGACCGCCGAGGCCATGGAGACGGTGCCGCCCACGACCAAAGCGGCCAACATCGGCACGGCGGCGGCTTTGACGCGCTGCCAGTTCTGCCAAAGCGGCACAGCGAGCGCGACGGTGGCCGGGCCCAACATGAAATGCACGAATTGCGCGCCCTCGAAATAGGTCGCGTAGCTGGTGCCGGTGAGTTTCAAAAGTGCGGAGAGCAGGATCATCGAGATCAAGACGGGGTTCACCACGGGTTTATTGCCCGACAGGTTGAAACAGCCCAGCCCGATGAGATAGGCGAAAAGCGTGACGGTGAGCCACAACAGCGGCCCTTCGGAGAGGTAGCTCCAGATGTTGAGAATTTCATTCATTCCGGGGTTTCGTCGGGGACGCCTCTTAAGCGGTTCACATATTTGAAGGTCAAAGCTCCCGCTGCGATGGAGAGGACCGTGGAGCCGACAAGGGCGGTCGCAAGCGGCAGGCCGATGTCGGAGATCTGATCGAGATATTGCACCACGCCGACGCCCGCAGGCACGAAGAGCAACGAGAGATGCGAGAGAAAGCCGGTGGCGGTTTTCTCAATCGCCTGCCCGATGCGGGGGTGTAGCAACAAAAGCGCGGCCAAGAGGATCATGCCGATGACCGGGCCGGGGAGGTTCAGGGACAGCGTCCGGGCGAGAATTTCGCCGACCAGCTGGAAGCCTAGAAAGAGTCCGAAATGAAAGATCATGCTGCTGCCGCACCTCGTTTTGTCGCTTTGGGCCTGAGGCCACGAGGGGCGAGTGTACTATGCAGAGACGGGGTCGCAAGCAAAGATGCGTTCATGAAAAACGCGCGCCATGTTGAGGCCATGACGCGCGCTCAATGTGTGAAGCTGGCTTATTCCGCAGGCACAGCCTCGGCGCCTGAGCGGCTAAAATGCTGCGCGTTGAGACGGAACACCAGGGCAACCATGGCGACTTGGAACGCAATCGCGATGGCGGTGATCCCCCAATAGGTCACGCTGAACTTTGCAATCACACCGGCCTGCACCAGACCCGAATTCACGAAGAACTGGATCAGCACAGAGAGCGCAACCCCCGGACATACGAGCGCATAAGAACCCGCCGAGGTTTTCGTCCCAAAGACGAAATCCTTGAAATAGCCCTGACGTTTCAACACCACGAGACCGAGGCCCAGAAAGACGACCTGAAGCGACAACATGCGGGCGAGGAACATCATTGTGCTTGCCGGATCGGAATGGCCGTCAAAGGTGTGCAACCCATGGTTTTGACGCATGAAGAGGATCGAGAGGATCGTCACGATCGGGATCACGATCAAAAGCGTGGGGCCGGATTCTTCGTGGGTGCCGTAATGCAGCATCGAGTTGAACGCTGTGGTCAGTGCCACAAGGGCATAGATCAAAGCGGCCACAGCAAAGAAGGTCGAGAGCACGAGGGCGACCGCGACCACCCAAGGCACATGCGACATGGCGGCAGGGGCGGCAAAACCGACGCCGACCATCGAAAGTGCGAAAGCCGGCAGCATCTGGGCGAAGGAGTTGTGCGAGGTCACATCGAACACGCCGCCTTTGGACAAAACGCGGCCCAGAAAATCGCCAATGATCGACAGGGCGATCCAGCCGATGACACCAAATGCGATCATCGCGAAGGGAAAGAGATATTCCACAATGCTCCAAAGGTTTGGCACGAACACCAGACCCGCGATGAACAGCCCGTTCACCGACATGGCGAGCGCCAAAGGCATCGCCAAAAGCGTGGATTCCGCGTTGGAGTTGCGCAATTGCGTGTAACGCTCGGTTTTCTTCAGCGCTGCGTATTGGCTCAGGTTCCAGATCAACAGCTTGAGGTTGAGAAAGACGAAAACGGCAATGCCCGCAATGGCCACTGCAAGGCCCAGACGCATTGGCAGGCTGCCGGTGCCCCATGCCGCCAGAATGTCCTCGAACACCGGAACGGGACGCCCCGGATGCGGCACCCAGAACATCAGATACATAAAGAAGGTGACAGAGAGGCCCCCCGCACCCAAGGAGGCGAGGAAATACGTGGGCACGTAATGATCGGCCGCGCGTGAAGGTTTCATTTCAGGTCTCCTAATCATATTCGGTTTATAGAATATAATGGTGGAAAACCTATATCCTTGATACATGTCAAAACGTCGCGAGGCGATTGGTCCGGGCATGTCTTGACATTTTGTCGCAAAAAGATTGATCCAGAGGAACGGCCTGTCTTTTGAGCCAACTGCTCTTTTCATACCGAATCGTTTAGGACGAGGCAGTTCTTGAAATTTGTTCGGGGGGACAATGAGACTGGCGCGCATCACCACCTATCCCGTAAAAAGTCTGACCGGCACGGATCACGCGGCCGTCAAGGTTCAGGGTTTTGGGATCGTCGGGGACCGACGCTGGGCGGTGGTCTATCCGAACGGTAAGGTGGCAACGCGGCGTGAATTGCCCCAAATGGCGCATTTGAACGCGGTCGACACAGAGACAGGTGTCTCGATTTCCTTCGAGGGCAGTCGTCTTGATGTGCCCTATCCAAGTGGGGCCGCCGTTTCGGTTCGCGTGTTTTCGACCGAGATCGAGGCCGTCGAAGACGCCGGCAATTACGCCTCGCATTTTCTGTCTTCCGCACTCGAGCGCGAGGTGCGTCTGATCTATTTCCCGGATCATGCGCGCCGTCCCGTGGATCGCATCTATGCGCCCGACGGTCATTATACCGCCCTGTCCGATGGGTTTCCGATGCTTTTGACGACACAGGCCTCTTTGGCCGAATTGAACGCAGAACTGGCCTCGCCCGTCGAAATGCGCCGCTTCCGCCCCAATATCGTGATTGCGGGCGACATCGAGCCCTGGAGCGAGGACACGTGGCGTGTGCTGCGCATCGGGTCCACCGTGTTGCGGATCGTCAAACCCTGTGACCGTTGTGTTATGACGACGCAGGACCCGCAAACCGGCGAACAGACCCACCCGCACGAGCCCTTGGCCACGCTGCGCCGTATTCACCGATCCGTGTCGGGTAAGATCATCTTCGGTCAAAACATGGTGGTCGAAGAAGAGGGCAATATGGTGCTGGGCGATGAGGTCGAGGTGCTGGAAACCGGGCCGTCCAACCTGCTGGACCCGAAACGTGGCGGGATGCAGTCCTTTTAGCTGATGAGCTTGCGGACCTAAGATGACGTTAAGCCTTGGTTAACCAAGTTGGCGCACTCTCGCGTCATGAAACACCTTCACGCCGCTCTTCTGATGTCCGCCCTCTTGCTGCCTGCCTGCATGGCCGACAGCCCTGCGCTGGGCTATTCCCGTGCGGCGTTTTCCACCGTCGAAGTCGGCGGCAACAGCTATCGCGTCTACACCGAAGAGACCCGCAATTGCGTCGAGGTCCATCGCGTCAACCCTGTCTTCCCGCCGCCCTCGCGTCGAATGATCCTGATGCAAATGGAAACCGCCGCGATGCAGGTCACCCAGTGCAAGCTCAAGAAAGGCACCTTCATCGGCGATCAGGCGATGTCGAAAGCCCAGCTGGATTGCTCCGACGGACCGGGCGCCAAGGATTGGGTGCCGGGCACCTGCAACACGATGCCTTGGCGTTGAAAGTTCTCTGAGAGAGGTCTTTGTGCCGCGTGACAGGGCTTGCCCAGGCTGCGATTACAAGGCATCACAAGGACCAACTCTCATGAGGTATGTCGATGGATTATTCGAAAATGGGCGGGGCGAAAAAGCCCTCCGCAGCGCCGAAACATGGTGAACACAAACGTCAGACGCCCGGTGGCAAAGCCGCACCCAAGGCCGAAATTTTGGCCCGGATGAAAGCCGCGGCGGAAAAGAAGACCGAGAAATAAACCTCTCTGTTTAAGCGCTCTGCGTCACATCAATGCGATATTTTGTGGATAACTTTCCGGTTTTCCCCATATCTCGCGGCTTCCCCGTTGACTCACGTCCGCCCCTCCCAAAGACTTTTCCTCCATAGGAATCAGAAAAGAGTCTTCGTTTGCGTTTCACCCGTCTGCGTCTCAATGGCTTCAAAAGCTTTGTGGACCCCACCGATCTCGTGATCGCGGATGGGCTGACGGGCGTTGTCGGCCCGAACGGCTGTGGCAAATCGAATCTTCTGGAGGCGTTGCGCTGGGTGATGGGTGAAAACCGACCCAAGGCGATGCGGGGCGCGGGCATGGAAGATGTGATCTTCGCCGGTGCTTCGACGCGTCCTGCGCGCAATTTCGCCGAAGTCTGCCTGATGATCGACAACTCGGAGCGCCTCGCGCCCGCGGGTTTTAACGACAGCGACTCGGTCGAGATCATCCGCCGCATCACCCGCGACGCCGGCTCCGCCTATAAGGTGAACACCAAAGACGTGCGGGCGCGAGACGTCTCCATGCTCTTTGCCGACGCCTCCACCGGTGCGCATTCGCCGGCGCTTGTGCGTCAGGGTCAAATCTCAGAGCTGATCAACGCCAAACCTAAAGCGCGTCGTCGCATCTTGGAGGAAGCCGCCGGGATTTCGGGCCTCTATCAGCGCCGTCACGAGGCTGAGTTGAAACTCAAAGGCGCGGAAACCAACCTCGCCCGCGTCGATGACGTGATCGAACAGCTCGCGAGCCAATTGGCTTCGCTTGCCCGTCAGGCCCGCCAAGCCGCGCGCTACCGCGAAATCGGCACGGAGCTGCGCCATGCCGAGGGGCTTTTGCACTATCGCCGTTGGCGCGATGCCGATCTGGCCCGCTCCGAAGCTGAGGACGTGCTGCGCACCCGTTTGAAACAGGCGTCTGAGGCCGAGCGTCTCGCCCGCGAGGCCGCGAAACAGCGCGAAAAATTCGAAGAGGCCCTGCCGCCTTTGCGCGAGGAAGAGGCAATTGCGGCGGCTGTCTTGCAACGTCTCACTGTGTCACGCGATCAGCTCTCTGATGAAGAACGCCGCGCACGCGAGATGATCGAAACCCTGTCGCGCCGCATCGACCAACTGGTCGCCGACATGGCACGCGAGGAACAGCTCAACAAGGATGCGGGCGAGACGATTTCGCGTCTGGAATGGGAACAACGCGAGCTGATCAAAGCCGCCGAAGGTCATGAACCGAAACTGTTGGACGCTTCCGCCGAGGCCTCGGAAGCCAGTCAGATTTTAGCGAACCGCGAAACCACGCTGACTGAAATGACCGAAGACGTCGCCCGTCTTGCGGCGCGGCATCAATCGGCGACGCGTCTGGTCGAGGACAACCGCAAGACGCTGGACCGCGCACGTGGCGAGGCGGATCGAGCACGAGGCGCGGTAGAGACGGCGCGCGAAACCTTGGCGCAGTCCGCGGAGGCTTTGGAAGAGGCCGAAGCTGGGCAGGAAGAAGCCGTCGCGCGCACCGAAGAGGCCGAGGCGATGTTGATTGAGGCCGACGAGGCCCGAACAGAGGCGCAATCGCGCGAAGCGCTGGCCCGTGCCGCGCGCTCCGAGGCCGAGGGCGAGGTCGGTGCGCTGAAGGCGGAAGTGGCGGCTTTGGCGAAGATGCTTGACCGCGACCAGATCGGCGGCGCGCAGCTTTTGGATTTGGTGAAAGTCAAATCAGGATATGAAAAAGCACTCGGCGCGGCGCTTTCTGATGATCTAAGACAGCCTTCGATTGAAAGCTATCAGGCTTCCGGTTGGGTCACTTTGCCGGAGTACCCGGACGATCAGGATCTGCCCAATGGGGTGGAGGCGCTTGAGGATTACGTCACTGCACCCCCGGTTTTGAGCCGTCGTCTGGCGCAGATCGGGCTGGTGCGGGCCGAAGATGGCGCACGGTTGCAGGCCGATCTCGAACCGGGCCAGCGCCTCGTTTCAATCGAAGGCGACATGTGGCGATGGGACGGCTATCGCGCGGGGGCCGAGGATGCGCCCTCGGCGGCGGCGCTGCGTTTGCAACAGCTCAATCGGCTCGAAGACCTGAAACAGGAATTGGTCGCAGCAGAAGCCAAAGCCAGCGGCGCGGCGCAGGCGCATGAGCATTTGAAAACGGAATTGGCCCGCCTGACCGAGGCCGACCGCATGGCGCGTGAGGCGCGCCGAGATGCCGATCGCGCCATGTCCGAAGCGGCGCGCATGCTGTCGAAGGTCGAGAATGAAAAGACGCTGGCGGAGGGCAAGGTCGAGAACCTCGGCCTCGCCGTGGCACGCCACGAGGAAGAGGCGCGGGGCGCGGAACAACGTCTGCGCGAGGCGGAAAAAACGGTGAAGGAGCTGCCGGATTTGCAGGCCGCGCGCTCGGACATCGAAGAGGTAAAACTTGCGGTCGAGGCCGCGCGGATCACCATGATGACGAAGCGCTCGTCGCATGACGAAATCCGTCGCGAAGGTGAGGCCCGCACAAGGCGGTCGCAGGAAGTCACCAAGGAGTTGTCCGGCTGGCGGCACCGTCTGGAAACGGCGGGCAAACGGATTGCCGAGCTTCAGGAGCGCAAGGAAACAACCGAGGAAGAGCTTTACGAGGCCGCCGCCCAGCCCGAGGAAATCGCCGAAAAGCGCGAGGCCTTGATGGCGCAGATCGAGGAGGCGGAGCATCGTCGGAAACGCGCGTCTGACGGTTTGGCCGTGGCCGAAGAAGGTCTGCGCGAGGCGGTACATGCGGAGCGCGAGGCAGAGCGTTTGGCGTCGGAGGCGCGTGAAACGCGGGCTGCGTCAGAGGCCCGGCGCGATGCGGCGAAAGAGACCGTCGAGGCGGCGCTTGAGCGTATCCGTGAAGAGTTGGAGACCACGCCCGCGAAACTTTTGGAGGAGCTGGACATTGACCCGGAGAAAATCCCCTCGCATGAGGTGATCGAGGTCGATGTGAACCGGTTGAAACGCCTGCGCGACAGCCTGGGTGCGGTGAACCTCAGGGCCGAGGAAGATGCAAAAGAGGTGCGTGAGGAACACGATACCCTTTTGAAAGAAAAGCAGGATCTGGAAGAGGCGATCAAGACGCTGCGCTCCGGGATTGCCTCTTTGAACCGCGAGGGGCGGGAGCGTTTGCTGACCGCCTTCGAGCAGGTGAACAGCAATTTCTCCATGCTCTTCACCCACCTCTTCGGTGGTGGCGAAGCGCGGCTCATGATGGTTGAAAGCGAAGATCCGCTGGAGGCCGGGCTTGAGATTATGTGTCAGCCGCCGGGCAAGAAATTGTCGACGCTGTCGCTCTTGTCGGGGGGCGAACAGACGCTCACCGCGCTGGCGCTGATTTTTGCCGTGTTCATGGCGAACCCGGCGCCGATCTGTGTGCTGGACGAGGTCGACGCACCGCTGGACGACGCCAACGTGACGCGGTTCTGCGATATGCTTGACGAGATGACCCAGCGCACCGATACGCGGTTTTTGGTGATCACCCACCACGCCGTGACGATGGCCCGCATGGACCGCCTGTTCGGCGTGACCATGCAGGAACAAGGTGTCTCGCAGCTGGTGTCCGTGGACCTGAAAAAGGCCGAGGCGCTTGTTGCGTAAAAGCTGTGTTGCGCGATCTCGGTGCGCACACTGCGTTAAGATAATTCCAACAATTCGATTCTAATCCTAACGTTGCCGCAATCCATTGCGGTGACAGGAGGTGATGACACTGGAAGAACACTCATTTCGCAAATGGATGGTGATCATTGCGGCGGCAACGCTCGCCGTGGCAATCATCCGTCTCTGGATCGGGCTGTAACCTGAGAAAGAGAGACCCGGCGGAGCTGCAACTCTGCCGGGTCATTTGGATGATGACACTGAATGTCTCATTTCGCTGTGTCAGACTCTAACAGATTTCTTACCAAACCGTAAAGCGCGCTCGGTAAACTGTAGAAAAACTGAATTAGCCGCGTCCCATCCCTTTTCCCATACCGACGCCATGGCCACCTGCGGGGGCGTCGAGATCCTTGATCGAGGCTTCGGCCTCGCCGTTGATCCAATAGCCCGCCGCCTTCAGCCATTGCAGCGGATGACCCATCTCCAGCACAGCCTCGCGCAGTTGCTTGGCGATGTCAGCCTCTGTGGCGATCCAGACAAAGGTGTTTGGCGTCAACGTGATCTGCGGCAGAGCGTCCAAGAAAGGCTGAGCCTCGGTCGCTTGATCCAGCGGGCGATGCACCCAATGGGTCGTCACATCGGCAGTGCTTTCAATTTTTTGCTCATCCTCGGTGCCCGGCACGGCGGCGATCATCGTGACCTTCACACCTGCGGGCAGTTCTTCGAGTTTACGACCCATGGCGGGGAGCGCGGTTTCGTCGCCGATCAACACCCAATGGGCGATCTCGCCTTCGATCACGCGCGAGCCACGCGGGCCAGCGACCTGAACCGTGTCCCCGGATTTCACATCGCGCGCCCAGCTTGCCGCCGGGCCTTCGCCGTGATCGGCGAAGTCGATGATCAACTCTTGCGCTTCGGTGTCAAAGCGGCGCGGGGTGTAGTCGCGTTTGGCGGGCTCATCGCTCGTGGGCACAAAGACCTTGAGGTGATCGTCAAACGACCCGCTGGCGAAATCCGCCAGATCGGCCCCGCTCAATGTGATGCGGATCATATGCGGGGTCAGGCGTTCGGTGCTGGCCACGGTAAGGTCGCGGAATTTCAGCTCATGCCGCATGCGGCGGATGGTGGGGGCAGTCATGGCGAGTCACTTTCACTGGTTATTCAGATGTTTGCGAAAAACAAACTATTTTACTCAGAAAATGCAAGCCTCCGCGAGAACACAGGTCCTGTGCATCCCGGACATCTGCCCCCAAGAGTCCTTGGTTTACAGGCGCGACAAAAGCGCAGGCGTCGGCCAGGCATCCGCCGGCAAGCCCAGTTTTTCCTGAACGCTTTGTACGGCCTCGCGGGTTTTCTCGCCCAGAATGCCGTCCACGCCGCCGACATCATAGCCCATGTTCACAAGCTTTTGTTGCAGCTGTTTCATCTGCGCGCCCGACAGTCCGGCATCCGGGTTGCCCGCGTTATAGACCGGCGCACCTTCGAGGCGGGTGGCGAAATAGGCGGCGGTGGTCACATAGACAAAGCTCTTGTTCCACTCGAACAGCACCTCGAAATTCGGATAGGCGAGGAAAGCCGGACCATTGCGGCCCATCGGCAAAAGCACCGAGGCCTGAAGATTGCCATTGCGGAAAGATCCGCTGCGAGGTTTGACGCCGAGGCGTTCCCAGTCGCGCACGGACATTTTGTGGTTCAGGCCCGTTGTCGACCAGTCGAGGGGCGAGGGCAGGGTGATTTCCTGCAACCATGGTTCATTCGCGCGCCACCCCAGATGCCGCAGCATTTTCGCACCGGACATGAGCGCATCCGGGGCGGAGGTTTTGAGCCGGACATGACCGTCGCCGTCGCCGTCGACACCGTTTTCAAGGATGTCTTTCGGCAGCATCTGAACCATGCCGATCTCACCGGCCCAGGCGCCCTGCGTTGTTGCCGGGTCGAAATCGCCATGCTCGAAAAGAGTGAGTGCTGCGAAGACCTGCGGCTGGAACAACTCGGGGCGACGACAATCGTGGCTCAGTGTCATCAGCGCGTTCAGCGTGTTGAAGTTTCCCTGCACCTGACCGTAATCGGTCTCAAGCGCCCAAAAGGCCAAAAGCACGCCGCGCGAGACGCCATAGTCACGCTCGATCCGGTCGAAAACGCTTTTGTATTTCGACGCATTGGCGGCGCCGTTCTGAATCCGGTTTTGGCTGATCAGAGCGCGGGAAAAGTCGATGAATGTCTTTTGAAACACGCCCTGCGCACGGTCGGCCTTGATGACAGCGGGGGTGTGGCGGACGGAGGCAAAGAACCGGTCGACATTGGCCTGCGCATGGCCTTGTCTCACAGCGGATTGCTTCATCTTATTGACAAAGCTTGAGAAATTTCCGCCACAAGAGACATCCGCAACAGCGGGGGAGGCGAGGGAGAGGGCGAGCACAAGGCCGAGAGAACGCATGAGGTTACCTTTTAAAGTCATATTTCGGGGTAAGATAGCGGGGGGAGTGACGTCAGGCAAATGACAGGAAAGCGAGGCAGAACAAAACGATGGACCATGCCCGCCACAGCTGGACGCAGGCGGCGTCAATGTCACCGACGGTGGCCTCGCGGCCACAGCGATTGACCCATGGGTAGTCGCGCAGTTCGCCATGATAGGCGCGGGGGCCGGAGAGGGCGATGCCAAGTTTGCGCGACAGGGCGGCCTCTGGCCAGCCTGCGTTGGGGGAGCGATGACGGCGGGCGTCGGTATAGAACTCTTGCCAGAGCGAAAGCTTTTCCTCGTGTGATCCACGCATGTTCCGCCACGGAAACAGCAAGAGCGCGGTGAGGCGGGCAGGGATCAGATTGAGCAGATCGTCTAAACGTGCGGCGGCCCAACCAAAATCGCGATACTTCTCGGTGCGATAGCCGATCATGCTGTCGGCGGTGTTGGTGATTTTATAGACCAGAATACCCGGCAGACCGAAGAGCAGGAACCAGAAGGCGGGTGCGATCACACCGTCGGAGAAATTTTCCGCCGCAGATTCAATGGCACCGCGCGCGACGGCGGGGGTGTCCATCTCGGAGGTGTCCCGTCCGACGATCATCGACACGGCATGACGTCCGGCCTCAAGCGAGGTCTCGAGCCCGTGCGCGACCGCCTTAACGTGATCGACCAGCGACCTTTGGGCGAGAAGAATGGCGCCCAGAAAGATCTCAACCAGCGGGATGTGGCGCAGCACACTCCCAAGTGCGGCAGCGCCGATCACCAAAGCCGTCATCACGAGGATGCCCTTGGCTTTGCGTCCGGCGCCTTGATTGAACTGCCGGTCGGCCCAGCCGATCAACCGCCCCATCAGGACGGCGGGATGCGGCATCCGGTTCCAAAGCCATTTCGGTTCCCCGAAAATCGCGTCGAGCGCCAGAGCGAGAAAGAGCGCGGCGGCAGTGTTCACAACGCAGCCTCCAGCTGATCCCATTTGTCCTCTGGCGGTAGACCAAGACGCAACCAAGTGTCGGAATAGGGGAAGATGCGCGACCAGACGTGACCCTTGGCCAATCTGTTCTGAAAGGCGCGGGCATCCGGGGTCTCATAGAGACGAAAGAGAGTGGTGCCGCCAATAGATTTTGCATTCTTATGGATCATAAGGCGATCTAATTTTTCCATATCATGTTTTAATTTGATATTCGTGGCGGTCGCCCATGCGATATCATTCAGCGCCGCCGTGCCAATAGAGAGCGCCGGACCGGATACCGCCCAGGGGCCGATCAGGCTGGAGAGCCTGTCGATCAGCTCCGGCGCGCCGATGGCAAACCCGAGGCGTAGCCCGGCCAGTCCCCAGAATTTGCCAAAGCTCTTGAGCACGATGGTACGCCCATCTGAAACGCGCTCGATCAGGCTCTCCTCCGGCATCACATCGCCAAAGCTTTCGTCGATGATCACATAGGGGGCGGTCAGTTCGTCTTGCTGCCACAGCCGCCCGTCGGGGTTGTTTGGGTGCACGACCACCTGCACGTCTGCGGACAGGTTGGGTTGGTGAGAGACCTGCCAACCCTGTGCATCGAAGGCGCCTGCATGTTCGTTATAGGTCGGGGTTTGAACCTCGACCTGGCCAACGGGCCAAAGCGCAGGCAAACGCGCGATGAGACTTGAGGCGCCGGGCGCGGCAAGGATGGCGGCACCACGCGGCACAGTCCAGAAGGTGCGCGCAGCCTGGATCAGGGCGTCTTGGGCGGCGGCATCCGGCAATGCGGACCATGCCGTTTGCGGAATCTCGCCGATGGGATAGGAGGTCGGGTTGATGCCGGTCGAGAGGTCGATCCAATCGGCTTTCTCGCCGCCATATCGGGCGACGGCAGCGTCTAACCCCCCGCCATGATCGCGATGTTTGCTCATAGGCCCTCCGCTCATAGGCGCATTGCATGCCCCTGTCGCCTGTGTTTCGGCGGGCCTGCGGAGGAGTGCAAGTTAAAATCTTAGCTTTTCTGCCATGGGGTGCGACTCCGATGCGATTGACCCCGAAGTTAAAGGTCCGTTACTTTGACCTATCGAATCCACTTTCCTCTTCAAAGAGATAAAAACGGATCGCGGCAAAGGCCCGTGGTCAGAGAGCGTATGCAGGTACTAATCGTCGAAAGCAGCCCCGAGCTTGGGCAGATCTGGAAACGCCATCTGGAGCGTCAAGGGATGGTGGTGTCTGTCGTGCAGGATCAGGAAGCCGCGATTGCAGCATTGCAGCATGGCGCCCCGGAACTGATCGTTCTCGATCTCGTCCTTGAAGAAGGCTCTGCCTTCGCGGTGGCTGATTATGCCAATTATCGCCACCCGGAAACGCGGGTGATTTTCACCACGAATTCGAGCTTTTTCTCAGATGGGTCGATTTTTCAGCATGCTGCGAATGCCTGTGCCTTTGTTCCGAAAAAGGTCGACCCTGACGATCTGAGCGCCATGGTCGCACATTACGGAAAAGTGGCCTCCTGACCCGCTTTCATAAACCCTCTTAGCCACGTCCATGCGGCGCTTCGAAGTCAATCTCTGGGCTGATCGGCAGGATGCGGTAAGGGTTGATCATGTCGTGGCTGTAAAAATAGTGCCGCACGATATGATCGAAATGCGTCGTCTCACGCACGCCGGGCATCTGATAAAGCTCACGCGTATAGGCCCAGAGGTTGGGGTAATCCTTCAGCATGCGTTTGTTGCATTTGAAATGCGTGTGATAGACCTTGTCGAACCGGATGAGCGTGGTGAAGAGGCGCCAGTCGGCCTCGCTCAGATGATCACCCAAAAGGTAACGGCGCTCTGACAGCGCCGCTTCGAGCGCATCCAGGCTGTCGAACAGCGGGTGGATGGCCTCGTCATAGGCGGCCTGCGTGGTGGCGAAACCGGCCTTGTAAACGCCGTTGTTGATCGGCTCGTAGACGCGCGCGTTCATCGCCTCAATGTCATCGCGCATCTCTTCGGGCCAGAAATCAAACGTGTTGCCGGTGATCCCGTCGAAGGCCGAATTGAACATGCGGATGATCTCGGACGATTCGTTCGAGACAATGGTGCCGGTTTTCTTATCCCACAGGATCGGCACTGTGACGCGACCGGAAACATGCGGGTCGGCCTCAAGATAGACCTCGCGCAGAAAGTGTTTGCCCAAAAGCGTATCGCCCGTCGCACCCTCGAAATCCGTGTCAAAAGTCCAGCCGTCTTTCATCATGTCGGGGTGCACGACGGAGATGGTGATGTGATCCTCAAGCCCTTTAAGAGCGCGAAAAATCAAGGTCCTATGCGCCCAAGGACAAGCGTAGGAGACAAACAGGTGGTAACGTCCGCTTTCGGCCGCAAAGCCACCCGTGCCGCTTGGGCCGGGTTGCCCGTCCGGGGTCACCCAGTTGCGAAACCCCGCCGTGCTGCGTTCGAATTTTCCGCCGGATTTGGTCGTGTCGTACCAGCCATCATGCCATGTTCCGTCTTGTAGGTAACCCATGTTTCCCTCCGCTTGTGGTCACATTGAGGTAACCGCTTTATATGCGCGCTCAAACAGGCGTCAGGGCGCATCTATGGTGCGATACCGCACATAAAGTGCTTTTGTGACGGAGGCAGAGTGAGGAATTGCGGTAATCCGGTGACTCTTGCGGCGAAACTTGGCACAGGATGAAACGGTTAACTTGACCGAAACCATGTTTGCGCCAAGCTTTAAGGAGACCGAAAATGCTGCGCAGCATGCGTGGCAAAGGCAGAGTGCAACGGAGACGCGCCATGACTGATTTTTTGCCCAAAGAGGTGCTTGAAGGTCTTGAGATGGCCCGCAAACGTGATCTCAAGCGCCGGTCTCGGCTGCGCGTCAAAGTGGGGGATGAGACCTATCCGATCCTGCGCACGTGGGACACTGGTTTTGCACTCGATCGCGACAACACCGAACACTTGCGTGGGTTGGTCGATGTCTTCGACGGCACGCGGCACCTCTATCAGGCGCTGATCGTGGCGACGACGGATGACGGGCATGAGATGAGCTTTGAGTTCAAACGCTCGACCGTGGCCAGCGATAAGCCGCCTCTGGATTACGACCGGCCCGATGACGCGCCGGTCGCCTTGTTGCCACGTTGAACGGGCTTACTGAAGATCGCTGAACGCCTCTTTGAGACGGGTGCAGGCCGTCTCGACCACGCTGCGCGGCGTGGCGAGGTTGAAACGCAGGTAAAGCTCGCCGCCCTTGCCAAATGTCGGCCCATGATTGGGCGCGATGCGGGCGGATTTTTCGACCCGTGCGGTGAATTCTTCGGCGCTCATGCCGGTGCCGGAAAAATCGACCCAAGCCAAATAGGTGGCCTCCAGAGGCATCGAGGCCAGCCCCGGAATCTCCGCAATTGCTGCATCGAAAATCTGCCGGTTGCCGTCGAGATAGGCGACCAACTCATCGACCCAGGCGGCACCTTCGGGGCTATAGGCGGCGGTGGCCATTTCGACGCCAAAGGAGTTGGGCGAAATCCCCAGTGCGGCCATCCGCGCCGCAAACTTGCCGCGCAGCTTGGCGTCCGGGATGATGACATTGCCGGAATGCGTGCCCGCGATGTTGAAGGTCTTCGTGGTCGCGGTCATCATGATCAGCCGGTCTTCGATCCCGTCGATCAGCGCCATCGGCGTATGGCTGTGTCCGGGCATCACCAGATCGTGGTGAATCTCGTCTGACACAAGAATGAGGCCGTGACGCTTGCAGAACGCGGCCACCGCCTCCAACTCGTCCCGGCTCCAGACGCGGCCGCCCGGATTGTGCGGCGAGCAAAAGACCAACATGGTCTCCTTGCCGGTCATCTGCGCATCCCAAGCGTCGAAATCCATCACATATTTGCCGCCCTCAAGCGCCAGAGGACATTCGACCACCTCGCGCCCGGCGGCTTTGATCACCCGGCTGAACGCATGGTACACAGGGGTCATCAGGACCACGCCATCGCCCGGTTGCGTGTAGGTGTCGACACAGAGCGCCGTGCCATTCACAAGCCCATGCGTAGTGAAAATCCACTCAGGGCTGACCTCCCAGCCATGTCGGTTTTTCATCCACCATTGAATGGCCGCCAGATAATCGCTCTCATCGCCCAGATACCCGTAAATACCGTGCGCCGCCATTTTTTCGACGGCGGCTTGCACCACCGCAGGCGGGCGGAAATCCATATCCGCGACCCACATTGCAATCCCGTCCTCGGAGGGCACGCCGTAGATGTCCTGCATCTTGTCCCATTTCGCGCAATGGGTGCCGAAGCGGGGAATGATCGGGTCGAACAGCGGATGGGTCATGCAAAGCTCCTTTTAGGGTCTTGGCAGAGCCTAATCCCGCCTTGGGCTGAAAGAAAACCGTAATCCTGCAAAAGGGGCTGCGCGATTTCGGCGCTGCACAGTTGCACGGCTCCCTCGGTTTGACTAAATGCAAGGCATGACACTGAAACCGATCCTCATTCACCCCGATCCGCGCCTCAAAAAGCACTGCGATCCTGTCACCGAGTTTGACAAGGAGCTTGCGAAGCTGGCCGACGACATGTTGGAAACCATGTATGACGCGCCGGGCATCGGCTTGGCCGCGCCGCAGGTCGGCGTGATCCAGCGTATGCTGGTGATGGATTGCGTCAAAGATGCGGAGGGCACACCGGAGCCGATGGTTCTGATCAACCCCGAGGTGACGTGGAAAAGCGACGAGCGCAATGTCTACGAAGAGGGCTGTCTGTCGATCCCCGGTCAATATGCCGATGTTGAGCGCCCGAAGATGGTGCGCGTGAGCTGGCAGGACGTCGAAGGCAAAGCGCACGAACAAGAGTTCGACGAGCTCTGGGCGACCTGCGTTCAGCATGAGATCGACCATTTGGACGGTGTGCTGTTCATCGACTACCTCAAACCGCTCAAGCGTCAGATGATCACCCGCAAGATGCAAAAGCTCAAACGCGAGAAGGCCCGTCTCTGATGGCGCTGCGCGAGATCCTGCTCTGGCCGGACGCGCGGCTGAGCACCTCTTGCGCGCCGGTGGAAGAGATCACCGACGACATTCGCACGCTGGTCGCGGATATGTTCGAGACGATGTATGACGCGCCGGGGCGTGGCCTGGCCGGGCCGCAAGTGGGCGCGATGCTGCGGCTCTTCGTGATGGATGCGACGTGGAAAGAGGGGGAGAAATCCCCGCTGGTCGCGATCAATCCCGAGATCACGGCCCTCTCTGACGAGACCTGCGAGATGGACGAGGGCTGTCTCTCTATTCCCGGCATTACAGCCACTGTGACGCGGCCCGAGCGTATCACGCTCTCATGGACTGATCTCGACGGGCAGCGCCACGCATGCGAGATGGCCGGCGCCGAGGCTCGCATCGCCCAGCATGAATATGACCATCTCGACGGGCTGGTGCATTTCGACCGGCTCGATGCGAAAACCCGCGCCCGTCTCGAGGAGATTTACGCATGACCCACACGCCCACAGAACGCCCTTTTGTGGCCTACCCGGACAAGCGCCTGAAAACCGCTGTGCCGCCGGTCACCGAGATCACCGAGGAGATCCGCAATATCTGGGCCGATATGGTCGAGACCATGGATGCCATGCCGGGCTATGGCTTGGCTGGTCCGCAGATCGGCGTGATGCGGCAATTGGCCGTTGTCGATTGCTCTGAAGAGCGCGGCAAGGCGGTTTTGATGGCGAACCCGGAGGTGCTCCATGCCTCCGTGCAATTGCGTGAACACGAAGAAGCCTCGCCCAATCTGCCCGGCATGTCCGCCGTCATTTCTCGCCCGCGCGCCGTCACCGTGCGGTTTCTCAATGTGGCGGGTGAGATGGAAGAGCGTGATTTCGTCGGGCTTTGGGCGACCTCGGTGCAGCATCAGATCGACCACCTGAACGGCAAGATGTATTTCGACAATCTGAAGCCGGTGAAACGTCAGATGTTCCTGAAAAAGGCCAAGAAGATGGGAGCCATGAAATGAGAGTGATCTTCATGGGCAGTCCCGATTTTTCTGTGCCTGTGCTCGACGCGCTGGTCGAGGCGGGGCATGAGATCGCCTGCGTCTATTGCCAGCCGCCGCGTCCGGCGGGGCGGGGCAAGAAAGACCGCCCGACACCCGTGCAGGCCCGCGCCGAGGAGCTTGGTCTGTCGGTCCGTCATCCGGTGAATTTCAAAGACCCGGTGGATGTGGCGGCGTTCGAAGAGTTGAACGCAGAGATCGCCGTGGTCGTGGCCTATGGGCTGTTGCTACCGCAGAGCATTCTCGATGCGCCCAAGCGTGGTTGCCTCAATATCCACGCCTCGCTTTTGCCGCGTTGGCGCGGCGCCGCGCCGATCCATCGCGCGATCCTCGAAGGCGACAATGAAACCGGCGTCTGCATCATGCAGATGGAGGCAGGCCTCGACACCGGCCCCGTATTGTTGCGCCAGGAAACCGAGATCACGGCGGAGGATACCACGGCGATCCTCCATGACCGCCTGTCCGACATGGGCGCCGACGCCATCACCGTGGCGCTCGACACGCTGGACCAACTCGTCCCGGAGCCGCAGCCGGAGGACGGTGTCACTTACGCCAAGAAAATCGACAAAGCCGAGGCGAGGATCGACTGGACCCGCCCGGCGGCTGAGATCGACCGGCAAATCCGGGGGCTTTCGCCCTTTCCGGGCGCTTGGGCCATGCTGGGCGGCGAGCGGATCAAATTCCACATGTCGCGCGTGACGGGCGCCACGGGCAGCCCCGGCGAGGTGGTGGACGACTTCTCAATCGCTTGCGGGGACCACGCGGTCGAAATTCTCACCGCGCAGCGTGAGGGCAAACGTGCTATGCCTGTCGCAGAGATTTTGAAAGGGCTGGATCTGCCAAAGGGCAGCCGGTTCGACTAGGGGCGCGTTATGTTTCCAATCCTGATCGGCACGGTCGTGATCGCGGGCATCGTTGGTTATGTCTGTGAAAAGACGGGCTTCACCCGCAACGGCATCCTGCCCTCGATCATCATCTGTGTCGGCGGCGCGTTTCTGGCCTATTTCGTCAAGCTGATGTTTGGCGTCGGCTTCGGCTCTCCGGGGCTGAATGCCATCGTGTCCTCGCTGGGCGCGCTGATCATCGTGCCGACCCATTGGCGGAGGCGCTGAGCCATGCCGGTCCTGTTCCTCATCATCGTCGGAGCCGCCGCTGGGTTCATCGCGACCCGCGTGATGGATTTGAAAACCGACCTGATCACCACCGTGGTGATCGGCATGCTGGGCGCCTTGATCGGTGGATTGGTGCTGCGCTTTCTCTTGATGCTCTCCGGCATGGCGGCGGGCTTTGTCGGGGCAGTGCTTGGCGCGATGCTGTTGATCTGGGCGTGGAAAGCGATCAGGGGACGCAGATGATCTGGCTCCTGTCCATCCCCGGCATGATCGCGCGCATCCTGTTCGGTCTTGGCCTTTGGCTGATGTTCCGTCCGGGGGGATGGTTTGTCGCCTGTTGCCTCGCGGTGGCGGCGACGTGGTACATTAAGGCGTAAGGCCTCAGTTCTTCGGGGGACGCGATTTGTAGACGGGGAGGGACCAGCCCCAGGCAAGACTTCCGGCGCGCAGCGTGAATGTCACAATCGCACATATAATAAATTCAAAGAAACGCGGAATCTCAAATTGAGACGCTAAAAGCAACGCCAAAGGTCCGGCCAGAGCCGCCGAGGCGTAAAGCTCGCCATGCTTCAGGATCAGAGGCACTTCGTTGCAGACCACATCGCGCATCATGCCGCCAAAACACCCGGTCGCGACGCCCATGAGGGCCACGATCACCGGCGGTTGCCCGAGCTTGAGCGCCACACCCGCGCCAGCCGCCACGGCGACCGAAAGCGCCACGGCATCGGCCCATAAGAGGGCTTTCTGGCGGCTCTCAAAGAGGTGCGCAGTGAAAAACACCACGGCAGACACAAGACAGGCGATGACGATATAGGTCGGGTCGGCGACCCAAAACACCGCATCGCGATTGAGCAACAGGTCGCGCAACGTCCCGCCACCCACGGCGGTCAGACAGGCGACGAAGGCGAAGCCCACAAGATCGAGCTGAGCACGGGAGGCGGCCAAAGCGCCGGAAATCGCAAAGACGATGACCGAGGCGTAATCGAGGGCCGCCAGAGGCGTCATGCGGCGCCCTTTTTGAATGGCGCCATACCCGCACGGGCCAGTTCATCGGCGCGCTCGTTTTCGGGATGTCCGGCGTGGCCCTTAACCCACTCCCAGGTCACATCATGCCGCTTTTGCGCCTCGTCGATGCGTTGCCAAAGATCGACATTCTTCACAGGTTTCTTCGCGGCGGTCTTCCAACCGTTGCGTTTCCAGCCGTGAATCCAGCCGGTGACACCGTTCTTCACATAGGCGCTGTCGGTGACGATGGTGATAGACGTCGGGCGTCCGAGCGTTTCAAGCGCAGAGATCGCCGCGAGCAACTCCATCCGGTTGTTCGTGGTCTCTGCCTCGCCGCCCTTAAGCTCGCGTTCTTTGACGACCGTGTCGCCGTCCTTTGCCTGCAACAAAGCGCCCCAGCCCCCCGGGCCGGGATTTCCGGAGCAGGCTCCGTCGGTATATGCGTAGAATTCAGCCATGACAAAGCAGGGTGATATAGTGCCCGGCGGTGCCGTCAAGCCCCACACCGTCAAACAGGTGTTTCTCCATGATCTTGAAGCCCGCCGTGCTGAGCAGACCCTCAAGTTCGGCCTCGCTATAATAGGTGTAATAGCGCCCGATCTTGTCTGGTCCCGCGCCTGTGCCGAGCTTCATTGCAATGTGAAACACACCGCTGGGCGTCAAAGCGCGGTGAATGCGGGCGAGCAGATCGGGCAGGTTGGCGCGTTCAGCATGCAACAGGCTGAAATTGGCCCAAATGCCATCGAATGCGGCCACCTCTGATAGCTCCTCGAACCGGGCGAGACGTGTGGTGACGCCGCCATGCTGCGCAGCGAGGGTCAGCATTTCCGAAGAGCCGTCCCAAGCCTCGACACGGAATCCCTGTGCCGCGAACCAGCCCGCGTACTGGCCGGGGCCGCATCCCAGATCGAGGATATGCGCCCGCTTTGGCAGGGCGGCGACAAAGGACTGCGCCTGCGGCAATTCATAAAGCTCGGCATTGCGCGCAGCGTAAGCGCTGGCCTGCGCATCGTAGATTGGCAGGGTGCGCTCCGCGTCGCTCATGCAGGCTCCCGAAGCACACGGGGCACTTTGAATTCGACGTTTTCCTGCGCGGTTTCGACCAGCTCGACGGTCACGTCAAAGCGCTCACGGAAAGCGTCGATCACCTCATTGACCAGGACCTCTGGGGCCGATGCACCGGCGGTGATGCCAACGGAAGTGATGCCTTCGAGCGCGCGCCAGTCGATGTCGGGGGCACGCTGCACAAGCTGGGAATAGGCGCAGCCATTGGCTTTGCCAACCTCAACCAAACGTTTGCTATTTGAACTATTAGGCGCGCCAATCACCAAAAGAGCGTCAATATTTGATGAAATGGCTTTCACCGCCGCCTGCCGGTTGGTCGTGGCGTAACAGATGTCTTCCTTATGAGGGCCGACGATATCCGGAAAGCGCGCACGCAGAGCGGCGATCACATCGACCGTGTCATCGACCGACAATGTGGTCTGTGTGATAAAGGCCAGGCGCTCAGGGTCGCGCACCTCAAGACCCGGCACATCATCGGGCGTTTCGACCAGAAGAACCTCGCCCTCAGGGAGCTGCCCCATCGTGCCGATGGTCTCCGGGTGACCGGCGTGGCCGATCATGATCATCTGTAGCCCGTTCTCAAAATGCCGCTCCGCCTCAATGTGGACCTTGGACACCAGCGGGCAGGTGGCGTCGACATAGACCATCTCGCGCTTGGCGGCCTCGGCGGGCACGGCTTTCGGCACGCCATGGGCGGAAAAGATCACCGGGCGGTCGTCGGGGCAGTCTTCCAGCTCTTCGACGAAGACAGCTCCCTTCTCTTTCAACCCGTCGACTACGAATTTGTTGTGCACGATTTCGTGGCGGACATAGACGGGCGGTCCCCACTTCTCGATCGCCATTTCGACGATCTTGATCGCGCGGTCGACACCGGCGCAGAACCCGCGCGGGGCGGCGAGATAGAGCATAAGAGGGGGTTTGGGGGTGGTTTCGGTCATGGCGCGCTCCTGATCCGTTCCAGAGGTAGCGGTGAACGCACGTGAGTTCAATGACCCGAAAAGCAAAAGCCCCCGCCAAAGGCGAGGGCTTTCAAAACTCAGTTGTCGTAACCGTCATCGTCGCGCGGTTCACGCGGCGGACGCCCGAGCACGTCTTTGAGGTCGTTCAGCTCGATGAAATTATCGGCCTGACGACGCAGCTCATCGGCGATCATCGGCGGTTGGGTGCGGATCGAGGAGACGACAGAGACGCGCACGCCCTGACGTTGCAGGCTTTCGACCAGCGGACGGAAATCGCCATCGCCGGAGAAGAGCACGATGTGATCGACATGCGGCGCCAATTCCATCGCATCGACGGCAAGCTCGATGTCCATGTTGCCCTTGATCTTGCGCCGACCCATGGAGTCGGTGAACTCCTTGGCCGGTTTGGTGACCATGGTGAACCCGTTGTAATTCAGCCAATCGACCAGCGGACGGATCGGCGAATAGTCATCGTTTTCAAGCAAGGCGGTGTAGTAGAACGCACGCAGCAATTTGCCACGGCGCATGAATTCCTGTCGGAGCAGTTTGTAATCGATATCGAATCCCAGCGATTTTGCAGCCGCATAAAGATTCGATCCGTCGATGAACAAGGCAAGCCGCTCATCTTTATAAAACATATAAAGGTCCTTTATATCTTGTTTTTTTGGACAGCCCCCACAGCAATCTCTCCGAGGGCAATCGGTTGTTCTTGGCTTTCTGCCCTGCTGGATAGTATGAAATGCGTCGAAACTGAACTTGCCAAAAAAGATAGGGCGGACCAAAGCGTGGCGCGAGAGACACCTTCCTACTGGGCGGAAATGCGCGCATGGATCGCATTTGGCGCCAATTTGCCCTCTGAAACTGGCACGCCGATGGAGACGTTGCAAGCGGCTTTGCATGCGCTGAAAGCCAAGGGTGTCGTGGTCACGCGGCTCAGCCAGATTTACGAGACCCCCTGTTTCCCGGCCGGTGCGGGGCCGGATTACGTGAATTTCGCGGCGGAAGTGATGTACGGCGGCCCGCCCGAGGCGCTTTTGCCGGTGTTGCACGAGATTGAGGCGGAACTGGGCCGGGTGCGCAAGACCCGCTGGGCCGGGCGGCCGATTGATTTGGATCTCTTGGCCTATGCGGATGAGGTGCGTCCCGACGCGCGCTCGGTCCAAAGCTGGATTGATTTGCCGCTGTCCGAACAAACGGCGCGGGCGCCGGATCAGCTTATTCTGCCGCATCCGCGCATTCAGGACCGCGCTTTCATGCTGATTCCCTTTGCCGATCTTGCGCCGGATTGGGTGCATCCGCTTTCGGGTAAAACGGTGGCGGAGATGCTTGCAGCCCGTCCCGAAGCGGAGAAAACGGAGGTAAAACCCATGCCCGGCGCGGAAATCCTGGCGGATTAAGAGCAAAGGGCGCTTGTCAATAGGGGTCTGAGTCCCTAAATAGAGCCTTTGAACAAATGCGTTCCGACGCATTCTATGTCTGTCCAAACGATTGGAGATCCCATGGCCCGCGTGACCGTTGAAGATTGCGTCGACAAGGTTCCGAACCGCTTCGAGCTTGTGATGCTTGCCGCCCACCGTGCGCGCGAAGTGACCGCTGGCTCGCCGCTGACCGTGGATCGGGACAACGACAAGAACCCGGTTGTTGCGCTCCGCGAGATCGCCGAAGAGACCCAATCCGCAGACGCGCTGCGCGAGCGGATGATCGAAAGCCATCAGACGCAGATCGAGGTCGATGAGCCGGAAGACGATCAAATGGCTCTGTTGATGGGGCAAGAGGCCGACAAACCGGCCGAGGACGATATGTCCGAAGAGAAACTGCTGCGCGCGCTGATGGAAGCGCAGGGGCAAAATTAAGATGCGGGGCCGCATGGTTTTCATGGTGGCCCCCATTCACGGAGTTCGCGGACCAAAATGATCGACGTCGAAGACCTGATCGCGCTGGTCCGCAACTACAACCCCAAGACAAATGCCGAACTGATCCGCGAGGCCTATGCCTACGGGCTTGAGATGCATGAGGGGCAGTTCCGCCGCTCTGGTGAACCCTATTTCACCCATCCCGTTGCCGTCGCCGCCATCCTGACCGAACAGTCTCTGGACGATGCGACGATCATCACGGCTTTGCTCCACGACACGATCGAGGACACCCGCGCCTCTTACCAAGAGGTCGCGCGCAAGTTCGGCGAAGAGATCGCGGAGCTCGTGGATGGGGTGACGAAACTCACCAACCTGCAACTGTCGTCGACAGAGACCAAACAGGCGGAGAACTTCCGCAAGCTGTTCATGGCGATGTCAAAAGACCTGCGGGTGATCCTCGTGAAACTCGCCGACCGTTTGCACAACATGCGGACGATCAAGTCGATGCGCCCGGAGAAACAGCTCCAGAAAGCGCGCGAGACCATGGACATCTATGCGCCCTTGGCGGGCCGCATGGGGATGCAGTGGATGCGCGAGGAGTTGGAGGATTTGTCCTTCCGCGTCATCAACCCCGAGGCGCGCAATTCGATCATCCGCCGCTTTATCCTGCTGCAACGCGAAACCGGCGATGTGATCCACAAGATCAGCAACGACATCAGTGCCGAGTTGGAGCGTGAGGGGATCGAGGCCGATGTGTTGGGGCGCGCCAAGAAGCCCTATTCGATCTGGCGCAAGATGGAGGAGAAACAGCAAAGTTTCTCCCGTCTGTCAGATATTTACGGCTTCCGCGTCATCACCAAGACCGAGATGGATTGCTACCGCGTGTTGGGTGTGATCCATCAGCGTTGGCGCGCGGTGCCGACCCGGTTCAAGGACTATATCAGTCAGCCGAAATCCAACGGTTACCGGTCTATTCACACCACGGTCTCGGGGCGCGACGGCAAACGCGTCGAGGTGCAAATCCGCACCCGTCAGATGCACGAGGTTGCGGAATCCGGGGTGGCCGCGCATTGGTCCTATCGCGATGGCGTTCGGGCACAAAACCCCTTTGCGGTCGACCCGGCGAAGTGGCTCGCTCAATTGACGGAGCGGTTCGAGAATGCCGAGGATCACTCCGAATTCCTCGAACACGTCAAGCTGGAGATGTATTCCGACAAGGTCTTCACCTTCACGCCGAAAGGCGAGGTGGTGTCCCTGCCGAAAGGCGGCACACCTTTGGATTACGCCTATGCGATCCATACGCGTATCGGCGACAGCTGTGTCGGCGCCAAGGTGGACGGCATCCGTGTGCCGCTTTGGACCCGGTTGAAAAACGGTCAGAGCGTGGAAATTCTCACCGCCGAAGGCCAGCGCCCGCAGGCGACCTGGCTCGACATTGTGGTGACGGGCCGCGCCAAGGCGGCGATCCGCAAGTCCCTGCGCGAAGAGAACCGCGAACGCTTTGTCAAACTGGGGCGTGAACTGGCCCGCGTGGCGTTCGAGCATGTCGGCAAGAAGGCGTCGGAAAAGGCGCTGGCGACGGCGGCGAAACAAATGTCGCTGGCCGACACCGAGGCGCTTTTGGCGCGTCTGGGGTCTGCGGAACTTACTGCTTCCGATGTGGTCAAGGCGGTCTACCCGGAACTGGTGCGCGAAAGCGGTGCGATTGATGCGAAACGCGCGGTTCTTGGACTTTCCGAGGGCGAGACCTATAATCGTGCCAAATGCTGTCAGCCGGTGCCGGGCGAACGGATCGTCGGCATCACCTATCGTGGCAAGGGCGTGGTGATCCACGCCATCGACTGCCCGTCGCTCGAAGAGCTTGAGGCGGAAACGGATCGCTGGGTCGATCTGCAATGGCACGCCGGGCCCCATGCGCCGCAATATACCGTGTCTTTGGATCTGACGATTTCCAACGATCCGGGCGTTTTGGGCCGCATCTGTACGCTGATCGCGGAGCAAAAGGCCAATATCTCGGACCTGAATTTCGTGGATCGTAAGCCCGATTTTTACCGTTTGATTGTAGATGTGGACCTGCGCGACGTGGAGCATCTGCATGCGGTGATGCTGGCGCTTGAGGCCGAAAGCGAAGTGGCCCGGGTGCGCAGATACAGGAATTTGGACAGACGCCCCTAAGGGGGCTGAGGGGATGATGTGGTCTTTAAACGCCGGGAAAAGCTAAAGCCACTTCAATGGCTTGCGCAATCCCTCTGGCCAAAGCGCGGCTGGGGGCGGGCGGCACAGTACCTCAAACATCGCCTTCACCGTCTGCCTGACACCCCTCATAAAATTGCGCGCGGCGTCTTTGCCGGCGTCTTCGCGGTCTTCACGCCCTTTTTCGGCCTGCATTTCGTCATCGCCTTTCTGCTCGCCAAGCTGATGCGGGGCAATGTCATCGCGGCGCTTTTGTCGACCTTTGTCGGCAACCCGCTGACCTATGTGCCGATTGGTGTGATCTCGATGAAGATGGGCCACTTCATGCTGGGCACGGAATTCGATGACCAGCATGAACGCAGTTTCGTCGGTAAGTTTTTCGACGCAGCCGATGATTTCTGGCGCAATTTTCTGGCGCTGTTCACAGATCAGGACACCAATTGGGATGCGCTGATCCGGTTCTGGCATGAGATTTTCATGCCCTATCTGGTCGGTGGCATCATTCCTGGGATCATCGCGGGCACCGTGGCTTATTACGTCATTCTGCCGATGGTGACGGTCTATCAAAACCGCCGCCGCGGCAAGCTCAAGGCCAAGCTCGAAGAGCTGCGACGCAAGAAACAGGCCCAGAAAGCCACACATAAGCCGTGACAATAGCGACCCGCACAGGTCTTGATCGCTTTAATCAGGATTTGTCGGTTTTCTTTCGCGACTCGCGGGGTATTGTCCGCGTCAAAGCATCTTTTGTGGGAATAAGACCATGACCCAGTCTCTTCGCCTCGGCATGAACATTGATCACGTCGCCACCGTGCGCAACGCGCGTGGCTCGGCCTACCCGGACCCGGTGCGGGCCGCGAAACTGGCCGAAGAGGCGGGGGCTGATGGGATCACCGCGCACCTGCGCGAAGATCGCCGTCACATCACGGATGCGGACATCGAGGCGCTGGTGGCGAACCTTTCCGTGCCGTTGAATTTCGAGATGGCCGCCACCGACGAGATGCAGGCGATTGCTTTGCGTCACAAACCCCATGCGGTGTGCATCGTGCCGGAAAAGCGTGAAGAGCGGACCACCGAAGGCGGGCTTGAAGTCGCGCGTGAGGAAAACCGTCTGGCACATTTCATCGCGCCCCTGCGCGAGGCGGGCTCGCGTGTGTCGATCTTTATCGCCGCCGACAGGCCGCAGATCGAGGCCGCCCATCGCATCGGTGCCGCTGTTGTCGAACTGCACACTGGTGCCTATTGCGACCTGCACGCCGAGGGCAAATTTGCCGAGCGTGACGACGAGCTGAAACGCCTCACCGAAATGGCGGCTTTCGCGCACTCTCTGGGGCTTGAGGTCCACGCCGGCCACGGGCTGACCTATGACACCGTGCAACCCATCGCGGCTCTGCCCGAAATTGCTGAGTTGAACATCGGGCATTTCCTGATCGGCGAAGCGATTTTCCGAGGCATCATCCCGGCCATTCAGGAAATGCGACGCCTGATGGATGAGGTGCGCGGTTAATGCGATCAGGAGCCTGACATGATCCTCGGCATCGGCACAGATCTCGCGAATATCGACCGGATCACCGGGACGCTCGAGCGCTTTGGCGCGCGCTTCAAAAACCGTGTTTTCACCGAGGTTGAACAGGCCAAAGCCGAGCGTCGTAAAGACGTTGCGGGCACCTATGCGAAACGCTGGGCCGCGAAGGAAGCCTGTTCCAAGGCGCTTGGCACGGGGCTTGCCATGGGGATTTCGTGGAAAGACATGGCGGTCAAAAACCTCTCCACCGGACAGCCGGTGATGGAGGTCACGGGTTGGGCCAAAGAACGGCTCGAAGAGATGACGCCGCCGGGGCATGAGGCGATCATCCATGTGACGCTGACCGACGATCACCCCTGGGCGCAAGCCTTTGTGGTGATCGAAGCGCGCCCAATTGCCGATTAGACCGCGAAAACCCCGCCATCACGGGCGTTTGCCTTGACTCCCCGACGCGCGCCTTTCATATCCGGCTAAAGCGTAAAACCGTTTCCCCAAAGGACGAAAAGATGAGCAGTGCCAAGGACAGCCTGACCGAAACTATCAAAACCGTGGTCTATGCCCTGCTGATCGCCGGGATTTTCCGCACGCTGTTCTTTCAGCCCTTCTTTATCCCCTCGTCCTCGATGAAGGACACCTTGCTGATCGGCGATTTTCTTTTCGTCAACAAGATGAGCTACGGCTACTCGCAATGGTCCTGCCCGAAGGTGGTGAACTTCCTCTGCCCGATCTCTGGTCGTATCCTCGGCTCTGAGCCTGAGCGTGGCGACATCGTGGTTTTCGAACACCCGACCCAGCACCGCACCTTTGTCAAACGCCTGATCGGCCTGCCGGGCGACCGGGTGCAGATCCGCGATGGGGTGATTTTCCTCAACGGAGAAGAGGTGCCGCAAACCGACGATGGCGCCTTTGTCGAAACCTTCGAAAAACAAGGTGCCGCCGGGCGCTATCCGGCCTGTACCAACACACCGGGCGAAGGCGGCGATTGCGACAAAGAGAAATATATCGAAACCCTGCCTGGCGGTCGTCAGCATTCGGTCCTGAACATTCGCACCACGGGCGTTGACAACACACAGGTCTACACCGTGCCCGCGAACAACTATTTCTTCATGGGCGACAACCGCGATAACTCCGCCGACAGCCGCGTTCCCACCACCATGGGTGGCGTGGGGTTCGTGCCCGAGGAATATCTCGTGGGCAAAGCGAGCCGTGTGATCTTTTCGTCCGCTGGCAAACGTCTTGTTTACTTTTGGACCTGGCGCAAAGACCGTTTCTTTAAGGCATTGCAGTGAAGATTTCCGCAGATATCCAGGCGTTCCAGACGCGGCTCGGGCATGAGTTCTCTCAGCCTGAATTGCTTCTGCGCGCACTCACCCACAGTTCGATCTCCTCCGCGACACGCCCCGACAACCAGCGCCTCGAATTCTTGGGCGACCGGGTTCTGGGTCTGACCATGGCCGAGGCGCTGTTCGAGAAAGACAAATCCGCCTCCGAAGGCCAGTTGGCGCCCCGCTTCAACGCGCTGGTGCGCAAGGAAACCTGTGCCGACGTGGCGCGTCAGATCGACCTTGGTGCCGTGCTGAAACTGGGCCGCTCCGAGATGATGTCGGGCGGGCGGCGCAAAGAAGCCCTGCTGGCGGACGCGATGGAAGCCGTGATTGCCGCCGTTTATCGCGACGCAGGCTTTGATGTGGCCAAAGCGCTCGTGCGCAGGCTCTGGGGCAAACGCATCGACCGGGTCGAAGACGACGCCCGCGACGCCAAAACCGCGCTTCAGGAATGGGCGCAGGCCCGTGGGCAAAAGCCGCCGAAATATGCCGAAGTGGCCCGCAAAGGCCCCGATCATGCGCCGATCTTCACCATCGAAGTGACGCTGGAAAGCGGCGAGGCAGAGCGCTCTGAAGCGAATTCCAAACGTCAGGCCGAACAAGCCGCCGCGAAGGCGCTTTTGCAAAAACTGGAGGCCAAAGATGGCTGAAACGACACGTGCAGGTTTTGTCGCCCTGATTGGCGAACCCAACGCCGGGAAGTCCACGCTGTTGAACCGTATGGTCGGTGCGAAAGTGTCGATTGTGACCCACAAGGTGCAAACCACCCGCGCCCGCATCCGCGGTGTCGCGATGGAAGGGGACAGCCAGATCGTGTTCGTCGACACGCCGGGGATTTTCAAACCCAAACGTCGGTTGGATCGCGCCATGGTCACCGCCGCTTGGGGCGGGGCTGCGGATGCCGATGTTGTTGTGCTTTTGATCGAGGCGCATAAGGGCGTGACCGAGGGCGTCGAGAATATTCTGGCCGCTTTGGACGAACATTCGAACCCCAATCAAAAAGTCGCGCTGGCGATCAACAAGATCGACATGGTGGACGTCGAGAAACTTCTCGCGATCACCAAGGATATGAACGAACGCCGCAACTTTGTTGAGACTTTCATGATCTCAGCCGAAAAGGGCAAAGGCGTCGATGACCTGCGCAAATGGCTCGCCCGCGAGCTGCCCGAGGGGCCGTGGCTCTACCCCGAGGACCAGATCGCCGATCTGCCGATGCGCATGATCGCCGCCGAGATCACCCGCGAGAAGCTGACGCTCAACCTGCATCAGGAATTGCCCTACCAGCTCACCGTTGAGACCGAGCAATGGGAAGAGCGCAAGGACGGCTCTGCCCGTGTCGATCAGGTGATTTACGTGGCGCGGGACGGGCACAAAGGCATCATCCTCGGCAAGCGCGGCGAGACGATCAAACGTATTTCGCGCGCGGCGCGTGAGGAATTGGCGGAGTTTCTGGGCCGGAAGGTGCACTTGTTCCTACAGGTTAAAGTGCGCCCGAACTGGCTCGAAGAGGCCGAGCGCTACGGCGAAATGGGGCTCGATTTCAAAGACGGCAACTGATGGCGCGGCTGACGGCGGATGTCTGGGTCTCAGCCTATCTGACGCGGCTCAGACTGGCCGATATTCCGGCCTTTGTCGTCAAGAAAGGCGACGCGACCGCTGGCGCCGTGATGGTCAAGCTCAACACGTTGGACGGGCAAGCCAAGGCGTTTCAACGCGAGTTCAACCTGATGGAGGATCGCCGCGACTGGGCTGTGCTTGCCGAAGGCGCGGAGCGCGATGTGGATGCCTCTTTGGCCAAACAACGCAGCTTTGATCCCGATCTCTGGATCATCGAAGTTGAGGACCGCCAGGGGCGCACGTTGTTGGATGAGCCGGGCTTATCCGATTGACGCTGCGTCCGTCGCGGGTCAGGGTCATGTGAGTATTTTTACCAACGAAAAGCCGGAAGACGCATGATCGAGTGGCGCGATGAAGGGGTGGTCCTCTCCGTCCGAAAACATGGCGAGACCTCGGTGATTGTCGAGGTGTTTACCCCTGAACACGGACGTCATGCGGGGGTGGTGCGGGGCGGGATTTCCCGCAAGATGACGCCGCATTTGCAGCCGGGTGGGCAGGTCTCTGTCACTTGGAAAGCGCGGATCGAAGATCATCTGGGCAGCTTTGCCTTCGAGCCGGTAAAAAGCCGCGCGCATGTGCTGGGTGATCCCATGGCGCTTGCGGGGATGACGGCGATGACCGCGATGCTCTCGCGGCTTTTGCCGGAGCGCGAGGCGCACGGCTACCTCTATGTCGACAGTCTGGCGCTGTTCGATCGGATCGGCTCCGACCCGATGTGGCCCTTGGCCTATCTGCATTGGGAGGTGTCGTTGCTGGAGGAGCTGGGTTTTGGCCTCGATCTTTCCTCTTGTGCGGTGACCGGTTCACCCGACGATCTGGTTTACGTCTCCCCCAAGACAGGCCGTGCCGTGTCGCGCAAGGGCGCCGGGGAGTGGGCGGATCGGCTCTTGCCCTTGCCGCAATGTCTCTTGGGGCAGTCCTCGCTGGATTTTGCCGAGATTGGGCAGGGGCTCAAGACGACGGGGCATTTTCTGGCGAAGATCACGGCGGAACTGTCGGATCGGGGCCTGCCCGCCGCGCGGGATCGCTTCGTGGACCGGGTCGCAAAAAAGGCGGCGCAGGAGGCACCGCCTTTTTGAGCTTTTGTGCGTATTGGTTTAGCCGAGCAAACGGCGCGCAATCACCTGGGCCTGAATTTCACCCGCGCCTTCGAAGATGTTCAAAATCCGCGCGTCGCACAGGATGCGGGAAATCTGATACTCAAGCGCAAAGCCGTTGCCGCCATGGATTTGCAGCGCATTGTCGGCGGCGGCCCAGGCGACGCGCGCGCCCAAGAGTTTCGCCATCCCGGCCTCCAAATCACAGCGGTGGCCATGGTCCTTTTCCCACGCGGAGAAATAAGTGAGCTGACGCGCCACCATGATCTCGACCGCCATCATCGCGAGCTTGCCGGAAACACGCGGGAATTCGATCAGGCTCTTGCCGAATTGCTTGCGATCTTCGGCATATTGCATGCCGACCTCGAGCGCGTTTTGCGCAACGCCAATGGCGCGCGCCGCGGTCTGAATGCGGGCAGACTCGAAGGTCTCCATGAGCTGTTTAAAGCCCTTGCCTTCCTCGCCACCCAGAAGGTTCTCGGCCTTCACCTTGAACCCGTCAAAGCCGATTTCGTATTCCTTCATGCCACGATAGCCCAGCACCTTGATCTCACCACCCGACATGCCGGGCGTGGGGAAGGGATTTTCGTCATCCCCCGGCGTTTTCTCCGCCAGGAACATCGACAGGCCTTTGTAATCCGTCGTGTCCGGGTCGGTGCGGGCCAGAAGCGTCATCACATGGGTGCGCGCGGCGTGGGTGATCCAAGTCTTGTTGCCGGTTACCGTATAGGTCTCGCCCTCTTTCACCGCGCGGGTGCGCAGGCTCCCAAGGTCCGAGCCGGTGTTCGGTTCGGTGAAGACAGCAGTGGGCAGAATTTCGGCAGAGGACAGTTTCGGCAGCCACTGTTCCTTTTGCGCTTCGGTGCCGCCGCCGAGGATCAGCTCTGCCGCGATCTCCGAACGTGTGCCCAGAGAACCGACGCCGATGTAGCCGCGGGACAGCTCTTCGGAGACCACGACCATGGCCGCTTTCGGGAAGCCAAAGCCGCCGTATTCTTCGGGGATCGTCAGGCCAAAGACGCCCAGTTCCGCCAGTTCCTCGATGATTTCCATCGGGATGAAATCGTCTTTCAGGTGCCATTCGTGACAGAAAGGCGCGACTTTTTCGTCGGCGAAACGGCGGAATTGATCGCGGATCATTTCCAATTCGTCGTCAAGGCCCGAAGCGCCAAAGGTTGCATGGCCGGAATTGTTACGCATCAGCTCGACAAGCCGCGTGCGCGCGCCGGTGGAATTGCCGTCGAGCATGAGCTTGACCACTTCGGAATGGCTTGGCTGGACAAGGCCCAAACCCAGATCGGAGAGACGACACATCTCGCCCTGGTTCATCGGGATGCCGCCGTAAATCTGGCTCAGGTATTCACCGAAAGCGATCTGGTGGATGAGCTGCTCCATCTCGCCGAACTTGCCGTCTGCGGTCAGGGCTTCGGCCCATTTTTGCATCTGGCGCAGGCTTTCGACATAGGTTGCAAGCCACGCGAGCCCGTGCGCGGCGGTTTGATTGGCCTCGATCTTTTTGCCGGAGACGCGCTCGCCGTCGAGGAATTCGGAGCGCAAGGCGGCACGCGCCCGATCCAGAATCGCCTCTGCCGGGGCCACAGCCGCGCCGGTGAGGGCCAGAAGATCAGGCAAAATCGGGTTCGGCATTGTCATCTTCTGTGTCGTCTCCTGTTGGTCAAGCGCCATGGGATTCTCTCCTCCATAGGATCTCGTGAGGGTCTCGGACTTGTCTAATCCCTTCGCAGTCGCAGCGCAATAATATTTTCAAATATAGTTTTCATAAGACTTAAAGTGTCGCATAGACAATCTTCGCGCGACTGGCGCCGAGAAAGAAAAGCTCTGGACCCATGGGGAGCCTCCTTTCTCCTATACGCGAGAAAAACAGCCCTTTATCAGAGGGTATGACTTTCGAAAGCCTTCTGACCCTTCTGACCCTGCCGCAAATCATCGCTGCCGTTGCGATCACGCTCTTGGCGGGCTTCGTCAAAGGCGCGACCGGCTTTGCCATGCCGATGATTATGATCTCTGGGCTGGGATCGTTTCTGGCGCCTGACGTGGCGCTTGCCGGGCTGATCTTTTCGACGGTCGTCTCCAACGTCTGGCAGGCGCTGAGAGGAGGCGCGGCGGAGGCCGTCGAGGCCGCGAAACAATACAGGCTCTATATCGGCGCGCTGCTCGTGCTGATCGTGCTCTCCGCGCAGCTCGTGGTGATCCTGCCGCAATCGGTGGTGTTTTTGAGCCTCGGGATCATCGTGATCGTGCTGGCGAGCTATCTTTTGGTGGGGCGTGCCCTGCATATCCCAGACCATCATCGCGGGTTTTACGATCTGGGTCTCGGCGCGATTTCCGGTGTGATCGGCGGCGTGGCGGGCATCTGGGGGCCGCTGACGGTGGCCTATCTGACCGCCGTGGACACGCCTAAGAAATTGCAGATCAAGATCACCGGTGTGATCTTTGGCGCAGGCGCGATCACGCTTTTGCTGGCACATCTGCGTTCTGGCGTGCTGAATGCCCAGACCATCCCGCTCTCCGCTGCATTACTGGCGCCTGCGCTCATTGGTATGATCCTGGGCCAGCGGGTGCAGGACCGGTTGGATCAAAAGAAATTCAAACGCGCGACGTTGTTTGTGCTTTTGGTGGCGGGGGCCAATCTGGTCCGGCGCGGGCTATTTTGAGCCCTGCTGTCGTTCGGCGAGAAGGCGCAATTTGATCTCGGCCACCTTGGGTGCCAGAGACATGAGATAAGCCGCGACGGCCTCCGGCTCGCCCTCATAAAGCTCGACAGGGTCCATCTGATCCGTTCCGCGAATGGCTTGCGTGACGTCGCTCAGAATCGCGCCTTGGATGTCTGGACCATTGCCGCCCAAGGCCTCTTCTCCATGACAGGCCATGCAGAAATCGGTGAAGACCTCTTCGCCAAAGCCGATCAACGCGGGGTCGGTAAAATCGACCTCCTGCGCGAGGGCCGGGGTCGAGAGGAGCGTGAAAATCAGAGCATATTTCATGGAAACAGAATGCCAGAGCGGCGTGACATCTGAATGACGCGCAAAAGAAAACGCCCCGGACCATGAGGTTCGGGGCGTTACTTCGTGAGGTGAGGAAAGGCTTTAGCCGATGGCGGCGGCTTTCACGTCCTCATCAATGTAGGGCAGGTACTGTTCGAAATTCTCTTTGAACATATGGACGAGTTTCTCAGCCTGCGCATCGAAGGCCTCTTTGTCGGCCCAGGTGCGGCGCGGGTCCAGGAGCACATCGGCCACGCCCGGCACGGAGACCGGAACGTCGAAGCCGAAGTTATCGTCCTTGCGGAATTCGACCTCGGCCAGCGTGCCTTCAAGCGCGGCGTGCAGCAGGTTGCGGGTCGCCTTGATCGGCATCCGCGAGCCGGTGCCAAACGCGCCACCCGTCCAACCGGTGTTGACGAGCCAGCAGGTTGCACCATGTTTCGCGATCTTCTCACGCAGCAGGTTGCCATAGGCTTCCGGGCGACGCGGCATGAAGGGCGCGCCAAAGCAGGTGGAGAAGGTCGGGATCGGTTCCACGACGCCCACTTCGGTGCCCGGGGTCTTCGAGGTGAAGCCGGAGAGGAAGTGGTACATCGCCTGAGCGGGCGTCAGGCGTGCGATCGGAGGCAGAACGCCAAAGGCATCACAGGTCAGAAGAATGATGTTCTTCGGGTGACCGCCCATGGCCGTCTCGGAGGCGTTGGAGATATAGTGCAGCGGATAAGCGCAGCGCATGTTCTCGGTCAGCGAGCTGTCTTCGAAATCCAGATCCTTGGTGTGCTCGTCATAGACCATGTTCTCGATCACCGTGCCGAATTTCGACGTGGTCGCGTAGATTTCCGGCTCTGCCTCGGCAGAGAGGTTGATGGTCTTGGCGTAGCAGCCGCCTTCGAAGTTGAAGGTGCCCTTGTCGGACCAGCCGTGTTCGTCGTCGCCGATCAGCACGCGGGACGGGTCGGCGGAGAGCGTGGTCTTGCCGGTGCCGGAGAGGCCAAAGAAGATGGCGGTGTCGACGGGATTGTCCGGTGCGTGGTTGGCGGAGCAGTGCATCGCCATGATGCCTTTGCCCGGCAGGATGTAGTTCAACAGGGTGAATACGCCCTTCTTGTTCTCGCCCGCATATTCGGTGTTGCCGATCAGGATCAGCTTTTTCTCGAAGTTCAGCGCGACAACCGTTTCGGAACGGCAACCATGTTTCTCCGGATCCGCCTTGAAGGACGGGCAGTTGATGACTGTGAAGTCCGCGGTGAAATCGTCGAGCGCCTTGAGGTCCGGGCGACGCAGCATGGTGCGACAAAAGAGGCCATGCCAAGCCAGCTCGGTGATCATCCGCACGTCAAGCTGGTTGGCCGGGTCAGCGCCGCCGTAAAGGTCCTGAACGTAGAAATCCTTGCCCTTCATATGCTCAAGCATATCGGCGTGCAGAACGTCGAATTTCGCGGGGTCCATCGGGGTGTTGTTTTCCCACCAGATGGTGTCTTCGACATCTGCGGTACGAACGACGAATTTGTCTTTCGGGGACCGGCCGGTGTGTTTGCCGGTGCTCACGAGGAAAGAACCGCCTTTGCCAAGTGCGCCTTCGCCCCGCTTGATGGCTTCTTCGATGAGGGCCGGTTCGAGAAGGTTGTAATAGACAGTGCCAAGTCCGGTAATGCCTTGGTCTTCAAGGGTGAAAGCCGGGTTCACGCGTCCGGTTGTCATATGCAAACTCCCTCGCCGTGTCCTTGCCGGCGTCTTTGGATATAGAAATCTGTACCGCGAAAGGGCCATTCGCGGATGGGCAACACATGTGCCAACGGGGTTGCTATATCACGCTTGCGCCGCGCGTAAACAGGCGCGAGATCAAAGGTTAGCGCAACCACTTGTGGGGTAGCGCAAACACTCGCTGAGAGGCGGTCCCCAAAGCCAATTTGCATAAGGGATAAGCACGAAGGTGAGACATATTAGCCATTCCTTGAAACTTTCAGGTTTCTATGGCTTTAACCCCGGACCCTGATTCGTGGTTTCGCTTGATTTGAATGAACGAAACACGGAAGATAGCACAAAAAAATGAACCAGTTGAGCAGTTGAAGGAAACCGACCATGTCCCGTATCGCCTTGGTAGACGACGACCGGAATATCCTGACTTCCGTATCCATGACGCTTGAGGCCGAAGGGTTCGAGGTTGAAACCTATAATGACGGCCAGTCGGCGCTGGATGCGTTCAACAAACGTCTTCCCGATATGGCGGTCTTCGACATCAAGATGCCGCGCATGGACGGGATGGATCTGCTGCAGCGCGTGCGTCAGAAAACCAACATGCCGGTGATTTTCCTGACCTCGAAAGACGATGAGATCGACGAGGTGCTGGGCCTGCGTATGGGGGCCGACGATTACGTCAAGAAACCGTTTTCTCAACGCCTTCTGGTGGAGCGTATCCGCGCGCTCCTGCGTCGCCAAGAGGCAATCGAGGGCGCTGAAGTTGGCGAAACCGAAGAGACCAAAGTGCTGGTCCGTGGCGAGTTGGAAATGGACCCGCTGCGTCACGCGGTGAAATGGAAAGGTCTCGACGTTACCTTGACCGTGACCGAATTCCTGCTGCTGCAGGCGCTGGCACAACGTCCGGGGTTCGTGAAATCCCGCGATCAGCTGATGGATGTGGCCTATGACGACCAAGTCTATGTCGACGACCGTACCATCGACAGCCACATCAAACGCCTGCGCAAGAAAATGCGCTCCGTCGACGGCGATTTCTCTGCCATCGAAACGCTTTACGGCATCGGGTACAGGTATAACGAGGAGTAATGACCCTGGCTTCCGGTATGGATCGTTCGGGCAAATCCAGCTCCGAGAACGCAGATGTCGTTCTCGGCGACGATTGGATTGCGCCGCGCACCTCTGATGCGGAGCTGCGGGAAAAACGGCGGCGGCGCAGCTTTATCGCGGTGAACCGTTCCCCTCTGGCGCAGAAGATCATCACCTTCAATCTGGTCGCGATCATTCTCATGGTCGCGGGCATTCTCTACCTTAATCCCTTCCGCGACAGCCTCGTTCTGCAACGTGAAACGGCGATGGTCACGGAGGCGGCTCTGGTCGCCGATATGCTTGAGGTAACGGCCGGTGCGGATGGTCAACTTGATGTCAACGACGGTTCTGACGATGTGATGAGGGTGCTCCAGGTGCTGGAGCTGCCTCTGCGTGACAACGTGTACATCTACGACAAAGCCGGGGCGCTGATTGCCTCGACTGAGGGGATGCCACGTGCTGTACCAACGAATGTAGCCGGACTGCGCGAGGAAGGTCGCTCGACCGTCATCTCCGACTTCCTGAACAAAATCTGGTCGGCGATCACCTTGGCCAAGGGCAACACCCCAGAGAGCTTTGAGGATTACGAGGAACATGTCGCCGGGCTGGCCGCCTTGGCGCTGAATGACGAGATTCACGTCAACACCAGCGTGAATGCCGAAGGCTCCACGGTCTTCACCGTGGCTGCGCCCATCACCATGGATGAGACCGGAGAGACCATCGGTGTGATCGGGCTTGTCTCCGCCAAGGGCGAGATCGACGACCTGGTCCGTGTCGAGCGCGAACAAATCCTGCAAGTCTTTGTCATCGCCATTCTGGTCTCGATCGGTCTGAGCCTTGTGCTGGCTTCGACCATCGCCAACCCGCTGGCCGATCTGGCCGCTGCCGCGGAAATTGGCCGCGACAAGAACAGCCGCAAAGTGGCGCCGGGCCGTGTGCGTATCCCCGATCTCTCGGGCCGCCCCGATGAGATCGGGCGTTTGTCCTCGGCGCTTCGGGGCATGGTCTCCGCGCTCTACGACCGGATCGACGCCAACGAACAGTTTGCCGCCGACGTGGCGCATGAGATCAAGAATCCGCTGGCGTCTTTGCGCTCTGCGGTGGGCTCGCTGCGGATGATCAAGAAAGAGGAACATCGCGCCAAACTGCTCGATGTGATCGAGCATGATGTGCGCCGCCTGGATCGTCTCGTCTCCGACATCTCCAACGCCTCGCGCCTCGACAGTGAGCTGGTCAAGGAAGAGGAAGAAGAATTCAACCTGATCCAGATGCTGTCGAACCTGATCGACTACCTGTCGCAAGAATCGCAGGAGAAGGGCGTCGAATTCATCGCGGATATGCCGGACAAGCCGATCATGATTTCCGGCCTTGAAGCGCGTCTGGCACAGGTGTTTGTGAACCTGATCACCAATGCGATCTCGTTTTGCGAGGACGGCGACGCCATTCGGGTCTGGGTGCGCAAACGCGATCACCGTGTGCTGATCGTGGTCGAAGACACCGGTCCGGGCATCCCGGAAGAGGCGCTGACGAAAATCTTCAAACGCTTCTATTCGGAGCGCCCCGAAGGCCAGTTCGGCAACAACTCCGGTCTTGGCCTCGCGATCTCGAAACAGATTATCGAGGCGCATGGCGGTGTGATCTGGGCCGAGAACATTCGCCCGACCGATGCCGACATCACCTCTGATCCGCTGGGCGCCCGCTTCGTCGTGGGTCTGCCGGTGTGAGCAAGGGCGCGCAGGAGGAGGTGAACCTTCATGCCTCCTGTGTCGCGCTGGATTCCGACAGCGGGCTCTTGATCATCGGGCCGTCGGGCAGTGGGAAATCGACCCTGTCGCTCACTATGATGGCGTTGGGCGCAAGGCTGGTGTCCGACGACCGCACCATTCTGACACGCGATGCAGATGGTCTCATGGCGACAGCGCCCGAGACGCTCACCGGCATGATCGAAGCGCGCGGGGTCGGGCTGTTGACAGCAGAGTGCCTGCCGCACACTCGATTGCGTGGTGTTGTTGACTTGGCACAGGTCGAAACAGAGCGCTTGCCACCCCGGCGCGAAAAGGCTCTCATCGGGGTCTCGATTCCCCTGTTCTACCGGGCCGACGGGCCGCAATTCGCCCCCGCCCTGATCCAATGGCTCAAAGGAGGCCGATGCGCGTGACCTCGCCCGCAGAGATGCCGATCCCGCAATCGAAATCCCGCCACCGCGTGGTGTTGGTGACCGGACCGTCGGGCGCGGGACGCTCCACGGCGATCAATACGCTCGAAGATCTGGGCTATGAGGTCATCGACAACCTGCCGATTTCAATTCTGCCGCGGCTTTTGGAAGGCGGGGGGCTGACCAAACCTTTGGCGCTGGGCCTTGATGTGCGCAACCGCGACTTTTCCGTCAACGGCCTTATTGAGGTGATCGACGACCTGACGCGCGATCCGAACCATGAGGCCGAGGTGCTCTACCTCGATTGCGTGCCCGAGGTGCTGATCCGCCGCTATTCCGAAACCCGCCGTCGTCATCCTTTAGCACCGGCGGAAACTGCACAGGACGGGGTGGCGCGTGAGATCGACCTCTTGGTGCCGATCCGGGCCCGGGCCGACATCCTGATCGACACGTCAGAAATGACGCCGCACCAGCTCCGCGACGAGATCGAGCACTGGTTCGCCGAAGGCCGCGAGGCGGATATGGCGCTCTCGGTCCACAGCTTTTCCTACAAACGCGGCATGCCGCGGGGCGTCGACATGGTGTTCGATGTGCGCTTTCTGTCTAACCCCTATTGGGACGAGAGTCTGCGGACCCTGAACGGCACGGATTCACGTGTGCAGGACTACGTGAAACGCGATCCGCGCTTTGAGGCGTTTTTCCAGAAAATTCTGGAGCTGACGCTGCTTTTGCTGCCCGCCTATCGCGATGAGGGTAAAAAGCACCTGTCAATCGCCTTTGGGTGTACTGGTGGGCAACACAGATCGGTGACGCTTGCGGAAATTCTATCCAAAGCCCTTGCAGAACATAATTGGCAAGTGTCAATAAGACACAGGGAACTTGAACGCCGCCAGAGCGGCCTCTGACCGGGGATGCTTACGTGATCGGAATTGTGATCGTCGCACATGGGGGACTGGCCCGCGAATATCTCGCGGCGGTTGAGCATGTTGTTGGCAAACAGGTGGGCATCGAAGCGATTTCGATCGAGCCGGATCATGACCGCTCGGCCAAACAGCGCGAGATTTGCGCCGCCGCCGATGATGTCGACAGCGGTGATGGTGTGGTCGTGGTGACCGATATGTTCGGCGGCAGCCCGTCGAACCTGTCGCTTTTGGCCTGTCACCACAACGACCGCCGGATCATCTACGGCGCGAACCTGCCGATGCTGATCAAGCTGGCGAAATCGCGGCACAAAACGGTTGCGGAGGCGGTCGGCAATGCGCTTGATGCCGGACGAAAATATATCGACAGTTTCGACGTCCACGGGCGTTAAAGCTGTCGGACAAGAATAAAGTCGAGGTGGGGATATGGCGTCGGTTATGCGCACACATAAAATCGTGAATGTCAAAGGGCTGCACGCGCGCGCCTCGGCGAAACTCGTCGAAGTGGTCGAGGAGTTCGACGCCAGCGCCGAGGTCTCCAAAGACGGGCTGAGCACATCTGGTGACAGCATTATGGGGCTTTTGATGTTGGCAGCCTCCAAAGGAACGACTATTGACGTCACAACGACCGGGCCGGAGGCGGATGCGCTGGCGGATGCCATAGAGGCCCTGATCAAGGACAGATTTGGCGAGGATATGTAAAGTGTCTCACCCCCAAAAAGATGGGCAAGACGACGTGACGGACCTCCACGCTCCGAAACCTGGCGACGAGGATTTCGTCAAATACGACGCGCGGCGCCTGTCCTATGCGGGCACGTTTTCCGATCCCTCGAAAGTTTTGATCATCCGCACCATCGAATGGGTGACCGGCAAGTTGCCGCTTTTGCGTCGTATTCGTCGGTTCGAAAAGATGGGCACGCCGATGGGCCAGCCGTTCTTTAGCCAGGCGCTGGAGGTCATGGGCATCGAGGTGCAGACCCCCGAAGAGCAGATCGCCAAGATCCCCGCGACAGGTCCGTTGGTCGTGGTCGCGAACCACCCGCATGGCCTCGTGGACGGTCTGGTGATGGCGGAGCTGATCGGCAAGGTGCGCACGGATTACAAAATCCTGACGCGTTCGCTGTTGACCGGCATTCGTGAGATCGACCCCTTCATGTTGCCGGTGCCTTTCCCGCACGAACCCGACAGCCACCGCGCTTCGATCAAGATGCGCAACGAGGCGATGGGGACTTTGAAAGCGGGTGGCGTGATCATCCTCTTCCCAGCGGGTGCCGTGGCCTCGTCAGAGGGCTGGTGGGGGCCGGTGAAGGAAAAGCCGTGGAACCCGTTCACCGCCAAGATGGTGCTGAAATCCGGGGCCACCGTGCTGCCGATCTATTTCCCGGGGCGCAACACGCGGCTTTATCAGATCGCGGACAAGATCGCGGCAAGCTTCCGGCAGGGGCTTTTGCTGCATGAGATCGCACATGCTTTGGATAAACCTCAGTCCCCGATCATCGGTGACCCGCTGACGCCGGACGACCTTAAGGACTGGCAGACGAAGACGCGCGAATTCATGGATTGGATGCGCTCTCACACGCTGGCTTTGGGCGGGCGCACCGATTAAACTCCAAACATGAAAAAGGGGCCCGCGCGGCCCCTTCTGTGTCTCTGATAGGCGCCCGATTTAGCGCGTCGGCACGGGCGTTTCACCCCGGTAATCGTAAAATCCCCGCTGGGTCTTGCGCCCGAGCCACCCGGCCTCGACATATTTCGTTAAAAGCGGGCAGGGGCGATATTTCGTATCCGCCAAACCGTCATGCAGCACGTTCATGATCGCCAGACAGGTGTCGAGCCCGATGAAATCGGCCAGCTCCAGCGGTCCCATTGGATGGTTCGCGCCCAACTTCATAGACTCGTCGATGGATTTGACCGATCCGACGCCCTCATAGAGCGTATAGACCGCCTCGTTGATCATCGGCATCAGGATGCGGTTCACGATGAAGGCCGGAAAATCCTCGGCGCTGGCGGCGGTTTTATCGAGTGATTCGACCACGCCCAAAAGCGTCTTGTAGGTCGCCTCATCGGTGGCGATGCCACGAATAAGTTCGACGAGCTTCATCACTGGCACCGGATTCATGAAGTGGAACCCCATGAATTTTTCCGGCCGGTCCGTGCGCGAGGCCAGCCGCGTGATCGAGATCGAAGAGGTGTTCGAGGTCAGGATCGTCTCGGGTTTCAGATGCGGCAGAAGACGCTCGAAAATCGCGTTCTTGACGTCTTCGCGCTCGGTCGCCGCCTCGATCACCAGATCGGTCTGGCCCAGCTCTTCGAGGTTGAGCGTGGTGGAAATCCGGGCAAGCGCCGCATCCCGCTCATTTTCGGAGATTTTCTCGCGCGACACCTGACGGTCGAGATTGCGCGTGACCGTGGTGATTCCCTTGTCCAAGGCCTCCTGCGCAATGTCGTTCACCACCACGTCATAGCCCGCCAAAGCAAAGACATGCGCGATGCCGTTGCCCATCTGGCCAGCGCCGACGATACCGACTTTCCTGATCTCCATCCCGCACTCTCCTCGGATATATTTCGCGCTCAACTTACGCGTCTCCACATACTGGGTTCAAGGGGCAAGGCAGGGGCGCTGACCTATAAAATTTTTAACGAATTGGCGATTTAGCGATTTCGAAACCTGTGTCTGCGACTCTCTGTGTTGGGTGAAATTTAAGAACCAGTGGGTGGACACATGGCTTACCAAAATATGGGCGAAGGCTCTTTGAACTACACGCCGTGCCGGTACGGCAAATCGAAACTTCTGTTCCGCGGACCGCAAAAAAATCTCGACGATCCCTATGTGGCCTTCCTGGGGGGGACAGAGACATATGGCAAATTCGTCGAAGTGCCGTTTCCGGCGCTTGCTGAGGCGGGGATTGGTGCGACGACAGTGAACCTCGGCTGTGTGAATGGTGGCGTGGACGTGTTTCTGAATGATGAAACCGTGGCGGATATCTGCAAAAAGGCCAAGGTGACGGTGCTGCAGATGCCCAGCGCGCATAACATGTCAAACCGGTTCTATGCGGTACATCCGCGCCGCAACGACCGTTTCCTGCGCGCCTCGACGCTGTTGCGAACGATCTATCGCGAGATTGACTTTACCGATTTCAACTTCACGCGGCATCTCCTGCAAACCTTGGAGGTCACGTCGGAGGAGAAATTCGTCATGGTGCGCCAGGAGCTGCGCGATGCTTGGGTGGCGCGGATGCGAACCATGGCGACCAAGCTGCAAGGCGATGTCGTGCTGTTGTGGCTCTCCGGCCATTCGCCGGATGACGAGGCCGCTTGTGACGCGATTGAGGGCGATCCGCTCTTTGTGAATCGTGAGATGATCGAGGAAATTCGCCCCTTGGTCAAAGATGTGGTCGAGGTGGTCGTGAGCCAGGATGAGATCGACGCGGGCTATGAGATGATGATCTACTCCGATCTCGACGCGCCTGCCGCGCGGGAAATGCTGGGCCCGATTGCTCACGCGAAAGCCGCCAAAGCTCTTCAGGATTCGCTTGCGCCTTATCTTTAAAGCAAGCCGGACATCAAAAGGCCCGCCAGTTTGGCGGGCCTTTCGTGTTTCATGCCTGAGACGTCTTAGAGCTTTTCGGTCAATTCCGGCACAGCATCGAAGAGATCGGCGACGAGGCCGAAGTCGGCGACCTGGAAGATCGGGGCTTCTTCGTCCTTGTTGATCGCGACGATCACTTTCGAATCCTTCATGCCGGCGAGGTGCTGGATCGCACCGGAGATGCCGCAGGCGATGTAAAGCTCGGGGGCGACGACCTTGCCGGTCTGGCCGACCTGCATGTCATTGGGCGCATAGCCCGAGTCGACCGCAGCCCGCGACGCGCCGACAGCGGCGCCAAGCTTGTCGGCCAGTGCCTCGATGATCGCAAAGCTCTCCTCGGAGCCGACGCCACGACCACCCGACACGACGATCTTGGCGGAGGTCAGGTCCGGGCGGTCGCTTTCGACGACCTTGTCCTCGACGAAGGCCGACAAGCCGGTGTCGCCCGCGCCCGACACGGATTCGACAGCGACCGAGCCAGAGGTGCCCGCGGCGTCGAAGGTCGAGGTGCGGAAGGAGATGACTTTCGTCGCATCCGCGGATTTCACGGTCTGCACCGCGTTGCCCGCATAGACAGGACGTTTGAACGTGTCGGCGTCGACCACCTCGGTCACATCCGAGATCACCATCACGTCCAAAAGCGCCGCCACACGCGGCAGAACGTTTTTGCCGGTGGTGGTCGCGGGCGCGATGATGTGGGAATAATCGCCCGCCAGAGACACGATCAGATCGGCGAGGTTTTCGGCCAGGCCGTTGGCATAGGCGGCATCGTCGGCGACCAGAACCTTGGACACGCCATCAAGTTTCGCGGCCGCGTCGCCCGCGGCTTGTGGGCCACAGACCAACACGGTCACATCGCCCAGTTTGGCACCGGCGGTGGCCGCCTTGGCAGTGGCATCAACAGCGAGCGCACCGCCCGCGACTTCGGCGAGAAGCAGAACAGCCATCAGACCAGACCTCCCTCTTTGAGTTTCGCGACAAGTTCATCGACGGAGCCGACCTTGATCCCGGCTTCGCGGGCGGCGGGTTCCTCGGTGGTGACCACCGTGAGACGCGGGGCCGTGTCGACGCCGTAGTCGGCGGCGGTTTTCTCATCCAGCGGCTTTTTCTTCGCCTTCATGATGTTCGGCAAGCTCGCGTAGCGCGGCTCGTTGAGGCGCAGATCGGTGGTCACGATGGCCGGAAGCGGGGTGGAAATGGTCTGAAGACCGCCGTCCACTTCGCGGGTCACCACGGCTTTGCCGTCCGCAATTTCCATCTCGGAGGCAAAGGTCGCCTGACCCCAGCCGAGAAGTGCGGCCAGCATCTGACCCGTCGCGTTCATGTCGTTGTCGATGGCCTGTTTGCCGAGGATCACCAGCTCGGGGGCCTCCTCTTCGACGACCTTGGCGAGGATTTTCGCCACCGCGAGCGGCTCGATGTCGACGCCCTGATCCTCTTCGATCAGGATACCGCGGTCGGCACCCATGGCCAAAGCATTGCGGATCGTGTCGACGGATTTCTTTTCGCCGATGGAGACGATCACCACCTCGGAGGCCACACCGGCCTCTTTGAGACGAATGGCCGCTTCGACGGAAATCTCGTCGAACGGGTTCATCGACATTTTCACATTGGCAAGATCGACCCCCGTGCCGTCGGCCTTAACCTTGACCTTCACGTTGTAGTCAATCACCCGTTTGACAGGTACCAAAACCTTCATAGGCGTAAACTCCCTTTGACTGTGCCGCCCAAAATGTGGGGGCGCTCAAGCTCTCCGCTGATGTGATTACCCGTTTGCGGACGCAGAAAACACCCCCAAAACGTCGCGTTTCGTCCCAAAGACGCAGCGTTTGAGAGAACATCTGCCGCCGCGTTCCGGTGTTTTTGCCATGCACGCAGGCTTAGCGATTGGCGCCCGGTACCCAGAGCACATCGGCTTTGCCATCGTCATTGGCCATGCGTGCAGCACAGAAAAGCCAATCCGAGAGCCGGTTGAGATATTTGATCGCAGCCGGATTTACGTCCCCCGATTCTTCGGCATTCAGCGCAACGGCCAGCCGTTCGGCACGGCGCGCAACCGTGCGGCCCATGTGAAGATGCGCGGACAACGCCGTACCTGCGGGCAGGATAAAGCTGCGCAGCGGTTCCAGCACGGCGGTCATCGCGTCAATCTCGGTCTCAAGGCGCTCGATTTGCGATGGCAAGGTGCGCAGGACCGGGTAGCCCGCCTCATCGTCCTTGTCCAAATTCGGGCGCGACAGATCGGCGCCCAGATCGAAAAGATCGTTCTGGATGCGCGAGAGCGCCGCGTCCACCTCGCCCTCGGCATGCAGGCGCGCAAGGCCCAATGTGGCGTTGACCTCATCGACCGTGCCGTAAGCCTCGACTCGTGTGGCGTATTTCGGCGCGCGCGACATGTCGGAGAGGGAGGTCTCGCCACTGTCGCCGGTGCGGGTGTAGATCTTGTTCAAAACAACCATGTCAGTTCCCCGATTTGCGCAGCGCCACAAAGATGATGACCAGAATCACCGCGCCCAGTTGAGCCAGAATGCGCGCTTGCATGAGTTTGTTCGAGCGTTTCGCCCCTTCGGCGCCACCGCGCCCGAACTGGCTGATGCCCAGGGCAAGGATGACGAGGACGAGGAGGCACGCCGCGCCAATGACATAGAGAAACGGATCGGACATGTGCATTTCCTCCCTAGGAATGATGTGACCGTGATAGCGCTTTTATATCCGCGACCCAAGTCGCGAATCCGGGCATTAGCCCTTTGCCATCATCCATTCGCTGGCCCGTGCTGGCAAAAATCGCAGGGCGAGGGCGGAGAATGTGGTCACTTTTGTGACGTGATAGCGGGCTTTCGGGTGCGGGCTATTGAGCGCGCGGCGAAGTTTGGCGGTCACCGCATCGCATTGCAGCTCAAAAGGATCGGGGGATTTGTCGGTCGCATAGAGACGCTCCACCACGGGGCGATAGCGCGGCGATTGATCACTGTTTTGCCAGTCGATCCAACGGTCGAAATTCTTGCGGGAATTGAGGCGAAAATCCGTAGCGATAGGGCCGGGTTGAATGATGGAGACGTGAATGTCCGTGTCACGCAGCTCAAGACGCGCGGCGGTGGACAGCGCCTCAAGCGCGTGTTTCGTCGCTGCATAAGAGCCGCGAAATTTCGTGGTGATAAAGCCCATGACGGAGGAACATTGCACGATGCGACCGTGGCCACCCTGTTTGCGCATCACCTTGATCGCACGTTGCGTCAGGTCGTGCCAGCCAAAGAGATTGGCCTCGAAATTCTGACGCAGGGCCTCGACGGGCAGGTCCTCCACCAGCGCGGGGATCGCATAGGCGCCATTGTTAAAGAGCGCATCTAACGTGCCGCCGGTGCGCGACAGGGCTTCGTCAAAGGCGGCGGCAATGGAAGCCGGGTCCTCGTAATCGAGGCGAAAGCTCTCCAAACCCTCGGTCCGAAGCCGCTCTGCATCCGCCTCTTGCCGACAGGTCGCAAAGACCCGCCAGCCCTCTTTTTGCAAGGCATGGGCGGCATGGTGGCCGATGCCTGAGGAGCAGCCGGTGATGAGGATGGAGCGCATAAAAAAAGCCTTTCCCGAGAGGATCGGGAAAGGCTTATCGCATGATCGACGACGAGGGAATCCACCAATCAGGCGAGATCGCAAAATTCGGACTTAGTGAGAAACATCGGCCAGAAAGCGGGCGGCCATATAGCCTTCGACCCCGTCGCCCTCGACGGAGATTTTGACCCAGCCGTTTTCAACGGGAGAGACCACACGAACAATCTCGGCGTGGACCACCTGACCCAACACAGGATTGGCAGTCGAGGGGCCGGAGCGCACGTTGACGCGGGAGGCGGTGACTTCGCGCAGGATCATGTCGGTTGCGGTCTCGGCCGGGGCCATCACGGGATCGGCCAGAAGTGCCGCCATTTTTGCCGGATCGGCCACGGTTGTGGTCGCGATGGTGGGGGCAATGTCGGGGGTGCCGATCTGAGCGCTGGCCAATTGCACAAGGGGATTGTCATTTTGAGGGGCGGGCGCCGGGGTCGGTGCGCGTTTGGCCTTCAACTCGGCCAGGGTCGGCACATAGGCGCCCTGACGTTTCACCTCAGAGCCAAAAGCGTCGGTGAACGTATCGGAGAGTTGCGCGAAGACAGAGGTTTTCTCGGCGCGGCGCAGATCGAGCGCGGCCTGTTCTTCCGGGCTCAAATCCCGCCCAAACACCATGAAAGAGGCCCACAGGCCAACGGCAGTCATCGCCAAAAGACGCAGCATCACACACCCCCGAATATCGTTACGGCTTCTAGTATATCCGATTCCTAAACTCTTGACGGGGAAACTTGTTCCAAAACTCCACCTAAAATCGGATCACCTTTCGACCGTCTGTGGACAAAATCCTGTGAGACGGACGCTTGCCGGGGCGAAGGCGGACGGTTATTCATGCTCCTTATGAGCAGTGATTTGACCCAAGATCCCGAAAACGACGGCGCGCCTCCGGGCGAAAGCTTTGAACCTTTGCGCCGTGCGATCGGCGAGCGCTATTTGCAATATGCGCTCTCGACGATCATGCACCGGGCGCTGCCGGATGCGCGCGACGGGTTGAAGCCCGTGCACCGGCGCATCCTCTATGCGATGCGTGAGCTGCGGCTGTCGGCGACCGGGGGATTCCGCAAATCCGCGAAAATTTCCGGCGACGTGATGGGCAACTATCACCCGCATGGCGATGCCGCGATCTACGATGCGATGGCCCGATTGGCGCAGGATTTCAACGTGCGCTATCCGCTGGTCGACGGTCAGGGCAACTTTGGCAACATCGACGGCGACAACCCGGCGGCCTCGCGTTATACGGAAGCGCGGATGACGATTGCCGCCGAGGCGTTGCTTGAGGGCCTCAATGAGGATGCGGTCGATTACCGGGACAACTACGATGGCACGCTGCGCGAGCCTGAGGTGTTGCCCGCGGCTTTCCCGAACCTTTTGGCCAATGGCTCGTCGGGGATCGCGGTCGGCATGGCGACGAACATTCCGCCGCATAACATCGCCGAGCTGATCGACGCTTCGCTGCATATGATCAAGACGCCGGATGTGCGTGACGAGACCCTGCTCAACTACGTCAAAGGCCCGGATTTCCCGACGGGCGGCATCATTGTCGAGCCGCGTGAAAGCATGGCGAAGACCTATGCCACGGGCCGCGGCTCGTTCCGCCTGCGCGCGAAATGGGAGGTCGAGGATCTGGGACGTGGCGTCTGGCAGATCGTTGTCACGGAGATTCCCTATCAGGTTCAGAAATCGAAACTGATCGAGAAACTCGCCGAGCTGATCCAGACCAAGAAAGTGCCGATTCTGGCCGACGTGCGCGACGAAAGCGCCGAGGACATTCGCGTGATCCTCGAGCCGAAATCGAAAAACGTCGACCCGGACGTGTTGATGAACACGCTGTTCCGCAACTCCGATCTGGAGACGCGGTTTTCGCTCAACATGAACGTGCTGATCGACGGGCGGACGCCGAAGGTGTGCTCGCTTAAAGAGGTGCTGCGTGCCTGGCTCGATCACCGTCGTGTTGTGTTGCAACGCCGCTCGCAGCACCGTTTGGAAAAAATCGACCACCGTCTTGAGGTGCTCGAAGGTTTCATCATCGCGTTTCTGAACCTGGACCGCGTGATCGACATCATCCGCTACGACGACGACCCGAAAGCCGCTTTGATGGCGGAGATTTGGGGCCGTGATGTGGCGCGTGCCATGTCGGAGAAAGATTACGTCAGCCCGCTGCCCGCGCCCGAAGGCCAAGGCGAATTGACCGAGGTTCAGGCCGAGGCGATCCTCAACATGCGCCTGCGGAGCTTGCGGCGTCTCGAAGAGATCGAGTTGATCCGCGAGCGCGATGCGTTGCTCGAAGAGAAAGCCGGGTTGGTCGAGCTTTTGGGCTCAGAAGACCTGCAATGGGTTCGCATCTCAGACGAGTTGAAAGAGACCAAGAAGAAGTTCGGCAAGGACTACGAACGCGGTCATCGTCTCACGCAATTCGCCGAGGCTACCGAGGTCGAAGACGTGCCGCTGGAAGCGATGATCGAGCGCGAGCCGATCACCGTTGTGCTGTCACAAATGGGTTGGATTCGCGCCATGTCGGGGCACATCGACCTGACCCGAGAGCTGAAGTTCAAGGACGGCGACGGACCACGGTTCACCTTCCACGCCGAGACCACGGACAAGCTGATCGTGATGGGGTCGAACGGACGGTTCTACACGCTGTCTTCGGCCAACCTGCCCGGCGGGCGGGGCATGGGGGAACCCGTGCGTTTGATGGTCGATCTGCCCAATGAGGTGGAGATCGTCGACATTTTCAAACACGATCCTGAAGGGCGTCTTTTGGTGGCATCGAATGCCGGCAACGGCTTCCAGATCGCGGAGAAAGACATCATCGCTCAGACGCGGTCCGGCAAACAGGTGTTGAACGTCAAGGACGACGAAAAGGCCGTGATCGTGCACCGGATTGCGGGCGATCATGTCGCCATCGTGTCGCAGAACCGGCGCTTCCTCGTCTTCCCGCTCTCCGAGGTGCCAGAATTGGGTCGGGGCAAAGGCGTGCGGTTGCAGAAATACAATCAGGCGCGCGGCGCCCAGGGCATGCTGGAACTCGATGGCGGATTGTCCGATCTGACCACCTTCAACTGGGAAAACGGCCTGAGCTGGACCATGGGCGGCGGCAATACGCGGACGGAAAAAGACCTGACGCAATGGCTCGGAAAACGTGCTGGCGTGGGCAAGCAGCCACCGCATGGCTTCCCGCGGGACAATAAATTCAGTTGATTTTAATCGGTCGCTGTTTGTCTGGCGGGGAACCGTCTTGAGTGGCGTGCGAGGGACATGTGGCGCAGCTTTTGAAAACTGAATTCGAGGGTCGGGTCGGGCCGATTTTGAGTCTGTCTTTGTGGACTGCCACGCTGTCCGTGCTGACGCTCGGCTTTTATCGGTTCTGGATGAAAACCCGGCTTCGGCGGCATTTCTGGTCCGCCGTCCGCCCGGACGGGACGCCCTTGGAATATGTCGGCAAGGGGATCGAGAAATTCACCGGATTTCTCATCGCGCTCGTGATGCTGGCATTGCTGATCGGTGTGCTGGCGCTGGTGCTGGTTTACGCCTCCTACGCGGTGTTCCAGGACGAGGTGGAAGCCTATCTCGTGGCCGCCGTCATCGCCCTGCCGCTGATCTATTTCGCCTCCTATCGGGCCAAGCGCTATGTCTATGCGCGTACCCGCTGGCGCGGCATTCGGTTCGGGCTTGAACCGGCGGCGGGGAAATATGCGATGGTCGCGATGGGGCATTTGTTTCTGACCGTGATCACGCTTGGGTTTCTCTGGCCGCGCATGACTTTCAAACTGGAAAAATTCCGCACGGATCGGACGTTTTTCGGCGATCAGCGGCTGCACCAAGGCGGGAAGTGGACCGGGCTTGCGAAGTCGTTTCTGCCGACGTTGATGTGTCTCTGGCTCGCCTTCGGCATGATCGCCTATATGACATTTCAGCAAGTGACCACGACGGCGAAAAACAACAGCTTTCTTGAAGAGACCGAAACGCTACAGATGATCGCCTTCACGCCGCTCTTGCTCTTGGTCGGGTTGTTTTTCTATCTGCGCTATCGGGTTGTCGCCCTACGCTATCTGGCCAATCACAAGACGGCGGGCGGTGTCGGGATGATCTCGCGCCTGTCGTTTCCGCGCATTTTGGGCATCAACATCGGCGGCTATCTTTTGACCAATATTTGCACGGGGCTGGCGATGCTGGTCGTGGGTGCAGCGGCCTCCGGGATTTTGATCCTGTTCTATCCGGGACTTGCTGATTTTGGCATATTTGCCTCGGGTGCGGTGCGCGAAGGCACCGCCGGTGATGGAGACGGTCTGCCCTCCACCGGGCTGACCGTGGCCTTTGCGTTGTTTCTCTACATGGCGACGCTTCTGTTCTTTTCCGTGTTTCGTCAGACCTTTGTGCTCTTTCCGACGTGGCGGCATTACGCAAACACCCTGTCTTTGACCGGGGGCGAACATCTGGCGCAGATCAAGCAACGCGATCGCGATCACGCTGGGCAGGCGGAGGGCATGGCCGAAGCCTTTGATCTGGGGGCGGCGATATGACGATGAGCCCCCAAGTAAATCCCTGGGCCGCGTCTCCTGAAGGCGTGCGTTGTGAATTCGTGGATGGCAAGACGGCCAAGCGCCATGATGCTTATGTGACCATGCCTGCGGGCGAGGGTGTGCTTGAAGTGCGCTATCTTGGTGAGCCGCGCGAGGACATTTGGGGCAAGGTCGTGTCTGGTGAAACCCTGTGCGTGAGTTGGCCGTTGTCGCAGCTGCGTCATGTCGAAGGGCAGCATAAACTGCGTTGGGGCAAAGTGCCGATGGGGGTCTTTACCAATGTGATGTCCCCCAACGCGCGGCTCTATGTGCGTGATGGCGTGCTGTTGTCCGAGATCCAATCCGCTGCGCCGAACCTCACGCGCCGGGCACCAGTGACGGGAAAGAGGCGTCTTGCGGGCCTGATCACGGGGGCTGTGGCATCCGTTCTCTTGATCGTCTTCGTGCTGATCCCGGCCATCGCCGATCAACTGGCCATGCGTTTGCCGGTCGAGGGCGAGCGCGCGCTGGGCGACAAGACCTATGAGCGCATCCGCGAGAGCTTTTCGCAAAACGACTATATCCCGATCCGCGAATGTACGAATGATCCGGGATTTGAGGCTTTGACGCAGATGCAGGGGGCACTGATTGGCGCGTCCGATCTGGCCCCGGAGGCTGTGCGCCTCACGGTGCTCGATTTCGATATGGTCAATGCCTTTGCTTTGCCGGGCGGGCGGATCGTCGTGATGCGCGGGCTGATCGACGAGGCCGGTGGTCCCGATGAGGTCGCCGCCGTCATCGCGCATGAAATTGGCCATGTCGCCCATCGTGATCCCACGCGACACGCCCTTCGTGGGGTAGGGACGTTCGGGGTGTTGTCCTTGGTCTTCGGCGATTTTGCCGGGGGCACTGTGGTGCTTTTGGGCGTCAACCAACTGGTGAATGCGCAATACAGCCAAGAGGCCGAAAGCGCCGCCGACGCCTATGCGCACGCGCTGTTGCCGAAAGTCGGCGTGTCGCCCGGCGCGCTGGCGCCTTTGTTCGAGCGTCTCAAAGACAAATATGGCGATGCCGAAGGGCTTGCCTCGCATCTGGCCTCGCATCCGAAGCTGGGCGACCGGGTCGAACGAGCGCAGGCCGCGGCCGCGGAGTTCGATGACGAAACGCAGCCGATCCTGTCGGAAACGGCCTGGTCCGACCTGCGCGCGATTTGCGACTAAGGCACAGCGTTGCACCCCGCGCCGTTTGCCGCTACCCCTAGGGGACCGAAAATTCAGGAGGTTTCCCCCCGTGTTGTCATTCACCCGTCGCGCTGTCTTTGGTCTGTCCCTTTTGGCTTTGACGGCCTGTAGTGATGCGAAAGAAATCACGGAAGACACTCCGTTGGTGGATCTCGGGGACTTCGCCTTCGGGCACAACGTCGTCGTGGCCACGGATGCGACGAAAGCGCCGTTTTCGCGCAGCGCCACCGAAGACGAGATCGAAACCGCGATCAAGGGCGCGATGCAGGCCCGCTTCGGGCGTTACGATGGCGACAAGCTTTATCACATCGGGATCAAGGTGGACGCCTATGGCCTCGCCGCCCCCGGCATTCCGGTCGTTTTCACGCCGAAATCCGTGCTCGTGCTGTCGGTCAACATCTGGGACGATTCGCAAGGCGTGAAACTGACGGAAAAACCCAAGCTTCTGACCGTGTTCGAAGGCACGTCTGGCGCCACTCTGGTTGGCTCCGGTCTGGCGCGCACGAAAGACGAACAGCTTGAAATTCTAAGCCGCAATGCCGCCCTGAAAGTGGAGCGCTGGTTGCAGGAAAACGGCCAATGGTTCGGGATCGATCCGATTGCCTCGGAGAGCTCGGATGCCGACGAGGCAAAGGCCGCGCTCGAAGTTCTGGCGCCCGAGGCCGCAGAACAGGCTGCAGAACAGGCGACAAATAGCAACTGACGCTTGATTTTCTCGCGCGAAGCCACTACCTAGCCCGCGATGTTAATTCCGGGCCGCATGCAGGCCCCTTCAATCCAAGAGGCGCCTCGATATGGCTAAGGAAAAGTTTGAGCGTTCGAAACCGCACGTGAACATCGGCACGATCGGCCACGTTGACCACGGTAAAACCACCCTGACGGCAGCGATCACCAAATACTTTGGTGACTTCAAAGCCTACGACCAGATCGACGGCGCACCGGAAGAGAAAGCGCGCGGCATCACGATCTCGACCGCACACGTGGAATACGAGACCCCGAACCGCCACTACGCACACGTCGACTGCCCCGGCCACGCCGACTACGTGAAAAACATGATCACCGGTGCGGCCCAGATGGACGGCGGTATCCTGGTTGTGAACGCGGCTGACGGCCCGATGCCGCAGACCCGCGAGCACATTCTTCTGGCCCGTCAGGTTGGCGTGCCGGCTCTCGTTGTGTTCCTGAACAAAGTTGACCAGGTTGACGACGAAGAGCTTCTGGAACTCGTTGAAATGGAAGTGCGTGAACTTCTGTCCGAATACGACTTCCCGGGCGACGATATCCCGATCATCGCAGGGTCCGCTCTGGCCGCTATGGAAGGCCGCGATCCGGAAATCGGCGAAAACAAGATCAAGGAACTGATGGAAGCTGTCGACGCTTACATCCCGGAGCCTGAGCGCGCCGTGGACCAGCCGTTCCTGATGCCGATCGAAGACGTGTTCTCGATCTCCGGCCGTGGTACGGTTGTGACCGGTCGTGTTGAGCGCGGCGTGATCAACGTGGGCGACGAGATCGAAATCGTCGGCATCCACGACACCAAGAAAACCACCTGTACCGGTGTTGAAATGTTCCGCAAACTGCTCGACCGCGGTGAAGCTGGCGACAACATCGGCGCGCTTCTGCGTGGTGTGGACCGTGACGGCGTTGAGCGTGGTCAGGTTCTGTGTAAGCCGGGTTCTGTGACCCCGCACACCAAATTCGAATCCGAGGTCTACATTCTGACCAAGGAAGAAGGTGGCCGTCACACCCCGTTCTTCGCGAACTACCGCCCGCAGTTCTACTTCCGTACGACGGACGTGACCGGCACCGTTGAACTGCCGTCCGGCACCGAGATGGTGATGCCTGGCGACAACCTGAAGTTCACGGTTGAGCTGATCGCACCGATCGCCATGGAAGAAGGCCTCCGCTTCGCGATCCGCGAAGGCGGCCGCACCGTGGGTTCGGGCGTTGTGTCCAAGATCCTCGCTTAATTAGCTTCGCTAATGATCGAAACGAAAGAGGCGCCTCCGGGTGCCTCTTTTGCTTTTGAAGGCGAGGATTTGGGGACGCACCAACAAACATGTGTCCAAGATCCTCGCGTAATCGGGCCGAGTTTCTGTAAGAAACTCTGACCGGTGGGTGGCCGTCGTTTGTGTCTTCAAAAACGATGAGAACCCACTCCGGTGAAGGTTAAGAATGAGAAAGGGCGCTCTTCGGAGCGCCCTTTTTGTTCGAATGCGGACCACGCTTAGGAAGCCGTGTGGGGGGGTAAGCCACGGGTGGCAGTTGGCTTTGGCAAAGCTAAAGGCAATGAGAGCCCGAGGCCCGGAGGCCTGTTCTCAAGCAGCCGCCTTCACCGCCATGGCCCCAACCAATCTACGTTCCAAAATCCCCGCGGTCATATCCAGAACCGGCTGTGGCCCTGAGATATGCGCGCGCGCCATCAAGGCTTGCGCTAAGGTTTCGGTAATTTCGCGCACAGACATCTGGTCGAAGCCCGCGGGGAAGAGCTCCCCTGCTGAGCCTGATGCGGTCATTGCGGAAACATGGATGAGAGCCAGCTCGCGGGGATCATTGCAGAGCAAAACCCCGGTGAGGCAGAGCGGCTCGCAGGGCTTGTGATCGCCAGTGCCGATGGGATCAAACGTTTGGGCATGGGGCGAGGCCATTGATGCGAATAGAGACCTGATGGTGTCCAAGCTTTTGGCCTGAGCGGACCGCGGCCAGACGAATTCTGAGCGCGTAGAGGAAAACGGGCTTGCAAAGGCCGCACAGCTTGTCTATCTCCACCCTCGGCCTTAGGGGTATAGCTCAGCTGGTAGAGCGACGGTCTCCAAAACCGTAGGTCGCGGGTTCGAACCCTGCTGCCCCTGCCATTTCCCGAAAATTTCCGCGATTCATATAAGCGACCACATCAGCAACCCTTGCGTGCCATATTGGTGCCGCAAAGAGCTTGTAATTTTTTCCTTGTATTTAAGACATTTGAGCGGGAAGAGGCCGTGAAACGCTTTATTTTAATTCTGTTTATGTTGCCTTGGTAGGCCTATGTCCCGGTGGCGGGTGGCCTTGGCTATCTGGCCGAAAAGCTGTACCAGCAGGAGTTGGTTGAGGAAGCGGCAAAAGCCGAAGCTTTGGAACGCGATCCTCCGGCTCTCGTCAATATCGCCTCGTTTAACCGCGATGAGAACATGTCAGATGTGAAAGAGGTCAACGTTTCGGCCTGGATCAACGCGGATTACAATTACGAACTGATCGAGAGAACCAACGGCATCGTCAGGGCGCGGCGCTTTATGTATGTGTTGTTCGGTGAGGGAGATAGCCAAGACAGCAAGGTCGCGCGTGGCGCGCTCGGTCTCACCGAAGCGCAGAAAGAGGCTTTTGCGACTCACTACGCCCGCTACGGTGTCGGATTTTCAGAGCATGGTGCCGTCCTCGCCCTGAATGGTTTTGCAGGCTCTGGGAATGGCTTTAGCTCATTGGTGTCGGATGCGTTTCGCGATGAAGCTCTGACGAAAAGTGAGAATTTCGTTTATGTCGAACCCTTTTTAGACGGACGCGAAGCTGCGCTGACCCCGTATGGGGAGCCCGAAAAAGCGCGGAAGACAGTATGGATGATTGCCGCGGGTGTGGCGATGTTCGGCGCTGTGAAGCTTCTGTTTAAGCGACAGAAGACGGACCAGAAACACAGGACTGTGCGGAAACACCCGGAAGATCGTTTCGCCGGTAGCCCGATTGCAAGCAAGAGAGGGCGCGAGGCCTCTATGCCGATGGCCACACAGAGACCGCAGGCGGTGATGTCGAAAAACATTGCAAAAGATTCGCCAATAGGCCGAATGTATAGCCGCATCGCAGAGGAGGCCAATCAGGCGGAGCCCGCGCTCACACCGGATAGAGTCCCCGAAAACAGAACGCGCGTAAACAGAACCACCGAGCCTCGCAAGGCCGTCTGGAAAAAAAACCAGTGCTCATAGGGTTCGTACTTTTGGTCGCGCTGATTGCCAGTGGCAAGGCGGCAGCGGTTTTCACCTATTTCCCGCTCCTGATGTTTGTGTTCTTCTGGAACGGTGTCGTGACGGTGTTTCGAAAAATCTCTGGCCTTGTTTCGAATGTCTTTGCGGTCGGCAGTCGCTCTGCGCGCGCGCCATGGGCGACCGGGAAAAGCTCGATAGATCCGTTCGACAAGTTGGCGCAGGGCGCGCATGATCATCGTTGAGTGACCAGTTGGATCGGCTCGGAGGGCGGGTAGGGCAGGGGGTCGACCTCTGCTCCCCCTGCCATTTCCACCAATCGCGATACGATCAAGACCAGAGACGCTCAGTCGGGCTTGAAATTTACGCTGCGCTCGCGTATTTGCGCCGGGTACACAAAGCATCAGGACAACAAGATGGCCACGAAAACCAATCCGCTTCAGTTCATTCAGCAGGTGCGCGCTGAGGCGTCGAAGATCGTTTGGCCGACCCGTCGCGAAGTCATGCTGACCACGCTGATGGTCTTCATCATGGCTGCGCTGACAGCGACGTTCTTTTTTCTGGTGGACCTGCTGATCCGCAACGGCCTTCAGGCTTTCCTGAACCTGTTCGGGTAAGCGAGCGGCTGCTATAAGGGGCTCGAGAGGCCCGTTATGGCAAAATTTTTCGACAGTATTCCCAATCCTCTGCGTCGCATGGTCGAACGTCAGAGAATTTTCTTTGTCGCAACAGCGGCGGATGGAGCGCGGGTGAATGTCTCGCCGCGGCCCACGGCGGAGACCCTGCGCATCACCGGGCCGAATGAGCTGATCTATCTCGACATGACCGGATCGGGCGCCGAAACCGCCGCGCATTTGAAAGCGGACGGGCGGATGACCGTGATGTTCTGTTCCTTCGAAGAGCAGCCGATGATCGTGCGGTTTTTTGGCACGGGGCGCTCGGTGTTCAAGGGGACGGAAGAGTATCAAACCCTGCTCGACACTCATTTCGACGGAAAGGAATTGCCCGGCGCGCGTCAGATCGTTGTGCAGACCATCGAGCAGGCGCAAAGCTCCTGTGGCTATGGCGTGCCGTTCTTCGAGTATGCCGGGGAACGCCAAACCTTGAAGGACTGGAGCACGCGCAAGGGGGATGCGGGGATTGCGGATTACCTCGAAGAAAAGAACCTCGTCTCGCAGGACGGTTTGCCCACCGGGTTCGAAGAGGTCGCAGAGGCCCTAAAGGGTTGAACTTGCGCGCCTGAGCGTATAGAGCGAGCGCACTCTCAGAGACGGGCGTGCAGCGATTCGAGTTGCGCGCCGCTTTATTGTTTCAGGGAGTTGCGCGTAAGCGTTTGGAATTTAACGACATCTGGCCGAAATGGCCGGAGAGATGAAAAGGCAAAGGCACCATGGCGAAGCGTTGGTATTCGGTGAGCGTTCTCTCGAACTTCGAGAAAAAAATCGCCGAAGCGATCAAAACGGCCGTGGAAGAAAAGGGCCTGCAGGATCAGATCGAAGAAGTTCTGGTGCCGACCGAAGAGGTCATCGAGGTGCGCCGGGGCAAAAAGGTGACGACTGAGCGTCGCTTCATGCCGGGCTATGTGCTCGTGCGCATGGAGATGACCGACCAAGGGTATCACCTGATCAACTCGATCAACCGCGTGACCGGGTTCCTGGGCTCTTTCGGCAAGCCGATGCCGATGCGTGACAGCGAAGTCGAGGCGATCCTGGGCCGTGTTCAGGAAGGTGCCGAAGCCGACGCGCCGCGCAACACCATCACCTTCGAGGTGGGCGAACAGGTCTCCGTGGCCGAGGGCGCCTTCGAGGGCTTCGATGGTATGGTCGAGGAAGTGGACGACGCCAACCAGCGTCTGAAAGTTTCCGTGTCGATCTTTGGTCGGGCGACCCCGGTCGAGTTGGAATTCACTCAGGTCAACAAGACGGCCTGAGCGAGCGCCTGATCTTTCAGGCATCACTTGTGGGAGAGGCGGTCCGCGCGCGGATCAAATCAGACCACACAACGTAGTCGTCACGAAACGCGTTTCGTGACAGTTGGAAAGGAAAAGCCAATGGCTAAGAAGCTCGCAGGTACGATGAAACTGCAAGTCCCCGCCGGTGCAGCGAACCCGTCCCCGCCCGTGGGTCCGGCGCTGGGTCAGCGCGGCATCAACATCATGGAATTCTGTAAGGCGTTCAACGCCAAGACGCAGGATATGGAGCCCGGCGCACCGTGCCCGACCGTGATCACCTACTACTCCGATAAATCCTTCTCGATGGACATCAAGACCCCGCCGGCGTCTTATTACCTCAAGAAGGCTGCTGGCCTTAAGCCGGTCGGCAAGCGCAACCGCCCCAAAGGCGCTGCTCTGCCGGGTCGTGAGGCCGTCGCTTCCGTGACCGTCGCGCAAGTGCGCGAAATTGCAGAAGCCAAGATGAAAGATCTGAACGCCAACGACGTCGAAGGCGCAATGAAGATCATCGTCGGCTCCGCGAAATCCATGGGCATTGAGGTGAAGTGATGGCGAAACTTGGCAAACGTACCCGTTCCGCTCGCGAAGCTTTCGCTGGCAAAGAGAATGTCTCCGTCGAAGAAGCTGTTGAGCTGATCAAAGCCAACGCGACCGCAAAATTCGACGAGACCGTTGAGATTGCGCTGAACCTCGGTGTTGACCCGCGCCACGCTGACCAGATGGTCCGCGGCGTTGTGTCCCTGCCGAACGGCACGGGTAAAACCGTCCGCGTCGCCGTGTTTGCTCGTGGCCCGAAAGCTGACGAAGCAACCGCTGCTGGCGCAGACATCGTGGGCGCAGAAGACCTGATGGAAACCATCCAGGGCGGCACCATCGAGTTCGATCGCTGCATCGCGACCCCGGACATGATGCCGATCGTTGGCCGTCTGGGTAAGATCCTCGGCCCGCGCAACCTGATGCCGAACCCGAAAGTCGGCACCGTGACCATGGACGTCAAAGCGGCTGTTGAAGCGGCCAAAGGCGGCGAAGTGCAGTTCAAGGCGGAAAAAGCCGGTGTTGTGCACTGCGGCGTTGGCAAAGCCTCTTTTGATGCAGGCAAACTGGCCGAAAACATCCGCGCTTTTGTGGATGCGGTTCAAAAAGCCCGCCCGACCGGCGCCAAAGGCACCTACATGAAGAAGGTCTCCGTGTCTTCGACCATGGGTCCGGGCGTGTCCATCTCCGTGGACTCCGCGACTGGCAATTGATCTGAGCGATCAGGTCTGACAAGTTTGAAAGGCGCTCCATTTGGGGCGCCTTTTTAGTCGTGGCTTGTGCCTGCTTCGATTTCCTCCTGAATTTCATTGAAATCACGCTCTGGATCAAAGCCGCGTTGATTGCAAATTTCTGAAATTCTAGAAGTGAAATACTCTTGGTTAAACGCTGCGAGATATTTTTCTTGTCTGTTGTTTGATTCTGTGAGATATTGACAGTGTACATTGGCCAATTTTGTGCCTCCATTAAAAATAGAGGCGAATCTTAGCATGGTGCGGCTTTGTCGCGCAAAGGCCCATATTTTGTTGGACCTTATTCATTGTTTTGGGTCTGGGTGATTCGCTTTCATTACACCCCTTGCACTCTCCCTTAATCCCCTCTAAACACCCATCAGCATCCCAGCGTGCGATTCGTCGTGCGCTGTTTTGCGTTTCGTCCTAGACGGTGGGTGTCAGCTACCTGGTTGACATAATTCCTGCCTGAGACGGGAAGACGACAAGTTTCTCCGCAGGCTAGACCTCGGGCGACTTTGGCGCAGCCCCGTAACGGACTTCGTGCCGGTTTCAGCCGGTAGAATTGAGCCGGGAGGGGAAACTCTCCCATACTTGGAGTAAAACTGTGGATAGAGCACAAAAAGAAAAAATGGTCGAAGAGCTCGGCCAAATCTTTGACAGCTCTGGCGTCGTTGTGGTTGCCCACTACGAAGGTCTCACGGTTGCTGAAATGCAGGACCTGCGCGCGCGTATGCGTGAAGCTGGTGGGTCCGTCCGCGTTGCCAAGAACAAGCTCGCCAAAATCGCCCTCGACGGAAAGCCCTGCGAAAGCGTTGCTGAATTCCTGACGGGCATGACTGTTCTCACCTATTCGGAAGATCCTGTGGCTGCGGCCAAGGTCGCCGATGCTTACGCCAAAGATAACGAGAAATTCGTGATCCTCGGCGGTGCAATGGGTGAAAACGCTCTCGACGTCGCCGGTGTGAAAGCCGTGGCACAGATGCCGTCCCGCGAGGAGCTTATTGCCTCCATCGTTGGCTGCATTGGTGCACCTGCTTCCAACATCGCTGGCGCGATTGGCGCTCCTGCTTCGAACATCGCTGGTATCCTGTCTACGATTGAAGACAAGGCTGCTGCATAAGCAATTAGAGACCGACGTGGTTGTAAACACACGCGTTGGAACACATCTTAAACGAACGGAAACAGTACAATGGCTGATCTGAAGAAACTTGCAGAAGAGATCGTGGGTCTCACCCTTCTCGAAGCACAAGAACTGAAAACCATCCTCAAAGACGAGTATGGCATCGAGCCCGCCGCTGGCGGCGCAGTGATGATGGCTGGCCCGGCAGGCGATGCTGGCGCAGCTGCTGAAGAAAAATCTGAATTCGACGTCGTCCTGAAAGACGCCGGCGCATCCAAGATCAACGTCATCAAAGAAGTCCGCGGCATCACCGGCCTGGGCCTCAAAGAAGCCAAAGAGCTCGTTGAAGCTGGCGGCAAAATCAAAGAAGGCGTCGAAAAAGCCGAAGCCGAAGAAGTCAAAGCCAAGCTGGAAGCAGCTGGCGCGACCGTCGAGCTGGCCTAATCGCCTTTGGTCCTTACGGGCCACACAAAATAAGGGCTGGATCCGGGGTTTCCTGGGTCCAGCTTATATCGTTTCTTGGAAAACGGTTTAGCCTGTCTGAGAAAGGGCCCTTCGCGAAAGCGTGACACAAAGGGTCTTTTCTCAGGAGAGGTTCAAAGGTCGGGAGCCCCCTTTGGGACGGGGGCAGGAATAGACCGAATCCCTCTGTTTCGTCAGGGCACATCTGCCGGCGCCCAACGGTAGACGTCGCTCGCGAAAATTCGAAAGGTATAGACGCTTATGGCATCGTCCTTCCTCGGCCAGAAACGGCTCCGCAAGTATTACGGCAAAATCCGCGAAGTGCTTGAAATGCCGAACCTCATTGAGGTTCAAAAATCTTCTTACGATCTTTTCCTGAAATCCGGTGACGCCGCTGAGCCGCAAGACGGCGAAGGCATCAAAGGCGTGTTCCAGTCGGTCTTCCCGATCAAGGATTTCAACGAAACCGCTGTGCTCGAGTTCGTGAAATACGAGCTGGAAACCCCGAAATACGACGTCGAGGAATGTCAGCAGCGCGACATGACCTATTCCGCGCCGCTGAAGGTGACGCTCCGTCTCATCGTTTTCGATGTGGACGAGGACACTGGTGCGAAATCCGTCAAGGACATCAAGGAACAAGACGTGTTCATGGGCGACATGCCTCTGATGACGCCGAACGGCACCTTTGTGGTGAACGGCACCGAGCGCGTGATCGTGTCTCAGATGCACCGTTCCCCGGGCGTGTTCTTTGATCACGACAAAGGCAAAACCCACTCCTCGGGCAAACTGTTGTTCGCCTGCCGCATCATTCCCTACCGCGGCTCCTGGCTGGACTTCGAATTCGATGCGAAAGACATCGTCTTCGCCCGGATCGACCGCCGCCGCAAACTTCCGGTCACGACGCTCTTGTACGCGCTTGGTCTCGACCAGGAAGCGATCTGTGACGCCTATTACAACACCGTCGAGTTCAAGCTTGAGAAGAACAAAGGTTGGGTGACCAAGTTCTTCCCGGAGCGTGTGCGTGGCACCCGTCCGACCTATGATCTGGTCGACGCGGCCACTGGCGAAGTGATCTGTAAAGCGGGCGACAAGATGACCCCGCGCGCGGTGAAGAAAATCATCGACGCCGGCGAGATCACCGAACTGCTCGTGCCCTACGAGCACATCATCGGCAAATTCGTCGCGAAAGACATCATCAACGAAGAGAACGGCGCGATCTATGTCGAGGCTGGCGATGAGCTGACCCTTGAGATGGACAAAGACGGCGACGTCATCGGCGGCTCCCTGAAAGAGCTGCTGGACGCGGGCATCACCGACATCCCGGTTCTCGACATTGACGGCGTGAACGTCGGCCCGTACATGCGCAACACCATGGCCGCCGACAAGAACATGAACCGCGAAACCGCGCTCATGGACATCTATCGCGTCATGCGTCCGGGTGAGCCGCCGACCGTTGAGGCCGCCTCGACCCTGTTCGACAGCCTGTTCTTCGACTCTGAGCGCTACGATCTTTCCGCCGTGGGCCGCGTGAAGATGAACATGCGCCTCGATCTCGACGCGCCGGACACCATGCGTACCCTGCGTCGCGAGGACATCGTGTCCTGCATCAAGGCGCTTGTCGAGCTGCGTGACGGCCATGGCGACGTGGATGACATCGACCACCTCGGCAACCGTCGTGTGCGCTCCGTTGGCGAGCTGATGGAAAACCAGTACCGCGTGGGTCTTCTGCGTATGGAACGTGCGATCAAGGAACGGATGTCCTCCGTCGAGATCGACACGGTCATGCCGCAGGACCTGATCAACGCGAAACCGGCCGCCGCCGCCGTGCGCGAATTCTTCGGCTCCTCGCAGCTGTCGCAGTTCATGGACCAAACCAACCCGCTTTCCGAAGTGACGCACAAACGTCGTCTCTCCGCGCTTGGGCCGGGCGGTCTGACCCGCGAACGTGCGGGCTTTGAGGTCCGCGACGTGCACGTGACCCACTACGGTCGTATGTGCCCGATTGAAACGCCGGAAGGTCCGAACATCGGTCTGATCAACTCGCTGGCCACCTTTGCCCGCGTGAACAAATACGGCTTCATCGAAACCCCCTACCGCAAGGTGGTCGAGGGTCAGGTGACGGATGACGTGCAATACATGTCCGCCACCGAAGAGATGCGCCACACCGTGGCACAGGCCAACGCGACGCTCGATGAAGACGGCAAGTTCGTCAATGATCTCGTGTCCACCCGTCAGTCCGGTGAACACGCGCTGAACCCGCCGCTCAACGTCGACCTGATCGACGTGTCGCCGAAACAGCTGGTCTCCGTGGGGGCGTCTCTGATTCCGTTCCTGGAAAACGACGACGCCAACCGCGCTCTGATGGGCGCGAACATGCAACGTCAGGCCGTGCCGCTTCTGCGCGCCGAGGCCCCGCTCGTCGGCACCGGCATGGAAGGCAAAGTCGCCATCGACTCCGGCGCCGCCATTCAGGCGAAGCGTGCGGGCATCATCGACCAGGTCGACGCGACCCGGATCGTGATCCGTGCAACCTCGGACCTTGAGTTGGGGGATGCGGGCGTGGACATCTACGGCCTGCGCAAATTCCAGCGCTCGAACCAGAACACCTGTATCAACCAGCGTCCGCTGGTGAAAGTGGGTCAGACGGTCGAGAAGGGCGAAGTGATCGCCGACGGCCCGTCCACCGATATGGGGGAACTGGCGCTCGGCAAGAACATCATCGTCGCCTTCATGCCCTGGAACGGCTACAACTACGAGGACTCCATCCTGATCTCCGAGCGCATCGCGCGTGACGACGTCTTCACTTCGGTGCACATCGAGGAATTCGAAGTCGCCGCCCGTGACACCAAACTCGGGCCGGAAGAGATCACCCGCGACATCCCGAACGTCGGCGAGGAAGCTCTGCGCAACCTCGACGAGGCCGGTATCGTCTACATCGGCGCTCACGTTGAGCCGGGTGACATCCTTGTCGGGAAAATCACGCCGAAGGGCGAAAGCCCGATGACGCCGGAGGAAAAACTCCTGCGCGCCATCTTCGGTGAGAAAGCCTCTGACGTGCGTGACACCTCGCTGCGGGTGAAACCGGGTGACTACGGTACGGTCGTGGAGGTCCGCGTGTTCAACCGTCACGGCGTCGAGAAAGACGAGCGTTCGCTGCAGATCGAACGTGAGGAAATCGAACGTCTGGCGCGTGACCGCGACGACGAGATGGCCATTCTGGACCGCAACATCTACGCGCGTCTGAAAGACCTGATCATGGGCAAAGTGATCGCGAAGGGTCCGAAAGGCGTCAAACCGGGCGTGACCGTCGATGACGAACTGCTCGGCATGCTGTCCCGCGGCCAGTGGTGGCAGCTCGCCCTCGAAGACGAGGACGATGCAACCATCGTCGAGGCGCTGAACGCTCAGTATGAGGCTCAGAAACGTGCGCTTGAGCACCGTTTCGAAGACAAGGTCGAGAAAGTCCGTCGTGGTGACGACTTGCCGCCGGGCGTGATGAAAATGGTCAAAGTCTTCATCGCCGTGAAGCGCAAGCTTCAGCCGGGTGATAAGATGGCCGGTCGTCACGGCAACAAAGGTGTAGTTTCGCGCGTCGTTCCGATGGAAGACATGCCGTTCCTCGCCGATGGGACGCCGGTCGACTTCTGTCTCAACCCGCTGGGTGTGCCGTCGCGTATGAACGTCGGTCAGATCCTCGAAATTCACATGGGCTGGGCCGCGCGCGGTCTCGGTATCCAGGTGGATGACGCTCTGTCTGAATACCGCCGTTCGGGCGATATGACCCCGGTGCGCGATGCGATGAAATTCGTCTATGGCGAAGAAGTCTACGAAGAGGGCATCGCCGGCATGGACGACGAGCTTCTCATCGAGGCAGCATCGAACATCGTCAACGGTGTGCCGATCGCAACCCCGGTCTTCGACGGTGCGAAAGAGGCCGACATCAACGACGCTCTGCGCCGTGCCGGTTTCGACACCTCCGGTCAGTCCGTCCTCTTCGACGGTCGCACCGGCGAGCAATTCGCCCGTAAGGTGACGGTTGGTAAGAAGTACATGCTGAAACTTCACCACCTCGTCGACGACAAGATCCACGCCCGTTCCACGGGGCCGTACTCGCTCGTCACCCAGCAGCCGCTCGGTGGTAAAGCGCAGTTCGGTGGTCAGCGTTTCGGGGAGATGGAGGTCTGGGCACTCGAAGCTTACGGTGCCGCCTACACCCTGCAGGAAATGCTCACGGTCAAGTCGGATGACGTGGCCGGTCGTGCGAAAGTCTACGAGTCGATCGTCAAGGGCGAAGACAACTTTGAAGCCGGCGTGCCGGAGTCCTTCAACGTGCTTGTCAAAGAAGTCCGTGGCCTCGGCCTCAACATGGAACTCCTGGACTCGGAGGGTGAGGAGTAAGGGCCTCGCGCCCTTACCCTCCCTCCCTTTCCGAGACAATCTGAGGAACTCACAAGATGAACCAGGAACTCACAACCAACCCGTTCAACCCGCTGGCGCAACCGTCGACGTTTGACGAGATCAAGGTCTCTCTGGCGTCCCCGGAGCGTATCCTGTCGTGGTCCTACGGGGAGATCAAAAAACCCGAGACCATCAACTACCGGACCTTCAAGCCGGAGCGTGACGGTCTGTTCTGTGCGCGGATTTTTGGCCCGATCAAAGACTACGAATGTCTCTGCGGCAAATATAAGCGCATGAAATATCGCGGCGTTGTCTGCGAAAAATGCGGTGTTGAAGTCACCCTCCAGAAAGTGCGTCGCGAGCGCATGGGCCACATCGAACTGGCCGCTCCCGTCGCGCACATCTGGTTCCTGAAATCGCTTCCGAGCCGGATCGGCCTCATGCTCGACATGACGCTGCGCGATCTGGAACGCGTGCTCTATTTCGAGAACTACGTGGTGATCGAACCGGGTCTGACGGACCTCTCCTACGGTCAGATGATGACCGAAGAAGAGTATATGGACGCGCAGGACCTCTACGGCATGGACGCTTTTGAGGCCGACATCGGCGCCGAAGCGATCCGTAAGATGCTGTCGAACATCGACCTTGAAGCCACCGCAGAACAGCTGCGCGAGGACCTCAAGGAAGCGACCGGCGAACTGAAGCCCAAAAAGATCATCAAGCGTCTGAAAATCGTGGAATCTTTCCTCGAATCCGGCAACCGCCCGGAGTGGATGATCCTGACCGTGATCCCCGTGATCCCGCCGGAACTTCGCCCGCTGGTGCCGCTCGATGGTGGCCGTTTCGCGACCTCCGATCTCAACGATCTCTACCGTCGCGTGATCAACCGGAACAACCGTCTGAAACGCCTGATCGAACTGCGTGCGCCGGACATCATCGTCCGCAACGAAAAGCGGATGCTGCAAGAATCCGTCGACGCTCTGTTCGACAACGGCCGTCGTGGCCGCGTCATCACCGGTGCGAACAAACGCCCGCTGAAGTCGCTCTCCGACATGCTGAAAGGCAAACAGGGTCGTTTCCGTCAGAACCTTTTGGGCAAACGCGTCGACTTCTCCGGTCGTTCGGTCATCGTGACCGGCCCGGAACTGAAGCTGCACCAATGTGGTCTGCCGAAGAAGATGGCGCTCGAACTGTTCAAACCGTTCATCTACTCGCGGCTTGAAGCCAAAGGTCTGTCTTCGACCGTGAAGCAAGCCAAGAAGTTGGTGGAAAAAGAACGTCCGGAAGTTTGGGACATCCTCGATGAGGTGATCCGCGAACACCCGGTGTTCCTCAACCGCGCGCCGACGCTGCACCGTCTTGGCATCCAGGCCTTCGAACCCACGCTGATCGAAGGCAAAGCGATCCAGCTGCACCCGCTCGTCTGTTCGGCCTTTAACGCCGACTTCGACGGGGACCAGATGGCCGTTCACGTGCCGCTGTCTTTGGAGGCACAGCTCGAAGCCCGCGTCCTGATGATGTCCACGAACAACGTGCTGTCGCCCGCCAACGGCGCGCCGATTATCGTGCCGTCGCAGGATATGATCTTGGGCCTCTATTACATCACCATGCAGCGTGATGGGATGAAGGGCGAAGGCATGGTCTTCTCCGACATCGAAGAGGTCGAATATGCGCTGACCGCTGGCGAAGTGCACCTGCACGCCAAGATCACCGCACGGATCAAGCAGATCGACGAGCATGGTCAGGAAGTTTGGGAGCGTCACGAGACGACCCCGGGCCGTCTGCGCCTCGGCACGCTGCTGCCTTTGAACGCAAAAGCGCCGTTCGCTTTGGTGAACCAGCTTCTGCGGAAGAAAGACGTGCAGCGCGTCATCGACACCGTCTACCGTTACTGCGGTCAGAAGGAGTCCGTGATCTTCTGTGACCAGATCATGTCGCTCGGGTTCAAAGAAGCGTTCAAGGCCGGCATTTCCTTCGGCAAGGACGACATGGTGATCCCGGAGACCAAATGGCCGATCGTGGATGCAACCCGCGATCAGGTGAAAGACTTTGAACAACAGTACATGGACGGCCTGATCACCCAGGGCGAGAAGTACAACAAAGTCGTCGACGCCTGGGCCAAGTGTAACGACAAGGTCACCGAGGCGATGATGAACACCATCTCCGCGGCGAAATATGACGAGAACGGAGCCGAAATGGAACCGAACTCGGTCTACATGATGGCCCACTCCGGGGCCCGTGGCTCCGTGACCCAGATGAAACAGCTGGGCGGCATGCGCGGCCTGATGGCGAAACCGTCGGGCGAGATTATCGAAACGCCGATTATCTCGAACTTTAAAGAAGGTCTGACCGTGCTCGAGTACTTCAACTCGACCCACGGTGCCCGTAAGGGTCTGTCGGATACCGCTTTGAAAACCGCGAACTCCGGTTACCTGACCCGTCGTCTCGTCGACGTGGCACAGGACTGCATCGTGCGCGAAGTGGATTGCGGCACCGACCGTGCCGTGACCGCCGAGGCGGCTGTGAACGACGGTGAGATCGTGGCAACCTTGGCCGAGCGTATCCTTGGCCGTGTGTCCGCCGACGACGTCTTGCGTCCGGGCACCGACGAGGTGCTGGTCTCGAAGAATGAGCTGATCGACGAGCGCAAAGCCGATGCAATCGAAGCGGCAGGTGTCGCCTCCATGCGCATCCGCAGCCCGCTGACCTGTGAGGCCGAAGAGGGCGTCTGTGCGGCTTGTTACGGTCGTGACCTCGCCCGCGGTACGCTGGTGAACCAAGGTGAGGCCGTCGGCATCATCGCGGCTCAGTCCATCGGTGAACCGGGCACGCAGCTGACGATGCGGACCTTCCACATCGGCGGCGTGGCTCAGGGTGGTCAACAGTCCTTCCAGGAAGCCAACCAGGAAGGCAAGATCGTCTTCCGCGAGTCCAACCTGTTGGAAAACAAACATGGCGAGAAAATCGTCATGGGTCGGAACATGCAGCTCGCCATCGTGGACGAGAACGGCGTGGAACGGGCCTCCTACAAGCTGGGCTACGGCACCAAGGTGTTCGTCGAAGAGGGCGCAACTGCGACCCGTGGCGACAAGCTGTTCGAATGGGACCCGTACACGCTCCCGATCATCGCGGAGAAATCCGGTAAAGCGAAATTTGTTGACCTCATCACGGGCCTGTCCGTGCGTGACGAGACCGATGACGCAACCGGCATGACCCAGAAAATCGTGACCGACTGGCGCTCCGTGCCGCGTGGTGGCGATCTGAAGCCGGAGATCCTGGTCCTCGGCGAAGATGGCGAACCGATGCGCAACGAAGCGGGCAACCCGGTGACCTACCTGATGTCTGTCGACGCCATTCTCTCCATCGAGGACGGTCAGGACATTCAGGCCGGTGACGTGGTTGCACGTATCCCGCGTGAAGGTGCGAAGACCAAGGACATCACCGGTGGTCTGCCGCGTGTGGCCGAACTGTTCGAAGCCCGACGCCCGAAAGATCACGCGATCATCGCCGAGATTGATGGTTACGTGCGCTTTGGCAAGGACTACAAGAACAAGCGTCGCATCTCGATCGAACCGTCGGACGAGACCAAGGAAACCGTCGAATACATGGTGCCGAAAGGCAAACACATCCCGGTGGCTGAAGGCGACTTCATCCAGAAGGGTGAGTACATCATGGACGGCAACCCGGCCCCGCACGACATTCTCGCCATTATGGGTGTCGAGGCTCTGGCCAACTACATGATCGACGAAGTGCAGGACGTGTATCGCCTGCAAGGTGTGAAGATCAACGATAAGCACATCGAAGTCATCGTGCGCCAGATGCTGCAGAAGTGGGAAATCTCCGACTCCGGGGACACCACTTTGCTCAAAGGCGAAGCGGTCGATAAGGTCGAGTTCGACGAAGCCAACGCAAAAGCGGAAAGCAAAGGCGGGCGTCCGGCGAAAGGCCAGCCGATCCTCTTGGGGATCACCAAGGCCTCGCTGCAAACGCGGTCCTTCATCTCCGCGGCCTCCTTCCAGGAGACTACGCGCGTGCTCACCGAAGCGTCTGTTCAGGGCAAGCGCGACAAGTTGGTGGGTCTCAAAGAGAACATCATCGTGGGCCGCCTGATCCCGGCCGGTACGGGTGGCGCGACACAACGCGTCCGCCGCATCGCCGCCGAACGCGACAACGTGGTGATCGAAGAGGCCCGTGCAGAGGCCGAAGCCGCCGCCCAACTCGCCGCTCCGGTGATGGACACGGACATGGGCTTTGGCGACGACACTCTGGTCGTGGACACGCCGGAAGGCTCCTCTGACGACTAAGTCGATCTGATATGAAAATGACAAAGGCCCTGCGGATAGGCGGGGCCTTTTGTTTTGCGTCAAGTCATGTGAGGCAAGACGTGGGGTAGGGTAGCCCGTGAGATTTCGGAGGTATGTGCAATGGTAATCCCGACCAGCAAAACGGATTTGTTGACTGCGATTGAGACCTCCTTCGAAAAGCTGATCGCCGATCTCGCACGCGTGCCTGAGGAGGACGCCTTCGAAGTCTCCATGGAGGGGCACGTCGCGGGCACCCAGATGAGCCCCGCCGATCTTGTGGCTTATCTCATCGGGTGGAATGAGCTGGTTCTGAAATGGCTGGATCAGGATGACAAAGGGGAGAGCGTGACCTTTCCTGAGGCCGGTTTCAAATGGAACCAACTTGGACCATTGGCGCAGAAGTTTTACGTGGACTACGCGCAACTTACATGGTTGGAACGGCTGGCGCGTCTGACAAGGGTGAAGCAGCACCTGTGTCGAACCATTTCGCAACGCACGGACGCGGAGCTTTACGGCGCCCCGTGGTATGACAAATGGACCAAGGGCAGGATGATTCAGTTCAATACGTCATCGCCCTACACCAATGCGCGGGGGCGGATACGGAAATGGCTTAAGGCGCGGGGCTGACTTTCAGCGTGGCGGCCCTATCGCGATGATGCCGCCACCGCGGATCGTCTTTGGCCTCAAACTCATGCACTTCCGCCAGCCGAGCGACATAGTCCATACAGCACAGATGATGCAGGCGCATCACGCCGGGCAGGGCGGCGAGCTGAGCATAGGCGGCTTCGAAACGCTCTGTATATTTCAGCGCGCTGTGATCCTCAGTGTCATTGCAGTTCATGTTTCTGAAGAATGAGTTGGTATAGCGGTCCTTGTTGGCTGCAGCAGACAGCGTGCCCTTTTTGAGGGCATAGCTTTCCCGTGTGCGCGTGGCGTAATGGTTCAGCTGGGCATAGTCATGGGTGATCCATGGTGCACGGGTTTTCATGATCGGGCTGTCTTTCGGATGATAGCTCCGCATGGTGCGGCCATCGCAGCGTTTCAGGAGATTGGGCGCCACGCCCCAACGCCCTTCGCCACGCCAGCCTTTCGGGGAATGGATGCCGATGCGCCAGAAATCTTTCGGGTGCCGGACCAGAGTTTTAAAAAATGCATTTGTCCGGTGGAGGCTTTCGGAGGCAAGGGTGAAGCGGCGATGGGTCGGAACGTCCTCCCAGAACGGATATCCGCTGTCTCCAAAGCAGCGCCAATGGATGCCGATGGCATGCGGCGTGTCCGGGGCGAACGCATCCAGAAGATCCTGCAACAAACCATCGCCTTTATGGATCACGAGAAACTCGTCCACGTCGATGTTGAACACCCATTCCGCCGCCTGGACGCGCGGGTGTTTGGACATCAACCTCAGATATTTGCGTTTGACGGGGAGGTCGGTTTTCGACCTGTACCGCACAGCCGTCAGCACCCCCTCAGCCTCAAGTGCGCGCAACAGCTTTGGAGAGCGGTCGTCGCAATCGTTGTAGAACACCAGGAGGTGATCGAAGCCCAGCATGCGATACCAGGCCACCCATTCCAAGATGAACGGTCCTTCGTTGCGCATGGTGGTGGTCACGAGACGTTCTTTCACGATTTGGCCTTCACGGGGCGTTTGCTAAAATCCATCTGCCACTATGCATGTGCATGTTTTCGGGGCAAGTCTGGCGCATAACCTCTTCACGAAACGTAAAAGCGATGGTAGCGGTGACGGGAAAGGGGCATGCATGCTCAATCTCTTGTCGAAATTGCCGGACAATACGCGCGGGGCGGTGATCATGTCACTGTCGATGGCGGCCTTTACCACCAACGACAGTTTCATGAAGGGCGCCTTGGCGGAGGTGCCTTTGTTTCAGGCGCTGTTCCTGCGGGCCACGTTGAATTTCGTGATGCTCTTCGCGGTGCTTGCGCCGATCATCGGCCCGGTGCGGTTCGATCTGTCGCGCAGGGATTGGGTGCTGGTCGTCATCCGCTCGATGGCCGAGGTGGGGGCGGCGATGTGTTTCCTCACGGCAGTCAGCCATATGCCCTTGGCCAATGCCACGGCGATCATGCAGACCATGCCTTTGTCGATCACCATCGCCGGCTGGATGCTGTTCCGCGATCCTCTGGGCTGGCGGCGGATGGTGGCGATCGTCGTCGGCTTCGCAGGCGTCTTGTTGATCGTGCAGCCGGGCACGGATGGGTTCAGCGGCTATGCGCTTTTTGCCGTGCTGGCGATGCTCTGCGTCACGCTGCGCGATATCATCGTGCGCAAGATGCATCATAGCGTGCCCAATTCGACCGTGACTTTCGGGGCCATCACGGCGGTCTGGATTTGCACCGGGATCGCATCCATCGGGCAGGGCTGGGCGCCAGTGGAGATCAAGGCCGGGGTGCAGATACTTGGGTCAGCGGCTTGCCTGATCGTCGGCTATGTCTCCTCTGTGGCCGTGATGCGGGTGGGGGAGATGTCCTTCGTCTCGCCGTTTCGTTACACAGCGCTGGTCTGGGCGCTTTTGATCGGGCTTTTTGCCTTTGGCGAATGGCCCAATGGCTTGGCTTTCACGGGTGCCGCGATTATTGCGGGCACAGGGATTTACACCGTTCTGCGCGAGGCGCGTTTGCGCCGACAGATGGCTCAGACGACGGCGTCGCAGCGCGCATAAAGGCGCAGCAGGCCACAATCCCGGCGCGAGTGTTGACAAGCCCGCCGACTCTCCATATACGGCGAGCCATCCGGCTCTAGGGGGACGTCCCCGCCTGCCGATTTCTAAATCGTAGTGATCAAGATCAGGGCAATTTAAGGCGCACTGATCCTCTGGGAACTCACCGCGTCGTTCACCTCGGAATGGGAACGATTGCGGGTTTTCGTGCTATTTGGACGCAAGTGGCACATCGACATCGTAATCGCCCCGGCAGGGCCGTCATGGTCGCCACCGAGGTTCATAAAAATCTAGGAACGGGAAACCCCTATGCCAACGATCCAACAGCTGATCCGCAACCCGCGTCAGCCCAAGCGCAAGACTTCCAAGTCCATGCACCTGGAGCAGTGCCCGCAGAAACGCGGCGTCTGCACCCGCGTCTACACCACCACCCCGAAAAAACCGAACTCCGCTATGCGGAAAGTCGCCAAAGTGCGTCTCACCAACGGTTTCGAGGTCATTTCTTACATCCCCGGTGAGAGCCACAACCTTCAGGAACACTCCGTGGTTCTGATCCGTGGCGGCCGTGTGAAAGACCTTCCGGGTGTCCGTTACCACATCCTGCGTGGTGTTCTGGATACCCAGGGCGTCAAAGACCGTAAACAGCGTCGTTCGAAATACGGCGCTAAGCGTCCTAAATAAGGAGATCACGGAATGTCCCGTCGTCACGCCGCTGAGAAGCGCGAAGTCCTGCCCGACGCCAAGTATGGCGATCGCGTGCTGACCAAATTCATGAACAACCTGATGATCGACGGCAAAAAATCTGCCGCCGAGAAAATTGTCTACAACGCGCTGACCCGCGTCGAAGACAAGCTGAAAAAAGCGCCGGTTGAAGTGTTCCACGAAGCCCTCGACAACGTGAAACCCTCTGTTGAGGTCCGTTCCCGTCGTGTGGGTGGTGCCACCTACCAGGTTCCGGTCGAAGTGCGCGTTGAGCGCCGCGAAGCTCTGGCCATCCGTTGGCTGATCACCGCCTCGCGTGCCCGCAACGAAAACACAATGGAAGAACGCCTTGCCGGTGAGCTGCTTGACGCGGTAAACGGTCGTGGCGCTGCTGTGAAAAAGCGCGAAGACACCCACAAAATGGCCGACGCGAACAAAGCGTTCAGCCACTACCGCTGGTAAACAAGGAGCGAGCATACAATGGCACGCGAATATCCGCTGGAGCGGTACCGTAACTTCGGTATCATGGCGCACATCGATGCTGGTAAGACAACGATGACCGAGCGCATCTTGTTCTACACCGGCAAAAACCACAAAATCGGCGAGACGCATGACGGTGCGTCCACGATGGACTGGATGGAACAAGAAGCGGAGCGCGGCATTACGATTACCTCCGCTGCGACCACGACGTTCTGGCAACGCCAAGTCGACCCGACCGCCGATGGCACGAGCGACACCAAGTTTCGCTTCAACATCATCGACACGCCCGGTCACGTGGACTTCACCATCGAGGTGGAGCGCTCTCTGGCGGTGCTCGATGGTGCCGTTGCACTGCTCGACGGTAACGCGGGTGTGGAGCCGCAGACCGAAACCGTGTGGCGTCAGGCTGACCGCTACAAGGTTCCGCGTCTCGTCTTCGTGAACAAGATGGACAAAATCGGTGCGGACTTCTTTAACTGTGTGCGCATGGTTAAGGACCGCACAGGCGGCACGCCGCTTCCGATTGCTCTGCCGATTGGTGCCGAAGACGCGCTTGAAGGTATCATCGACCTGATCACCATGGAAGAATGGGTCTGGGTCGGCGAAGATCTGGGTGCATCCTGGGAGCGCCGTCCGATCCGTGCCGACCTTCAGGATCTTGCAAACGAATGGCGCGACAACATGATCGAGCTTGCCGTTGAGCAGGACGATGACGCCATGGAGGCCTATCTCGAAGGCAACGAGCCGGACGAAGCCACCCTGCGTAAGCTGATCCGTAAAGGCACGCTGTCGCTGTCCTTCTTCCCGATGCTCGCGGGTTCGGCCTTTAAAAACAAAGGCGTTCAGCCGCTTCTCAACGCTGTGGTGGACTTCCTGCCGGGGCCGAAAGATGTTCCGACGCTGATGGGCTTCTCCCCGGATGACGATAACGAAGAACGCAACATCCCGCGCAGCGCGGATGATGCTGAACCGTTCTCGGCGCTCGCGTTCAAAATCATGAACGACCCGTTCGTTGGCTCGCTCACCTTCACTCGGATTTACTCCGGCGTGATCAACAAAGGTGACAGCATGCTCAACTCGACCAAAGGCAAGCGTGAGCGCGTCGGTCGTATGATGGTTATGCACGCAATCGAACGTGAAGAGATCGAAGAAGCATTCGCAGGCGACATCATCGCGCTGGCCGGTCTCAAAGAGACCACCACGGGTGATACCCTGTGTAGCCCGGCGAAACCGGTGGTTCTCGAAACGATGACCTTCCCCGATCCTGTGATCGAGATCGCCGTCGAGCCGAAAACCAAAGGCGACCAGGAGAAAATGTCCGCAGGTCTGGCACGTCTCGCTGCCGAAGACCCGTCCTTCCGCGTCGAAACCGACATCGAGTCCGGTCAGACCATCATGAAGGGCATGGGCGAACTTCACCTCGACATCCTCGTCGACCGTCTGCGTCGCGAGTTCAAAGTCGAAGCCAACATCGGTGCACCGCAGGTGGCTTATCGTGAGACCATCTCTCACGAGGTCGAGCACAGCTACACCCACAAGAAACAGTCGGGTGGTTCGGGGCAGTTCGGTGAGGTCAAACTCGTCATCACCCCGACGGAGCCGGGCGAAGGCTTCTCCTTCGAGTCCAAGATCGTTGGCGGTGCGGTTCCGAAGGAATACATCCCCGGCGTCGAAAAAGGCATCAAGTCGGTGATGGACTCCGGTCCGCTCGCAGGCTTCCCGGTGATCGACTTCAAAGTGGCTCTCATCGACGGTAAGTTCCACGACGTGGACTCCTCCGTTCTCGCCTTCGAAATCGCTGCTCGTATGTGTATGCGTGAAGGGATGAAGAAAGCTGGCGCGAAACTGCTTGAACCGATCATGAAAGTCGAAGTGATCACCCCGGAAGAATACACCGGCGGCATCATCGGCGATCTCACCTCCCGTCGTGGTCAGGTGCAGGGTCAAGACACCCGCGGCAACGCCATTGCGATCGACGCCTTCGTGCCGCTCGCGAACATGTTCGGCTACATCAACACCCTGCGCTCCATGTCTTCGGGCCGCGCGCAGTTCTCGATGCAGTTCGACCATTACGAAGCTGTGCCTTCGAACATCTCGGAAGAAATTCAGGCCAAATACGCGTAAGCGTGGCCAGAACCCCAACATCGGGGATCAGGTTCGCCTGATCCCCAAACTGAATGACATAGGAGGCCATTATGGCTAAGGAAAAGTTTGAGCGTTCGAAACCGCACGTGAACATCGGCACGATCGGCCACGTTGACCACGGTAAAACCACCCTGACGGCAGCGATCACCAAATACTTTGGTGACTTCAAAGCCTACGACCAGATCGACGGCGCACCGGAAGAGAAAGCGCGCGGCATCACGATCTCGACCGCACACGTGGAATACGAGACCCCGAACCGCCACTACGCACACGTCGACTGCCCCGGCCACGCCGACTACGTGAAAAACATGATCACCGGTGCGGCCCAGATGGACGGCGGTATCCTGGTTGTGAACGCGGCTGACGGCCCGATGCCGCAGACCCGCGAGCACATTCTTCTGGCCCGTCAGGTTGGCGTGCCGGCTCTCGTTGTGTTCCTGAACAAAGTTGACCAGGTTGACGACGAAGAGCTTCTGGAACTCGTTGAAATGGAAGTGCGTGAACTTCTGTCCGAATACGACTTCCCGGGCGACGATATCCCGATCATCGCAGGGTCCGCTCTGGCCGCTATGGAAGGCCGCGATCCGGAAATCGGCGAAAACAAGATCAAGGAACTGATGGAAGCTGTCGACGCTTACATCCCGGAGCCTGAGCGCGCCGTGGACCAGCCGTTCCTGATGCCGATCGAAGACGTGTTCTCGATCTCCGGCCGTGGTACGGTTGTGACCGGTCGTGTTGAGCGCGGCGTGATCAACGTGGGCGACGAGATCGAAATCGTCGGCATCCACGACACCAAGAAAACCACCTGTACCGGTGTTGAAATGTTCCGCAAACTGCTCGACCGCGGTGAAGCTGGCGACAACATCGGCGCGCTTCTGCGTGGTGTGGACCGTGACGGCGTTGAGCGTGGTCAGGTTCTGTGTAAGCCGGGTTCTGTGACCCCGCACACCAAATTCGAATCCGAGGTCTACATTCTGACCAAGGAAGAAGGTGGCCGTCACACCCCGTTCTTCGCGAACTACCGCCCGCAGTTCTACTTCCGTACGACGGACGTGACCGGCACCGTTGAACTGCCGTCCGGCACCGAGATGGTGATGCCTGGCGACAACCTGAAGTTCACGGTTGAGCTGATCGCACCGATCGCCATGGAAGAAGGCCTCCGCTTCGCGATCCGCGAAGGCGGCCGCACCGTGGGTTCGGGCGTTGTGTCCAAAATCCTCGCTTAAGATCGCATAGGTCACGTTAGTGACCGATCGAATAGAAAAGGGCGCTCTTCGGAGCGCCCTTTTTTGTTCGAATGCGGACCACGTTTAGGAAACAGCATGTGGGTGCAAGCCACGGGTGGCAGTTGGCTTTGCAAGGCAAAGGCAATGAGAACCCGAGGCCGGTGGGCTAACAAGCTCTGACCGGAGGAGGATCGTAGCGTTTTTGTGACGCGAAGACTGAAGGCTTTCTATTTTGAGGGGCTTGTAGCAGTGTCAAAAATTATGATGAAAATTTTGTCTAATTCTGGGGGGATTATGAAATTATTAACTACGAAACGAAATGAACCTGACTATAAACGCAATTTAAAGAAGTTCGACATGGCCGTCTGTGAGGCGATTTCTGTCAGCCAAGAAATTGCTGGGCAGATGGTCTTGCCAACAGTCGGTTACTCAACAGCTGTTTTTACGAGAATGTTGGCGCATGCTCAAACTGTCGTTTGTACTGTCCGAAGAGCCGATGGGTCAAAAGGGAGTTTGAGCATTGGGATGCTTCTTCTGTAGCGGGAAATGTGCGTTCGATCTTGGAAGGCTACTTACTGTTTCGATATTTGATAGATGCGCCGAAAGATATGGAAATACAAAGAACTTACGTACAAGTCATGCACATCTATGACTGCTTGAAGCGCAAAAAAAATATTGCCGTTTTCGCCGATAGGGGAACAGGAGGGGTTTGATCAGCAGGCTGAAGAGATACGTGAACGCTTGAAGGCAATACCATATTTTGCAAATCTGGATAGAAAGTTGCGTCGAGATCTACTGGCCGGTAAATTTTTGATGGTCTTGCCTCAAAAATATCTCGTCAAGAAGCTAGGCTTTAAGCAGGAAGAATTTGATTTTTGGTGGAATTATTTATCTCAGTATACACATGTCTACTCGATGACATTTTATCGAATTGAGGCAAATGGCAGAGGGACTGGCTTGGAAAACGAATTCGATCGTCAAGCTTTGGCGATGTTTTTGCAGCTTTCGACGGCACTTATTGAAGCATCTACCGATAAGCTTTGTGAAGTGTTCCCGGAAGCTTCTTCCGTAAGAAATGGACTGGATTCAAAATTTTCCCCGGGACCGAAAAGAAACTTGCGAAAAAAGTCTATCCTTGCGCGCTTGCTGAAAGTGTAACTAAACCCCTTGCCACAAAGCCCATACCCCTCTATATCGCGCGAGTTCTCTCATGGGAGAACGTATGAAGAGGGATTCGCTCACTCCAAGCAAAACCGCTTCATAAGGTTCGATGTGGGGACGGAATAAGCCGGTCTCGACCTCTCAACCTCAATAAGCCTAAGAAAGGCAATGCTATGCAAGGCCAGAACATCCGTATTCGGCTGAAGGCATTTGATTTCCGCGTGCTCGACTCCAGCACCCAGGAAATCGTCAACACGGCAAAGCGCACTGGCGCTCAGGTCCGTGGCCCGATCCCGCTGCCGAACAAGATTGAGAAGTTCACGGTTCTCCGTGGTCCTCACATCGACAAGAAATCCCGCGATCAGTTCGAGATCCGCACGCACAAGCGTCTGCTCGACATCGTTGACCCGACCCCCCAGACCGTGGACGCGCTGATGAAGCTCGACCTCGCCGCTGGTGTGGACGTCGAGATCAAAGTCTAAGGGGGGCAATCAGATATGTTGCGCTCTGGTGTTATCGCGAAGAAGGTCGGCATGACCCGCCTCTTCATGGAAGACGGCAAACAGATTCCTGTGACCGTTCTCCAACTCGACAACCTGCAAGTGGTCGCTCAGCGCACCTCCGAGAAAGACGGCTACACTGCCGTTCAGCTCGGCGCTGGCTCCGCAAAAGCAAAACGCACCTCGCAAGCGATGCGTGGTCACTTCGCTGCGGCGAATGTTGCCCCGAAACGCAAAGTGGCCGAGTTCCGCGTGGACGAAGACAAGCTGATCGAAGTGGGTGCGGAAATCTCCGCTGACCATTACTTCGAAGGTCAGTTCGTTGACGTTTCCGGCACCTCCATCGGTAAAGGTTTTGCCGGTGCCATGAAACGCCACAACTTCGGTGGTCTGCGTGCCTCGCACGGTGTGTCCATCTCCCACCGTTCCCACGGTTCCACCGGTCAGTGTCAGGACCCGGGCCGTGTGTTCAAAGGGAAAAAGATGGCCGGTCACATGGGGGCTGCCCGTGTCACCACCCAAAACCTCCAGGTTGTCCGCACGGACGCCGACCGTGGTCTGATCATGGTCAAAGGCGCTGTTCCGGGCTCCAAAGGTGGCTGGGTCACCATCAAAGACGCCGTGAAAAAGCCGTTCCCCGAGAACGCGCCGCTCCCGGCTGCTCTGAAATCCGCTGCCTCTGAAGCGACTGCAGCTCCGGCTGAAGAAGCTCCGGCAGAAGGGGGTGAAGCATGACTTTCAACGTGATCAAACTGGACCTCGACGAGGCTCTCTTCGGTCTTGAGCCGCGTGCAGACATCCTGCACCGCGTGGTTCGCTGGCAGCGCAACAACGCGCAGCAGGGCACCCACAAGGTCAAGACCCGCTCGGAAGTGTCCTACTCCACCAAGAAGATCTATCGCCAAAAAGGCACCGGCGGCGCACGTCACGGGTCCCGCAAGGCGCCGATCTTCCGCAAAGGTGGTATCTACAAAGGCCCGACCCCGCGTTCGCACGGCCACGATCTTACGAAGAAATTCCGTAAGCTCGGTCTGCGTCACGCTCTTTCGGCAAAAGCCGCCTCCGGTAACCTCGTGATTATCGAAGATGCGAAACTCGCCGAAGCCAAAACCGCATTGCTCGCCAAAGCGGTCAAGGAGCAGGGCTGGAAACGCGTTCTGGTGATCGACGGCGCTGACGTTGATGCGAACTTCAAAGCTGCGGCTGCGAACCTCGCTGGCGTCGACGTGCTGCCGACCATTGGCGCCAACGTCTATGACATCCTGAAACGTGACACGCTCGTGATCACAAAAGCAGGTGTCGAAGCTCTGGAGGCTCGCCTGAAATGACCAACAAAGCTGAACTCTACGACGTGATCCGCAAGCCGATCATCACCGAGAAAGCCACCATGGCTTCCGAGGCTGGTGCTGTGGTGTTTGAAGTCGCCATCGACTCCAACAAACCGCAGATCAAAAAAGCTGTTGAAGAGCTTTTTGGTGTGAAGGTGAAAGCGGTCAACACGGTTGTCACCAAAGGTAAGACCAAGCGGTTCCGCGGTCAGCCGGGCAAGCGTAAAGACGTCAAAAAAGCCTATGTCACCCTCGAAGACGGCAACGCCATCGACGTGACCACCGGTCTCTAAGTTTTAGAACTGGTAGAAATGAAGAAGCCCCTCGGTGATAGCCGGGGGGTTTTTTGTTGACGGGATTTCAAAACATGATGGATTCTGACATCGTAACATTAGAATTTTGAGGACGTTTATTTGCCAAATAAGAAGTGTTGGGCTTGCAGGACCGCAATGCAGGATGGTCAAAAGGTATGTGTCAAATGCGGCTCTTGGCAAAATTGGCGAAGATTTTTGCCGGTCTCTAATGCTACGCTGTCACTTCTTGTGGCTTTAACGTCAGTTCTTACCGTTTTTATTTCTACTTTCGCCAATCAGTATCGGACTATCTATCCTGTTAGAGAGGTGGATATTTCTGGAAGTTATGATCCTCAGAAAAACGTCCTAACTCTCGACATTTATAACTTTGGTGATCTTCCAGCAAAATTGGCAACAAATATTCATTGTTTTTTAGGCATGGAAAACGCGATGGAAATAGCCTTGGGAATGTCAAGGGAAGACGAACCCGCTGCTATGGTGAAATACTGGACTGTCGAAAATCGTGTTATAGGGCCACGTAAGAATGTGAAAGTGGAGTACGCTTTGCAGACAGATGCGTTGAGCCTTGGTCTACAACAAGTCTTGTGCTTCTCCGCCCTCAGTTATTTGGGTGGAAAGACTAAGATTGAAGATTTCTTGCTTACTATTGTACCTCGTGAAGGGGACTATTGGTGGGCTGTTGATGCTTTTTTCTCAGAAGAGTTAGATATGGAAAAAATGTATTTGAACCTTTCTGGTGATGATCCGGAAAGCCCCAACTACTCATGGCATTGAGGAATTATTCATTCCATATCTTGGAAGCTAATCCGACACCCCACCCAGAGTGGATTATTTCCACTCCCCTATAGACTCCCCCTCCAACACCCACTATACCCCGCCCATCTCACGGCCCCGGATTCGTTCTTGGGGCCCGTGATTTGTGTGGGACGAGGGTCAGACGACAGTCACGAGAGCCCCCGGCCTTAGACGAAAACGGGTCGTAGCAGACGAGCTACATCAAAAGACCCAAAGCAAACGGAAGACAGAAACTATGGCACTCAAGTCGTATAAACCGACGACGCCTGGCCAACGTGGGTTGGTTCTGATCGACCGTTCGGAGCTTTGGAAAGGGCGTCCGGTCAAATCTCTCACCGAGGGTTTGACCAAGAACGGCGGCCGGAACAACACCGGACGGATCACGATGCGCCGCAAAGGCGGCGGGGCAAAGCGTCTCTATCGCATCGTCGACTTCAAGCGGAACAAGTTTGACGTCGCAGCAACCGTGGAACGGATCGAATATGACCCGAACCGCACCGCGTTCATCGCGCTCATCAAATACGAAGACGGCGAACAGGCTTACATCCTGGCTCCGCAGCGTCTGGCCGTCGGCGACAAAGTCATCGCCTCCGCCAAAGCTGACGTGAAGCCCGGCAACGCCATGCCGTTCTCGGGTCTGCCGATCGGTACGATCGTCCACAACGTCGAGCTGAAGCCCGGTAAAGGTGGTCAGATCGCCCGCGCAGCCGGCACCTACGCCCAATTCGTGGGTCGTGACGGTGGCTACGCCCAGATCCGCCTCTCTTCTGGCGAACTGCGTCTCGTGCGTCAGGAATGCATGTGCACCGTCGGTGCCGTGTCCAACCCTGACAACTCCAACCAGAACATCGGTAAAGCCGGTCGTAACCGCCACAAGGGCATCCGTCCCTCCGTGCGTGGTGTGGTTATGAACCCGATCGACCACCCCCATGGTGGTGGTGAAGGCCGGACCTCTGGTGGTCGTCACCCGGTGACGCCGTGGGGTAAACCGACGAAAGGCGCGAAAACGCGCAACAAGAACAAGGCGTCCAGCAAGCTCATCATTCGCTCGCGTCACGCCAAGAAGAAGGGTCGCTAAGATATGGCACGTTCTGTCTGGAAAGGCCCGTTTGTGGACGCTTACGTCCTCAAGAAGGCCGAAAAAGCTCGCGAGAGCGGTCGCAACGAGGTCATCAAGATCTGGTCCCGCCGTTCCACCATCCTGCCTCAGTTCGTTGGCCTCACCTTTGGTGTGTACAACGGTCAGAAGCACATCCCCGTCAACGTCTCGGAAGACATGATCGGTCAGAAGTTCGGTGAATATGCACCGACCCGCACCTACTACGGTCACGCCGCAGACAAAAAAGCGAAACGGAAATAAGTCATGGGTAAGGTTGCAAATCCCCGTCGCGTGGCTGACAACGAAGCTATGGCCAAAACCAAAATGCTTCGCGTTTCGCCGCAGAAACTGAACCTCGTGGCTCAGATGATCCGTGGTAAGAAAGTGGACAAGGCCCTCACGGACCTCACTTTCTCCAACAAGCGTATCGCTGTGGACGTGAAGAAATGCCTTCAGTCCGCCATTGCCAATGCCGAGAACAACCACGGTCTCGACGTCGATGAACTCATCGTCGCCGAAGCTTGGGTCGGCAAGAACCTGACCATGAAGCGCGGTCGTCCCCGTGCCCGTGGTCGTTTCGGCAAGATCATGAAGCCGTTCGCGGAAATCACCATCAAGGTGCGTCAAGTTGAGGAGCAAAACTAATGGGTCATAAGGTTAACCCGATTGGCATGCGTCTCCAGGTCAACCGCACCTGGGATAGCCGCTGGTACGCCGACAGCAAGGACTACGGTGATCTTCTTCTCGAAGACATCAAGATCCGTGAGTTCATCAAGGAAGAATGCAAACAAGCCGGCATCAGCCGTGTGATCATCGAGCGTCCGCACAAAAAGTGCCGCGTCACGATCCACACCGCACGTCCGGGTGTCATCATCGGCAAGAAAGGTGCAGACATCGAAGGTCTGCGCAAGAAAGTCGCTGCGATGACCGACAGCGAGCTGCACCTCAACATCGTTGAAGTGCGCAAGCCCGAGCTGGACGCTGCCCTCGTGGCCGAGTCCATCGCTCAGCAGCTCGAGCGTCGTGTGTCCTTCCGTCGTGCCATGAAACGCGCCGTGCAGAACGCCATGCGTATGGGTGCCCTCGGCATCCGCGTGAACGTTGCCGGTCGTCTTGGTGGTGCTGAGATTGCGCGTACCGAATGGTACCGCGAAGGTCGCGTTCCGCTTCACACCCTGCGTGCAGACATCGACTACGCGCATGCTGAAGCAACCACGGCTTACGGCATCATTGGCATCAAAACCTGGATCTTCAAAGGCGAGATCATGGAACACGACCCGCAGGCTCGTGACCGTCGCGCCGAAGAAGCCCAAGCCGGTCCGGCACCTCGCGGTGACCGCGGCGGCCGTCGCTAAGGAGGTCTGAGACATGCTTCAGCCAAAGCGTTCAAAATTCCGCAAAATGCACAAAGGCCGGATTCACGGTGAGGCAAAAGGCGGTTCCGATCTGAACTTCGGCACCTTCGGCCTCAAAGCCGTCGAGCCCGAGCGCATCACCGCGCGTCAGATCGAAGCTGCACGCCGTGCCATGACGCGTCACATGAAGCGTCAGGGTCGGGTCTGGATCCGTATCTTCCCGGACACCCCGGTGACCGCAAAGCCCGTCGAAGTGCGTATGGGTAAAGGTAAAGGCTCCGTGGACCGTTGGGTCTGCAAAGTCAAACCCGGCCGCGTGATGTTCGAACTGGACGGCGTTTCGGAAGACGTCGCACGTGAGGCCCTGCGCCTTGCCGCGATGAAACTCCCGATCAAAACCCGCACCGTGGTTCGCGAAGACTGGTAAGAGGTCGAAAACGCGAATGCGTTTTCTGGCCAGCATGTGGCAGTCGTTTCAAAGAAACGATGAGACCATGCCCGGTTGAAAAAGAAGACCCCCGCTGAGACATCGGCGGGGGTTTTGTCATAGCGATTTTAATACGAAATTAAACGTATTTGCCATTTGGCGCGAGTATAGCTGGGCCTGAAACATAAGTGCCATCGGGTGCCAAAGTCGGTCGCCCGTACCCACCCACATAAGTCCCATCGGGGGCTAGTTGTGGGCGCCCCGCGACATATGTTCCATCTGGAGCTAAAGAAATAGGCCCACCATCTCCCACATAACTTCCGTCTGGGCAAAGGCGCGCTTGTCCGGCTACGTAGCTACCATCGGGCGCTAAGCTAATGCTCTTCATTAGATTTTCTCCTCAATTGTCAATAAGTCGTGCTGAAGGTGCCTTAAGGAAATGGGTTTCTGAATTCACCCATTCAAGTTACCTCAATCTCCAACCCAATGCGCAACGCCGACGTCACCCTGCCGCGCAGTCCTCGCCCTCTTCCGGCATAGTCCCGATCTGATCCTGCGCGGCGGAGATCGCGACGTGGCCGTCCGTGGCCACCACGCCAAACGCACGGGCGCGGAAGAGCGTGCCGTGACGGACGGCGAAGCGCATGGAGGTCCCTCTGATCAGAGAAGGCTATGCTGCGCGTGCAGAATCAAGGATCAAGCCTCTTGTCTCTCTTGCTGCGGTCGCCATATCAGAAGGCCAAAGCCCTGAATGAGACAGAAATGCGCGCACAGATTTCCCAACTCCTCGACCGCCCCATCACCCGTCACTTCATCATGGGGGTGATCCTGTTCAACGCGGTGATCTTAGGGCTTGAGACCTCGGGCGCTGTCATGGCGCGGATGGGCGGGCTGATCGTGGCGCTCGACATGATCTGTCTGAGTATCTTTGTCGTCGAGCTTCTGGCGAAAATCTACGCGCAGGGGCCGCGGTTCTTTCGCGATGGGTGGAACCTCTTCGACTTTGTTATCGTCGGCATCTCGCTCTCGCCGGTGGGGGAGGGGCTTTCCGTGCTCCGAGCGCTCCGCATTCTGCGACTGCTCCGCGTCGTTTCTGTCGTCCCAAGCCTGCGCCGGGTGGTCGAGGCCTTTATCCTCGCGCTGCCGGGGATGGCCTCGGTGTTCCTTTTGACCGGCATCATCTTTTACATCGGCTCAGTGATTGCGACGAAACTCTACGGCCCGACATTTCCCGAATGGTTCGGCACGCTGGGCGCTTCGCTCTATACACTGTTCCAAGTCATGACGCTGGAAAGCTGGTCGATGGGCATCGTGCGCCCGGTGATGGAGGTGCATCCCGAAAGCTGGCTGTTCTTTGTGCCCTTCATCTTGATCACGGCCTTCGCGGTGATGAACCTCGTCGTCGGCCTGATCGTGTCGACGATGCAGGACGCCCACGTCGAAGAAGAACACGCCGCCACGGATATTTACCGGGACGACGTGGTGAAGCGCTTGGAGCGCATCGAGAAGGCGTTGGAGCGGCGCTGAGTTACTCGTCGGCCCGGGGCTCCGCCCGTTCGCAACTCAAACGCTCCCCCGGAGCGTTTGTCGCGCCGAGGCGCGAACCGTTACTCACCCCACTTGTAATTAAAGCTCACCGATACACGATCAAACTCCGACTGGTTCATCATCACCTCATGGCGCAGCCAGCTTTCCCAGAGCATGATGTCGCCCGCTTCCGGCGCCATGTAGATGAAATTCTGCATCTCGCGACGGGCATCTTTGATCCGCGCGGGGGCCGCCATCATCATCGCGTGGCGCGGGTCTTCGAGCCGCAGAGAGGACGCCCCGTCCGGCATGGCGACATAGGTCGTGCCGGAGATCACCGAATGCGGGTGGATGTGGGCGGAGTGGTAGCCGCCCTCCGGCAGAATGTTGATCCAGAGATCTTCGAGCACCAGCTTGCGGTCGCCCAGATCGAATTGCAGGTCTTCGGCGAATTTCGCGACGTGCTGGTCGAGGCTCTCGACGATGTCCTTGAAGATCGGAAACCGCCAGGGCAGGTCGGTGAGCGAGGCATAAGAGGTGTAGCCGGGATATCCCTTGTCATCGCACCATTGCTGGCCGGCTTCGTCATCTTCCGCGATGGCATAGCAGCTGTCGAACAGCTCGTCTTCGTCGATACTCGGGGAGAATTCGTTCAGTTTCGCTTTGTAGAGACGGGTGACGAAGAGGGATTCGATGTCGGCCATGGGAGACTCACTTTCAGGCATTCTCTGATTTCGCGCCCTTATAGACCAGAAACAACGTTGCCGCAGCCCACTGTCAGGGGCTAGAAGCGTGAAAAAATGACGCTGACGTGCCGTACACGGGGCGGCCGTCGCGCAGCAACAGGCCCCTAGACGCAGTATGACCCAAACACCCGCCTCCCTCGCTCTCCCCATTGCTCTGGCTCTTGTCGGTGGGATCCTGATGCTCTGGGCCACCCGTCGGCTCTTGCGTCGCTCTACAAAAGTGCCGATGCATGTGCAGGTCTATGAGGGCGTGTCCGAGGTGTTTCGCAAAGACCCGGAGGCCGAAGTGCCCGCCGAGGCGCTGGTCTGCTACCGGGCCTACAGGCTCTATCTCTACCTCCTAGACGACGGGTTGGATAAAGGCGTGAGCAATATGGAGCCGTGCGCCGTGCGTGCCGCCCTCCCGGGGTTGGAGCCTCTGGGTCTTGGCGAGGCGGCGCGGCAGATCGACACCTTCGTGGGCGTTTATGAGGAGATCGAACGCCGCACGGATGTGGACGAAAGCCTCGGCGAAGAGTATCAAAAGACCGCCCGCGATCTGGACCGCAGGCTCTACCCGCTTTTGCGCGAAATTCCTGAGCGGCTGGAGCGGTATTTGGGGCGGTGAACGGCCTAGCTCAGGGCAGGCGTGAAAACACAAGAAATCCTGAGCTTTTCCTTGCCAAGGCCGGACCATCCACTTATAGAGCAGCATCTCACAGATTCCCTGTCAGGGGATTCGTGTGCATTGACATAACCCACCGGGCCGAATGTCACCCCCAAAAGGGCGCATTCCGGTGCTACCAGGACCCAAGGAGAGGCGAATATGAACGCCCAAGAATTGCGTGCGAAAACGCCGGACGAGCTCAAGACAGAGCTTGCCAACCTGAAAAAAGAATCCTTCAACCTGCGCTTTCAGCAGGCCACCGGCCAGCTCGAAAACACCGCTCAGATTCGTAAGGCACGCCGTGCAGCCGCACTCGTGAAAACGATCCTGAACGAAAAAGCTGCGGCAGCAGAGTAAGAGGAGACTGACCTATGCCCAAACGTATTCTGCAAGGTGTTGTCACCTCGAACCAGAACGAACAAACCGTTACCGTGTCCGTTGAACGTCGCTTCAAGCACCCGGTTCTGAAAAAGACCATTCGTAAGTCCAAAAAATACCGGGCTCACGATGAGAACAACCAATTCAACGTCGGTGACACCGTCCGAATCGTGGAATGTGCACCGAAGTCGAAAACCAAGCGTTGGGAAGTGCTCGTTTAATCTCTGATTGAACAAGCCTCCTCCCAGCTTAATCGAAACCCTGGGGGCACCGATCGCTGCAGATCGCCCCAAAGGTCGGGAGAAACCAAATGATCCAGATGCAGACCAATCTGGATGTCGCTGATAACTCTGGCGCTCGCCGAGTTCAGTGCATCAAGGTCCTCGGCGGTTCCCACCGTCGTTACGCCTCCGTGGGCGACATCATCGTGGTGTCGGTCAAGGAAGCAATTCCGCGTGGCCGTGTGAAAAAAGGGGACGTCCGCAAGGCCGTCGTCGTGCGCACCGCCAAAGAGGTCCGTCGTGAAGACGGCACCGCGATCCGTTTCGATCGCAACGCGGCCGTGATCCTCAACAAACAACAACGAGCCGGTCGGCACCCGTATCTTCGGGCCGGTGGTTCGTGAGCTGCGTGCAAAAGGCATGATGAAAATCGTGTCGCTGGCACCGGAGGTGCTCTAATGGCTGCGAAACTGCGTAAAGGCGACAAGGTCGTCGTGCTTGCCGGTAAGGACAAAGGCAAACAGGGTGAGATCACCACTGTCATGCCCGCCAAAGGCAAAGCTATCGTGGAAGGCGTGAACGTCGCCATCCGTCACACCCGCGCGACCCAAGGTGATCAAGGGGGCCGTCAGCCGGTCGCCATGCCGATCGACCTTTCCAACCTCGCGCTTCTGGACGCCAACGGCAAAGCCACCCGCGTCGGCTTCAAACTCGAAGGCGACAAGAAAGTGCGTTTCGCCAAGACCACGGGAGACGTGATCTGATGCTCGACACCACCGATTACACCCCGCGTCTGAAGACGGTTTACAAGGACAGCATTCGTGCCGCTCTCAAAGAAGAGTTCGGCTACAAAAACGACATGCAGATCCCGCGTCTGGACAAAATCGTTCTGAACATCGGTTGCGGCGCTGAAGCTGTGAAAGATTCCAAAAAAGCGAAATCCGCTCAGGAAGATCTTTCCGCGATCGCCGGTCAAAAGGCCCTCGTCACGAAAGCCAAGAAATCCATCGCTGGTTTCCGCGTTCGTGAAGACATGCCGCTTGGCGCGAAGGTGACCCTTCGTGGCGACCGTATGTACGAATTCCTCGACCGTCTGATCACGATTGCAATGCCCCGCATCCGCGACTTCCGCGGCGTGTCCGGCAAATCTTTCGATGGCCGTGGCAACTACGCCATGGGCATCAAAGAGCACATCGTGTTCCCCGAGATCAACTTCGACCAAGTCGATGAGACCTGGGGTATGGACATTGTCATCGCCACCACGGCGGAAACCGACGCTGAAGCAAAGAGCCTGTTGAAAGCTTTCAACATGCCTTTCAACAGCTGATCGCGCGAGGAGTTTAGAGAACATGGCTAAGAAATCCATGATCGCCCGTGAGCGCAAGCGCGAGAAGCTGGTGGCGAAATACGCCGCCAAGCGCGCTGCTCTCAAAGAGGTTATCTACGACCAAGAGAAGCCGATGGAAGAGCGTTTCCGCGCCTCCCTGAAGCTTGCAGAACTGCCGCGCAACAGCTCGGCAACCCGTCTTCACAACCGTTGCCAGCTGACCGGCCGTCCGCACGCTTACTACCGTAAGCTGAAGGTCTCCCGGATCATGTTGCGGGAACTCGGCTCTTTCGGCCAGATCCCCGGCCTCGTGAAATCCAGCTGGTAAGGAGGGCAGAGATATGAACGATCCTATCGGCGATATGCTCACCCGTATCCGTAACTCTCAACTGCGTGGCAAATCCACCGTCTCCACCCCGGCCTCCAAGCTGCGGGCCTGGGTTCTGGACGTGCTGCTCGACGAGGGCTACATCCGTGGCTACGAAAAAGGCACCGACGTCAACGGTCACCCGACCCTTGAAATCAGCCTGAAATACTTCGAAGGCACCCCGGTCATCCGCGAACTGCAACGGGTCTCCAAACCCGGCCGTCGCGTGTACCTCGGTGTCAAGGACATCCCGTCGGTCCGTCAGGGCCTCGGTGTGTCGATTGTCTCCACCCCGAAGGGTGTGATGTCGGACGCAAACGCTCGTGCCAACAATGTTGGTGGCGAAGTGCTTTGCACCGTCTTCTAAGGAGGTCTCTCGATGTCTCGTATTGGTAAACGGCCGGTCGACCTGCCCAGCGGCGTTTCCGCCTCTGTGTCTGGCCAGACCATCGAAGTGAAGGGCCCGAAAGGCACTCACTCCTTCACCGCCACGGACGATGTGACCCTCGCTGTCGAAGACAACGCCGTCACCGTCACTCCGCGTGGTAAATCCAAGCGCGCTCGCCAGCAGTGGGGCATGTCCCGCACCATGGTCGCCAATATGGTGACCGGTGTGTCCGACGGCTTCAAGAAAGAGCTCGAAATCAACGGTGTTGGTTATCGTGCTCAGATGCAGGGCAACGTGCTCAAACTCAACCTGGGTTACTCCCACGAGGTGAACTTCGAGGTTCCCGCCGGCGTCACTGTGACGGCTGCGAAACCGACTGAAATCACCATCGAGGGTTCCGACCCGCAACTCGTCGGTCAAGTCGCGGCCAACATCCGCGAATGGCGCAAGCCCGAGCCCTACAAAGGCAAAGGCATCAAATACAAAGACGAGTATATCTTCCGCAAGGAAGGGAAGAAGAAGTAAGGACGCTCATCATGGCAAACAGCAAACGGACACTGTTTCTGAAACGCCGCCTGCGCGTTCGGAACAAACTTCGCAAGAACAATGTCGGCAAGCTTCGCCTGTCGATCCATCGTTCGAACAAGAACATCAGCGCTCAGCTGATCGACGACGTTCAGGGCAAAACCCTGGCTTCCGCATCCACGCTCGAAAAAGATTTCGGTGTGGTCGGCAAGAACAACGTCGAAGCAGCCGCCAAAGTTGGCGCTGCGATCGCAGAGCGCGCGAAGAAAGCCGGCGTCGAAGAGTGCTACTTCGACCGTGGTGGCTTCCTCTTCCACGGCAAAGTGAAGGCCCTGGCCGACGCTGCCCGTGAAGGTGGTCTGAAGTTCTAAGACTTGTGGGAGGGGGGCGAAAGCTCCCCTTCCCGATGATCCGGGGCCCTGTGCGGGAAACCAAATCAGGCAACCACCGGGATCGAGTTCAACAGCGCCTAAACGCGCTACCTTTTGTAAGGAAAGTTCTATGGCAGAACGTGAAAACCGCCGGGATCGTCGCGACCGCGAAGAAACCCCGGAATTCGCCGATCGTCTCGTCGCGATCAACCGTGTGTCCAAAACCGTGAAAGGTGGTAAGCGTTTCGGCTTTGCTGCTCTCGTGGTTGTGGGTGACCAAAAAGGCCGCGTCGGCTTCGGCAAAGGCAAAGCGAAAGAGGTCCCCGAGGCCATCCGCAAAGCCACCGAGCAAGCCAAGCGTCAGATGATCCGCGTCGCTCTGAAAGAGGGTCGCACTCTGCACCACGACATGGAAGGTCGTCACGGCGCCGGTAAAGTCGTCATGCGCACCGCTCCGACCGGTACTGGTATCATCGCCGGTGGTCCGATGCGTGCCGTGTTCGAAATGCTCGGCGTTCAGGACGTGGTTGCCAAATCCATTGGCTCTCAGAACCCGTACAACATGATCCGCGCCACGCTGGACGGCCTGAAAAAAGAGGCTTCCCCGCGGTCCGTGGCACAGCGCCGTGGCAAGAAAGTCGCCGACATCCTCCGCAAGGACGATGCTCCGGTTGCTGAAGCCGCTGAAGCAGACGCGTAAGGAGACTGAGACATGGCTAAAACCATCGTTGTGAAACAGATCGGCTCCCCGATCCGTCGCCCCGGCAAACAGCGCCAGACCCTCGTCGGTCTCGGCCTGAACAAGATGCACAAAACCCGCGAGTTGGAAGATACGCCTTCCATCCGTGGTATGGTCGCATCCATCCCGCACCTCGTCGAGATTGTCGAAGAGCGTGGGTGAGTATCGGTTCGGGGCGTAAGCCCCGACAAAACCTCCAGCGGAGGTTTTGAGATACGAACGGGCGGAGCCCCGGGACGCATTGCAAAAATTCAAACGCCCTGCCTTTCGGTAGGGCGTTTTCTTTTTAATGGTCTTTGTGCATTATTCCGATGCAAGAGGCCGGGAGAAGAATTTCCATGTCACGTTTCTATTTGGCTTTGTCTTTTTCCCTCGTCAGTGTCGCCAACATTGCCAGCGCGACAGAGACTTTTTCGATCCAGCTTCAAGGCACTTTGCCCGCGACAGCGCCCGCAGACGCCTTCATCCTCGATCTCGCCGACACGCCGAAAACCACCATCGCGAACTATCAGGCGCAGGGCACAAAGGTCATCTGCTATTTTTCCGCCGGGAGTTTCGAAGACTGGCGCGCCGATGCCGGAGCTTTTCCCAAGGCGCTGATCGGCAAACCTCTCGGCGAGTGGCCGGGCGAATATTGGCTCGACATCCGCCAGATCGCGCCGCTCATTCCGATCATGGAGCGGCGCATGGACATGGCGCTCGAGAAGGGCTGCGACGGGATTGATCCAGACAATATGGACCTTCAAACGCAGGACACCGGCTTTGCGATCTCAGGCGCAGATCAGATCACCTATGCGAGGGCCCTTGCAGAGACGGCGCATCGAAAAGGCCTGCGCATCGGGTTGAAAAACGATCTCGAACAGGTGCCGGAACTCGCGCCACTGTTCGACTATGCGGTGAACGAAAGCTGCATGCGCTACGACGAATGCGATGTGCTGACCGCGTTCCGTGATCAGGGTAAGCCGGTCTATGCGATCCAATATGATGACGGTCCGGTGCCGCGTTGTGCAGGTGCCGCGCAGTTCGATTTCTCGTTCAGCTACGCCACGCGCGATCTTGAGGTGCCGACCTCGCCCTGCCCATAAAAATATTTTGGGCCGTGGGAATAAAACCGCCCCTCGCACTGTATCTCTCATGTCTGCACCGGAGTAGACGTTGTTTTTGGAGAACAGACATGCTCAAGATCCCGCCTTACGCCGCCGTTCTGGCCGCCTTCGCCACCACCGCTTTTGCCGCCGATGCCCCCGTGGTGACCGGCAAGCTCGGCGAAGACACCTACCTCATGGTCGCCGACACCCATATGACGCTTTACACCTTCGATAAGGATGAAAAGGGTGTCTCCAATTGCTACGACGAATGTGCAGGCCTCTGGCCGCCGGTCATCGGCGAGGCTGGGATGGAGCTGCCGAAAGGGTATTCGCTGATTTCGCGCAAAGATGGCACGGAACAGGTCGCTTATAAGGGCCAGCCGCTCTATCTTTGGGTCAAGGACGTAAATCCGGGCGATATGACCGGCGATGGCGTCAAGGACGTCTGGCATATCGCCCGCCCGTAACGGCTTTCACGAATGGCTCGCGACCGTCTGGTCCGGGTTCATGCGAGGCGGGGATGCCCTCTCCGCCGATTTGAGGATCCGCGAGGGCGAGGCCATGCCGCGATTCAGACAAGAGTTGAAAGAGGCGCTGCCGGGGCTTTGGCGTTATGCCTTTGCGCTCACGCGCGACCGCGCGCGGGCCGACGATCTGGTGCAGGACTGTGCTGAACGCGCCCTGCGCAAACGACATCTTTGGCAGGAAGACCGGCCTTTGCGGCCCTGGCTGGCCAAGATGGCGCTCAACATTCATCGAAATGGCTACAAAGGTGCCGCGCGGCACCTGCATGTCGCCTATGAAGACGCCGATCTGAGTGCGCACGCCACGCCCTCTCCCGAACAGGGGCTCGAGGCGCGAGAGATGTTGCAGCGGGTCGATGGTTTGCCGCTCGAGCAGCGCGATGTGCTTTTGCTCGTGGTGATCGACGGGCTGAGCTATGCAGAGACGGCGACAGCTTTGGGCATCCCGATCGGCACCGTGATGTCGCGGCTGTCGCGGGCGCGGGCGGCATTGAAATCGGAATTCAAACAAGAGGCCCCGTGACGGGGACACGGCTAAGGAGTGTGACATGAACGAAGGTGATGCGGTTCAGGTCGGGCGCTATGTCGATGGCGAGATGACGCGGGACGAGGTTATGGCCTTTGAACGTCGCATGGAAGACGAACCCGCCTTGGCTGCGGCGGTGGAAGAGGTGATGCGCGGCGATGCGGTGCTTCGTTCCGCGTTGCCCGAGCTTTCGGATGTCTCACAGATTTTGGAGAGGGCGGAGGCTGCTGTGCGGCCTTCTGTGCCTTGGCGTCAATTGGCCGCCGCCGTGGTGTTGGTGGCGGTGGGGTTCGGCTCGGGTCTCATGACCGGGCGTTCGACGACGCCCATGCCGATGGGCGACGCGATCCTGCAAAGCGCCTCAGCTGCCCATGAACTCTATGCGGTCGAGGTGGTGCACCCGGTCGAGGTTACGGCGGGCGAGCGCGATCACCTCAAGGGGTGGCTGAGCAATCGCTTGGGATCGGAGGTCCGCATCCCTGACCTGACAGCCAAGGGGTTGTCCTTGGTCGGAGGACGGCTTTTGCCCTTTGAACAGGGTGCCGCTGCGCAATTCATGTATGAGGACGGGCAGGGCACGCGGGTGACGCTTTATCTGACCCCGACGGCGGATGAGGCCAATAGTTCTCTGCGGTATGGTGACACAGAGACGCTGACGATGGTGCATTGGCAAGGCGGCACCTGGCATTACGCGCTGGTCGGGCCTTACGGTAAGGACCGCATGACCGAGATCGCGCAATCCGTGCAAGGGGCCTTGTTCTGAAAGCGAGATCTGACAAAGTCTAACGATAGGTCCTTTTTCGGCCCCATTCAGTTTGGTGGCTGTTAAGATTTCGGGCGCAGAGTTTCCTCATCACCGGCGCGCAGCCGGATCATCTGAGAGGAGCCTGAAATGAATATTCTCGTCAAAGCTTTCCACGACTGGTTCGAAAACTTCATGACCAGCATTCCCGCCTTCGATCTGTCCGCTTTCGACCTGTCGGAACCGGGGGTGCATTGGATGGAAACCCATCCCAGTCGGCATCAGTGACCAAGAGCATGCATAAAATCTAGTCAGTTTATAAACTGCATGCATTTTGTGCATACCGGAGTCGCAAAAACTGGGGGATGTCAATTTTGACGTCCCCCTCTACATGAGCCGTGCTCCTAAAGAGAACCAAACATTCAGATTCGCGGGACATACGGTCCCGGCAAAAGGAAAAACACTATGGCACACTACAATGACACGGCCCGCATCGCCGCTGGCGCAGGTTTGATCGACACCGTTCGCGACATCATCGAAGGCATCCGCCTGAGCTTTGTCCGTCAGCGCGCTTTCGCGAAAACCTACAACGAACTCAATGCTCTGTCCGATCACGAGCTGGCCGACATCGGTCTGGGCCGCTCCGACATCATGGACATCGCCCGCAGCACCGCTGCGCGCATCTGAGCTTTCGCTAAGTTAACGACGTCAAAGGATTCGACCATGCTCGCCGCCTCCTTCCAATCGCTTCTGCGTCCTCTTTTCGACGGTCTTTGTGCGATGCGTGCCCATTGGCATGCCGGCCCTGTTCCGACCTGGAAAGAATACCTGCGCGCCACCGCAGAGTGACACGCGGACGCGGCGCATGTGCGTCGGCCTCTGGACAAGACACGCACCCCGCAGGACACTGTGGGGTGTTTTGCTCAGAAGATGCGGAAAACAACCAGTGCAGAGGCTTGATCGCAAAGCGCCAAGCGTCTATACGCCCCCGGTGGACTCCTAGGTCCATAAGAATCAACACATGTAAGCCGTGGTTGCCCGCTCCGTCGCTGGAGGGCACATCCGGCAAGGAGAAGCGACATGAAATTGCATGAACTGCGCGACAACGAAGGCGCAACCAAGAAACGCATGCGCGTTGGCCGAGGCCCGGGGTCGGGCAAAGGTAAAATGGGTGGCCGTGGTATCAAAGGTCAAAAATCCCGTTCCGGCGTGGCCATCAAAGGCTATGAGGGCGGCCAGATGCCGCTCTACCAGCGTCTGCCGAAGCGTGGCTTTAACAAGCCGAACCGCGCGAAATTCGCTGTTGTGAACCTCGGCCTGATCGAGAAATTCATCGAAGCCGGCAAACTCGACGCCGCCAACGTGACCGAAGACAGCCTCGTGGCGTCCGGCCTCGTGCGTCGCAAACTGGACGGTATCCGCGTTCTGGCGAAAGGCGATGTCAAATCCAAACTGACTATCACCGTCACCGGCGCCTCCAAATCCGCCGTTGAAGCTGTCGAAAAAGCAGGCGGTTCGCTCACCGTGGCCGCAAAGGCCGACGCGGCAGCCGAATAAGACTTGTGACGAGGGGCCTGTCCCCTTACATCAGGTTTGAGTTTTCCAAGCGCCGCCCTCCGGAAAGCCCGGTCGGGCGGCGCTGTCGTGAATAGAGAGACCATTAATGGCATCCGCAGCAGAACAAATGGCGGCGAACCTCGACTGGGGCACCTTCGGGAAGGCCAAGGAGCTTCGCCAGCGTATCTTTTTCACCATCGGTCTTTTGATCGTGTACCGTCTGGGCACCTATATCCCGGTGCCGGGGATCGACGGCAACGCGCTTCGTGACTTTATGGAACAGGCCGCGTCGGGCATCGGGGGCATTCTGTCGATGTTCACCGGCGGTGCGCTCGGTCGGATGGGGATTTTTGCGCTCGGCATCATGCCCTATATCTCCGCCTCCATCATCGTACAGCTTCTGACCTCGATGGTTCCCTCGCTTGAGAACCTCAAGAAAGAGGGCGAAGCGGGCCGCAAGAAGATCAACCAATACACCCGTTTCGGCACGGTCGCCCTGGCGTTGTTCCAGGCCTACGGTCTCGCCGTCTCTCTGGAGGCCGGGAACCTGGCCCACGATCCGGGTTGGTATTTCCGTGCAGGTGTGGTGATCACGCTGGTCGGCGGCACCATGTTCCTGATGTGGCTCGGTGAGCAGATCACCAACCGCGGCATCGGCAACGGCATCTCTCTGATCATCTTCGTCGGCATCGTGGCCGAGATCCCGGGCGCTCTGGCGCAGTTCTTTGCCTCCGGCCGGTCCGGCGCGATCTCTCCTTTCGTGACGCTGATCGTGATTGCCATGGTCGTGGCCGTGATCGCCTTTGTGGTCTTCATGGAGCGCGCGCTGCGCAAGGTGCATATCCAATACCCGCGCCGCCAGCAGGGCATGAAAATCTATGACGCGCAGTCCTCGCACCTGCCGATCAAGGTGAACCCGGCGGGCGTGATCCCGGCGATCTTCGCCTCGTCCCTGTTGCTTTTGCCGACCACCATCGCGACCTTCTCCGGCCAAAGCGATGTCGGTCCGGTGATGTCCACGATCCTTGCCTACTTCGGCCCGGGTCAACCGCTTTACCTTCTGTTCTTCACGGCGATGATCGTCTTCTTCGCCTATTTCTACACCGCCAACGTTGCCTTCAAATCGGAAGACGTGGCCAAGAACCTGAAGAACCAGAACGGGTTCATTCCCGGCATCCGTCCGGGGAAGAAGACCGAGGAACACCTCGATTACATCGTGGCCCGTCTCCTCGTGATCGGCTCCGCCTATTTGGCCGCAGTGTGTCTGTTGCCGGAAATTCTTCGGAGCCAGTTCGCCATCCCCTTCTATTTTGGCGGCACTTCGGTGTTGATTGTGGTATCGGTGACGATGGACACGATTCAACAAGTCCAGTCCCACCTGCTGGCGCACCAGTATGAGGGGCTGATCGAGAAATCTCAGCTGCGCGGGAGGAAGCGCAGCAAAAGAGGGACAGCAAGACGATGAATATTATTCTGCTTGGACCGCCGGGCGCGGGCAAGGGAACTCAGGCGCAACGTCTCGTGGAGGAGCGAGGCATGGTGCAACTTTCGACCGGGGATATGCTGCGTGAAGCAAAGACCTCCGGCACGGAAATGGGCAAAAAGGTTGCGGCGATCATGGACGCCGGTCAGCTCGTCACCGACGAGATCGTGATCGGTCTGATCGAAGAGAAGATCAAGGTCGGCAATGCCGCCGGTTTCATCTTCGACGGTTTCCCGCGTACGCTGGGCCAAGCCGACGCTCTGGCCGAGCTTTTGTCCCGCAATGGGGCGCAGCTTGAGGCCGTGATCCTGTTGGAGGTGGATGACGACACGCTGGTGAAGCGTATCGTCAATCGCGCTGCCGAAGCTGTTGCTGCTGGCAAAGAGGCGCGCGCTGACGACAACGAAGACAGCGTCAAGATCCGCCTGATGGAATATTACAAAAAGACCTCCCCGCTGATTGGCTACTACTACGCCAAAGGTGATCTGAAGAGCGTTGACGGGCTTCAGAGCATGGATCAGGTTTCGGCCGATATTGCAAAGGCGCTGGACTGAGCCTTTCTCTCGCCGGAAGGTCTTGACCCTCCGGCGATTCGCCTCTATGGCAACCCATCCCCTTTGGGGTAAAAGATTCGAACACGGGCGTTTCATCCCGAAAGGCCTGTTTCAATCATCACCTGAATTCAGCTGTGGCTCGCTGGTTTTGTCCCGCGAGCTTCCGTTGTGAAAAAAGGTTCCGGGACTACGGAACCGCAACGAAAGGAAAATGACGTGGCACGTATCGCCGGCGTAAACATCCCGACCGCGAAGCGCGTTCCGATCGCGCTCACCTACATCACGGGCATTGGCAGCACCTCTGCCGTTGCTATCTGCGAAGCTGTTGGCATCGACCTCACCCGTCGCGTCAACGAGCTGTCTGACGCCGAAGTTCTCGCCATCCGCGAGCACATCGACGCCAACTACACCGTGGAAGGCGACCTGCGCCGTGAAGTTCAAATGAACATCAAGCGTCTCATGGACCTCGGCTGCTACCGCGGCCTGCGTCACCGTCGTAACCTCCCGGTTCGCGGTCAACGTACCCACACCAACGCTCGCACCCGCAAAGGCCCCGCAAAGGCCATCGCTGGCAAGAAGAAGTAAGGGGAGAACCGACCAATGGCACGCGATACCCGTCGTACGACAAAGAAGAAGGCTTCCAAGAACATCGCCGCAGGCGTTGCTCACGTGAACTCCACCTTCAACAACACCAAAATCCTGATCTCCGACGTGCAAGGCAATGCGATCTCCTGGTCGTCCGCTGGCACTATGGGCTTCAAAGGCTCCCGTAAATCCACGCCCTACGCCGCTCAGATGGCTGCTGAGGACGCTGGTAAAAAAGCTCAGGATCACGGCGTGAAAACCCTCGAAGTCGAAGTTCAGGGCCCCGGCTCTGGCCGTGAGTCCGCTCTGCGCGCACTTGCAGCACTCGGCCTCAACATCACGTCCATCCGCGACGTGACCCCGATTGCCCATAACGGCTGCCGCCCGCCGAAGCGTCGCCGCGTGTAATCGACTGTATAGATTTCGGATCGCGGGTCTTCGTGCCCGCGGTCCTTTTGTGCGTTTTAGAGACCCCTCGGGCGTTCTATCGCTTTAGGACATGGGCGTTAGAACAAGAATGGAGGCACCAGCATGATCCACAAAAATTGGGCCGAGCTCATTAAACCGCAACAGCTTGATGTGAAGCCGGGCAATGAACCCGCACGTCAGGCCACCCTCGTTGCCGAACCGCTTGAGCGCGGCTTTGGTCTGACGCTGGGCAACGCGCTGCGTCGCGTGTTGATGTCGTCGCTTCAGGGCGCGGCCATCACCTCCGTCCAGATCGACAACGTTCTGCATGAATTCTCGTCTGTTGCCGGTGTGCGTGAAGACGTCACCGACATCATCCTGAACCTCAAAGGCGTGTCCCTGCGCATGGAAGTCGAAGGGCCGAAGCGTCTTTCCATCTCCGCCAAGGGTCCGATGGTTGTCACCGCGGGTGACATCTCTGAATCCGCTGGCATCGAGGTTCTCAACAAGGATCACGTGATCTGCCACCTCGACGATGGTGCGGATCTGTTCATGGAACTGACCGTGAACACCGGCAAAGGCTACGTCTCTGCCGACAAGAACAAGCCGGAAGATGCGCCGATCGGCCTGATCCCGGTCGATGCGATTTATTCGCCGGTCAAGAAAGTGTCCTATGACGTGCAACCGACCCGTGAAGGTCAGGTGCTCGACTATGACAAGCTGACGATGAAGATCGAAACCGACGGGTCCGTGACTCCGGAAGACGCCGTGGCCTTCGCTGCGCGCATCTTGCAGGATCAGCTGGGCATCTTCGTGAACTTCGACGAGCCGGAATCGGCTGGTCGTCAGGAAGAAGACGATGGTCTCGAATTCAACCCGCTTCTGCTTAAGAAAGTGGACGAGCTGGAACTCTCCGTGCGGTCTGCGAACTGCCTCAAGAACGACAACATCGTTTACATCGGCGATCTCATCCAGAAAACCGAAGCCGAGATGCTCCGCACCCCGAACTTCGGCCGCAAGTCTCTGAACGAGATCAAAGAGGTTCTGTCCGGCATGGGCCTGCACCTCGGCATGGATGTCGAAGAGTGGCCGCCTGAGAACATCGAAGACCTGGCGAAGAAATTCGAAGACCAGTTCTAAGAGCTTCGGAGGGGGCTACGGTCCCCTCCAAAATGCCTGCTTCGTGCGGGGAATATCCGGGCAAATGCCCCAAGGAGAGCGGCTGACACGCATCGGCTGCCAGACAAAGCAAAACACGCTAAAGGAGATAGAAAATGCGTCATGCTAAAGGTTACCGCCGCCTGAACCGGACCCACGAACACCGCAAAGCGATGTTCTCCAACATGGCTGGCTCGCTCATCGAGCACGAACAAATCAAAACCACGCTGCCGAAAGCCAAAGAGCTTAAGCGCATCATGGACAAGCTGATCACGCTCGGCAAACGTGGCGATCTTCACGCCCGTCGTCAGGCAGCCGCTCAGCTGAAACAAGACAAAGACGTCGCCAAACTTTTCGAAGTTCTGGGCCCGCGTTACGCTGAACGTGCCGGTGGTTACACCCGCGTTCTGAAAGCCGGCTTCCGCTACGGCGACATGGCTCCGATGGCGATCATCGAGCTCGTGGACCGCGACCCGGCCGCCAAAGGTGCCGCTGACAAAGCGCGCCTCGAAGCCGAAGACGCTGCTCTGGCTGCCGAAGACTGATCTTTTCAGTCTCTACCGGATCGAATGTGAAAGCCCCGCTGAAGAGCGGGGCTTTTTTCTTGGGGGAGGGGGCGAACGACAGAAAGGTAAAACGCGTAAAAACCGGGCAAATTGCCGTCGTTTTCTGTCGCTTTTTACCAGTTGTTCTATTTGGGCTTTTCAAAAGAGACTCTGTGGTTTAAATCTTGAAACAGTGATCGCCCATAGGTTGTCACACCTTTCGCAAGAGAATGTATTTTCAATGTCTGACACAACGGAACTTAATCGCCAGTTCGCTCAATTAAGAGCCATGTCGCCCGTCGGATATTCCGCCGGGCTTCATATTCGTTTCGCCGCCCCAATCGTTTCTGAGGCAAATTACGATCCGAAGTGGCTCGAACATTACGCGGTGAACGCCTACGCGTTGAGAGATCCGATGATCGCATGGGGATTGTCGTGCGAAGGGGCAAAAAGGTGGAGCGAAATAGAACTCCCCGATCCATTCAATATATGGAGGCAGGCCGCCGAATTCGGCCTGAACTTTGGTGTTGCCGTGTCCTGTGGGCCGGTTCAGTCGAGATCAATCGTCGGATGCGCAAGGTCTGACCGCGAATTTACCGATCAGGAAATCAGTAAGATCGCCACGATCGTGCGCACCCTGCATGAAATTTCAGAACCTCAAACAGATTTGACACAGGCGCAAATTCAGGCCCTCCGGTGCATCGCAGGCGGTGATCGTCATGCAGCAGCCGCGGCCAAGCTCGGGATTTCGGAAAGCGCGCTCAAGGCGCGACTTGTCTCTGCCCGAGAACGTCTCATGGCCCGGACCACCTCAGAGGCCATTCAAAAAGCCAAGGAGATCAAGCTGCTATGACGGTGCTCGCTCCTGCGTTGCGTTGAAGAACTCAACCAACACCGGAGACGTACCATGCAAACGACCACGCTTTCTTTTGCCAATCTGCACAATCATGGCGATCTTTTCGCCAACATGCTTCGCGCCAGACACGAAACCTTCATTCAGCACGCGAAGTGGGATTTGCCCCAGGCAGATGGCATGGAATATGACCAGTATGATACTCCCGCATCCCGTTGGATCGCGGTTCACGAGTTCGGCGATGTGTTGGCCGGTATTCGCTTGACCCCGACCACCACGAAATGTGGCATCTATTCCTATATGATCCGCGATGCTCAACGCGGTCTTTTGGACAGTATCCCGACCGATCTTTTGTTCGAAGAAGCACCCGTTGCGCCGCATGTCTGGGAATCCAGCCGGATTTTCGTGTCACCACGCGTGCCCGCGAAACAACGTATGCGGGTCCAGATGAGCCTGATCAGCGAAATGACCAATTCAGCGCGCGAATTGGGCGCGACCTCCGTCATTTGTCTGATCCCGGAAAACGGCAACCGTTGGGGGCGTCGTGTTGGTCTCGACATTGACGTCATCGGGCCGGTGATGGACATCGGCGGCGCACGCAACGCCTGCATGCGGATCAATCTGATCAACAAACTTCACTAAGACCATGCTTTCGAAATCGGGGCCGAAACGCTGCCATTTCGGCCCCGAAACCTCTTTCGCCCACCCGATTGGCGGCGTAATCTCCGGCCATGGCCGACCTGTTTTCAAAAGACGATCCCGTACCGGACCCCAGCACCGCGCACCGCCCTTTGGCGGACCGTTTGCGCCCGAAACACCTGTCTGAGGTGATCGGCCAACAACAGGTGCTCGGCCCCGACGCACCTTTGGGCGTGATGCTGGCCTCCGGCTCGCTGTCCTCAATCATTTTCTGGGGACCTCCCGGTGTGGGCAAAACCACCATCGCGCGTCTTCTGGCCGATGAAACCGATCTGCATTTCGTGCAAATATCCGCGATTTTCTCCGGCGTGCCGGAACTGCGCAAGGTCTTCGAGGCGGCCAAGATGCGCCGCGCGAACGGGCAGGGGACGCTCCTGTTCGTTGACGAGATTCACCGGTTCAACAAGGCGCAGCAGGACAGTTTCCTGCCGCATATGGAAGACGGCACCATCCTCCTCGTGGGTGCCACGACGGAAAACCCGTCTTTCGAGTTGAACGCCGCTGTGCTCTCGCGGTCGCAGGTCATGGTGCTCACACGGCTCACGCCAGAGGATTTGGATCAACTGGCCCAGCGGGCGGAGCATGAGCTTGGCAAGCTGCTTCCACTGACCGAGGCGGCGCGGCGCGCACTTTTTGAAATGGCGGACGGCGACGGGCGCACGTTGTTGAATCTGATCGAACAGATCGCCGCTTGGAAAGTGGCCGATACGCTGGACCCTGAGCAGCTTGGCAAGCGGTTGATGCGCCGCGCTGCGAAATACGACAAATCGGGTGACGAGCATTACAACCTGATCTCCGCGCTGCACAAATCCGTGCGCGGTTCCGACCCGGATGCGGCGCTTTATTGGTTCAACCGGATGCTAGAAGGCGGCGAAGACCCGCGCTATCTCGCGCGGCGTCTGTTGCGGATGGCGATTGAGGACATCCAGCTCGCTGACCCGCAGGCCCATACCATCGCGCTTCATGCCTGGGAAAGCTACGAACGCCTCGGCTCGCCCGAAGGTGAATTGGCTCTGGCACAAGCCGTGGTCTATCTGGCGCTCGCGCCGAAATCCAATGCGGTCTACACGGCTTTCAAAGCCGCGCGAGAGGCGGCGCGGAAAACCGGATCGGAGCCGCCGCCGAAACATATCCTCAACGCGCCGACAAAACTCATGTCGGAGCAGGGCTATGGTGCGGGGTATTCTTATGATCACGACGCGGAAGATGCGTTCTCCGGGCATAACTATTTTCCCGACACGCTGCCGCGCACCCAGTTCTACAAACCCGTTGAGCGCGGCTTTGAACGCGACCTGTCGAAACGTGTGGCCTACTTTGAAAAACTGCGGGCCGAGCGCAAAAACTCCGGCAAAACTTGACATTTCACCCCTCGCCCCGCATGGCAGGGGCTGAGACGGAGACACGGATATGGCACCTTTGATACAAGTCGCACTGGGCGGCGCGCTCGGCGCATCGGCGCGCTATTTGTCGGGATTGGGCATGACCCATCTTTTCGGCAAGAGCTTTCCGTGGAACACGATGTTCGTGAATTTCCTAGGTTCTTTTCTCATGGGCGTGATCGTCGTCGTGCTGGCGCATGAAAACGGCAACCGCTTCGCGCCCTTGTTGATGACCGGCCTGCTGGGCGGATTCACCACCTATTCGGCCTTTTCCCTCGACACGATGACCATATTTGAGCGCGGCGACTACGGTCTCGCCACCGCCTATGTCATCGGCACGCTTTTCCTCGCCCTTGGCGGCATCGCCCTCGGCCTTTATTCCGCACGGAGTTTCTACGCATGAGCCGGGTTCAGACGATCACCATCGAAGAGGATCAACCGGAGCAGCGTCTTGATCGCTGGTTCCGCAAGATGTTTCCGCAGCTGACGCAGGGCAATATCGAAAAGATGTGCCGCAAGGGCGAGATTCGCGTCGATGGCGCGCGGGCGAAATCCAACACGCGGGTGGGGCCGGGGATGGAAATCCGCGTGCCGCCGCTGCCGGATGAAAATGCGCCGAAACCGAAACGCGACACCACGAATATCTCGGCGGCGGACGCCAAGATGATGCGCGATGCGGTGATCTATCAGGATGAGCATATCATCGTGATCAACAAACCGGCGGGCCTGCCGACACAGGGCGGCTCGAAACAGACGCGCCATGTCGACGGGCTGTCTGCCGCGCTTCAGGGCGATTTCCCGGAGAAACCGCGCCTCGTGCACCGGCTCGACAAGGACACCTCGGGTGTCTTGGCGCTGGCGCGGACGCCTGCGATGGCGTCCAAGCTGACCGAAGCGTTCCGACACAAGAATACGCGCAAAATCTACTGGGCTTTGGTCGCGGGCGTGCCGACGCCCTATCTGGGCGAGATCAAATACGGTCTGGTGAAGGCGCGCGGTCGTGGCAAATCGGGCGAGGGCGAAAAGATGATCGCCGTCCACCCGCGCGACATCGACGCGACCGAAGGCGCGAAACGCGCGCATACGCTTTACGCGACGCTCTACCGAGTTGGCGCACGCGCAAGCTGGGTCGCGATGGAGCCGATCACCGGACGCACCCATCAGCTGCGTGCGCATATGGCCGAAATCGGTCACCCGATTATTGGCGATGGCAAATATGGCGGCTCGGGGCAGGAAAACCTCGGCGATGGCTGGGGCGCGCAACTGGGCGGCATCATCTCGAAGAAATTGCACCTCCACGCGCGTAGCCTGACGTTTGAACACCCGGCGACGCGCAAGGTGATCACCGTGACAGCGCCCCTGCCGGAGCATATGGAACACAGCTGGGAAACCTTTGGCTGGACCGAGGACCTCGCCGCCGACGATCCCTTTGAGGAGCTTCGTGGATGAAGCTTGTCATCTTTGACGTAGACGGCACGCTGGTCGACAGTCAGGCGCATATCGTCCTGTCCATGGCGGCGGCGTTCGAGGCGGTGGGGCTGACGATGCCGACGCGCGACACGATCCTGTCGATTGTTGGCCTGTCTCTGCCGCTTGCGATGCGGGAATTGGCACCCGAGGCGGATGAGGGTACGCTGTCCAATATGGTTGAGGCCTATAAGGACGCCTTTCAACAGCACCGTTTGGCGCAAGGCGCCGCCGCCTCGCCGCTTTACCCGGGCGCCGAAGAAGCGGTGCGTCGGTTGGGCGCGCGGGACGATGTCTATCTGGCGATTGCAACGGGAAAGAGCCGTCGCGGCTTGGATGCGCTGATGCAGGAATGGGACTTCGCCGATCTCTTCCTGTCGACGCAAAGCGCAGACGATCACCCGTCGAAACCGCATCCCTCGATGGTGCTGACCTGTCTGGTGGAGTGCGGTGTCGCGGCAGAAGAGGCGGTCGTGATCGGGGACACGACCTATGACATGGAAATGGCGCGCGCCGCGCGGGTGCGGGGCATCGGCGTGCGGTGGGGCTATCACGGCAAAGAGGCGCTGTTGAGCGCGGGCGCGGTCACGGTGTTGGATCGGTTCGACCAGCTCGACGGTGCGCTTGATGAGATTTGGAAAGGCTAAGACGTGGCAGAGTGGGCAGCGAAACGGTTCTGGAAAGACACGGTTGTGGCAGAGGCACAGGAGGGCTTCGAGGTGCATCTCGATGGTCGTCCGGTGCGCACGCCTGCGAAGATGCCGCTGATCCTGCCGACCCGCACGCTGGCCGATTTGGTCGCGGCGGAATGGGATGCGCAGGACGGCGTGATCGACCCGAACACCATGCCCGCGACGCGCGGCGCCAATGCGGCGATTGACAAAGTGTCGATCCAGCACGCCGAAGTGGCCGATATGCTGGCGGACTATGGCGACAGTGATCTTTTGTGCTACCGCGCCGAGCATCCGCAGGAACTTGTCGCACGCCAAGCCGATCTCTGGGACCCGCTGCTCGAGTGGGCGGAAGGCGCTCTTGGGGCCCGGTTGGAGCCGCGCGCCGGCATCATGCATGCGCCGCAATCTGCCTCCGCCTTGGCTGTTCTTCGAGACAAGACTCATGGTTTCACGGCGTTTGAACTGGCGGCGTTTCACGATCTGGTCAGCCTGTCGGGCTCCTTGATTCTGGGCTTTGCCGTGACGGAGGAACATCTTGACGTAGAGGAGGCCTGGCGGCTTTCGCGCGTCGATGAAGACTATCAGATCGAACAATGGGGCGAGGATGACGAGGCGACAGAGGCCGCCGAAATCAAGCGCCAAAGCTTTGTTCAGGCAGCTTTGTTTTACCGCGTGGTCAATTAGAAGGCGCTTGCTGGTGGTGCGCGTATAATTCCCGCGCATTCCTGCGAACAATTTGATCAAACGCTGCGTTCCCATGCGGAAACGTGATCGTGGCCTTGACGTTTTGGAATGAATCCTTCCAAACTAAGCCCATTGAAAGAGCATTTGCTCATTTCGATATCGCCCCCGGTCCGACAGGGAGGGCCGGAGAAGAAGCGCCGTAAACGGCGCACTATCAGGAAGAGGTAAATATGAAAAAATCCGTATTTCTTGGCGCGCTGACGCTGGCAGGTCTCGCTGCCGGTACGGCGATGGCTCAGGATTCCTCCACCCTTGCCGCAGTGCAAGAGCGTGGTGTTCTCAAATGCGGCGTGAATCCGGGCACCCCGGGCTTTGCTGCCCCCGATGCGAACGGCAATTTCGTTGGCTTTGACGTGGACGTCTGCCGTGCTGTGGCTGCGGCCGTTCTGGGCGACTCCGAGGCCGTCGAATACACGCCGCTGACCTCCGCCGTGCGTTTTACCGCGCTGGCGTCCGGCGAAGTCGACATGCTGGCCCGCAACACCACCTGGACCTTCTCGCGTGACGTCGACCTGAAGAACACCTTCGTCGGCGTGAACTACTATGACGGTCAGGGCTTCATGGTGCCGAAAGATCTCGGCGTGTCCTCTGCGAAAGAACTGGGCGGCGCGACCGTCTGTATCGAGACCGGCACGACGACCGAGTTGAACCTCGCTGACTACTTCCGTGTGAACAACATGGATTACGAACCGGTTCCGGTTGAAAGCTTTACCGAAGCTCAGACGCAATTCCTTGCTGGTGCGTGTGACGTTTACACCACCGACGCCTCGGCTCTGGCCGCGTCTCGCGCCTCCTTCGAGAACCCGGAAGGTTACGTGGTTCTGCCGGAAATCATCTCCAAAGAGCCGCTTGGCCCGCTCGTGCGTCATGGCGATGACAACTGGGGCGACATCGTGCGCTGGTCTTTGAACGCCATGGTTGCGGCCGAAGAATACGGCGTGACCTCCGCGAATGCGGCCGAGATGGCCAATGGCACCGACAACCCGGAGATCAACCGTCTTCTGGGCGTCGAAGGTGAACTGGGCGCGATGCTCGGACTCGACAACGCCTGGGCTCTGAACATCCTGACTCAGGTTGGCAACTACGGCGAAAGCTTCGAGAAGAACATCGGTGAAAACACGCCTGTGGGTCTGGCTCGTGGCCTCAATGCTCAGTGGACCGAAGGCGGCCTGATCTACTCGCCGCCCTTCCGCTAAGACTGACCAAAGGGAAGGGCGCGGAGAAGACTCCGCGCCCTTCGCCTTTCTGGCTCTACTCACTTCAAGACCATCAAAAATGCGAACGGAAAAATCCGGGCGGCAGTGGGGCTATATCTAAACAGGGGACCGTCACTTATGACGACAGCGACAAACACGCCGGAGGACCAGGGCTTTCGGCTGAGCCAGCTGATCTATGACACGCGCTATCGCTCGATCACCATTCAGGTGATTGCGATGCTTGCGTTCATGTTGATCGCGGCCTTTCTCATTCGCAACACGATCATCAACCTTTCGGCTTTGGGCAAGGACATCGACTTTGGGTTCCTGTTCAATCGTGCGGCCTATGACATCAACCAACAGATCATTCCCTACTCCTCGGACGATTCGCATTGGCGGGCGACTTTGGTGGGGCTGCTCAACACGCTTTTGATTGCGTTTCTGGGTTGTATCCTGGCGACGATCATCGGGGTCATCGCGGGGGTTTTGCGCCTGTCGAAGAACTGGCTGACGGCGCGGATCATGACCTTTTATGTCGAGAGCTTCCGCAACATTCCGGTGCTTTTGTGGATTCTCGCCTTCATGGCCGTTTTGTCCGAAGCGCTGCCGGCGCCACGGGCCTTCCGGGGCGACGAACCCTCGGCCACCATGTGGCTTTGGGACAGCGTTGCGGTGACCAATCGCGGCACCTACATCCCGGCGCCCGTTTGGGGGGACGGATCGGTGTTCGTTGTCATCACCTTCCTTCTGTCGCTCTTGGGCATCTGGGCCTTTGGCAAATATTCCCAGCGCCGTTTCGAGGCGACCGGGCAAATCCTGCCGAATTTCTGGATCAAACTGGCGATCTTTTTCGTGCCCTCGATCCTTGTCTATTTCGTGATGGGCCGCCCGATCACCCTGTCTTACCCGGAGCTTAAGGGCTTCAACTTCGGTGGTGGTCTACATATGCGCAACTCGATGCTGGCGCTCTGGCTGGCGCTGAGTTTCTATACCGGTTCTTTCATTGCCGAGATTGTGCGTTCCGGCATCCTCGCCATTTCCAAGGGCCAGACCGAGGCCGCTTTCGCACTGGGCCTGCGCCCGTCGCGGACCATGAACCTCGTGATCCTGCCGCAGGCGCTTCGGGTCATCATCCCGCCGCTGATCTCGCAATATCTGAACCTGACAAAGAACTCTTCGCTGGCTCTGGCTGTGGGCTATATGGACCTCCGGTCCACGTTGGGCGGCACCACGCTCAACACCACGGGCCGGGAGTTGGAGTGTATGCTCTTGATGATGCTGATCTATTTGATCGTCAGCCTGCTGATTTCCTCGGGTATGAACGTCTACAACAAATCCGTCAGACTGAAGGAGCGCTGAGATGAGCACGCAAAACTCCCTCTCATACGTGCGCAAGGAGATGCTGGAACAGCAACCTGCGCCACGCTCTCAGGTCGGATTTACACGCTGGGTTAGGGAAAACCTGTTTTCCGGTTGGTTCAATTCGATCCTGACGCTCGTGTCGATTTTCGTGATCTACAAAATCCTCGCTGGCACGCTTCCATGGCTCTTTGGCGGCGTCTGGGATGCGACCTCTCTGGAGCAATGCCGGACCATCCTCAACGAGCGTTTCGGCAACACCCATTACGCCTGTTGGGCCGTGTTGACGGAGCGCTGGAACCAGTTGCTCTACGGTTTCTATCCGGAGACCGAATACTGGCGCGCCAATCTGGCCTTTTTCTTGATGCTGGCCTCTCTGGCGCCGGTGCTTTTCGACAAAGTGCCGCGCAAGATGCTCTACCTCACCATGGCCTTCCCCTTCCTGCTGGTCTGGCTGGTCTGGGGCGGCACGATTTGGGGTGTGACCTCGGTCGCTGTCGGCTTTATCCTTGGTGGCGTAGCGTTCAAACTCGTGGATCGTTTCGGTTCCATGGCACTCTCGGCGATTGCCGCTGTTGCCGTTGCCGTGATCTGGTGGCTTTTCATCGGCCCGTCGGTGGTCGAGGGCCTCAATGCCGTGGCGCCGATCGGGCATCTCGAAGAGGTCCAAAGCCGCGACTTGGGCGGTTTTATGATCTGTGTGATCATCGGCATCTCCGGCATCGCGCTCTCGCTGCCCATCGGCATCGTCCTGGCCCTTGGCCGTCAGTCGGACCTGTTCATCGTGAAAACCATCTGTGTGGGGTTCATCGAATTTATCCGCGGTGTGCCGCTCATCACGCTCCTGTTCACCGCCTCGCTTCTGCTCAATTACTTCCTGCCGCCGGGCACGACGTTTGATCTGACGCTTCGGGTGATCATCATGGTGACGCTCTTCTCGTCGGCTTACATGGCCGAGGTGATCCGGGGCGGTCTCGCCGCTCTGCCGAAAGGCCAATATGAGGCAGCCGATGCGCTCGGTCTCGATTACTGGAAAGCGCAGCGCCTGATCATCATGCCGCAGGCACTGAAAATCTCCATTCCGGGCATCGTGAACACCTTTATCGGCCTGTTCAAGGACACCACGCTGGTGATGTTCATCGGCATCTACGACATGCTGGGCCTCTCGAACGCCATCCGCGCCAACGCGGCCTGGAACGGCATCTATTGGGAGCTGTTCATCTTTATCGGCGGGGTCTTTTGGATCTGCTGTTTCGCCATGTCGCAATATTCTCAGTGGCTGGAGCGCAAGCTCCGCACCGATCATCGTTAAGAAAGGAGACCAGATATGTCTCTCGCAGAAGACCGCGCTATTGACCGTTCTAAACTGACCGTCTCCGATGAGGTGGCCATTCAGATCACGAATATGAACAAATGGTACGGCGAATTTCACGTTCTCCGTGACATCAACCTGACCGTGAATCGGGGCGAGCGGATCGTCATCGCGGGGCCGTCCGGCTCCGGCAAATCCACCATGATCCGTTGCATCAACCGTCTCGAAGAGCACCAGCAGGGCAAGATCATCGTCGATGGGACCGAGCTGACCTCGGACTTGAAGAACATTGACAAGATCCGCTCCGAGGTGGGTATGTGCTTTCAGCACTTCAACCTCTTCCCGCATTTGACCATTCTGGAAAACTGCACGCTGGCGCCGATGTGGGTGCGCAAAACGCCGAAACGCGAGGCCGAAGAGCTGGCGATGCATTTCCTGGAGAAGGTGAAAATCCCGGATCAGGCGCATAAATACCCCGGCATGCTTTCGGGTGGACAACAACAGCGTGTGGCCATCGCCCGCTCGCTCTGTATGCAACCGCGGATCATGCTGTTCGATGAACCGACCTCGGCGCTTGACCCGGAGATGATCAAGGAGGTGCTCGACACCATGATCGAACTGGCGGAAGAGGGCATGACCATGCTCTGCGTGACCCACGAGATGGGCTTTGCCCGTCAGGTGGCGAACCGTGTGATCTTCATGGACCAGGGCCAGATCGTCGAACAAAACGAGCCGGAAGAGTTCTTCAACAATCCGAAATCGGAGCGGACAAAACTCTTCCTCTCACAAATTCTCGGCCACTGAGATCGGTCGTCAGAACAGACAAAAGGGCGCCTCGGCGCCCTTTTTTATTCAGCGGCTTCCAACTCGCGGGGGATGGCGAAATCCACCACCTCGTTTTCCCCGAACCGCGCCTCTGGCCAAGTCGGAGCCTTGAGATCGAACACCGCCGTCGCGGCCGTCGGATAGCGCAGGAAATCCGGGTGCAGCGGGGGATGAGAGGCAAAATTGACCGCAAACTCCCCGATGCCGGGATTGTGCGCGAGCACCAAGACACAATCGCCCGTTGCCTGTTTCAAGGCACTCATGATCCGATGCTCAGACGCGAGATAAAGCGTGTCCAGCACCGTCTCCGGCGGACAAAGGCCAAGCCCGCGCGTCACGCGTTCAAGCGTTTCACGGGTGCGCACGGCCGAAGACACCAGCACCTGATCGGGGATATATCCCTTGTCCTTCAGCCATGTGCCCATGGTCACCGCATTGCGCTGACCGCGCGCATTCAAGGGCCGGTCGATGTCATCCAACCGGGGATCGTCCCAACCCGATTTGGCGTGACGCATCAGGATCAGACGACGAGACATCAGGAAGTCATCTTCGACGGTTTCACGCGGGGCTGCGTGTCACGAATGAGCGAGCCCGCGCCGTGCTCCGTGTAAAGCTCCAAAAGGCACGCATTCGGTGCGCGCCCGTCGAGGATCACCACGGCCCGCACCCCGTCACGAAGCGCATCGAGCGCGGTTTGGGTTTTGGGGATCATGCCGCCCGCAATGACGCCGGAGTCGGTCAGATCTTTGATCTGTTGCGAGCTGAGCGAGGTCAGAACTTCGCCATTGCCGTCCTTCACCCCCGACACATCGGTCAAAAGCAGCAGGCGATCGGCGTGCAGTGCGCCCGCAATCGCGCCCGCCGCGGTGTCGCCATTGACGTTAAACGTCTCGCCATTGCGGCCCGCACCCACGGGCGCGATCACCGGGATCAGGTTTTCGTCGCCAAGCTCTTTGATGATCGACGGGTTCATCGACACCGGCGTGCCGACAAAGCCCAGCGAGGGGTCGGTTTGCTCACAGACCATCAGGTTCGCGTCCTTGCCGGAAATGCCGACAGCGCGGCCGCCCTGACCGTTGATCGCCTGCACGATCCGTTTGTTCACGAGGCCCGAGAGCACCATCTCGACGACCTCGACAGTCGCCTTGTCGGTCACCCGTTTGCCGTTGACGAATTCGGACTGGATGTTGAGATCGGCCAGCATTTTGTTGATCATCGGCCCGCCGCCATGGACGACCACCGGCTTCACACCAACCTGCTGCATCAACACGACATCGCGGGCAAAACTTTCCATCGCCTCGTCCGAGCCCATCGCATGACCGCCGAGCTTGATGACCACGGTCGCGCCCTCGTATCGCTGCAAATAGGGCAGCGCTTGGGAAAGGGTGCGGGCGGTGGCGATCCAGTCTCTGTTCATGTCTTGCTTCTTCATGTTCGGGAATCCAGATGAGGGTTTGACCCTCAATACAGGCTTCCCGCCCAGAGGCCAAGCGGCTCAGACGAGCGTGGCGATCACCGCGCGCAAAACATCGACGCCCCAGCCTTTTTCGGACGAGGTCACGATCAATTCGGGGTAGGCGGCCGGGTGTTTCGACACGGCGCCCCGGACCTGTTCGATGACTTTCTGGCGTTCGGCTTCCTTGACCTTGTCGGCTTTGGTCAGCACGGTCTGGAAGGGCACGGCGGAGCGGTCAAGAAGCGTCATGATCTCCTCATCCACTTCTTTCACGCCATGGCGACTGTCGATCAGCACGAAAGCGCGGCGCAGGGTTGCGCGGCCAGACAGGTAAGCTTTCAAAAGGCGTTGCCATTTCTCGACGGTTTTCACCGGCGCTTTGGCAAAGCCGTAGCCCGGAAGGTCGACAAGGTAATGGCTGTCGGCACAGGTGAAAAAGTTGATCTCCTGCGTCCGGCCCGGCGTGTTCGAGGCGCGTGCAAGCGCCTTGCGGCCCGTCAGCGCGTTGATCAGGCTCGATTTTCCGACGTTGGAGCGGCCTGCGAAGCAGACCTCCAGCCGGTCATCCGGCGGCATGCCGTCCATGGCGACGACGCCTTTGAGAAAATCGGTCTCGCCCGCAAACAGCAAGCGGCCCTTTTCGAGGGCCGCCGCATCTGGTTCAGCGATGGGAAAGTGTAAATCCATCGGGATTACGCCTTGATCAGGCGTCCTTTTTCTTGAGCCTGAGCGAGCGCAGAATGTTGCCGAAGACATCCGGTTTGTGGCCGTGGCTGCGCATGATCAGGTACTGTTGTGTGAAGGTGATCGTGTTGTTGCAAATCCAGTAAAGCACCAGACCCGAGGCGAAATTGCCGAGCATGAACATGAACACCCAGGGCATCCAGGCCATGATCATCGCCTGCGACGGATCGGTCGGCGCCGGGTTCAGTTTCTGTTGCAACCACATCGAAATGCCCAGGAGGATGGGTAAAACCCCGAGGCTCAGGAAGGCCAGGGCAGAGCCGGGTTCCGGCGGCGCGTAGGGCAAAAGGCCAAAGAGGTTCAGGATCGAGCTCGGGTCCGGCGCGGAAAGGTCGCGAATCCAACCGATCCACGGCGCGTGACGCAATTCGATGGTGACGAAAATCACCTTGTAGAGCGAGAAGAACACCGGGATTTGCAGGATCAGTGGCAAACAGCCGGAGGCCGGGTTCACCTTGTTGGATTTGTAGAGCTCCATCATGCCGCGCTGGAGTTTCTCTTTATCGTCGCCAGCGGCTTCCTTAAGCTTTTCCATTTCCGGCTGAAGCTCTTTCATCCGCGCCATAGAGACGTAGGATTTGTAAGCCAGCGGAAGCATGATGCCTTTGATGATCAAGGTCAGGATCACGATGGACCAGCCCATGTTGCCGATCAGACCATGCAAAGCGTGGAGAATGCGGAAGATCGGTTTGGTGAAGAAGAAGAACCAACCCCAGTCAATCGAGTCGACAAAACGGTAGAACCCTTTGTCTTCCTCATAATGCTTGATGGTTTCCCATTCCTTCGCGCCGGCGAAGAGATAGGAGGTGCTTTCGACCGAGGCGCCCGGAGCGACGTCGATGGTCGGCATGCGGGTTTCGACCTGATAGATATCCGCGGATTCGACGTATTTGGCAACGGAGGTAAAGCTCTGACCCGGGGTCGGAACGAGCGTGGTCATCCAGTTTTTATCGGTGAACCCGGTCCAACCGTTCTCAGCGACTGGTATGATCGACACGCGGCCACCCTCGCGAGGGTCATAATCGAAATCTGCAATGTCTTTGTATTTCTCTTCGTCGAGCTCTTTGTCGGACAGGCGCACAAGGCCTTCGTGGAGCACAAAATATTTCGAAACATCCGGCGTCCCATGACGCGCCACGACGCCGTAGGGGAAGAGGCGGGCGGGAGCCCCGGACTTGTTTTCAACCGATTGTGTCACGGTGAAGAGATAGTTCTCGTCGATGGCGATGTCCCGGTGAAACACGAGGCCGTTGCCGTTGTCCCATGTGAGAGACACTGGGGTTTCAGGCGTCAGCGTCGCGCCCTCTTCGACGGACCAAAGCGTATTGGCTCCCGGCACGTCATCAACGGACAGTGCGCCGCCGGGGGCCCAGCCATAGGTGGCATAATAGGGGGCTTCGGCGCCAACGGGCTCGAGTAGGGTGACGATCTCATCACCGTCGATTTCGACTTTGTAGTCTTTCAGAGCCAAATCGTCGATCCGACCGCCAAGCAAAGAGATGGAGCCTTCGACGCGCGGCGTTTCGATGGAAACCCGCGGCGTATCCGAGGCCTGTGTCGCCGCCTGCATCTCAGAGCTTGTCGGCTGTCCAGCCGCGGTGGCTGCCGGAGGGGCAAGAGCCGTCGTTGAACCCGCTCCTTGGTCCACAGTGCTTTCAGATGCGACGGGCGCATTCGGGTCCGTTACAGGTTCCGGGGCCGGGAAGAAAATCGTCCACCCCAGCAGTACGATGCCACTAAGCACAATGGCAAGAATCAGGTTCTTGTTTTGATCGTCCATCTAGGCCGCCCGATTGTTGGAATTCAGTCTCGGGTGGTTCAACCTCCCAGAGGGCCTGACGTCAAGCAGTTTCGGCCATTTCTTTTGGAAAATGCGGCAAAGTGATCAACTGGCGCGGCGGCCGATTTGCGGTGTTTGTGCCAATTTACGTTTGTGGCTGTCCATCCAGCCGAGTGTTTTTTCAAAAGACATCGGTCGGGAGACGGAGAAGCCTTGCACATTATCGCAGCCGAGTTGAGCCAGCATGGCATGTTCCCCAACAGTTTCCACGCCCTCGGCCAGAGTTTCCAGGTCAAGGCGCTCCGCCATGGTGAGAATGGCCGCCAACATGCTTTGCTGATCCCGGTCCAAATCGCAGCGGGTCACATAGGAACGGTCGATCTTGATACGCTTCACTGCAAACCGGCGAATATTAGCGATGGAAGCATGGCCCGTGCCATAGTCATCCAGATCAATGCCACAGCCCATTTCTTTCAGGGCCCAGATGTTGCGGCTGATTGTGTCATTGTCTGAGGAGGAAATGACGCTCTCCAGAATTTCGACGCTGAGGCGGGAAGGCTCCAGCTCGAAGCGATCAAGTTCCCACTGGATTTTGTCGACGATCTTAGGGTTTGCAAGATCGGTGGGCGAAAAGTTCACGGCCACGGAGGGAATATGAAAGCCAGCTTTGTCCCATGTTTTTATGGCCATAAGTGCATGGTAAAGAACAATTTCGTTCAATCTCTCCAGCAGGCCGAGCTCTTCAATATCGGAAATGAACAGTCCCGGCGAGAGAACGCCGCGATCTGGATGATGCCAACGGGCGAGGGCTTCCATTCCTGAGACTTCACCGGTGTCGGTGGAGATTTGCGGCTGGAACCATGGAAGGATCTGGCCATTTTCCAAAGCATTGCCAACGTCGGAAATCAGGCTGCCGTGCTCAAGGGTTCGAGGTGTCAGGTTAGGGGAATAGGCGCGAATGGACCCAGGGCCATTGTGCCGTGCGTCGGTGAGCGCAATTTCAGCGGCATCGAGGAAGGCTTGCCCCGAAAGGGCCGGTGCTCGATTGGGAGTGCAAAATCCAATGGAACAGGTTGCAAAGATTTTGATGGCCTCGATGGAGTAAGGCTCCGACAAAGCTGCCTGAATACGAGACGAGAGTTGAATCATGGTCTCCAGATCGGCGGAGCGTATTGGGCCCAGGGCAATTGCGAAACGTGGCCCATTGAGGCGCGCGACCGTATCATGCTCCCGCAAAACGTCTTGGAGGCGTCGTGCCGCATTCTTTAGAACGAGGTCCCCTGTCGCTTCGCCAAATGTGGCACAGAGACTCGTAAAATCGTCGATTTCGAGAACAAGGCATGCCGTCGTGCGCCCCGTGACATCTCTTGCATCTAGAATTTGATCGAGCGTGTGTAGTGCACGGGCGCGCAAGGGAAGGCGCGTAATACCATCTGTCGCGGCCAGAGCCTGGTTGTCAGTCTGACGGGTCAGATTCGGTGCAAGATTGAGCAGAGCCACGAGCGCGGGCAATGTGAGGGCGCTCAGCACCAACATCTGTTCCCCGCCATACCAATAAGCCCCAAGGCAGAGCGCCGGCAGAAAGGCGATGGTTTGTGGCCCCGTCAGGGCATCGCGCAGGCGGTTAAGCGTGTCAGCGATGGTTCTTTGCATGCGTCCTGTCCCGAGTCATTTGTGGTGTCATGGCTGGTCGATTGACCGTCAACACAGGGGACATTTACCCAAGAAAGTAGTCGTGCGGTTAACGCAACTTCGGGATTTCCATAGAATTTTCTATATTTTTTCCCGTCTCCGGGCGCTCCGTTAACGAAAGGCCAAGAAAGTCGAACAGCTTCGGGTCCATCATATGCGAGGGCCGGATGTTGGTCAGCGCCTTGAACATCACCTGACGGCGACCGGGGCTGTTTTTCTCCCAACCGTCGAGGATTTGCTTGACCTGCTGGCGCTGCAAGCCGTCCTGAGAGCCGCAGAGATCGCAGGGAATGATCGGGTAGTTCATCGCGCGGGCGAATCTCTCGCAATCCTCTTCGGCGACATGCGCCAGCGGGCGATAGACAAAGAGATCGCCTTCTTCGTTTACCAGTTTCGGTGGCATGGTCGCCAAGCGCCCGCCATGGAAAAGGTTCATGAAAAAGGTCTCGAGAATGTCGTCTCGGTGATGACCCAACACCACGGCGGTACAGCCCTCTTCGCGCGCGATTCGGTAAAGATTGCCCCGACGCAGGCGCGAGCAGAGCGCGCAGAACGTCCGCCCCTGGGGCACCTTGTCCATGACGATGGAATAGGTGTCCTGATACTCGATGCGATGCGGCACCTGCATACGCTCCAGGAATTCCGGCAACACCGTCGCGGGGAACCCCGGCTGACCCTGATCGAGATTGCAGGCGACCAGCTCGACCGGCAACATGCCGCGCCATTTCAGCTCATAGAGCGCGGCCAGCATCGTATAGCTGTCCTTGCCGCCCGAAAGACACACAAGCCATTTCGCGCCACGTTCCACCATGCCGTATTGCTCAATCGCCTCGCGCACATTGCGGATGATCCGCTTGCGCAGCTTTTTGAACTCCGTGGTGGAGGGCGCTCCGTGGAACAGCGGGTGGATGTCGTCGAGATCGTCAAGCATCGTGCTTTTCCTCGGTCTTGTCCTGTGTCGATTTGGGCTCTGGCACCGGATCATAGCCCATGCCGCCCAGTGGGTGACAGCGCCCGATGCGGCGGATGGTCAGCCAGGAGCCTTTGAGGGCACCATGTTTTTCCAGCGCTTCCATCGCGTAGGCGGAGCAGGTGGGGTGGTACCGGCAATTGTGCCCGACGAAGGGCGAAAAAATGCGGCGATAGGCGCGGACGGGCAGGGAGACGACAAAGGCCAGAGGCGTCATTTGCGCTCTCCTTTCGGTTCGCCATGCACTTTTTTCAGCGCATATCGCAGGTCTTTCAGCAAAAGATCGAAGGGCCGCTCACTTGTGTCGCCCTTCTTGCCGATCAGCACGTAATCCCAGCCGTCGCGTCCCAGCCCAGGGATCACCAGACGCGCCGCCTCGCGCAGGCGTCGCTTGGCATGGTTGCGGGCGACGGCGTTGCCGACTTTTTTCGAACAGGTGTAGCCGACCCGGATGCCCTGAGCCTCTTCGGTCTCGCCACGCTGACGGCCCTGCAACAAAAAGCTCGCTGTGCCCTGACGACGCGCGCGGGCGGCTTTCAGGAAATCACTGCGCTTAGCGAGGGTTGTGAGCGTTGCGGCATGATCCGCGCATGACAAAACCGCCGACTGCGACCCTTGGGCTCCGGCCATGGCCTTTGCTGTGGGTGCGTCCGGCGGTGTCATCGTCGTTTGCCTATATGCGCGTCAGCCTGTTCAGGCGTCCCGAAAGCGTAAATTACGCGGACAGGACTTATGCGGACAGGGACTTGCGGCCGCGAGCACGGCGGGCGTTCAGAACCTTGCGGCCCGCTTTGGTGGCCATACGGGCACGGAAGCCGTGGCGGCGCTTGCGGACGAGGTTGCTCGGTTGATAGGTGCGTTTCATCGCGCTATCTCCATCGGTTGCGTTGGGGCCCAAATCCCCCAAACATCAAACCGTATGGCCAAGAGACCGCGTGGCATGACAAAGGGATTCGAAGGCGAGTAATCATTCGAAGCCCTGCCAATAGGAGGCCTTCGGTCCGTTGTCAATTCTCATGCGCCAGAATTCGAAAACAAAATTCTGTAACAAAGGGCCTTGCTGCGCCGAAAACTCATGACAGGCTATCACTGAGCCGTGAAGAGGGTGCAAAATGCTGGTCACGGGCGCCGAGGCGGCCCATCTTGCCGCAAATCCAATCTCTACAGGGGTAAACGTGCAGGATAAAGCCGGTAAAAATCATATCTGGATTTTGGCCCTTGTGGCCCTTGTGACCTTTGGGTTGGCCGTCCTGCTGCGCGATCACCTGAGTTTCGAGGCTTTGGCCGAGAATCGCGCGATGCTTGTCGAGTATACAGAACGCCATGCCGGACTGGCCGTTGTTCTCTTCATCCTCTCTTACGCGGTGATCGTGGCACTCTCGCTGCCCGGCGCAACGGTGGCGACGCTGACCGGAGGCTTTCTGTTCGGCACGTTTCCCGGCGTGCTTTATAATATGTCCGGCGCTGTCCTTGGTGCCTCCGTCCTGTTCCTCGCGGCGCGCTGGGGGTTGGGCGATTGGCTGGCGGGCAAGATCGACGCCTCCGAGGGCCGCATTCACAAGATCAAACGCGGCATCGACGAGAACCAATGGTCGATGCTCTTCCTGGTCCGCTTCCTGCCTGTGGTGCCGTTTTTCGTCGCCAATCTCCTGCCCGCGCTCTTTGGCGTGCCGTTCTCGCGTTTCGTGATCTCGACCGCGCTGGGCATCATTCCGGGCGCATTGGTCTACACCTCCGTGGGCGCGGGGCTCGGCATGGTATTTGAAACAGGCGAGGCGCCGAACCTCGGCATTATCTTTGAGCCACATATCCTTTTCCCGCTGCTCGGGCTTTGCCTGCTCGCGCTTTTGCCGGTTTTGTGGAAGGCTTGGCGGGAACGCAAGGAGGCGACATGAGCAAACTCAAGACGGATATCTGTGTGATCGGCGGGGGCTCGGGCGGGCTTTCCGTGGCCGCCGGTGCGGTTCAGATGGGTGCGCGGGTCGTTCTGATTGAAAAGGGCGAGATGGGCGGCGATTGCCTCAACACCGGCTGCGTGCCGTCGAAGGCGCTCTTGCATGCCGCAGGTGCTGGCATGAGTTACACGGCCGCCATGGACCATGTGCGCCAGAGCATTGCCACCATTGCCCCGCATGACAGTCAGGAGCGGTTTGAGGGTCTGGGCTGCAAAGTCATCCGGTCCGAGGCGCGCTTTACCTCGCCCAAGACGGTGGAGGCGGGCGGTGTGACCATCAAGGCCCGTCGCTTTGTCATCGCCACGGGCTCAAGCCCGCGTGTGCCGGAGATCGAGGGCCTCGCCTCCGTGCCCTATCTCACCAATGAAACGCTCTGGTCGCTGACCGCCTGTCCCGATCATCTCATCATCCTCGGAGGCGGCGCGATCGGTATGGAAATGGCGCAGGCGCATCGGCGGTTGGGCGCGCAGGTCACAGTGATCGAAGCGTTTGATGCGCTGGGCCGCGAAGACCCGGAGGCCGTCGAGATCGTCAAAGCCGCGCTGCGAGACGAAGGCGTGACCCTGATTGAAGGCACAGGGGCTGAGCGTGTGTCCGGTACGGATGGTGCGATTTCGGTCAGCCTGTCGGATGGGCAAAGCGTCACAGGCTCGCATCTCTTGATCGCCACCGGACGGCGCGCGAATTGTGAAGACCTGGGCCTGCAACACGCCGATGTGGATCGCTCCAAGACCGGCATCAAGGTCGGGCCCAACCTGCGCACCTCCAATCGCCGCATTTACGCCATCGGCGATGTCGTGGCGGGCGGCATGCAGTTCACCCATGTGGCGGGCTATCAGGCCGGGGTCATCGTCCGCGCGCTTCTGTTCGGTCTGCCTGCGAAGGCCGCAACCCATCACATCCCGCATGCCACCTACACCAGCCCGGAACTTGCGCAGGTCGGTTTGACCGAGGCACAGGCCCGCGAGACCTATCAAGACAAGCTGGAGATCGTCCGCGCCGAGGTCTCCGGCAATGATCGCGCGATCGCGACGGGCCGTGCAGGTCCCGGTTTCATCAAACTCATGGTGGTCAAATCCCGCCCGGTCGGCGTCACCATAGTGGGCCCGGACGCGGGCGAATTGATCGCATTCTGGTCGCTCGTCCTGTCGCTCAAACTCAAGATGAGCAAGATCGCGGGGATGGTCGCGCCATATCCCACATTGGCCGAACTTAACAAACGCGTCGTAAGCGCCTATTTTACCCCGAGACTGTTCGAAAGCCGCAAGGTCAAGGCGATCGTCAAGACAATTCAGAGACTTGTGCCCTGACGGGCGGCCCCATGCGGCGAAGAGGAGCCATGACGTTACCGCGTTTCATCAACACCCTGTCCGGGCGCTTCCTGATCCTGACGGTCATTTTCGTGATGGCCGCCGAGGTGATGATTTTTATGCCTTCCGTCGCACGTTTTCGCGAAGATTTCCTCCTGTCCCGTCTGGAGCGTGCACAGATTGCCTCTCTGGCGCTCTTGGCCAATGACAGTCTCGATATGGACCTAGAAGACGAGCTTTTGGCCAATGCCGGCGTTTATAACGTCGTGCTGCGCCGCAATGAGATTCGCCAGCTCGTGCTCTCCTCTCCGATCCCGGATCAGGTTCACGCCACCTACGATCTGCGCGAGGCCACAGCTTTTGAGCTGATCCGCGATGCCATGGTGACGCTCTTCGATCCCGAGGAGCGCGTGATTCGAGTGATTGGCGATCCGGTCAAACAAGCGGGGCTTTTGATCGAGGTGACGCTCCCCACAGCGCCCCTGCGCATGGCGATGCTCGATTATGGCTTTCGCATTCTGTTGCTGTCGGCGGTGATCTCTTTCATTACGGCGTTCCTGTTGTTCCTCGCAGTGCGCGCGCTTTTGGTGCGGCCGATCAAACGCGTGGTGGGCGCGATGACGTCTTACACGCAAGCGCCCGAAGACGCCCGCCGCATCATCACCCCCTCCGCCAAGGTGGCCGAACTGCGCGAGGCCGAAGTGGCGCTTAAGGTCATGGAGACCGAACTCACCGCCTCCCTGCGTCAAAAGGAACGTCTGGCCCAACTTGGCGGCGCGGTTGCCAAAGTCTCGCACGATCTGCGCAACATCCTGACCACGGCGCAGCTTTTCACCGACCGGCTGGAAATGTCCCAAGACCCCGCCGTGACCCGCTCCGCGCCGAAACTCGTCAATTCGATCCAGCGCGCCGTGAACCTCTGTGAAACCACGCTGGCCTTTGGCAAGGCCGAGGAGCCAGCGCCGACGCTCACCGGCGTGCGTTTGGCCGAACTTGTGGGCGAGGTGATCGAAGGCGAGCGCCTCTCCATCGGTGATTTCGATCTGTCCTTTTCCGAAGATATCCCCGCCACCATGGTCGTCCGCGCCGATCCCGAACAGATGCACCGCGTATTGTCCAATCTGGTGCGCAACGCCCGTCAGGCGATCATGGCGACCGGCGATCATGGCGAGATTTCCGTTTCGGGGCGCGAGGATGAGGACGAATGGGTGCTCTCCGTGATCGACACCGGACCCGGTCTGCCCCCCAGAGCGCGCGAATACCTGTTCCAACCGTTTCAGGGTGGCACGCGCAAAGGCGGCTTCGGCCTCGGCCTCGCGATCTCCGCCGAACTGGTGCGCGGGCACGGCGGCCAGCTTTTACTGGAGCGTTCGGATGAGACGGGCACGGCCTTCGCCATCCATCTGCCGAAGGGCTATTCCCAGCGTGGGGCGGCCTCGCGAGAAAAGGAACAGACGCCTGCGCGATGAGCGGCGGAGGCTTTGAGTGAATGTTTTTTCATTTTTCTGACAAATGCCTCTTGCACCCCTCCGAGCTTATATGTATTCCCCGCCTCCAGTGGACCGATAGCTCAGCTGGATAGAGTACTTGACTACGAATCAAGGGGTCGGGGGTTCGAATCCTCCTCGGTCCGCCACTTCCAAATTTTAAGACGTCAGACGAACATGACCCAACCGTTACAGTTGGACCAGAAACGGGTTGTGAGGCCTTCAATGTGAGGCGCTTGTTTCACTCAGGCCTCACATTCAATAACCGTGCTGATCAATCGTTCTGGCGCGGTTTTTGTTTTTTCTGGGACGTGTGAGGTGGGACGGCTTTTACGGCCCTTAGCTGCCGTTCACGTGAGTATCTTTCGCTGCGGTGCGGCTTTCCCGAACCTGACGTTCAGCAAGCAATCTGGGGCACTGAGCACCAACGAATACTTCTCCCCGGATGGACATACTGAGTTTCCCCTAGGTTTGTAGACGCTTTTCTCCCTAACTTTGAGGCAATGAGGCCGACATGGGGAGAAGCAACTACAGCGACGATTTGAAGCGCGATGCGGTGCATCAGATCACGGTGCGGTGCTATCCGGTTCGGGAGGTTTCCCGGCGACTGGGCGTGCGCAGGCATTCTCTGTACAAATGTATGAAGCTGTTCGGGGAACCCGCGCCCAAGCCCGGTGTGGATCATGAAGCCGAGAACCGTCGGCTGAAGCGCGAGTTGGCCAGGATGACCGAGGAGCGCGATATTCTAAAAAAGGGCGAGGCTTGTCCGCCATTGGTCCGAGGGCAATGCCGAGCGCGTACTTCGCGCAGAATGCAAAGTGAAGTACGCGTTTATCAGCGCGCATCGTGATCAGTTTCGTGTTCGGGCTATGTGCCGGATGCTGGAGGTCCATTTCAGCGGGTTCTACGCATGGCTTAAGGAACCGTTAAGCCGGCGTGCGCTGGAAGATGTGCGCCAAACCGGGGTGATCCGGCAGGCCTGGTCCGACAGCGGCAAGGTCTATGGCTATCGCAAGCTGGCCGATGACCTGCGCGACCAGGGCGAACGGGTTTCCGAGAACCGGGTGGCCCGTCTGGCATCCCTGGCCGGGATAGCGGCACAGATCGGCTACAGACGCCGTCCCGGCCGCTATCGTGGCAAGCCTGCCATCGTGGCTGAGAACAGGCTGGAACAGAAGTTCGAGGCATCCGTCCCCGATCAGGTCTGGGTCACCGACATCACCTACATCAAGACCCACGAGGGCTGGCTGTCCCTGTGTGTCGTCACCGACCTGTTGTTGCGCGTTCGCCATTGCGCTTGAACCAATGGCGCATCAATGGCTCACCGTTGTCTGGTCGGCCCAGTCCCGCATGACGACAGACCTCGCCCTGCAGGCCTTGCTGATGGCTGTGTGGCGGCGAAAGCCCGCTGGCCGTGCCACGGTGCATTCCGATCAGGGCTCCCAGTTCACCAGCCGGGAATGGCTGTCTTTCCTGACACAGCACAACCTGGAACCCAGCATGAGCCGACGCGGAAACTGCCATGACAACGCCGTCGCGGAGAGCTTCTTCCAACTGCTGAAACGCGAACGGATCAGGCGAAAAACCTACCCGCCCGAGAAGCCGCAAGGCACGACGTGTTCGGGTACATCGAGCTGTTCTACAATCCCAAACGGAAGCACACGAACAACGGTCTGCTGTCGCCCGTTGACTTCGAAGCCAGACAGCTCAATCTGAACAAGGCAGGTGTCTAGGAAACTTGGGGCAACTCAGTCAGGGATAACGATGTTGGCTATGCGACTCTCTGCGTTGGCAACACGGGTACGAAACCCGCAGTTTGTGCAGCCGTCATAAACGCTTTGCGTGCTTCGCCCACGGGCGCCATGCAGTTCATGGCTGCGTCAATCGTCGTCAGTGCGCGTTGCTGCGCGTCGTCGGATACCGGCCATTTGCGGCTAAGCCAGTAGCGGGCTTTTTCGATGGTGCCGAATTTCTGTACGTCGCCTTCGGGCGATGTGAGGAGAGACAGGGGCGTGCCCCAATAAATTTCTATCAAGATCTTCTTCTTTCTTGTCAGCAAACCGCAGAGCCACCGATAAAGCGGCGCGGTTTTGGACAGGTCGTGGCACGCGGCCTACGGCATCTGCCCTTGAGAATGGCTTGGTTCGCGGGAACTCAAGTGGTTGACCATCCTGGGTCGTGGCGCAGGTGAATGTGGTCACCAGACACCTGCAATGCACACGCCAAAACGTGCTGCGGACCCTATCTTCTGGTCAGGTGAATACGTCAGCGACGGTCAATCCAATCGCTTGCCCTGTCTGGTACAATTTGCACATCAACAGGAAAACGTCTGCGGGCCTGTCGAACCATATGTCAACATGTGAGGCACGGGCCAAACGTCTCAGAGAGAGATAGGGGCTCCGTCGCCGAAATACGAGGCGTTTTCCTCAGAAAGACGCGAAACCCGGCTTAGTTGCGGAAAACGCACAGTATTATTCTTGGGCTCTCACGGATTGCCCGGCGGTGTCAGACCGTCGACGGCGGTCTCTAAGGTGAAGTTGTTCCGATTGCGCGTCATTGCACTGGTAATATCGCGCGCGATCCCCCATATCTATAAAGGTTACAAGGAAATTCTCACAGGCGGGCGTCGACCCGCGCCATCACTGCGGTGCGCAATATGCCCCCAGTTTCTCCTCGTATCCTGACGACCAACCAAACGAACAGGTTCCAAGCTGCCCCTTTGGAGGAGAGCCGTCGCGCGTGCGCGATCGCCGCCTCGGAGCGCCGCTTGCCCCGAATTTGCACCCGAAAAGGATACCCACGATGACCAAGCAGACCCCTCACCGCGAAGACACCGATACGGACAAGGCGACAATCGCGCGCAAACGCCCGACCAAGACCGCGACGCCGGACGCGGCTCCGACACCGCGCCGTTCGATTTTTGACGACTCCTACGCCCCTGTTGGCGCGGAATTGCGCAAGGCGTGGTCGCGCCATAGCGCCAAATCATGAGTTCAAAGAGACCGTCATGCGACGCGCCGTTCGCCATGCGCCGCAGAGGAGCCATTTTATGACCTCTTCCGATCTGCGTATCAAACTCGGCTGTCGATTTCAGTTCGACCTGCCGCAACCGACCCCGATGATCGCGCTTTTGAACGTGCATTTCTCGCGGGTCAGCGATCTCGAATACCCGGACCACCTCACCACCACGCCCCGCGTGCCGATGAGCGGCTATCGCGACGGGTTCGGCAATTGGTGCACTCGGATGATCGCGCCACAAGGACGTTTCACCGTCGAAACCCAGACGATCATCCGGGACACGGGCCTGCCTGATGCGCGCCCGGACATCGGTGCGCAGGCGCCCGTCGAAAGCTTGCCGGACGAGGTGCTCGTTTATCTCTTGGGCAGCCGCTATTGCGACACCGACACCCTATCCGACACGGCTTGGCGATTGTTTCAGCACACCTCCTTCGGGTTGCCCCGCGTGCAGGCGATCTGCGATTTCGTTCACAACCATATTCGCTTTGATTACATGGCTGCGGATGCCACACGGAGTGCCGCGCGGGCCTATCACGACGCGCAGGGCGTCTGTCGAGATTACGCGCATCTGGCGATCACCTTTTGTCGCTGCATGAACATCCCGGCCCGGTATTGCACCGGCTATCTGGGCGACATCGGTACGGCGCCGCCCTATCCGCCGGGCGATTTCGCGGCCTGGATGGAGGTCTGGCTCGATGGGCGCTGGTGGGTGTTCGATCCGCGCAACAACATGCTGCGCATCGGGCGCGTTCTGGTTGCGCAGGGGCGCGATGCCGCGGACGTGCCTCTGACCCATTCTTTCGGCGAAAACATTTTGTCCGGCTTCGACGTCTGGAGTGATCAGATCAGCTGACGCGCAGCTCAAAGACAGCTCCGAAAGGTGGCGCGCGCCGGACGGGAAAAATCTTTTATTTCTTTTCCTTTGCTATTCGGATCCCCGTCCTGTACCCAATAGGAGCAACGTTTTTTCCATCTGCATCCTGTCTCCCTTATCGGTTCCAGTCTGCCATTTCGATCAGACTGTGCCGGGCAACCGCATTCACGTGGGCTGCAAAATACTCAAGGAGACATCACAATGGCCAATGGCACTGTGAAATGGTTCAACCAAACTAAAGGCTTCGGCTTCATCGCACCGGAATCCGGTGGACGCGATATTTTCGTCCATATTTCCGCGATGGAACGCGGCGGCATCGCCCAGTTGGATGACGGTCAATCCGTCACCTTCGACGTCGAATCCGGACGCGACGGCCGCGAGTCCGCGACCAATCTGGCACTCGCCTGATCTGACCGGTTCGGACCCGGCTCTCATCGCCGGGTCCTATGACCAAGGAGGCCTTATGCCCCGCAAAGACAAAGTCACCTCTCTGTTTCGCGAAACGGTCACCAAGCCGGCCACTCCGCATGATCGCACCGCTGCGGCGGCCCGCGAGATCATCGAAACAGAAGCCGCGCGACGCGCAGAATTGACGGCCAACCTCAAAGCGGCCCGTCTGGCGCGCGATGCGCATCAGGCTGCGCCCGACGCAGCCCCTGTCTCTGACGAGACCAACAGCTGAGCCGGTTTCATGGGCTCACACTGACCCTCCGGGGAGAGCCCCGGATCATGATGGAGCACCAAACATGACACCCAAACAGACGCCTCAGGGCGCACACTCCCCCGTATCGACGTCCTTTGTCGAAAAGACCAAAGCCGCTGACCTCGGATGGCAGAATTTCTTTCGGCATCTGGCGGCGGAAAAGACATCCGAAACGCGGCAGGCTTTGCCGCGACACGTTCAGGAATAACGCCATCTTTCCATAGCTTATGGAAGATGGTGTTCCCGGCGGCCCGACTGAGAGCGATCAGGCGCCTCTTGCGCCGATCAGCATTCGTCGATGCGCCAGCGGGAGGTGAAGCGGCAGAGCATTGTCTCTGCCGTTTTGCTTTTATGTGCCGCGCGACAAAGAAGGGGTCGGAGAGCGACCTGTGAGAGAGATCTGGCTCACGATGGAGAAGGCGCGGCTGTTTTACAAAACGCGCCCGTGCGCCACGCCGTTTACGTGTCAATGCTTACTGCAAACCCCGAATGGGTCAGGTTTTCTCCGGCGGCCATCCAGTCGATGAAGCTTTTGCTTGTGTCAGACAGCGGCGATTTCGCGGTGACGAAATAGGAGGTGCCGAGATCGACCTCGCCCTCCGGCCACATCCGCAAGGACCCGTCGCGCAGCGCGCCATCTGCGATGGATTTCCAGCCAAGCATGAGCCCCTGACCGGCCTGCACGGCCTGTACCGCCTGCACGTAATTGTTGAAACTTTGCCCCGAAAGCCGCTCACGAGAGATGCCTTTTGCGCGGAAATAATCCTCCCACCCGGCCCAATGGCTGTTGTGCGGGCTGCGCACATGGATGAGCGGCGCGCGGTCGAGGCCGATGCCCTCGGCTTGTAGTCGCTCCAAAAAGGCGGGGGCTGCGACCGGGCAGACGCGTTCGTCAAAGAGCTTTTGCGTGACGCCCTCGCGCCAGCCGCCGGTGCCATAGCGGATCGCGATGTCGATGCCGGGCGCCAGATGGGGCAGGTCGGTTGCGGGCGCCTGGACGTTGACGGTGATTTCGGGAAAGCGGGCGTAGAAATCCGGCAGACGCGGCATTAGCCAATAGGTCGCCATGCCCAGCGTGCAGGAAATGGTGATCTGATTTCCGGCCTGTCCGGTGAGGCTTCGGATGTCTTCGAGGGCCGCCGAGATTTGCCCAAGACCGTCACGCACCGCACGGGCCAGAAGCTCCCCGGCCTCGGTCAACCTGGCGGGGCGGTGCGAGCGGTCGATCAGCGGCGCGCCGACGTGGGATTCGAGCGCCTTGAGCGCCTGGCTCACCGCCGGTTGCGTGACGTTCAACAGGGTGGCGGCCTGTTGCATCGAGCCGTGGCGGGCGACGGCTTCGAACGTGGTGAGCAGGCGGAGCGGGGGAAGGCGGTCCATATCATTACCATTTGCTTATATTAAATTAAGACTAAACGCGCTGTTCGGATTTGAAAAGCCGTGAGATGGTTTGGGTCAGAAACCCTCCCTAATCCACTCGAAAACGCTGAGAAATCACATGAATGTCATGAACGCACCCATCGCCGCCCCGGTTCTCAAAGAGCAGGGTTTGGATGTCATCCTGTCCGACGGCCAGCCGCATTACTTTAACTACTACTGGCTGCGCGACAATTGCCCCAGCTCGTTCAATAGCTCCACCCGCGAGCGCAGCTTTGACATTTTCCACCTCGACGATGCGCCGACGCCGAAGGCCACCGAGATCGTCGGGGATGCGCTTGAGATCGTCTGGTCAGGTGAGGATCACGTCACGTTCTTTCCGCTGAGCTGGCTTGAGACCTACGCCATCGCAGGCCTGCGAAAAGACCCGGCGGATTTGCCGCGCGAGGCTTGGTATGGTGATCACTTTCCGGAGGTGCCGCGCTTCAGCCAGCCGGAGCTGATGGCCGACCCGGAGGTGCGCCGCAAATGGATCGAGGCGATGCTGGTCGAAGGCTTTGTGATCCTCACCGACATGCCCGACAGCAACGAGGCGCTGACGGAGACCGCCAATTTGATCGGCCAAGTGCGCCCGACTTTCTTTGGCGATTATTTCGACGTAAAAACCTATATCAACCCGACCAACACGGCCTATACCTCCGCCGCGCTGGAGTTGCACACCGACACGCCGGCCGAGGAACATGCTCCGGGCGTTCAATTCCTGCATTGCCGCGCCAATACGGTGCAGGGCGGCGAGAGCCTCTATGCCGATGGCGTCGCCGTGGCCAATGATTTCCGCCAACGCGACCCGGAGGGGTTCAAGCTGCTCTCCGAGGTTTCCATTCCCTTTTATTGCGAGCATGATGACTATGACATGCGGTCGCGTCAGACGGTGATCGAACTGGATCAGCATGGCGAAGTCTCCGGCCTGACGATCAGCCAGCACATGCTCGACATCATCGACCTGGATCAGGCGTTGCTCGACCGTTATTACCCGGCCTTCTGCCGCTTCGGGCGGATGTTGCAGGAAGAGAAATACATGATGCGGTTCCTGATGAAGTCCGGCGAATGCATGGTGTTCGACAACCACCGCATCGTGCACGGGCGTGCGGCCTATTCGGCGACCAGCGGTGATCGCTATCTGCGTGGCTGCTACACGGACCGCGCCGAGATGCGGTCGACCTATCGCGCGCTTGTCAGCGAAGGGCGGTTCAAGGCATGAACACCCACGTCTCCCCCGATCAAACGCTCGTTGATCCTGTCGCGTTGCGGCAGGATCTGGCGGATGCCTTCCGGATTTGCCACCAGCTGGGCTGGAGCGAATCCGTCGGCAATCATTTCAGCGCAGCGGCCTCTGACGACGGGGCGCGGTTTCTTTTGAACCCGCGCTGGCAGCATTTCGCGACGCTCCGCCCCGAGGACCTTTTGCTGCTCGACAGCAACGACGAGACGGTACTCGACGGGCCGAACGCCCCCGATGCCTCGGCCTGGTGCGTCCATGGCACGCTGCATCGGCGCAAACCGGAGGCGAAGGTGTTGCTGCACTGCCATTCGCCCTATGCCACCGCGCTGGCCTGTCTCAAGGACCCCACCGTCGTGCCCATCGACAACAACACCGCGCGGTTCTACGGGCGCACGGCCTATGACCTCGATTTCGGCGGCATCGCCGATGCGGAAGAAGAGGGCGAGCGGCTGGCGGAGCGTCTGGGCGACAAATCGGTTCTGGTGATGGGCAACCATGGGGTGACCATCGTCGGCGACACCGTGGCGGATGCCTTTGAGGATCTGTATTTCTTCGAGAAAGCCGCGCAGACGCTCATTCTGGCGCGTTCGACCGGGCAACCTCTGGCGGTGCTTTCGGACGCGGTGGCGCAGAACACCGCCGATGGTTGGATCGCCTATCGTGGCATGGCCCAACGCCATTTCGAGTATCTGAGATCGCAACTTCCGCCGCTTTAGTCCCTCTGCGGCACCTGTCTTAAAGTCAGATGTTTTGATCTCGATAGACTGCCTCCGATGCGCTATGCCTCGGGGGCGTCTTTTTATGTCAGGAGAGCTGCCATCAAACGTTTTCCCTCTATTCAGGCGCTGCGCGTCCTTGAGAGCGTCGTGCGCAACGGGGCGCTGTGGCGTGCGGCCTCTGAACTGAATGTCACGCGCAGCGCCGTCAGCCATCAGCTTCGTCTCATGGAGCGCGATCTGGGGTTCAAGATCGTCGAACGCAGCGGCAACCGCACCGAGATTACGCCGCGTGCGCGGGCCTATGCCGAGGATGTGCGCCGGGCACTCAATATCATCGCAAGCTCCACCGCGCGGGTGTCGCAAGACCGGCTGAACGGGCGGCTGTCCGTGAGTGCGCCGCCGGGCTTTGCCGCCGCCTGGCTGTGCCTCAACATGGGGGATTTTCTGGCCGCAAACCCGGAAGTCATTCTCAATGTCGTCAGCAGCCATCAGCTCGCGGATACCAGCAACCCGGAGGTCGATACCTTCATCACCTTTGGTCATGAACCGCGCGCCCATGTGGCGGCTGAGCCTTTGTTGTCTGTCGAATTCACGCCGCTGTGCAGCCCGGCTTATCTCAGCCGATACAAGTCGTTCAACGATCCGAACATCCTCACACGGGCGACGCTTTTGCATATGCATGACTTCACCGATTGGGAAAACTGGATGCAATTGTCGGGCATGCCGATGGAAAATGCGCATCGCGGCATTTGCTATTCTGACATGAACATCGTGCATACGGCGGTGATCGCGGGCGAAGGAATCGCGATTGGCGACACGGTGCTTTGGGCGTCGGATTTGCGCGAAGGGCGATTGATGCGACCCTTTGCACAATCTTTGCACTCTGATACCGGCTATTTCCTCTGTACGCCGGAGGAAAATCTCGAAAATCCGCTCGTGGTCGAATTCCATAACTGGTTGAAAACACGTCTGGAAGTGAGTCGGATTGGCCCGGATTTTAGATCGTGACAAATTTTGTTTGTCACGAGGAACAAGAAGTTTCATTTGCAGTTTGGCAAGCCACCTCGCACCCTCGGGGCATAACGCACAGACTGAGAAAGCGAGACGATTGTGGTAAACACAACGCAGATCGAAGCCCATTCCGTCGGAAAAATGTTCGGGGATTTCCACGCTTTACGTGACGTGTCCTTGGACATCAAGGAGGGCGAATTCCTCTCTCTTCTTGGGCCATCTGGCTCAGGGAAGACCACGTTTCTGACAATGCTCGGCGGTTATCAGAACCTGACCTCCGGCAAACTGCTCCTTGAGGGGCAGGACATGACCAACTGGTCGGCCAAGCAGCGCGGCTTTGGCATGGTGTTTCAGGGCTACGCCTTGTTCCCGCATCTGAGCGTGGCCGAAAACATCGCCTTTCCACTCAAGGTCAAGAAATGGTCCAAGGCGCAGATGGCGGATCGCGTCGATCAGATGATCGAAATGGTCGGCCTCTCGGGCCACGCCCACAAGAAACCCAAGGCACTTTCAGGCGGTCAGCAACAGCGCGTCGCTCTGGCCCGCGCGCTGGCCTATGAACCGAAGGTGCTGCTGCTCGATGAGCCTTTTTCGGCGCTCGACAAGAACCTGCGCGGCCAGATGCAAGAAGAACTGCGCAGGCTGCACCGGGACCTCGGCACGACCTTCGTTTTCGTGACCCACGATCAGGAGGAGGCGCTGGCGCTCTCGACCCATGTGGCGATCTTCAACCAAGGCGCGCTGCAACAGATCGGCACGCCGACTGAGGTCTATGAACACCCGGCGAACCGGTTTACGGCGGAATTTCTGGGCGACATCAATATCATGTCGCTGGATGCCGAGAAGGGTGGGGTTGCCGGGACGAAGATTGACCTGCCTGCCAATGCCTTTGCTTTCGACCATATCGCGCTGCGTCCCGAACACATGCGGCTTGCGGGTGAGACGGACGTCAACAAGCTTCCGGTGACGGTGCGCGACATGGTCTATCTCGGTTCGAAATCCCGTCTCGTGCTTGAGACCAAGGCGGGCGAAGAGTTGATGTTCTACATCGACAACGGCCCCGGCCTGCCGCCGCCCGATCTGGGCGCGGGGCTTCAGGTCGCCTGGGACACCGGCGACAGTTTCGCCCTCTGACACATCCTACCGCATGCCTTCTCAAGAGCCGCAACACGGGCGTTCGACAGAAAAGCCCTGCGCAATAACCATAACACATCCAACACCAACCAACAGGTGAGACAATGCACAATAACTTCCAGAAAGACCTCGTCGACATTCTCAAGGAACGGAGTGCGAAAGGTCAGATTTCCCGTCGCCAATTGATGCAGGGCTTCGCTGCGCTCATGGGCACCTCCGCCATCGGTCTGGGCGCCACGCCTGCGCGCGCCGAAGACGGTCGGCTGGTCTTTGTGAACTGGGGCGGGGATGCGCTCGATGCGATGGATGCGGCCTTTGGTAAACCCTTCGCCGAGGAAACCGGCATCAAGGTGTTCTACGACGGCTCCGGCCCGACCGAAGGCGCGATCACCGCGCAGGTGCAGGGCGGGCGTCCGACCTGGGACCTTGTCGATGCCGAACCCTTCTCGGCGCAGGCGCTGGGTCGCAAGGGCATGATGCAACCGATTGATTACGACATTGTCGATCCGGCGAAACAGCGCGAGGGGTTCCAGTGGGAATACTCCTCGTCGTGCTATTTCTACTCCTATGTGATCGCCTATGATGCGACCAAATACGACACGCCGCCGACCTCTTTGGCGGATTTCTTCGACGTCGAGAAATTCCCCGGTAAACGTTCCATGTACAAATGGGGCGCGGGCGTGTGGGAGGCCGCTTTGCTGGCCGATGGCGTGGCGCCTGCGGACCTCTATCCGCTCGATCTGGACCGCGCACATGCCAAGATCGAAGCGTTCAAAGAGCATATCGGCGCCTTCTGGGGCGGAGGTGCGGAAAGCCAGTCTCTGTTGCTCAATGGCGATGTTTCCATGGCGCTGATCTGGAACACCCGCGCGGGTCTGTTGCACAAGGACACCGAGGGCGAGATCACCTTCACCTGGGACGGTGGCATCATCGGGCCGGGCGGCATCGGGGTGCTCAAGGACAACCCGGGCGGCACGGAGGCGGCGATGAAATACATCGCGGCCACCCAGGAACCGGAACGTCAGGTGGTGCTGTTCGAGATGCTGGGCAACGGGCCGAGCAACCCGGCCGCCGATGCGCTCATTGCGGAAGAGGACCGCTGGCTCAATCCGATGGACCCGGCGAACCTGCCGAAACAGGTCGCGCTCAACACGGATTGGTACGAAGAGAACTACAGCGCAGCACTTGACGCCTATCTCCAGATCATTTCCGCCTGATCCACCTGACTTGGCCCTCCGTTTGTCATGAACGGAGGGCGCGCAAAAGGAAGATCCATGCGCCCCTATCTCCTTCTTATCTGCCCGGTGCTTTTGTTTCTGGGCGCGAGCTACCTGTTGCCGTTTCTCGGCATCGTTCAGCTCAGTTTTACGGACCCGGACCCCGGTTTCGCGCAATATGGCCACGTTTTGAGCGATCCTTTATCGCTGGGCGTGATCGGGCGCACGCTGCGGCTCTGTCTGATCGTGACCGTGGTCTCGGTGACCAGCGCCTATGTCATCACCCTTCTCTGGGTGCGTGGCTCGCCCTTGGTGCGGATGATCACCGAACTTTGCATCATGATCCCGTTTTGGATTTCTATCCTGAGCCGGGCGTTTGGGTGGCTGTCCATGCTCTCCAACCGCGGCCTTCTGAACACCTGGCTTCAGGACCTTGGGCTGATCGACAGTGCCATCCAGATGACGCGCAACGAGTTTGCCGTCGTGGTCGGCATGTCGCATTACCTCATTCCCTTCGCCGTCTTCCCGCTGGCCACCGCCATGCGCAATGTCGATGAGCGCGTGCTCACGGCCGCCGATGGCATGGGGGCCTCTCGTTTGCGGATTTTCTGGCAGGTCTACCTGCCGATGACGGCGAGCGGCATCATGGGGGCAACGCTCTTGGTCTTTGTTTTCTCCATCGGCTTTTACGTCACGCCCGCGCTTTTGGGCGGGGGGCAGTCCGTCTTGGTCGCCGAGCTGATCTACCTCTGGATTTTCCAGATCCCGCAATGGGGGATGGCCGCTGCCATGAGTGTGGTTCTGATGATCGCGGTGGGGGGCATTCTCTACCTTCTCATTCGCCGCTACGAGGATGTGACGCCATGACCCGACTTCGTCCCGGCGTGATCGCCACACTTTTGTCCTCCCTTGTTGCGCTGTTCCTGTTGATGCCGCTCATCGCGGTGGTGCCGGTCAGCTTCACCTCGCGTCGTTACCTCAGCTTGCCCAATGGCGACTGGTCCTGGCGGCACTACCAGTCGCTGTTCGAGAACCCGGAGTGGGGCCACAGCCTCATGACCTCGGTGCAGGTCGGTGTGCTGGCCAGCCTCCTGTCGGTCGCGCTTGCAACGGCGTTTTGCGTCGGCATCTGGCTCCTGCGTCCGCCGTTCGCGATGCTGATGACCGGCTTTGTGCTCTTGCCGATGGTCGCACCGCCGGTGGTGTCCTCGCTCACGCTGTTCTTCTTTCTGACGCAGCTGTCGCAGTGGAACAGCCTGATCGCCTATGACACTTTGGGCGGGGTGGTTCTGGCCCATACGGTGATGGTCGTGCCCTATGCGGTGGTCGTGCTCATGGTCTCTCTGAGTCAGGTCGACCGGCGTATGGATTTGGCCGCACAATCCATGGGCGCAAACCTGTTCACCCGGATTTTCGGGGTGATCCTGCCCAACATTCGCTTTGGCATGCTGGGCGCATTGTTCCTGTGTTTCCTTCTGTCCTGGGACGAAATCGGTGTGACGCTTTTCGTCACCTCGGTGGAAACCATCACGCTGCCACGTCGGATGTGGATGGGGCTGCGCGACAATGTCGATCCTGCCATTGCCTCGATCTCCGTGCTTTTGATCCTTGTGGTCACGCTGGTGATCCTCGCCCGTGCCGCTCACCTTTGGCGAAAGGTGCGCGGCCCCAGTTGATCCGAATTCCCACTTAACCCTTCCGCAGCGCACGGACCTCTCGCGCGCTGTTTCCTCCCTGACAACAACATCCTTTCAACATGAAAGAGGGTGAACCATGCATTTTGGCCTGACCACTGAACAGGAGATGATCGTCTCCACCGTCCGCAGCTTCGTTGAAAACGAAATTTACCCCCATGAAACGCTGGTCGAACGCACCGGCGAAGTCCCCGCCGAGATCGGCCAGGAGATCAAACAGAAGTGCATTGATCTGGGTTTTTACGCCTCGAACTTTCCCGAAAGCGTCGGCGGTCCGGGTCTGTCGCATCTCGAATTCGCGCTGGTCGAGCGTGAGTTGGGCCGTGGCTCGATGGCGCTGACCCATTTCTTTGGTCGGCCCCAGAACATTCTGATGGCTTGCGAAGGCGAGCAGATCGAGAAATACCTGATGCCCGCCGTGCGCGGCGAGAAAATGGACGCGCTGGCGATGACGGAACCGGACGCGGGTTCCGACGTGCGTGGCATGAAATGCTCCGCTGTGCGCGACGGGGGCGATTGGGTGATCAACGGCTCCAAACACTTTATCTCTGGTGCGGAACACGCCGACTTCGTGATCGTTTTCGTGGCAACCGGGGTCGATGAGACACCGCGCGGACCGAAGAAACGCATCACCTGTTTCCTCGTCGATCGCGGCACGCCCGGCTTTGAGATCGCGCGCGGCTACAACTCCGTGTCGCACCGTGGCTATCAGAACAGCATCCTCTATTTCGACAACTGTCGCCTCTCGGATGCGCAGGTGTTGGGCGAGGTCGATGGCGGCTTCGACGTGATGAACGAATGGCTCTACGCCACCCGCATCACGGTCGCGACCAACTCCGTGGGCCGCGCGCGCCGTGTGTTCGACCACGCCTTGAGCTACGCCGCCGAGCGCAAACAATTTGGCCAGCCCATCGGCAAATTCCAGGGCGTGAGCTTTCAGATCGCCGATATGATCACCGAGATCGACGCCGCCGACTGGCTGACGCTCTCCGCCGCCTGGCGACTGGACCAAGGCCTCCCGGCCAATCGCGAGATCGCTTCGGCTAAGGTCTACGCCTCCGAAATGCTGGCGCGTGTCACCGATGCGGCGCTGCAAATCCATGGCGGGATGGGGCTCATGGACGAGCTGCCAATTGAGCGGTTCTGGCGCGATGCCCGTGTCGAACGCATCTGGGACGGCACCTCGGAAATTCAGCGCCACATCATCAGCCGGGACCTGTTCCGGCCTCTGGGGGCCTGACGCGGATGGGTGCCCTGAGCCGGTTCATCTCGCCCAAGGCCATCGCCGTGATCGGTGGCGGCACATGGTGCGAAAACGTCGTGCGCCAATGTCGCGACACCGGGTTCACCGGGCCGATCTGGCCGGTGCACCCCAAGAAAACGGAGGTCGGCGGTCTGCCGGCCTATCCCGATCTCGCCAGCCTTCCTGGCGTGCCCGATGCTGCCTTCATCGGCGTGAATCGTGAACTGACCGTCAAGGTTACAGCGGAGCTTTCCACTATGGGCTGCGGTGGCGCTGTGTGTTTTGCGGCGGGGTTCAGCGAGGCCGTTTCCGAACTGGCCGATGGCGCCGAGTTGCAGGCGAAACTGGTCGAGGCCGCTGGCGAAATGCGGGTTTTGGGGCCGAATTGCTACGGCATCGTCAACGCGCTCGACGGCATGGCGCTTTGGCCCGACCGCCACGGCATGGCGCCGGTCGAACGCGGTGTGGCCGTCATAGGGCAATCCTCCAACGTGCTGATCAACCTGACGATGCAGCGCCGCGGCCTGCCTCTGGCCGCCGTGGTCGCAGCGGGCAATCAGGCGCAGACCTCGATGTCCGATCTCGGCATCGCGCTTTTGGAAGACCCGCGCATCACCGCTTTGGGGCTTCATATCGAGGGGATCAGCGACCTTCCGGCCTTCGAAGAGCTGGCCCGGCGCGCGTCTGATCTCGGTAAACCCATCGTCGCGCTCCGCGTCGGCATTTCGCAACAGGCGCAGGCCGCCGCTGTTTCCCACACCGCCTCTTTGACCGGGTCGGATGCAGGCGCGCGCGCCTTGCTCAAACGTCTCGGCATCGCGCAGGTGGACACGCCGACCGAACTCGTGGAAACGCTGAAACTCCTGCATGTCACCAGCGGGCTGCGTTCCAACCGCATCGCGTCGGCGTCCTGTTCGGGGGGCGAGGCCTCTCTCATGGCCGATATGGGCGAGGTGGCGGGGGTGGTCTATCCGCCGCTCAACGCCCAGCAAAGCGACGGCCTGCGGGCCGCGCTGGGGCCCAAGGTCGCCTTGGCCAACCCTTTGGATTACAACACCTATATCTGGGGCGACGAGGTGGCTCTGACCGCCACATTCACGGCGCTCTGCGACGCCGATCTGGGACTGGGCTGTGTCGTGGTGGACTATCCGCGCGACGACCGGTTCGAGGCGCCCGATTACGATCAGGTGCTGCGCGCGGTCGCCAAGACCCGTGAGGTGACCGGCACGCCGATGGCCATGGTGTCGCTCCTGTCCGAGGGCCTCTCTGAGGCGGTGGCGCAGCGGGCGCTTGATCTCGGTGTCGTGCCGCTGTGTGGCATGGGCGACGCACTTCGGGCGATCCGTGCGGCGGCCGAAGTGGGCGCGCGCGCAGGCGACAACCAGCGTTCCGCCCCGGTGCTGCAACCGGTGAATGGCCACGGCGATCCGCGTGTCTTCTCAGAGGCCGAGGCCAAGGCGCTTTTGTCCGGCTTTGGTGTCCGCGTGCCGAAATCCCAGCGCGCGATGACGGCGACAGAGGCGGGCGGGCAGGCCGAGGACATCGGCTTTCCCGTCGTGCTCAAAGGCGAAGGCATCGCGCATAAGACCGAAGCGGGCGCAGTGGTTCTCAACCTCACCGAGGCTCGGGCTGTCACCGAGGCGGCCAAGGCCATGCCCGCCGCGAGTTTCCTCGTCGAGGAGATGATCACCGGCACCGTCGCCGAGCTGATCGTCGGCGTGACCCGCGATCCGGCGCATGGTTTTGTCCTGACGCTGGGCATGGGCGGCATCCTGACCGAACTCATTCGCGATACGGTGTCGATCTTGATCCCGGCCCGCCGCGCCGAGGTGCAGAGCGCCTTGTCCGATCTCAAAACCGGCGCGCTTTTGACCGGCTATCGCGGGCGCAGGCCCGCCAATCTCGACGCGGTGATCGACACGGTCATGGCGCTGCAAAAGCTGGTGACGGAACATGCTGAGGCCTTGCATGAGATTGAAATCAACCCGCTGATCTGCCGCGCCGAAGATGCCGTGGCGGCGGATGCACTCATCAGAATGGAGGAGCAGCCATGAGCGCTCAAAACGTCCTGACCGACCGCCGGGGTGCGGTTCTTGAGGTCACGCTGAACCGGCCCAAGGCCAATGCCATCGACATGGCGACGAGTCAGGAGCTTGGCGAGATTTTCACCGCTTTTCGCGACGACCCGGAGCTGCGTGTGGCGATCGTCACCGGCGCCGGGGAAAAGTTCTTTTGCCCGGGCTGGGATCTCAAGGCCGCAGCCGACGGCGAGGCGGCGGATGCGGATTACGGCAAGGGCGGCTTTGGCGGTTTGCAAGAACTGCGCGGGTTGAACAAGCCGGTGATCGCGGCGGTGAATGGCATCGCATGCGGCGGTGGGTTGGAGTTGGCAATCAGCGCCGACATCATTCTGGCGGCAGATCATGCCACTTTTGCCCTGCCGGAGATCAAATCCGGCACGGTGGCCGATGCGGCTTCGATCAAGCTGCCGAAGCGCATTCCTTATCACATTGCGATGGAGCTTTTGTACACCGGTCGCTGGTTCGATGCCGAGGAGGCGCATCGTTGGGGGTTGGTGAATCGCATCCTGCCCGCCGCCGATCTGATGGCCGAGGCGCGCAAGATGGCCGACGAGCTGGCCTCCGGTCCGCCGCTGGTCTTTGCGGCGATCAAGGAGATCGCGCGCGAGGCGGAGGATATGAAATTCCAGGACGCGCTCAATCGCATCAACACCAGCCAATTCGAAACCGTTGAGCGGCTCTACCGCTCAGAGGATCAGAAAGAAGGCGCGCGCGCCTTTGCCGAGAAACGCGATCCGGTCTGGAAGGGCCGGTAAAGGACCAAGACAATGCCACTTCAAATGAACCGAAAACTCTTCCTCACCGCCGCGATCACCGGTGCCGCCGCGACGCAGGACAAAAGCCGCCTCGTGCCGCGTTCGCCGCAAGAGATCGCCGAAGCCGCGATTGACGCCGCCAAGGCGGGCGCCGCCGTGGTGCATTGCCATGTGCGCGACCCGGAAACCGGCGCACCCTGTCGCGACCGTGGGTTTTTCCGTGAGCTGACCGACCGCATCCGGTCGTCCGAGGTGGATGTGGTCTTGAACCTCACCGCAGGCACCGGCGGCGATCTCACCTTTGGTGCGCCGGAGGCCCCGATGACGCTCAACGCCGCCGAGACCGATATGGCGGGGGCGACGGAACGCATGGCGCATATCCGCGATTGCCTGCCGGAGATTTGCACGCTCGATTGCGGCTCGATGAATTTCGGCGATGGCACCTATGTGATGACCAACACGACCGAAATGCTGCGCGCCATGGGGCGGATGATGACCGAGCTGGGCGTGAAGCCGGAGATCGAGGCCTTTGACACAGGGCATCTGTGGTTCGCCAAACAGTTGGTGAAAGAGGGCGTGCTGGAAGACCCGGCCTTGGTGCAACTTTGCATGGGCGTGCCTTGGGGCGCGCCGAATGATCTCAACACTTTCATGGCGATGGTGAACAACATTCCCGCAGGTTGGAATTGGTCGGCCTTTAGTCTGGGCCGCGATCAGATGCCTTACGTGGCTGCAGCGGCGCTGGCCGGGGGCAATGTGCGGGTCGGGCTGGAGGATAACCTCTATCTCGACAAAGGCGTGCTGGCCACAAATGCGCAGCTTGTCGAACGCGCGGCGAGCCTCTTGTCCAACATGGGCGCGACGCTCATGGGGCCGGACGAGGTCCGCGCCCAGCTTGGCCTCGTCAAACGCGCGATGCCGGAGGCCGTGGCATGAGCCGCGCGGCGATCATCGGCGGCGGTGTCATCGGCGGCGGTTGGGCGGCGCGGTTCCTGCTCAATGGCTGGGACGTCGCGGTCTTTGACCCGGACCCGGAGGCGGCGCGCAAGATTGGCGAGGTGCTGGACAATGCCCGCGCCTCTTTACCTGCGATCTACGACCGGCCTTTGCCACCGGAAGGCAGCCTGAGCTTTTGCGACAGCATTGCAGACGCCGTGACCGGCGCCGATTGGGTGCAGGAAAGCGTGTCCGAGCGGTTGGAGTTGAAGCACCGGGTCTATGACGAGATTGCGAAATCGCTGTCGGACGGCGTGTTCATCGCCTCCTCGACGTCGGGCTTCAAGGCTTCCGATCTGGCCGCCAAAGGTGCGCTGGTGGTGGTCGTTCACCCGTTCAATCCGGTCTATCTTTTGCCGCTTCTGGAAATTTCCGGCGCGCCGGGGCTTTGCAAAAAGGCGGCAGAGGTTGCCACCTCCATTGGGATGCATCCGCTCATTCTTAAAACCGAAATTGACGCCTTTATCGGCAATCGCTTTCAGGAGGCGGTCTGGCGTGAGGCGCTTTGGATGCTCAAGGACGGCATCGCCACCACCGAAGAAATCGACGATGCGATCCGCATGGGCTTTGGCCTCCGCTGGGCGCAGATGGGCCTCTTTGAGACCTATCGCATCGCGGGCGGTGAGGCCGGGATGAAGAGCTATATCGAGCAATTCGGCCCGTCGCTACACTGGCCCTGGACCAAACTGACCGATGTGCCGGATCTGGATGCGGCGTTGATCGCGAGGATCAGTGATCAGTCGGATGCACAATCCGGTCATCTGACGATCCGTGAACTCGAACGTCTGCGCGACGACAATCTCGTCGCCATTCTGCGCGCGCTGCGGCACTCGGGCAGCGGCGCGGGCGGGGTGGTCACCACGCATGAGACGGGGCTTGCCACTGGCGGCGAGATTGACGGTTTGCCGGTCACGCTGCGCCGGGTGGTGCCGGTGACGTGGACCGATTACAACGGCCATATGAACGAAGCCGCCTACCTCGAACTTGGCACCTGGGCGACCGACGGGTTGATGCAGCTCATCGGCGCGGATGCCGCCTATGTGGCCTCTGGCAAAAGCTTTTTCACCGTCGACACCCGCATCCGCTACCTCGATGAGGTGCATCGCGGCGAGGCGCTGACAGTGACGACGCTGGTGCTTGAGGGCGCGGGCAAAAAGATGAAACTGTTCCACCGTGTGCTCAAGGCGGATGGCACGATCTGCGCCACCATCGAGACGCTTTTGTTGCACACCGACCTGACCACCCGCCGCGCCTGTGCGCCGGAGGCGCCTGTCGCAGGCGCGCTCGCGCATCTTGCCATGGCCCATGCCGATTTCCCCGCCGAAGGCGCGGGGGGATCGGTCGGGCATCGCAGTTAACCCGGAGAGAGACATGACCCCCGAAGAGCAAAAGACCCGCGAAGACCTCGCCGCCTGCTACCGTCTGGCGGCGCTCTACAAGTTCACCGATCTGATCTACACCCATATCACCGCCCGCGTGCCGGGAGAGGACGGGCATTTCCTGATCAACCCCTACGGCTGGCGGTGGGAGGAAATCACCGCCTCCTCTCTGGTCAAGATTGACGTCGAGGGCAACAAGGTGGACGACAGCCCCTATCGGGTGAATCCGGCAGGCTTCACCATCCATTCCGCCGTGCACATGAACCGCCACGATGCCGCCTGGATCATGCACACGCACACCCGCGCGGGCGTGGCGGTGTCTTGCATGGAGGAGGGGCTTTTGCCGCTCAACCAGATCTCGCTGCAATTCCACAACCGCATCGGCTACCACGATTTCGAGGGCATCGCGCTTGATCTCGAGGAACGCGAGCGCATCGTCGCCGATATGGGGATGCATCCGGTTCTGATGCTGCGCAACCACGGGCTGATCGCCACGGGGCGAAGCGCGGCGGAGATGTTCAACAATATGTTCTATCTCGAACGCGCCTGCGAAATTCAGGTGGCGGCGACTTCGACCGGCCAGCCGTTGCGTTTGATCGGTGATGACATTGCCGGGCGGGTGCATGAGCAATACATCCAGATGAATGAGGAAGATGGCGATCTGGACCTGGAATGGCAGGCGCATCTGCGCTCCATCGAGGGGATCGGCGCCGACTATCGAAGCTAAAACGAAAGACAGCCCATGAAACAGATCACGCTCAAAGCCCCCGGCGGGCTCGACAACCTTGTGGTTGAGGATGCGGCGGAGCCCGCGGCACCGGGGCCGGGAGAGATCACCGTGCGGCTGCGCGCCAGCTCGCTCAATTTCCACGACTACCGGGTCTGTGCCGTCGAGGGGGCCTTGCCCGACGGGCGCATCCCGATGGCCGATGGCGCGGGCGAGGTGGAGGCCGTGGGCGAGGGCGTCAGCGCGTTTCGTCCCGGCGATGCCGTTGTGTCGTGCTTTTTCCCGGATTGGCAGGAGGGAGATGATCGGCCCTTCGATTTCTCCACCACGCCGGGCGACGGGCGCGACGGTTACGCCCGCGAGCGCGTGACCTTGCCCGCCAATTGGGTCACCCCTGCGCCCGAAGGGTGGACTGCGGCCGAGGCCGCGACGATCACCACCGCCGGGTTGACCGCCTGGCGCGCTTTGGTGGTCGATGCTGGGCTCAAGGCCGGGGATACGGTGGCGGTTCTGGGCACTGGCGGCGTGTCGATCTATGCGCTGCAATTGGCCAAGGCGATGGGCGCTCGGGTGATTGCCACCTCTTCGTCAGACGAGAAACTCAAACGTCTGCGCGCGCTGGGCGCCGATCACGTCATCAACTACCGCACGACGCCCGACTGGGGCATGGAGATGCGCCAGCTCACCGGCGGGCGCGGGGTCGATATTGTGGTCGAGGTCGGTGGGCCTGCGACGCTCACGCAATCCATCGTGGCCGGGCGTCCCGGTGCGCATATCGCCCTGATCGGCGTGTTGACCGGACGTGCAGGCGAAGTGCCCACGGCGGCGCTGATGGCGCGGCAACAGCGGCTTCAAGGGCTGATCGTCGGTTCGCGCCAGCATCAGCGCGATTTCGTCAAGGCGCTCGAGGTGCTGGACATTCGCCCGGTGGTGGACCGGACATATCCGCTCGCCGAGCTTGCGGAGGCTTTCCGGTATCAGGAAAGCGGCGCGCATTTCGGCAAGATTTGCGTCGAGATGTAAGGCTTTGATGCGGCGTTGATCCTGTGCGTCAATAGCCGCGCGCAGGATCGACGATGCTGTCACAGGTCTCGCCATCCCGCAGTGCGCGGGCACAGGCGATGACCTGACGCACCAGTTCCTTGGGCAGGGTGTGGCTGGCGAGATGCGGGGTCAGGCGCAGGTTTGGGTGCGCCCAGAATGGATGGTCGGCGGGCAGGGGTTCTTGCCGAAAGACATCGAGTGAGGCGGCGGCGATCTGGCCGCTGTCGAGCGCTGCGATCAGATCGCCCTCCACCAGATGCTCGCCCCGTCCGATCTGGATCAGCCGCGCGCCGGGGGCGAGACGGGCGAAAAGATCGGCGTTCAGAACATCTTCGGTCGCCTTGGTCAGAGGTAAGAGATTGATCAGATAATCGGCGCCGGTCGCGGCCTCCGTCACGGCCGTGTCGCCGGAGAAATAGGTCACGCCCGGCAGGGGGTCGGCGGGGGCGGAGCGGCTGGCGACGCGCACGTCAAACCCCAAAGCGGTGAGGCTTTTGACCACCGCTTGCCCCATGGTGCCATGGCCCAGAAGCGCGACAGTCACGGACCCCGGCGATCGCCCCAAGACATCCGTCCAAAGACGGGCTTTGGCGTTGGCGCGGAGCTGATCGAATCCACGCTCGTAATGCAGCACCTCATGGGCGGCAAACCCGGCCATTTGATGGGCCTGCTGGGTGTCGCGAATGCGGGCAACCTTCATTTCGGGGCGCAATCCCGGGTGCGCAAGAAGACGATCAACTCCCGCGCCCGCGGCGATCACCAACTCAAGCGCAGGGTAGGCGTCAAAGGCGTCGGGCGCCGGTTCCCAGCAGAGGGCAAAGCGGATGTTGTCCGGGGTTTCAACCTCTTCGGGCCTGAGCAGGATAACATCTCGGGCCTCTGCCTCAAGAATGCCGCCATAGTCGGATTTCAGGTCAAAACTCTGACTGCAACAGACGCCGTAAATCTTTGCGTCCTCTTGTTCTTCTTGCATTTTTTCGCTTTCGCTTTTGCTTGTGCGTGTGAGATGCGCTGATTTGCGTAAGGTTGTTTCTGTTCAGGCTAAGCGTCCACGGTCTGAGTTTCCAGCGCTGCGGTGTCATTCGTTTCGTTTTCTGTTTCCAAGGGCCAGATCGCCAGGATAAAGGTGTTGAGAATGCGCGCCTTTGATGCCCGCACCGGCGACATCCCCGATGGCAGTGGCGGCACCCTGCCTGCGCTGGTCCAGAAGACCAGGCACGGCCATACGTTCGTGCTGGATCGTCGCACCGGCGAACCGATTCGCAAGGTCGAGGAACTGCCCGTGCCGCAGGATGTCGCGCCCAGGGACCGGCTGTCACCGACCCAGCCGTTCTCGACCAAGATGCCCTGTCTCGGCAGGGAGGTCCTGACCGAGGCCGACATGTGGGGCGCCCCCCGCTTGACCAGCTTTATTGCCGGATCGCTTTCAAGAAACTGCGCTATGACGGTCCTCTGACGTCGCCGAACGCGGAGTCGATGAGCCTGCAAAACCCCGGCAACTGCGGGGGCCAGAACTGGGGCAGCGGTGCGATCAGCGAGGACACCGCCCTTCGGTACGATCTCGGCCGTCGATCTTGTGTCCAACCAGATCGTCTGGCAGCAACCGGCTGGCATGATCGAGGATACGGTGGTCGGTGGTGTCCGTGTCTCGGCGCCCATTCCGCTCGGTATGCCGCCGATGGGCGGGCCTCAGTCCACCCGCGCGGGCCTCGTGTTCTACGCGGGCACGCAGGATTTCTACCTGCGTGCCTTCGATGAAATCGACGGCACCGATCTGTGGCAAAGGGCGCATGCCAGCCGGTTCGCAAGGCACGCCGATGAGTTATGTTCCCCTACCACCGGAAAGCAGTATATCGTCATCGTGTCTGGCGGTGCGCGCCAGTCCCCCGTGCGCGGGGATTATGTGATTGCTTGTGCTCTGCCGGATGATGTCATCAACCAAGAAACCGCCGACTGAAAAGGCCGCAAACGATCCGACGCGGTGCTTGTCGCCGCATCGGAGCTTTTCCTCGCCCATGGCTATGACGGGCTGCGCCTCGATGACATGATCGCCAAGGCCGGGGGACCGAAGATCTCGCTTTGCCGAAGCTTCTGGGACAAGAGAAACTGTTCGAAGCCTGCGTCCGACATATCTGTGCTGGCTACGCGGCGGACGTCCGCAAGCTGTTGCTGACCGGAGAGGACGGGATCGACCAGTTTCGCGACCAGTTTCGCGACCTGGCCGAGACGTTGGTTCAGATGGCCGTTGCCGAACGCCAACTGCGGTTCTGCCGGCGGGTCATGGGCAACTCGACCCTTTTTCCAGTCATCGGGCGCATCTGGTACGAAAGCAGCCTGCTGACGATCAAGAACGCGACGCGGAACCCTGTCATGGGGCGTCATGAGCGAGAGCGAACTGGACACATTGGCCAGCGCGTTGCACGGCGCTCTGGTGTTCCGACTGTTGAACGAGGCCGCTGTCCTGTGACACCAGCCTGACGCGCAGCGCATCCGCGATACTGTCGATATGGCGCCGCCATTCTCGAGGCGCGGCTCTCTGCGCAAAATGGCTTAAAGGCCCGCGGAACCACGCATAGAAGACAGAGTGATCTGCGCTATGCTAAATAAAGTCGTATGCGTTCCGCCGCGTTTTGAAGGTGGCGTGCGGCGGCCTCAGCGGCGGCTTTTTCGTCACCGTTTTTCAAGGCGTCGTAGATGGCATTATGTTCGTCCTGCACCGCGTCCAAAAGGTCGGCATGATTGGTTTTCGTGTTGCTGCGGGCTTGGCGAATGATGTTGCGGGCGCTGGCTTCGAGATGCTGGCACAAGGAAATGAAATGCTGGTTGTGCGTGGCTTCGACGATGGCTTGGTGGAATTGATAATCTTCTTCGTCACCCAGGCGGTCGCTGGCGATGGCATATTCCATGCCGATCAGCGCGCGTTTGATCTTTTTCAAATCTTCCGGCGTGCGCCGTTTCGCGGCGAGACGTGTGGCCGCGACCTCGATGGTCACAAGAAGCTCCATGGCTTCTTCGAGGCGGTTTAGGTCTGAGACGGAGAAGTTTTGAAAGCGAAAGGCATTCGTGGAGTCGCGTTGTGTGACATAAACGCCGCTGCCGGCCCGCGCCGCGACCAGACCGTCGGATTTGAGTTGTGACAAGGCCTCTCGGACCACCGCACGGCTGACCGCATATTGTGTGCACAGATCGCGCTCAGAGGGGAGCCGGTCGCCGACTGACAAAGCACCAGAGGCAATTTTTGCGCTCAGGTCCTGTGCGATCTCGTCGGGCAGGTGCCCATTGCGTGACCCGGTGCCTTTGCGCGATTGATCGTGAGTGAGTCGACTAGATACAGACATTTTTTCCCCTTTGTGGAGATATGATAGCTCACTGGTCTGACAGGTTAAAGAAAAAATTATCAATTAAATTCAATATTTTGGTCCGTGAATTTCGATATTTCACACGATTTTTTGCACATCAAAAAATTGGTCAGTTAGGTTGTTGACTGGTAAGACCATTTCGTGTCATCACATGAAAAGACCGAAGGGGTGGAGGATCTCTTCGCATTAGATATGTCAGGGAGGACAGTATGGGATTCCAGAAATTCGCACGCGGTACGGCAGCTATGGCGCTTGTCATGGGGGCGGCCACGGTCGCACAGGCAGAGCCTTTGAAGATCGCTCTCGTGGAGACCCTGTCGGGTCCGCAGGCCTCGACAGGTTTGCTGTATCGCGACGCTGTGAAATATCAGATCGGCAAGATCAACGAAGCGGGCGGGTTCGGCGGTGAGCCGATCGAGCTGCTCGAATTCGACAACCAAGGTGGCCCTGTGGGCGCCGCCGACCGCGTCCGCGCCGCAATTTCCGAAGGCGCGACCGTGATCCTTCAGGGCTCGTCGTCTGCCGTGGCCGGTCAGGTGACCGAGGATGTGCGCAAATACAACCTGCGCAACGCAGGCGACGAGGTGCTCTATATCAACCTGGGCGGCGAGGCGATGGAACTGACCGGCTCCAAGTGCCACTACTACCACTTCCGCACCAGCCCGAACGCCGCAATCCGTGTCAACACTTTGCTCGACGGCATGAAAGAGGCCGGCGTGCTGGGCGATAACGTCTATGCGATGAACCAGAACTACTCCTGGGGTGTCGACGTGCAGGACAACACCGTCGCTGCCGCCGACCGTCTCGGCTTTACCGTGGTGGAGCAGACGCTGCACGACGTGAACAAGATTCAGGACTTCTCGCCCTATGTGCAGCGCATTCAAGCCGCCGATGCCGATACGGTGATCACCGGCAACTGGTCCAATGACCTGCTGCTTTTGATGAAAGCCGCAAGCGGCGCCGGGATCGACGCGCGTTTCGGCACGGCCTTCCTCGATCAGCCGGGCAACATCGGTAACGCCGGTGCCGTGGCCGAGGGGCATTTCCTCTCCGCGCCCTTCAACGCCGAAGTGAACCCGGAAGAAACAGCGGCTTTCATGGAAGACTATAAATCCGTGACCGGCCACTATCCGAGCTATGTCGAACCGACCACGGTCTTCGGCATGATGCTTTTGCAAGAAGCGCTCAAGACCATCGAGCCGTCAGAGGACGGGTTGAAAGCCGCTGATCTCGCCGTCGCGCTGGAAAATGCCACTGCCGAGACGCCGATGGGGCCGATCTCGATGCGTGCCGCCGACCACCAGATCATTCAACCGATGATCGTTCAGGAAGTCAGCCGCGACGCCGCGTTCAAGGCTGATGATACCGAATTCGGGTTCGTTCCGATCAAGGTGATTTCCGCCGCAGATGCGGAGCAGCCGGTGCAAGACAGCTGCCAAATGAAACGTCCGGGCTAAGCCTCGGACACGTCCCTAACACACGAAAAGCCTGTCGTGATCGGGGCCCTCGGGCCCCGGTCAGGACGCCGCTATACCGATGCCTACGGAGGTCAGTGTGGACCAGATACTCTTTGCTTTGCTCAACGGCACCATTTACGGGCTTTTGCTCTTTATGGTTTCCGCCGGTTTGACACTTATCTTCGGGATGATGGGGGTTTTGAACTTTGCCCACGCATCCTTCTACATGTTGGGCGCCTATTTCGCCTATACGCTTCAGCCCCTGACAGGGTTCTGGCTGGCGATCATCCTCGCTCCGATCCTCGTGATGGGCGTTGGCATTCTGGTCGAACGTTTCATCCTGCGCCATGTGCACGAACACGGCCATGCGCATGAATTGCTTGTGACTTTTGGTCTGTCGGTGGTGATCGCTGAGATGATCAAGATGGTCTACGGCAAATTCGCGGTCGACTACCGCGTGCCGGCCGAGCTGAACTTTGCGGCCTTCTCTTTGTCGGGCATCGACTATCCGTTCTATCGCTTGTTCATGGGCGGCATCGCCGTCGTCATGTTCATTGCAATCTATCTCTTGCTGACGAAAACCCGTGTGGGCATCGTCGTGCGTTCCGCCATTTACCGTCCGCAGATGGTCGAGGCGCTGGGCCATAACGTGCCCATGGTCTTCATGGGCGTCTTCGGCATCGGCGCGGCTCTGGCGGGTCTCGCGGGTGCTGTCGCTGGCGCCTTTTACACCACCAATCCCAACATGGCTCTGGAGCTTGGCGTCATGGTCTTCGTGGTCGTCGTGGTCGGGGGGCTTGGCTCCATGGGCGGCGCGATGGCGGCGTCCCTGTTGATCGGCATCACCAACTCGCTCGCGGTCGGCAGCGATTTCCGCATCGCGGATCTCCTGACCTGGATCGGCATGGGCGGTTGGGCCGAAGAGATCGGCGGGCTTTTGACCATGCGCATGTCCAGCCTCGCCGCCACCCTGCCGTTCTTCATCATGCTTCTGGTGCTGGTGCTGCGCCCCTCCGGATTGATGGGCGAGAAGGAATAACTCATGAAATACGCACCTCTACTTCTTTTGGTCACGGTTGCCGTGCTGATCGCCCTGCCGTGGCTGGTCTCCGGCTCCATGCTCAACGCCGCTGTTCAGATGCTGATCGCCGCCCTTTTCGCCATGGCCTTTGGCCTGTTGTGCGGGCAGGCCGGGATGCTGAGCTTTGGCCATGCCGCCTATTTTGGCGTCGGCGCCTTTGCCGCCGTCCATGCGATGAACGCCTTCGGGGGCGAAGGGCTTTTGCCGACGCCGCTTTTGCCGCTGGTCGGTGGCGCGACAGGCCTCGTGAGCGGGCTTCTGGCGGGCTATTTTTCGACCAAGCGGACGGGCGTTTACTTCGCCATGATCACGCTGGCGCTGGCCGAGTTGCTGCACGCTTTGGCACCGCACCTCAAAACCGTCTTTGGTGGCGAGGCGGGCGTGTCCTCTTTCCGTATGCCCGCTTGGGGCATCGGTTTCGGGTCTCTCAATGACGTCTATTTCCTGACGCTGGTCTGGACGCTTCTGTGCATCGGTTTGCTGTATCTCTTTAGCAAAACTCCGCTTGGGCGTCTGGCTCTGGGTCTGCGTGAAAACGCGCACCGTCTGCGCTTTCTGGGTTACAACACCCATGCGCTTGGCACGTTGATCTTCGCCATCTCCGCCATGTTCGCGGGCATCGCAGGCGCGCTTCAGTCGATGAATATCGAAGCCGCAAACTACGTCGTGCTCGAATCCCACATCTCCACGGCCGTGGTGCTCAACAGCTTCATCGGCGGTGTGCGCGTCTTCCTCGGCCCGGCGATCGGCGGTGCGCTGATGACCTTCTTCGGCCATGTCACCTCCGACCTGACCCGTGTCTGGCTTTTGTACCAAGGCATCATCTTCGTGCTCGTCATGATGTTCCTGCCGCGCGGTCTCGTGGGCGAGCTGGTCGAACGCATCCGCAACCCCAGCGGCGAAGGCTTTGCCCGCACGCTCAGCACCTTGCTGGCCCGTCTGGTGAGCCTCGCGATTGCTGCTTTCGGTGCGGTTTTCCTGATCGAATTCCTGCAACGCGTGCTGTCGCCGGAATATCGCGCGGGTGTCACCGACGGCACCTGGCCCGACATCGCGCTTTTCTCTTATGACTGGGCGCCGCTCTCCGTTCTGCCTTGGGCCTTTGGCCTCGGTCTCTTCGGCATCGGCATCGCGCTGGTCACCATGGTCAACCGCCGCGTCGCGGCGCGCAAGGAGGCACAGGCATGAGCGATCCTATTCTGTCTTTGCAACATGTTCACAAGTCCTTTGGCGAGGCCCATATTATCCGGGATGCCAATCTCGATGTGATCCCCGGTGAACGCCATGCGGTGATCGGGCCGAACGGGGCGGGCAAGTCGACGCTGTTCCACCTCTGCTCCGGCCAGTTCGCGCCCTCCGAGGGCAAGATCCTTTTGAACGGCAAGAACATCGCCGGGCTGAAACCGGCGGAGGTCAACCGTCGCGGTCTGGCGCGCTCGTTTCAGATCACCAACATCTTCCCCGGTGTGACGGTTTTCGAGAACCTGCGTCTCGCGGTGATGCGCAAGCACAACCTGCAATTCGTGTTCTGGCGCTCTGCCGCGCGGCTTCGGGTGGTGAATGAGGAGGTCGATGATCTTCTGACCAAAATCCGCCTGACTGAGCGCGCCCAGACGCTGGCCAGCCAGCTGTCGTATTCGGAGCAACGCTCGCTTGAGATCGGCATGACGTTGGCCTCCGATCCGCAGGTGATCCTCTTGGACGAACCCATGGCGGGCATGTCGCATGAGGAAACCGATTACACCGCCGGCCTGATCCGCGAGATCACCGAAGGCCGCACGCTTTTGATCGTCGAACACGATATGAGCGTCGTCTTTTCGCTGGCGCATCGCATCAGCGTGCTGGTCTACGGCGAGATCATCGCCACCGGCACGCCCGAAGAAATTCGCGGCAATGCCCGTGTGAAAGAAGCCTATCTGGGCGAGGAGGCGGCGTGATGGAGACTGTGAGCGATACAATCCTCTCCGTCGAGGGGCTGCACGCCCATTACGGTAAAAGTCACATCCTGCACGGCGTCACTTTCGATGTGGCGCGTGGTGAGGTCGTGAGCCTTCTGGGCCGCAACGGCTCCGGGCGCTCGACCACGATGAAATCCATCATGGGGCTGGTGCCGCCGTCTGAGGGCCACGTGCGTCTCGACGGTGTCGATCTGGCCGGACAGCGCAGCTTTGCGATCTGTCGGCGTGGCATCGGTTACGTGCCCGAAGAGCGTGAGATTTTCCTCAACCTCACCGTCGATGAGAACCTTGAAATGGGGCGCCAAAACGGGCCGGAGGGCGCGCCGAAATGGGACGTCGAGCAGATGTTCACCTATTTCCCGCGCCTCAAGGAACGCCGCAACACCCGCGCCGGAAGCCTTTCGGGCGGGGAACAGCAAATGCTCACCATGTGCCGCTCGCTTCTGGGCAACCCGCTTGTGATGCTGATCGACGAGCCGACCGAAGGCCTCGCGCCCAAGATCGTGACCGTCGTCGGCGAGGTGATCGAAGACATCAACAAACACGGCGTCTCCGTGGTGCTGGTCGAGCAAAAGCTCACCATCGCCATGCAGGTCTCGCATCGGGTCTGTGTCATGGGCCACGGCCAGATCGTGTTCGAAGGCACGCCCGACGAGTTGAATGCCAAGCCGGAGATCACCGACGAATGGCTCGCGGTGTAAGGGAGGAACGTGTGATGACATCTGCGATGAACATGACCGCACCGATGGAAATGGGGCTGACCGTGCGCGATCTGCCCAAGATGCTCGAATTTTACCAACAGGCCTTTGGCTTCACGATTGCCGCTGATGTGACCGTCCCCGCCGAAAAAGCGGATGTCGCGGCGCTGAGCCGGGGCGCTTACCGTGTCGTGCGGCTGCAAACGCCTTGGGGGGAACGGATCAAATTGCTCGCGCCAGAGATCGCCCCGGCCGAGCGCCCTGAGCCAACGGACCACATTCTGGACCGCCACGAAGCGATGTACCTGACCTTCATCGTCGATGATCTGCGCGCCGTTGTGGCCCGCGTGGTCGCGGCGGGCGGCACTTTGATGACGGGTGATGAGCCGGTCGAGGTGCGCCCCGGCACCTTCCTCGCCTTCCTGCGCGACCCGGAGGGGCATATCGTCGAGGTCGTCGAATATGCCGACGTCACCGCGTATCGCGCAGACCTTGCGGAGGTGTCGGCATGATGTTCGATTTCACCAACCGCACGTTGGTTCTCACGGGGGCCAATGGCGGCATCGGTCGCGCCGTGGCCGAGCTGTTCCACGCGGCTGGCGCCAATCTGGTGCTGGCCGATCTCGATGGTGCCGCGCTGGCGGAATTTGCCGCCACGCTGACCTCTCCGAAAGGCGGCACGATTGAAACGCTCGCCGTGGACGCCGCCAATCCCGATGACGCCGACCGGATCGTCGCAGTCGCGGCCAAACTCGGTGGCATCGACTTTCTCGTGCCCTCCGCCGGCATCTATATGGCGGAGCCTTTCGCCGAGATGACGGATGACCAGTGGCGCCGTACCCTGTCCATCAACCTCGATGGCGTCTTCTACCTCACCCGCCGCTCGGTCGACCATTTGAAAGCCGGATCGTCCATCGTCAACCTCAGCTCGCTGGCCGCCCATCGTGGCGCCAAGACCAACGCGCATTATGGCGCCTCGAAAGGCGCCATCAGCGCCATGACCCGGGCGCTCGCCAATGAGTTGGCGCCGAAAACGCGGGTCAATGTCGTGGCGCCCGGTGTGATCGACACGCCGATGACGCGCGATCTGATCGCGACGCGGGGCGACGACACACTCAGGCACACGCCGATGGGACGGACCGGACAGGCGTCCGAGATCGCCACCGTCATCGCGTTCCTGTGCAGCGAGGCGGCAAGTTTTGTGAACGGCGAAACCATTCACGTCAACGGCGGGCTTTATATGAGCTGAGCCAGCGCAACGCGCAGAAATTTAACTGTTTTCAACCCGGCGACCCGAGGAGGGCGTTTCCGGGATCGGAGGAGAATTATCATGACCATCACGTTCGATTTCACCGGACGCACCGCGCTTGTGACGGGCGCTGCTTCGGGCCTCGGCCTTGCCATGGCGCGCGCTTTTGTGGGCGCGGGCGCCAAGACCGTCCTTTTCGATCTGGACGAGGACGGCGTGCGGGCGGCGGCGGATACGCTGAACGCGGATCACCCCGGACAGGTCACAGCCCTTGCGGGCTCGATCACCGATCCGGCGGCGGTGGAAGCGGCCTGTGAGGCGGCGGTGGCCTTTGGCGGACGGCTCGATGTGGTGATGAACAACGCGGGCATCTCCTGCAATGCGCCCTCACTCGATCTCGACGAGTCCACCTGGCGCCGAGGCATCGACGTCAATCTCAACGGTGCGTTTTTCGTCGCTCAGGCCGCCGGTCGTGTCATGGCCGAACAAGGCGGCGGCAGCATCGTCAACACCGCCTCGATGTATGGCGTCGTCACGGCCCCGGAACGTGCCGCTTACTGCGCCGCCAAGGCGGGCGTTGTGGCGCTCACGAAAGTGCTGGCCATCGAATGGGCCGACCGCAAGATCCGCGTCAACGCCATCGCGCCCGGTTACGTGCGCACTGCGCTGACCGAAACGCTCGCCGCGCAGGGTCGACTTGATTTGGACGCTCTCAACGCGCGGGTGCCCGCCGGACGTCTCGGCACGCCCGAGGAAATCGCCTCCGCCTCCCTGTTTCTCGCTTCGGACGCCTCCGCCTATGTGACCGGCCAAACGCTGGTCGCCGATGGTGGCTGGTCCTCCTACAGCTATTTGTAAAGGACATCTCTCATGCCGATCTATGACGATCTGACGCCGAAAGCCTTCTGGCGTGACATCAAAGCCTCCAAGGAGGATCGCACCGAGCTTGACCCCACCGTCGGGCGCACGATGCTCAGCCAATTGCACCTCATTCGTGCCTTCGAAGAGAAGGTGCTCGATCTGGCGGGGCAGGGGCTTGTGCACGGGCCTGCGCACTCCGCGATTGGTCAGGAGGGCGGCGCGGTCGGCTCCGCCATGGCGATGCGCGGCTCCGATCAGGTGAACGGGTCGCACCGCGCGCACCATCAGTTCCTCGCCAAGGCGCTGGCCTATGCCGCACCCGAGGGGATCGACCCGGAAAAGAGCTTTGGCGAGACGCTGCGGCATCTGTCGAAACGCACCCTGTCGGAAATTCTCGGTCTCTCCGAGGGCTTCTGCCAAGGCCGCGGTGGGTCTATGCACCTGCGTTGGGCCGAAAGCGGCAACCTTGGCACCAATGCGATTGTCGGCGGCGGTGTCCCCATGGCGGCGGGTGCGGCCTGGGCACATAAACAGGCGGGCACGGGCGATGTCGTCTACACCTATTTCGGCGATGGCGCGGTCAATATTGGATCTGTTTTGGAGACGATGAACATCGCCGCCGCGTGGAAGCTGCCGATCTGTTTCTTCATTGAAAACAACCGCTACGCCGTGTCGACCCATGTCGAAGAAGTCACCGCCGAGACGCGGCTTTCGGCGCGCGGTCTGGCCTTTGGCATCCCGGCGCTGAAGGTGGACGGCATGGACGCGCTGTCGGTCTATCTGGCCTCCGAGGAAGCCAATAAGATCATGCGCGCGGGCGAAGGTCCGGTGGTGATCGAGGCCGATGTCTACCGCTATTTCCACCAAAACGGCGCGCTTCCGGGCTCCGCCTTCGGCTATCGCACGAAGGAAGAAGAACAGGAATGGCGGGGCCGCGATCCGCTCGACGCCATGGCGCGCGACCTGATGGAGCGTCAGATCATCGGCGCGCAAGCCATCGAAGACCTGCGCACTCAGGCGCAAGAGATGATGGAAGAGATCGCGGGCGAGCTGATCGAAGAGGTCGACGGCAAACGTCGCATCAAACCGGCGCTCTGGCCCGAAGAAAGCTTCCGCGATTTCGGTCTGCGTGGCGATCTCTCGGAATTCGAGGGTGTGCGTTTTGAGGAGCAGGAAGAGTTTTCCGGCACGCTCAAGGACAATGTGAAATTCATCGACGCCGTGGCCGATGTGATGATGCGCCGGATGGAGACGGACGAACGCGTCGTTGTCATGGGCGAGGATGTGCATCGTCTCAAAGGCGGCACCAATGGCGCGACCAAAGGCCTCTCGGACAAGTTCCCGGATCGCTGCCTCGGCACGCCGATTGCCGAGAACGCCTTTACGGGCCTCGCCGCCGGTATGGCTGCCGACGGGCGCGTGCGGCCGGTGATCGAATTCATGTACCCGGATTTCATGTGGGTGGCCGCGGATCAGGTGTTCAACCAGATCGGCAAGGCGCGTCACATGTTCGGCGGCGACAATGCTATGCCTTTGGTTTTGCGCACGAAAGTGGCGATGGGTACGGGCTATGGTTCGCAGCACTCGATGGACCCGGCGGGGATTTTCGCGACCGCCCCCGGCTGGCGCATCGTCGCGCCCTCGACGCCTTATGACTATGTCGGGCTGATGAACGCGGCGCTTCAGTGCGAGGACCCGGTTCTGGTGATCGAACATGTCGATCTCTACGCGTCGAAAGGCGTCGGGCCGGTGGATGATCTCGACTACATGATCCCGCTGGGCAAAGCCAAAGTCGTCCGCGAAGGCGCGCGCGTCACCGTGCTGACCTATCTCGCCATGGTCGAAAAGACCCGCGAGGTGGTCGAGCGTCTAGGTGTGGATGCTGAGATCATCGACCTGCGCAGCCTTGATCGCGCCGGGCTTGATTGGGAAACCATCGAGGCCTCCATCGAGAAGACCGGAAATGTGTTGATCGTCGAACAGGGCGCCTCTGGCACGTCTTATGGCGGCTGGCTTGCCGATGAGATTCAGCGCCGCTGTTTCGACTTCCTCGATCAGCCGATCAAACGGGTGCATGGCGCGGAAGCTTCGCCCAGCATTTCCAAAGTCCTGGAGGCGGCGGCTTGCGCGCGTCCGCAAGACATCGAAGCGGGCCTGCGCGAGGTCATGGCCGATCAGGGTCTGCCGCTTGCGGCAGAGGCAGCGGAATAAGGAGAGAAGACATGCCCAAGGAAATCATACTGCCCTCGCTCTCCGCCGGAATGGAAGATGCGGTGATCGCCAATTGGCTCAAGGCCGAAGGCGAGGCCGTGACCGCCGGGGACACATTGGCCGAGGTCGAAACCGACAAGGCGACGATGGAATTCGAGGCCGACACGGACGGGGTGTTGGGCAAGATCCTCACCCCCGCCGGCGAGCGCGCCGATGTGAATGCGGTGATCGCGGTTCTGTTGCTCGACGGTGAAGACGCCTCTGTGCTGGACGGCTATACGCCGGGTGGGGCGGCGTCTGCGGAAACGGTCGAAGCGCTGGTTGAGGCCCCGAAAGCCGAAGCAATCCCGGTGGCGAAATCCTCCGACAAGATTGCGGCCTCGCCGCTCGCCCGCCGGATCGCAGCACAGAAAGGCGTTGATTTGTCGGGGCTTTCCGGGTCCGGCCCGCGCGGTCGCATCGTGCGCATCGACGTGGAACGCGCTGCCGAGGCCGGGGCTGTCGCGCCTGTGGCTACCCCTGTCGCCAAAGCCGCTGCGCCCAATCTCGCGGGCATCGGCGACTACGAGGAAATCCCCCACACCGGCATGCGTCGGACCATCGCGCGGCGGCTGCTCGAGTCCAAAACCACCGTGCCGCATTTCTACCTTGAGGCTGATTGCGACATCGAGGCGCTCATGGCGCTCCGGGCCCAGATCAACGAGGGCCGCGAAAAGGCGGATCGGATTTCGGTCAATGATTTCATCGTCAAAGCGGTCGCAAACGCGCTCGCGAAAGTGCCCGCCGCCAATGCGATCTGGACCGATGAGGCGGTGTTGCAGCTCAAATCCATCGACATTTCCGTGGCGGTTGCAACCGACGGCGGGCTGATCACGCCGGTTCTGCGCAATGCCGATCAAAAGAGCCTCGGCACGCTGTCCTCCGAGATGAAAGCACTGGCCGCCAAGGCCCGCGAAGGCCGTCTCAAGCCCGACGAGTATCAAGGTGGCGGCTTCTCTCTGTCGAACCTCGGCATGTATGGGGTCAAGAGCTTTTCCGCGATCATCAACCCGCCGCAGAGCTGTATCCTCGCCGTCGGGGCGGCAGAAAAACGCCCCGTTGGGCGCGGCGATCAGATCGTGCTGGCTCCGGTCATGAGCGTGACCCTGTCGGTCGATCACCGCACCGTCGATGGCGCCGTGGGCGCGCAGTGGTTGGCGGCCTTCAAAGCGGGTATCGAAAGCCCGATGAGCCTGTTGGTGTAACATGATCACGGGGCACACCAAAACTCTGGCGATCCTCGCCGATCCGGTCACCCATGTACGCACGCCACAGGCACTTAACGCGCGGTTTGAGGCCGACGGCGTGGACGCCGTTTTGGTCCCGCTCGAAGTGCCGCCCGAGGCATTGGAGCCGATGCTCAAAGGTCTCGCAGGCGCGCGCAATTTCGCGGGCGCCGTGGTCACCGTGCCGCATAAAACCGCTGTGCCTGCGCTCTGCGATGCGCTGAGCGCGCGCGCGGCGGCGGCGCAAAGCGTTAATGTCATCCGGCGCAGGTCGGACGGGGCGCTCTACGGCGATATCCTCGACGGCGAAGGCTTTGCACGCGGGTTGGAGCAGGCGGGTGTGACGCTTTTCGGCAAGCGTGTGTTCCTTGCGGGCGCAGGCGGCGCGGCCAGTGCGATCGCCTTTGCGCTGGCGGACCGTGGCATTGCCGCGCTGACCGTGGCGAACCGCTCCGTTGCGAAAGCCGAGGCCCTGATCGCGCGGCTGGCCGCGCATTTCCCCGATGTGGATTTCGCCGCCGCCACCGACCCCGCCGGGCATGACATCGCGATCAACGGCACTTCTTTGGGCCTCAAACCCGAGGATGTTCTGCCCTTCGATCCGGACACACTCGACCCCGGCACCTTGGTCGCCGAAGTCATCATGCAGCCGGAGATCACACCGCTTTTGCACGCCGCCGAGGCGCGCGGTCTCATGATCCATCCGGGGCATCACATGTTGGAGGAGCAGTTGACGGAGATGCTGCGGTTTCTGACGCATGAGGAGGAATGAAAATGAGTTTGAGTTTGCAAGATCTGCGCGCCACCGGGCTTTTGCGCGACGCCAATCTGGTTGCCGGAGACTGGATCGAGGCTGACCCGGAGACCGGCATTGCCGTGCACAACCCTGCCGATGGGGCGCTGATCGGTTACGTCCCGAAACTGGGCCGCGTCGAGGTCGCCAAGGCGGTCAAGGCGGCGGAAGAGGCGCAAAAGGCTTGGGCTGCACGGACCGCGAAAGACCGCTCAAACGTGTTGCGCAAATGGTTCGATCTGATGATCGCGCATCGCGAAGCATTGGCGCAAATTTTGACCTTGGAACAGGGTAAACCTCTCGCGGAAGCCGCGGGTGAGATCACCTATGGCGCGAGTTTTGTCGAGTGGTTCGCCGAAGAGGCCCGCCGGGTCTACGGCGAAACCATTCCCGGCCATCAGCCCGACAAACGCATCCTCGTGATGAAGCAACCCATCGGCGTCGTCGCTGCGATCACGCCGTGGAACTTCCCCAATGCGATGATCACGCGAAAGGCCGGGCCTGCCTTTGCCGCCGGTTGTGGCATGGTGTTGAAACCCGCCTCCCAGACGCCTTATTCCGCCATCGCCTTGGCGGTTCTGGCGGAGCGTGCGGGACTGCCCAAAGGTCTCTTCAGCGTCATCACCGGCTCCGCTGCGCAGATCGGTGCGGAGCTGACCGAGAACCCGGTGGTGCGCAAATTGACCTTCACCGGCTCGACCGAAATCGGCGCGATGCTCTACGCGCAATCGGCGCCGACGATCAAGAAACTCGGGCTGGAATTGGGCGGCAACGCGCCGTTTATCGTCTTTGACGATGCTGATCTCGACGCCGCTGTCGAAGGCGCTCTGATCGCCAAGTTCCGCAACAATGGCCAGACCTGTGTCTGCGCCAACCGCATCTATGTGCAGGACGCGGTCTATGACGCCTTCGCCGAGAAACTGGCCAAGGCGGTCTCAAACCTGCGCACCGGCAACGGCATGGAGAGCGGCGTCGAACTTGGTCCGCTGATCGACGAGAGCGCACTTGAAAAAGTGCAAAGCCATGTGACGGACGTGGTGGAGAAAGGCGGCCGCGTGCTTGCGGGCGGCAAACCCCATGCTCTGGGCGGCACCTTCTATGAGCCGACGGTTCTGGCCGATGTAACCTCCGATATGGCGGTCGCGCGTGAGGAAACCTTTGGCCCCGTCGCCCCGCTGTTCCGCTTCACCGACGAAGCCGAGGCGATCCAGGCCGCCAATGACACCGAATTCGGCCTCGCCTCCTATTTCTACGCTCAGGATGTGGCGCGGATTTTCCGGGTCTCGGAGGGGCTGGAATACGGCATGGTCGGGGTCAACACCGGGTTGATCTCCACCGCAGAAGCGCCCTTTGGCGGGGTTAAAATGTCCGGTCTGGGTCGCGAAGGATCACGCCATGGCATCGAAGATTTCCTTGAACTGAAATACGTGTGTTTGGGAGGCATCGCATGAGCGGGACGGATCAGAATTTCGACCTCATCGTGATCGGCGCCGGCCCTGGTGGCTATGTGGCCGCCATTCGTGCGGCGCAGCTTGGGCTTAAGGTCGCCTGTGTCGAGCGCGAGAATCTGGGCGGGATTTGTCTGAACTGGGGCTGCATTCCGACCAAGGCGTTGCTGCGCTCGGCGGAGGTCTATCACCAGATGCACCGCGCCAAGGAATTCGGTCTCTCGGCGGGCGACATCGGCTTTGATCTCGACGCCATCGTCAAGCGCTCGCGCGGCGTCGCGGCGCAGATGAATGGCGGGATCAAGGGCTTGTTTAAAAAGAACAAAGTCACCGCGATCATGGGCGAGGCGAAACTCGCCGGCAAAGGTAAGGTCGAGGTCAAAACCGACAAGGGCACCGAGACGCTGACCGCCAAAAATATCATCGTCGCCACCGGCGCGCGGGCGCGCGAACTGCCGGGGCTGGAGGCCGACGGCGATCTGGTCTGGACCTACCGCCACGCTCTGGTGCCGACGCGGATGCCGAAGAAGCTTCTGGTCATCGGATCGGGCGCCATCGGCATTGAATTCGCGAGCTTTTACAACACCTTGGGTGCCGACACGACGGTCGTCGAGGTGATGGATCGCGTGCTTCCGGTCGAGGACAAAGACATTTCCGCCTTCGCCAAAAAACAGTTCGAAAAGCAGGGGATGAAGATCCTGCAAAAGACGACCGTGAAGAAACTCGACCGCGCGAAAGGCAAAGTGACGGCGCATTTCGAAGCGGGCGGAAAAGTCACCACCGAAGAGTTCGACACGGTGATTTCCGCGGTCGGAATCGTCGGCAATGTCGAGGGTCTGGGCCTCGAGGAGGCGGGCGTGAAGATCGACCGCACCCATGTTGTGACCGACGAATTCTGCCGCACGGGTGTCGACGGAGTGTTCGCCATCGGCGACATCGCAGGCGCGCCGTGGCTCGCGCATAAAGCGTCGCACGAAGGCGTCATGGTGGCCGAGTTGATCGCCGGCGAACACCCGCATCCGATCAAGCCGAACTCGATCGCGGGCTGCACCTATTGCCACCCGCAAGTGGCCTCTGTGGGGCTCACCGAGGACAAGGCGAAAGAGGCGGGCTATGAGATCAAGGTCGGCAAATTTCCCTTTATCGGCAATGGGAAAGCCGTCGCCATGGGCGAGGCCGAGGGTCTCGTGAAAACCGTGTTCGACGCCAAGACGGGCGAGCTTTTGGGCGCGCATATGGTGGGCGCCGAGGTGACGGAAATGATCCAGGGCTACGTGATCGGGCGGACGCTTGAGACGACGGAAGAAGAGCTGATGAACACGGTCTTCCCGCACCCGACGATGTCGGAAATGATGCATGAAGCGGTGCTTGCAGCTTACGGACGGGCGCTGCATATTTGAGGGGATGAGGGTGTCAGGCGTCTTGCATGTAAAGCGTCAGACGCTTGGCGGCGTTCTTGAGATGGGACGCCGCCGCCTCACGCGCGCGCTCGGCATCTCCGGCCTCGATGGCCGCGAAAATGGCGCGGTGTTCGTCCTGCACAAGCTCGGTCAGACCCTTGCGCGAGCTGTTGGCGCGGGCCTGTCGGATCAGGTGACGCACACGGTTTTCCAGAAACGCACCGAAAGAGATGAACAGGTGATTTCCGGTCGCCTTCAGAATTTCGGAGTGAAAGGCCATGTCCTGTTCGATGCCGTTTTCGCCGCGCGCGATGGCGGCGTCTATCGCTCCGAGTGCGGCGCCGATGGCGTCGAGATCCGCCGGGCTGCGCCGTTGTGCGGCCAGTGCGGCGGCGGAGGCCTCATGGGCGAGCAGAAACTCGAAGACCCGTTCGATCTCTTCCTTGTCGTCCAATTCGGTGCGGGCAAGGCAAAACGAGGCTGCGGGCAATTCATCAACCACGAAGATGCCGCGGCCTTGGTAACTTTGCACGATGCCGTCCTGTTTGAGGGCAAAGATCGCTTCGCGGATCACCGCGCGGCTGACCCCGAAGGTTTCGCCCAAAACGGCCTCGGTCGGCAGGCGTTCGCCCGGACGAAAGACATTCTGTTCAATCTCGCGGCGCAAAATATCGGCCACCTTGCTGGCATAGCTGCGCGGTGGGGAAAGCTTATGCTTTGGGCCAGAGGTTTGGCGGGCAGAATTTTGGGGTTCAGAAGATTTCTGGCCGGTCGGAGGAGGCATCGGACATCCGTTGGTTCGCTGCGGGTCTGTGCAATTTAGGGTGGAGCGACATCGGAAGGCAAGTTGGTTGTAAGTTTTTCAACTTATCAGCTTGTCGGACAAGTTTTTGCTTTGTAACGTTACGTCATGCGAAGCCGCCGTTGGGAGATCGGCAGCACGCATAAGGGAGGACATATTATGACTGAGACCGCCGCTCGTAAGGCGACGGGGCCCGCGTGGCCGCGCCTTGGGTTGACCCAGGAAACCATCGTATTTTTCATCGCCATTGCGTTCTTCGCCGTCTTCGCCGTGACGCTGCCGGGCTTTATGGCCTCGGACAACCTGTTGTCTTTGCTGCAGAACGTTTCTGTCTTGGGCATTCTGGGTGTGGCGATGGGGATCGTCGTGATCGGGCGGGGGATTGATCTCGCCATGGTGGCCACAATGGCGATGTCCACCGCCTGGACGATTTCGCTAATGAACGCGGGCACGGGTGCGGTGGGTGCAGTGCTTTTGGGGCTGGGGTTTGCCGCAGTGATCGGCATCGTCATGGGCATTTTGATCGCTTACGTGGAAATCCCGGCGATCTTTGCCACGCTGGCGATGTCGACGGTGATCTACGGCTTTGGGCGTCTCGCGCTTGTCGATCTCGATGTGATTTACGTGCCCGAAGACGCAGACTGGCTGCGTGCGATTTCCGGCTCTGTGGGCGGCGTGCCGCTTCCGGTGATTTGGTTCGGGCTTGTGGCGCTTTTGGCCTATGCCTTTCTGCGGTTCACCCGGCGTGGGCGCTACATCTACGCCATGGGCGACAACTATGAAGCCGCGCGCATCACCGGCATTCCGGCGCGTCCGATGACGGTGCTGCAATATCTGCTGTCTTCCGTGATTGCCTTTGGCGCCGGGATCATCACCGCCTCGCTTTTGGCGACTGTGAACATCCGCGTTGCGCAATCGACCATGGTCTACGACGTGATCCTTGTGGTCGTGCTGGGCGGGATTGGTCTGAGCGGTGGCAAGGGCGGCGTGCGCAATGTCATCGTCGGCACGGTTCTGATCGGCATTCTGCTCAACGGCATGACCATCATGGACTTGTCCTTCACGCTTCAGAACCTTGTGAAGGGGGCTGTGTTGTTGGTGGCGATCATCGTCGACAGTTTCGTGAACCCGCGCGACGAACAAACCGCGCAGCAAGGGGATATCTGACCAAACATCAAAGACTTAAATGACGCTCTAGGACACGAGGGAGGAACTCATGAAGGGCATTTTGAAAGGCGCGCTGATGGCGCTGACACTGGCGGGGGGAGCTGCACAGATCGCGCAGGCCGAACAATTCGACGACGGTCTCGCGCCGCATTATTACGACGCGCTCAAGGACAAGAAGGTGGTCTTCCTGCCGCTCGCCATGAGCTTTGATCTGCCGCAGGTCTGGGCCGAGGGCATGCAGACCCAGGCCGACCGTCTCGGTTATGAGCTGTCGATCCGTGACCCGAATTGGTCGAGCGATGTGGGTGCGCAGGCGCTGACCACCTTGATCAGCGAAAAGCCCGATCTCATGGTCGTGCACAACCCCGACATGCAGGTCTACGCCCGCCTTCTGGCGCGTGCGCAAAAGGCCGGGATCAAGGTCATTCAGATCAACCTGAAATCGGTCGCCACCACCGACGCCTATGTCGGTGTGAATTGGTACGAGGTGGGCGAGCATCAGGCGACTATGGCGATCAACGCCTGTTCCCCGGAGGCGGGCGGCAGTGGCAAGATCGCGATCATGCAGGGCACGCCGACGAACCCCAACAACGCCATCACAATGAGCGCCATCGAGGACGTTCTGGCCGAGCACCCGGAGATCGAAGTGGTCTCCAGCCAGTCCGCCGACTGGGACGCGACCAAGGCGCATTCCGTCGCCTCGACCGTGATCAAACAGAACCCCGACCTGTGCGGCTATATCGGCCTGTGGGAAGTCATGGACGCCGGTGTCTCCGCAGCGATCCGCGAGGCGGACAAGGTGGGCGAGATCAAGCTCTTTACCAATGGCGGCGGTCAGAAACCGGCCTGTGACAGTCTCGCCAATGGCGCCTTCACCGGCTACGTCAGCTATGACGCCTTCGGTCAGGCCCGTGATCTCACCAACGCGATTGCGCAGGTCATGCAGTCTGATCTCGAACCGGGCGAGGCGCCCTATGCGCTCTACACCCCGATCCGCGATCTGACCAAAGACACGATGCGCGACGATTCCTGCTGGACCATGGACGACGTCGCCAAGGCGCCGTTCTGATCCACGACTTTCCACTCACATGACGTCTGACGTGCGGCCCTACGGGGCCGCGCAAGGGCGCACCTCATTTCGAGAGGGTTTCCGATATGTCCGTCTCCGACACCTATGCAAAGTGGCGTTATCGCTACGTGCCGGATCACCTCCTGGGCGAGGTGTTGTCCAAGAACTGGATCGACAATGCGATCCCCTTTGCCTTCCTTTTGATCGTCGTGGGCCTCTTTGGCTCGCTGATCCCTGGCTTTCTCAGCCCCGCAGGCTTTTCCGATCTCGCCCGCCAGCTGGGCGAAGTGGCGCTGATTTCCATCGGGCTGGGGCTTGTGATGCTCGCCGGCGGGATTGATCTCAGCGTGGGCTCGACCTTTGCCATGGCGAATTTCGTTTCTCTGGCGCTGATCAATTCTCTCGGTTGGCCGGTCTGGGCCGTGGTGCCCGCCGTGCTTTGCGTGGGCGCCCTTATCGGTCTGATGAACGGCATCCTGATCGGCTATTTGCGCCTTCGCGCCTTTCTGACCACGCTCGCGACGCTGATCATCGTGCGCGCCATGGTCGATCTTTTGATCCTGAGCTATGCCCGCGAAGTCGCGATGAGCATGACCATGTCGGAGGCCTGGTTTTACCTTGGCGAAGGCTTCATCCTCGGCATCCCGGTCAACTTCCTGTTGCTTGTGGCGGTGGCCATTCTCGTGCACCTCGTGCTGTCGCGCATGCGCTTTGGCTGGCACATCCTCGCCGTCGGCGGCTCGCGCCGTTCGGCCTATAACGCCGGGATTTCGGTGCGCCGCACGGTCTGCGCGACCTATGTGATCTCCGGCGTCATGGCTGCGATGGCCGGGATTTTCTACGCCGCACGTCTGGGCAGCGTCGGACCGGACACCGGCATCGGCCTCGAAGTCACCGTGCTGACCGCCTGCGTCTTGGGCGGGATCAGCCTCGGCGGTGGGCGCGGGTCGGTGTTCAAGGCCTTCATCGGCACGGTCATCGTGCTCATGGTCACCAACAGCCTCATCCGCCTCAACATGCCCTCCGGCTCGACGCCTCTGGTGCTTGGCATGCTTCTGTTGCTCGCCGTGGCCGTGGACATCCGCTGGGTGAAGAACCGCCACAAACTCCTGTCGCGGGTCTATGTCTCGCCGACCTATTTCGACCTGCCCGAAGACCCGTCTGCCAATGTCGACGCCACCTCGTCTTATGCGCTCAACGACAAGTTTCGCGATGTGACGGCGATCGGTCTGGGCGATCTCGACGGGCCGGAAGACATGATCTTCGACTCGAACGACAACCTCTACACCGGCGGGCGTCAGGGCGACATCGTGCGCTTCTTTGCCCCCGACTACACCCGTTCGGAGGTCTTCGTGCATCTGGGGGGCTTCCCCTTGGGCCTCGCGATGGATAAGGACGACAATCTGCACGCCTGTGTTGCGGGGATGGGCCTCTACATGGTCACGCCCGAGCGCGAGATCAAATGTCTCTCGGATGAGACCAACCGCAGCCTGTTCTCGATCATCGACGACTCACGCATCCGAATGGCCGACGATCTCGACATCGCCGCCGATGGCCGGGTCTATTTTTCCGAGGCCACCATTCGTTATGGCGTCAGCGACTGGGCTGTGGACGCTTTGGAGGCACGCGGCAACGGGCGCATTCTGGCCTATGATCCGAAAGACGGCTCGACCCGCACGGTGCTTTCTGGCCGGGTGTTCCCGAACGGTATCTGCATGGTCGATGACGGGGAGTCGCTGTTGTTCGCCGAAACATGGGCCTGCCGCATCAGCCGGTTCTGGTTCGCGGGCCCCCGCAAGGGTCAGGTCGAACCGGTGATCGAAGACATTCCCGGCTACCCGGACAACATCAACCGTGCCTCTGACGGCACCTATTGGGTCGCGCTCGCGGGCATGCGCTCGCCGGCCTTTGATCTCAGCCTCAAGATGCCGGGCTTTCGCAAACGTATGGCGCAGCGTGTCGCCATGGACGAATGGCTTTACCCGAATCTCAACACCGGCTGCGTGCTCAAGATGACTTTGGACGGCACGGTGACGGAGTCGCTTTGGGACCTGAGCGGCGAGGCGCATCCACAGATCACCTCGATCCGCGAACACAAGGGCGCGCTCTATTTGGGCGGCATCAACAACAACCGGATCGGGCGTTACGAACTGCCCGAGGCGGACCAAACATGGACCAGCCAGAACGACTATTGGGGGCGCACATGATGACGGCATTCAAGCGCGTATTCGACCGGGTGACCGGCGCGGGCGAGGCGGCGGTGACCGTACCACCGATGGACGGGGCGTTCAAAGCCAACATGGCGCTGGAAAACGCGCCCGTGTGGGCGGAAATCCCGACGCCGGACAATCTCACGCTCTGGCGGGGCGATGTGTATCTGTCGAGCGGGCCGGTTCTGTACCGCAGCGACACGGCGGGCACGTTGACCGAAGTGGCCCGCTATGAGGGCGCGATCACAGCTTTGGCAGCCGGTGACACACTGGCCGTGGCCATCGCGGGACAGGGCGTGATGCTGCGCTTTGAGACGGGCGAGACGGAATTGGTGTCAGCGCGTGCCTTCAGTGGTGCCGGATGCCTCACCGCGATGAGTTTTGCCAAAGACGGCACGCTTATTCTGGCCAGAGGCTCGACGCGTCACAGCCCAGAAGACTGGGCGCGCAACCTGATGGAACGCCGCATGGACGGAGCCGTCTGGGCGGTCAAACCTGGTGAGACGCCGCGCCGTTTGGCGGAGGGGTTGGCCTGGCCTTCGGGCCTGATGTGCCAAGAGGACAAGGGCCGCGTGATCGTGTCCGAGGCCTGGCGCAATCGTCTCATCGCGCTTCCGATGGTCGGCGGTGTGCCCGATGTCGTGCTCGACAACCTTCCGGCCTATCCGGGGCGCTTGGTCGCCTCCGACGCAGGCGCCTACCTCTGTTGCTTTGCGCCGCGCAGCCAGCTGATTGAATTCGTGCTGCGCGAACCGGCCTATCGCACGCGGATGATGGCGGAGGTGCCGCCGCAATTCTGGGTCGCGCCCGCGCTGCGCTCCGGCGACAGCTACCGCGAACCGCTTCAGGGCGGGGCGGTCAAACAGTTGGGCATCCTGAAACCCTGGGCGCCGACGCGCTCCTACGGGCTTTTGGTCGCGCTGGACGAAAGCTTTTTGCCGCGCCGCAGTTTCCACAGCCGCGCCGATGGCACCCGCCACGGCATCACCAGCGCCTGCGTCACGCCTGAGGGCCTGCGCGTCACCTCCTATGGCGGCGACGTGGTGTTGAGCCTGCCGGATGAAGCCCAAAAAGGAGAGCAATCATGAGAGCCCCTTTGATTGAAATGCAGAATGTCTCGAAGGATTATCGAGGCGTCTTTGCCGTGCGCAATGTCGATTTCCACCTGCACGCCGGTGAAATTCACGCGCTTTTGGGCGAGAATGGCGCGGGCAAATCGACGCTGACCAAAATGATCGCGGGGGTGACCCAACGCTCCGAGGGGGAGATCCTTTTGGACGGCAAGTCGATCAACTTCGCGACCCCCGCCGAGGCCTTGGACAACGGCATCGCCATGGTGTTTCAGGAGACCAGCCTCGTGCCTTCGATGACCGTGGCGCAGAACCTTTATCTGGGCGAAGAGAAACTCTTCAACCGGCTGCGCGGGCTCTACATTGCTGCGCAGCAATTCCTGTCGTCTCTGAACTTCAACGTCGACCCTTGGGCCAATGTCTCGATGCTGGGCGCGGCGCAAAAGCAGCTGGTCGAGATCGCCCGTGCGGTGCGCCTCAACGCCCGTGTGATCATTTTCGACGAACCCACCGCGACGCTGACGCCGGAGGAGAAACACTATTTCTTCTCGCTCATCGAACGGCTGCGTAAACGCGGTGTGTCCATCGTCTTCATCAGCCACGCGCTGGAAGAGGCTCTGGCGATTTCGGACCGGATCACCATCCTGCGCGACGGCGAATTGGTGGCCTCTGACACCACCGACACCTTCGACCGTGACAGCATCATCGGCCATATGGTCGGGCGCAGCCTCTCGGACGAGTTGTTCTACCACAAACACTCCGAAGACGGCGCGCGGCAGCCGGGCAAAAAGGTGCTGAGCGTTGAGAATCTGTCGATGGGGTCCATGGTGCGCAACACCTCGTTTTCGCTCTACGAAGGGCAGGTGACAGGGCTTTTCGGGCTGATCGGTTCGGGGCGGACCGAGACGGCGAAGATCATCTCCGGCGTGCTCAAACGCAATTTCTTCCACGGTGGGGAGCTGCGCTATCTGGGCAAATCCGTGCGCTATCGCCAGCCGCATAAGGCGGTGATGGATGGCATCGTCTACGTGACGGAGGACCGCAAGGCCGAAGGCTTTTTTGACCAGATGTCCATCGCCGAGAACATCTATATGGGCGATATCGTAACCAACCCGCCGCCCGCTGGCCTGACCACCGCGAGCGCGCAGCAGAAGATCACGGAGGAATGGTCGAAGCTTTTGCAAATCCGGGCGATCAACCCGAATGCGAAGATCGTCGAACTGTCGGGTGGCAACCAGCAAAAGGTGGTGATCGCGAAATCCCTGACGCAAAAACCCAAGCTGGTGATCTTTGACGAGCCGACCCGGGGTGTGGATGTGGGCGCGATTGCGGAGATCCATAAGGTGATCCAGAACCTTGCCGACAGCGGCATCGCGGTTCTGGTGATCTCGTCCTATCTGCCGGAAATTCTGGTGATCTCTGACCGGATTCTCGTGAGCCGTCTGGGCCGCGTGGTCGAGGAATTCAGCCCCTCGGACGCCACGGAAGAAAAGATCATGTACGCGGCGGTCCACTGATGGGAGAACTTTGGGGGTAAGGCCGCTGACGCATTTCGTCTGTTTCGCAACCAGTTGCCGGACCGGCCCATTGGCGTTGACGTCACACACCTTTGGGGGTTTTATCGACCATCGTTTGGCAGGTTCGGCAGAGCGAGATTAAGGTTTCGAACGCATCAGGCTCGAAGTCGCCTACTGGTCGATCTTCATGGCGGGGCCCTGCAGCGCCATGTGGAATGACGTGAGCCATTTCTGCGATGTGCTCGTGTCCAAACACTTCAAGTGAGTTTCCCCTAGATTTGTAGACGCTTTTCTCCCTAACTTTGAGGCAATGAGGCCGACATGGGGAGAAGCAACTACAGCGACGATTTGAAGCGCGATGCGGTGCATCAGATCACGGTGCGGTGCTATCCGGTTCGGGAGGTTTCCCGGCGACTGGGCGTGCGCAGGCATTCTCTGTACAAATGTATGAAGCTGTTCGGGGACCCCGCGCCCAAGCCCGGTGTGGATCATGAAGCCGAGAACCGTCGGCTGAAGCGCGAGTTGGCCAGGATGACCGAGGAGCGCGATATATTAAAAAGGGCGAGGCTTGTCCGCCATTGGTCCGAGGGCAATGCCGAGCGCGTACTTCGCGCAGAATGCAAAGTGAAGTACGCGTTTATCAGCGCGCATCGTGATCAGTTTCGTGTTCGGGCTATGTGCCGGATGCTGGAGGTCCATTTCAGCGGGTTCTACGCATGGCTTAAGGAACCGTTAAGCCGGCGTGCGCTGGAAGATGTGCGCCAAACCGGGGTGATCCGGCAGGCCTGGTCCGACAGCGGCAAGGTCTATGGCTATCGCAAGCTGGCCGATGACCTGCGCGACCAGGGCGAACGGGTTTCCGAGAACCGGGTGGCCCGTCTGGCATCCCTGGCCGGGATAGCGGCACAGATCGGCTACAGACGCCGTCCCGGCCGCTATCGTGGCAAGCCTGCCATCGTGGCTGAGAACAGGCTGGAACAGAAGTTCGAGGCATCCGTCCCCGATCAGGTCTGGGTCACCGACATCACCTACATCAAGACCCACGAGGGCTGGCTGTCCCTGTGTGTCGTCACCGACCTGTTGTTGCGCGTTCGCCATTGCGCTTGAACCAATGGCGCATCAATGGCTCACCGTTGTCTGGTCGGCCCAGTCCCGCATGACGACAGACCTCGCCCTGCAGGCCTTGCTGATGGCTGTGTGGCGGCGAAAGCCCGCTGGCCGTGCCACGGTGCATTCCGATCAGGGCTCCCAGTTCACCAGCCGGGAATGGCTGTCTTTCCTGACACAGCACAACCTGGAACCCAGCATGAGCCGACGCGGAAACTGCCATGACAACGCCGTCGCGGAGAGCTTCTTCCAACTGCTGAAACGGGAACGGATCAGGCGAAAAACCTACCCGACCCGCGAAGCCGCAAGGCACGACGTGTTCGGGTACATCGAGATGTTCTACACTCCAAAACGGAAGCACACGAACAACGGTCTGCTGTCGCCCGTTGACTTCGAAGCCAGACAGCTCAATCTGAACAAGGCAGGTCTCTAAAACTAGGGGCAACTCAAATTTGCGCTGTTGCCTTGGGCCAGCGTGTTGCAGAACGTCGCTTTCGGTTTAGAGATGCGCGGCGTCGGCAAGGCGGAGCGTATGGAAAAGGCGCGCGAAGCGATTGCGCTCGTCGGGCTGAGAGGGGTCGAGGACAAATATCCCAAACAGCTCTCCGGTGGTATGCAGCAACGTGTCGGCCTCGCGCGCGCTCTGGTGGTGTCGACGCCGATCATGTTGATGGATGAGCCCTTTGGCGCGCTGGATCAGCAAACCCGTCGCTATATGCAGGAAGAGCTCTTGCACATCTGGCAACACGATCAGCACAGCGTTGTCTTTGTGATCCATGACATGGAAGAGGCCATCCTGTTCGCCGACCGCGTGGTGCTCATGTCGAACCGTCCGGGGCGCATCGAAGAGGTGCTGGACATCAATTTCGAACGCCCGCGCAACCCGGAAGAGGTGGAGCGGATGCCGGAATTCATCGAGCTCAAAGAATACCTCTGGAACCGTCTGCGCCAGATGCATGAGATGAGCGCCGCATATCCTGTCCAGCCTCACTGTCCTGGTCACGTGCTTTGCGATTGCCTTGGTGCTGGGGCTGATCATCGGCACGCTGATGGGGCTGTCCTCATGGGTCAATGCCGCGCTGAACATCTATGTGAACAGCTTTCTGTTCACCCCCGGCCTGATCTTTGCGCCGATCCTCTTTGCAATCTTCGGTCTTTTGGATGCGACCCGTGTGAGCGTGGTGGTGATCTATGCGATGTTCATCCTCATCAACACTGCCGCCTGGCATGCCCCCATCGGGCGGTGCGGGTGGGCGGTAGCCCAATGTGCTGTGCGGCCTGACTGTGTTGTCGTGGATGCGCCATTGCTCGATCAGGATTTGGGCTTCCGTCAAGCTATAGAAGATTTCGCCGTTCAGCAGCTCGTCGCGGTATCGGGCATTGTAGCTTTCGCAGTAGCCGTTCTCCCAGGGTGATTCTGGTTCGATATAGGCGGTTTTGGCGCCGACGCCAGAGATCCAATCCCGCACCTTCTGAGCGATAAATTCCGGCCCATAGCATGTCGGGAAGACGCGCTGTTTATAGGTTATGGCCACGCGCGCAGCCCCAAATAGCGCAGCGTGTGGCCATAACCGATCTGGCGCACCGCCTCAGCAATCGTCGCGCCTTGTCCTTGCAGAACTTCAACCTGCCGAAGCTTCGATACGATCTCTTCGGGTTTCTCTCGTTTCCCAGCCAGCGCTGATCCTCCAAATTGCGGGACAAATCTATGCCAGTTGGCGGCCCCCTTTCAGGGGGCTATTCCACCTTGGTGCTTGCCCCTACGCGCCGGGAGCCAAGGGCAAAACCTTTTGTGCGGGCGGCGATCTGGGCTGGGTGCGCGATCAAGCCGAGAAGGACCGACAGGGAAAGATGGATGAGGCCATGACCTTGGCGCGGATGCTCGGGCTTTGGAATGCCATGCCGAAACCCGTGAACGGGCGGGTGCATGGCGCGGCCTATGGCGGTGGGCTGGGGCTGATCCCGGCGACCATCGGGCCTTTCGTGGTCGGACGTCCGGGGGAGGCCTTCGCGCGTCAGGTGTTTTTCAACGCGAAACCTCTCGATACCGCCTTTCTGATCCGCGCCGGAGTTGTCGCGCGGGCCTGTCCGTCAGAGACGTTGGACGGCGCTGTCGAAGAAGAGATCGCAGCCCTGTTGCAATGTGCGCCAGGGGCGGTGGCAGAGGCCAAGGCGCTGTGCCGTGCTCTGGCGGGGCGCGATCCTGTGGAGGCGGCAGCGTTTTCGGCCTCGGCACTCGCGGATCGTTGGGAGACCGAGGAGACCCGTGACGGGATCGCGGCGTTTTTTGCCAAGGAAGATCCCGTCTGGCGGCGTGGCTGACCGTTCAGGTCATCGAGGCTTCGGACCAGGTGGGTAAAAGATCACCCGCCTCCGCCCGGGCCGAGTAGACCCCACGTGCGATGGCACGGGCCAGACAGGTCGCGGCCACAGCCCCGATATGCGCCAAGGCGGTGGCGCGATCCTCCGGCACATCAAAATGCCCAGTGGAAGCGGCAAAGACCAGATCTCCGTCAAAGGGCGTGTGCGCCGGAACAATCGCGCGGGCGATGCCATCATGGGCCGCAACAGACAGGCGATGACATTCCGCCTTGGTCAGTTTCGCATCTGTCGCGACAATGGCGATGGTCGTGTTCGTCTGTTCCAGCGGGGGGATTTTGTGTCCGAAGGGCGCGCCGCTGTGCCCAGTGTTCGGATCGGCACCGAGCCCGCCGAATTCGCCGTTTTGCTCATAAGGCGCCGCCCAGAAGTGGCGGGAGTTTTCGGGTGTCACCGAGCCCACCGGGTTCACGGCGACAAGCGCGCCGACCGTGATTTCGCCAATCCGGGCCGAGGCCGACCCAAGCCCGCCTTTCATCGTGCCGGTCAAGGCACCATAGCCTGCGCCTTGGGTGCCGATGTCGAATATTTCCGCCGCATTGCGAAAGGCCGCCTCGCCCAACTCCCGATAGGGGTTTTGGGCCCAGTTCTTATCGCCGCCATTCATCAAATCGAACAGGATCGCGCCGGGCACGATCGGCACGGACATTGTGCCCGCCTGAAAGCCGCGCCCTTCGCGGTGCAGCGCTTCAGAGACGCCGCCACAGGCCTCCAACCCGAATGCCGACCCGCCCGACAGCACCAAAGCATCCACCCGATCCACCAATTTATCAGGGGCCAAAAGGTCGGTCTCACGCGTCCCCGGTGCACCGCCCATTACGCTCACGGAGGCCGTGAAAGGGGCGTCAGAGGTCAAAACGGTCACCCCCGATTTCAACGTCGGGGAGGCTGCATGTCCCACGAGAACCCCGCGCACATCGGTGATCAGATTCTGGTCGGGCGCATCCATCCTCATGTCCTTCCGAGACAGCGCAATCGTTCAGAGGTCCAGTATGGCCAGAATTTTGACAAGGTCACGCCCCAAACGCGTCGCAGCCTTGCGCGCCCGAAAGTTCAGCGCCCGTATTTTTTCAAAATGGCGGCGATTTCTGCGTCTTGTGCAGAGTTGGGCAAAAGCGCGGGCTGGCGAGACGCGCCGACGGAGGGATCGCGCAGATAGAGTGCGCGTTTGACCAGAGCGGGCGGAAAACCCAATTTATACAGATCAGTGCGGAAGGCCGTATAGGTCTCTTGCGCCGCGGTTGCACCTGCCTCGTCGCCTGCGTTCACACAAGAGACGATCTGGGCCAGCACATCCGGCAACACGTTGCCAAGCCCTGAAATACAGCCCTTGGCGCCATGGGTCAGCGCCCAATGCACCAATTGGTCCGGGCCGGAGTAAACGTCGAAATCGTCCTTGTCGCGACCGACGGCCATATAGGCCTCAAGCGTGTCCTGCGCGCCGCCGGAATCCTTGATCCCGGCGATATTGCCATGCGCGGCCAGCACGCGGGCGGTCTCCGGCTCGATGTGGTTCTGGGTCCGCGCGGGGATGTCGTAGAGGTAGATCGCTGTCTCGACCTCATCCGCGACCGAGGTGAAATGCCGGATCAGCCCGTCTTGGGTGCAGGCGATGAAAAACGGTGTGATCACCGCGATGCCGTCGACGCCGATCCGGTCGAATTCCCGGGCGAGAAGCGTGGTCTCATAGGTGGCGGGCATCCCGGCGTTGACGATGACTTTCGCTTTGCCCGCGACTTCGTCCACCACTTCGCCACACAGCCGGACTTTCTCGTCGAAGGTCAACGCGGAGAAATCGCCATTCGTGCCTGCGCACATGATATTGTTGCCCGCCTCGATCTGGCGGCGGACCTGCGCGCGCGTGGCGTCGTAGTTGATGGTCTCGTCTGCGTTGAAACAGGTGACGAGCGCGACGAAGGCTTCTTTTTGCTCAGGCATGACTTAAGTCCTTTTTGCGGCGGCCATCTGGGCCGCGTAGCCGAGGGCGCAGAGCATGTTATCGTGCTTGGCAATGCCCTTGCCTGCGATGTCAAAGGCGGTTCCGTGATCGACGGAACAGCGGTCAATCGGCAGGCCGAGCGAGACATTCACCGCCGTGTCGAAGGCCACGAGCTTGATCGGGATGTGACCCTGGTCGTGGTACTGCGCGACGACGAGATCGAAAGCCCCCTGATAGGCGCGGTGATACACCGTGTCCGCCGAAATCGGCCCCTGAACATTGATGCCTTCGGCGCGGGCCGCCTCGACGGCGGGCGCGACGTGCAGGTCGTCTTCATCCCCGAACAACCCGTTTTCGCCGCAATGCGGGTTGATCCCGGCAACGGCAATGCGCGGCGCCTCAAGACCCATGCGCTTGAGATGCTTGTGGCCGGTGCGAATGGTCTCCAGAACCCGCTCCGTCGTGGCGCGTTTGATGGCATCCTTGAGCGATACATGGGTCGACACATGCACCACATTCAGCCGCTCAGACGACAGCAGCATCCAAGACGATTTCGACCCCGTGAGATGGGCGAGCATGCCGGTGTGACCGTCGTAATGATGCCCCGCAGAGTTCAGCGCTTCCTTGTTGATCGGCGCAGTCACGATACAGGCGGCTTGCCCGGCCATGGTCATCTCGACGGCGCGCGCGATGTAGCGAAACGACGCCTCGCCACAGGCCGGAGACAGGACGCCGAAGGCGCGGGGAAGTTCGTCAATCTCGACATGTGCGACGCGAATGCCGTCGCCGTCGTCCTCAGGTGACAGGATCGGCAAGGCAACCCCGCACACCTTTGCGGCGCGCTCCATCGTGTCCCGGTCGCCGATGACGATGGTCTGGGCGCGCATCGTTGCGTCACGGTCCGCGAGGGCCTTGATCGTCACTTCTGCGCCGACGCCGGAGGGATCTCCCATGGTGATGACAACTGGTTCGCTCATGTTTCGTCCTCCTCGGGATGGCGATCTTGCGACAACAAGTAACCTATAGGTAAATATGTTTCAATAACTTGGCGGGACGTTAAGGGTGTTTTGGTGTAAACATTTAAAAACAAGTGGATTTTAATTTAGAGCTTCATGTATAATTGGTCAAAACATGTCTGGAATTGGTAAAATATGAAGATGGAAGCGCTCATTGTTGCGGATGATTTGACCGGTGCGCTCGACTCAGCGGTCGGCTTTGCGGCCTTGGGGGGGCGCGTGGTCGTCGCGCGCAGTCCGGGGGCGGTGCCAGAGGCGCTTGCTTTGGCGCCTGATGTTCTTGCGGTGAACACCGCAAGTCGCGAGGTCGCGCCGGATATCGCGGCAGCACGGGTGATGTTTGCGCTGGCCGGTTTGCATCCCGGATCTTTCAAAACCGTCATGAAAAAAGTCGATTCGCGTCTCAAGGGCAATATCGCCGCAGAGACCGGGGTGATGGTAAAGTGGTTCGATGGCGCGCGACTTGTCGCCTGTCCGGCAATTCCCGAGATGGGGCGCTGCGTCGAGACTGGAATGCTGGTGGGGGAGGGGGTATCCGCTCCGCTGAGTGTTGTGGCGTGTTTCGAGACCTCTGTGGAGGTGCCCGATTGCGAAAGTGACGCAGATCTGGACCGGATTGTCTGTGCTTCAAAGAGCACAACGCTCTGGGTCGGTGCGCGCGGGCTGTCTTTCGCGCTGGCGCGCCGATCCGGTGTTTCTGCACCTGCTGCGGCAGGGCTTCGTGCCCCCCTCATGATCGCCAACGGGTCGCGTGATCCGGTGACCTTGGCGCAGATCGCGGCTTTGACCTCGGACGTGACCGTGTTGGATGCGCCGGATGGCGAGGTGCGGGATGCCGATGTCTCTGACGGGCCTCTCGTGCTGTCGATCTCCGATGGCGGGGGCGGGTTGTCAGGTCACGAGGCTGCGCGGCGCTTTGCCGAAACTGTGGCGCATTATGCGGAGCGCAGGCGCCCGGCGGCGCTGCTGGTCTGTGGTGGTGAATCTGCACAAGCCATACTGGACCGGCTGGGGATAAACAGTTTACAAGTGACAGCCGAGTTGCGGCCGGGCCTGCCGCTGTGTGAGGTGCGGATGCCTTGGGGCAATATGCAGATCGTCACGAAATCGGGTGGTTTCGGTGCGCCGGAACTTTTGGCCGAACTTGTAAAAGATATGTTGTAAAAGAAACGATGAGCCGTCGGTGAGGGCAATATGGACCAGCAAAACGTAGATAATACAAGCGCGCGCACGCCGCGGCCACCGCTGTCCGAAAAGGTTTACACTGCGTTGAAAAACCGGATCACCCGTGGGGATTACGGTGCCAATGAAAAACTTCCGGCGGAAAAGGATCTTTCCGGCCAATTCGGCGTCTCACGCCCGGTGCTGCGCGTGGCGCTTGAGCAATTGCGTGAAGAAGGGTTGATCGTCTCGCGTCAGGGGGCGGGCAATTTCGTGCGGGTCAAACGCGAGCCTGCGTTGGGATATACGCCGGTTGAGACCATCGCGGATATTCAGCGATGCTACGAATTCCGTCTGACGGTCGAGGTCGATGCTGCCGGGCTTGCCGCACAGCGCCGTAATGCTGAGGTGCTTGATGAAATGGATCGTGCGCTCGATCTTTTGTCCGATGCGACTGGCTCGCGCCTGCACCGCGAAGATGCGGATTTCGCCTTTCATCTCGCGATCGCCAGGGCCTCGAACAACCAATATTACGCCGAAACCCTGAAGGCGCTGCGCGACCATATTTATGTCGGGATGAAGATGCACGGTGATGCGCTTATGTCCGATGGGGCGGCGGCGCTTGAGCATGTTCTGGGCGAGCATCGTGACATCTATGAGGCGATCAAGGACCGCGACACAGAGCGCGCCCGCAGCGTCATGCGGGGGCATATCATTCACTCGCGGGAGCGTTTGTTTGGCGGGGGAATGCTCGATCTCTCGATGTGAGGTCTGGTGAACCCAATGATAGGCGCGCCCAGTGCGTGAGGCGCCCTTTTCGTATCATGGAAGGCTTTTAGAGCGCGTCACGATAGAGGTCATGGATCTCGTCGACGCTCATCTCGCGCGGGTTGTTGTCCATCAGGCGGCGGATGCCATGGGCTTCCTCTGCCCAGGTGCGAAGGTCCTGCTCCTCTGCGCCATGCGCTTTGAGCTGCATTTCGATGCCAAGATCGCGGCAGAATTCGAAAGCCGCTGCTTTCAGCGCCTCCTGACTGCCAGCATTGTGCAGCCCGAGCGCCTCGGCGACTTCAGCGGTCTTCTTGGGAGCAACAGGCTGGTTGAAGGCCAAAACATGCGGGAAGATGATCGCATTGGCCAATCCGTGCGGCAAGGACAGCCGCGTCCCGAGCGGATAGGCCAGCGCATGCCCTGCCGCCGTGTTCACGGGGCCAAGGCAGATACCGCCATAATAGGAGGCCAGCATCATCCCCGCGCGCGCTTCGCTATCCGTGCCGTCCTCGACTGCGCGTTTGAGATATTTGCCGACAAGTCCGAACCCCATGCGGGCGTAGCCGTCGATCAGGTCATGCGCGTTGATGTTGGTAAAGGCCTCGACGCAATGCGCCATGGCGTCCACGCCGGTGGCCGCCGTCACGGCGGGCGGCACGGAATAGGTCAGTTCCGGGTCGAGCACGGCGAGATCGGCGATGAGATGCGGGCTTTCCACCGCCAGTTTCGATTTTGTCTCCGGGTCGGTGATCAGCGCGCGGATGCCGGCCTCTGAGCCGGTGCCTGCGGTCGTGGCGACCTGCACCAGCGGCGTGTTGCGCCCGGCGACCTTGTCCGGGCCGACCACCTCTGTGAGCGTTTGGGTGCCGTCCCAAAGCGCGGCGACCAGTTTGGCGACATCGAGAACCGAGCCGCCACCAAGTCCGACAATCAGGTCGGGCGCATGGGTGCGGGCCTGCTCCAGAACGGCATTGAAGGACGGAAGGTCGGGCTCAGGCGGTACGTTGTCGATGATCAGAATGTCACCAGACAGGCCGAGGCGGTCGACATAGGTGGCGGTCGGACCAGAGGCGATCACAAGCGGACGCTTGGCGAATTCGGCCCAGACGCCGACTTTCGCCGCCGCGCCAACGCCGATCTCAAGGCGTTTGGGTTGATGGATGGTGATAAGGCGATCCATGGTCGACATGTTGCGCTCCTTTCAAACGGTTTGGGCGACGAGGTCGGCCACGGTCTCGGGGCTCAAGCGCACATGCCGGATAGCGCGGCGGTAGAGCGTATAGGCGATGTCCAGCCCGCCATCCGCGCGCGGCAAGAGGACAGGATAGGACAGTTCCTTGTTGTGCCCGTCGATGGAGTTGTTCGACAGGCAGGTGCCTGCGCTCGTCTCGACGGTGTAGCGGGTGGGGAACGTCTGGCCGCCATCGGCAGAGAGGCAAAGCGTCAGGGGCGCGCGCTCGACACCCCAGATCGGGCGGCACCCTTCGCCTTCGGGGCGGTCGTCCTCCTCTTCGAGCTCGTCATAAAGCGACGCGCGGCGGGAGGTGGATTCGGCGGCTGAGATGGGGTTGCACACCATGCCGAGCACCTCGTCGGTCAGGCAGGCGACGCCGATGGAGCTGTTGTTGTTCGGCACATCCGTCGGGGCAGGCGCGCTCCAGCTTCGCCCGCCGTCCCGGCTTTCAGAACGATGCACAAAGTCCGATTGGCGGCGGCGGTAAAAGGCCGCCATGTCGTTGCCGTCCAGCGCGACGGGGGTCATGTGCACCGCGCCCGGTGAATCAGGAACCTCCGTCACGGACCAGCTGTCACCATCGTCCGTGCTCACCGCGATAGCTGCCGTGTCGAAGGCGCCGGTCCAGCGCATGCCGTCTCGCGGGTTGCAGCAAAACAGCGGAAGCACCCAGGCGCCATCGTCGCGCACAAAAGGGCGCGCGCGAATAAAAGTGCCATTCGGAAGCCCGATGTCGCGTTTTTCGCCAGACGTCAGCCGGTCTCCCGCGCGTATGACTGGACGCATGAAAACGCGCGATTCATCTTGGTTTCCAGCGGGTTGTGCGGTGTTGAAAAGCCAGATTTTGCCATTTGGGGCTGTGAATAATACGGGGTTTTGTTCGGAGCGATCCGGGTCGTCGGTCAGCTGTGCCACGGGGCCCCATTGGGGGGCGTCTTCCTCCAGAATGGTCGCATAGATGGAGATGTCCGATTTGCCCTCAAGCGTGCCGCCGAACCAAGCGCAGGCCAGTGCACCATCGGGCAGGCGCGCCAGAAAAGCTGCATGATTCTGAATCGTCTCTGCCGGGAGAATCGCCCACTGGCCATCGGGGTGGCTATCGGGGCGCGATGACAGCAATCCGTTCATGTTTTTAGCGATTTCTTCCGGCGTCATGCGGGTCTCCTCCCCTTGTGGTCTGAATGACAAGTGATCAGATTAATGTACAACTTGTCAAGTTGTGAAAGTATTTTGCACTGTTGTGAGGGGCTTGGGTTGAGTTGAATATTTATAAATATAATTTAAAAACAAGGAATTAAATGAAATTTTAGGATGGGTAAAATTGGGGGTTTGACTTTAGTTTTCAACTTTACCAATAATGAGGGTGCGCAGAGGCCGCGGGAGGCGGTGACGCATTGAATTGCGGGCTGCGCCCATAAGAGAGCGTGGAGGCGCTCGGGAGTTGAGAAAGCAATCTGCTTTCAGGGAGGAAATATGAAACAGTCTACACTTCTTGCCGGGGTGCTACTGGCGACGTCGGCGTTAAGCCCGGCTTTCGCGCAGGAGGCCAATGTGACCATCGTGCTTGGCGAAGAGCCCGATCTGGTCGAGCCCTGTATGGCGACGCGCTCCAACATCGGCCGCATCGTCTTGGGCAACATCAGTGAAACCCTGACCGAGCTTGACGTGCGCGGCGATGAGGGGCTCAAACCGCGGTTGGCGGAGAGCTGGGAGATGGTGGATGACACCACCTGGCGGTTCCACCTGCGCGAGGGCGTGACTTTCTCCGATGGCACGGCTTTCGATGCCGCCGATGTGAAGCATTCTTTCGAACGTGCGGGCAGCGATCAGATCACCTGCGAAATCTCGCGCTACTACGAAGGCATCGACATCACGCCGAGCGTGGTGGACGATTTGACCATCGACTTCAAAACCGATCCGGCCCAGCCGATCCTGCCGCTTTTGTTGTCCTTGCTGACCATCGTGCCGTCCGAGACGCCGATCGAATTCACCCGTGAGCCGGTGGGCACAGGCCCCTATGTCCTATCCGACTGGGAGCCGGGTCAGAGCATCACGCTTGAGCGCCGCGCGGATTACTGGGGCGAACAGCCCGCAGTGACCAAAGCGACCTATGCCTTCCGCTCCGATCCCTCCGTGCGCGCGGCAATGGTGGCGACGGGAGAGGCCGATATCGCGCCCTCGATTTCCGCGATTGATGCGACCACCGACATGGATATGGCCTATCCGAACTCGGAGACCACCTATCTCAGGGTCGACAACTCCATGGCGCCTTTGAACGACATCCGCGTGCGCAAGGCGCTGAACCTCGCCATCGACCGCGACGCCTTTATCGGCACCATTCTGGCCGAGGGCACGCAGGTGGCCACCGCGATCAACGTGCCGACCACGCTGGGCTGGAACCCGGACACAAAGGCCTGGGACTACGATGTCGATGCGGCCAAGGCGCTTTTGGCAGAGGCCAAGGCGGACGGCGTGCCTGTGGACACGGAAATCCTGCTGGTCGGTCGCACGGGCAACTTCCCCGGCGCGACGGAGACCTATGAGGCGATCCAGTCGATGCTCTCCGAGGCCGGGTTCAATGTCCGTCTGCAAATGGTCGAAGTGGCTGAGCACGAGCAATATTACTCGAAACCCTATGTGCAGGATCAGCCGATTCTCGTGGGCGCGCAGCACGACAACTCGCGTGGCGATCCGGTGTTTTCGATGTACTTCAAGTACCATTCCGAGGGCCGTCAGTCCGGCATCGACGACAGCCATGTCGATGAGCTGATCGAACAGGCGACCGCGGCCACTGGCGATGAGCGCGAGGCGCTTTGGTCGGAACTCTTCGGGTATCTGCACGACGATGTCGTGGCAGACGTCCTGTTGTTCCACATGGTGGGTCACGCCCGCGTGGGTGAAGCTGTTGATTTCACCCCGACCATCGCGACCAACAGCCAGCTTCAACTTGCCGAAATCGGTGTGAAGTAAGCCCTGAATCCCGAGACACGCATGGGGCGTTCCCCCCATGCGTGTCTCATTATGAAGACGGAGAGACACATGAAAAAGATGCTGGGAAAACGGGCGTTGTCGAGCTTTGTCTCGCTGATGGTCCTGATCGTCCTCGTGTTCTTCCTGTCGCGCCTGACGGGCGATCCTGCGGCGCTTTATCTGCCGGTGGATGCCTCCGAGGCGATGCGGGAGAATTTCCGGGAAATCCATGGGCTGAACGACCCGGTTCTGGTCCAGTTCGGTCGGTATCTCTCCGATTTGATCCATCTCGATTTCGGAGACAGCCTGCGCAAAGCGCGGCCTGCCATCGAGGTGGTTCTCGAAGCCTTCGTCTGGACGCTGCAACTGGCGGTGATCACCATGGCGCTCGTGACAGTGGCCGCGATCATCGTCGGCTCCATTGCCGCCTTTAAGGTCGGGCGGCCTTTCGATCGCTTTGCCTCCGTGCTGTCTCTGATCGGAGCCTCTGCGCCGGATTTCTGGATCGCCATCGTCGGCATCGTTCTGTTTTCCGTCACTTTCGGCTGGCTGCCGACTTCGGGGACCGGATCGGTCTGGCACTGGATTTTGCCGATTTCCGTGCTGTTCATCCGCCCCTTCGGTCTCATTTTGCAGGTCGTGCGCGGGTCGATGATCAATGCGCTGGGCGCGCCCTATGTCAAAACCGCGCGCGCCAAGGGGGTTAAGAACCGCCCTGTGATTTTCGTCCACACGCTGCGCAACGCCATGTTGCCGGTCATCACCGTGATCGGCGATCAGGCGGCGGCGCTTTTGAATGGCGCGGTCGTGGTGGAGACGATTTTCGGCTTTCCCGGTGTCGGCAAGCTGATGATCGACTCGATCCTTCAGCGCGATTTTAACGTGATCCTGGCGGCCATCATGGTGACGGCCATCGCGATCTTTATCATGAATATTCTGATCGACATCGCCTATGCGCTGCTCGATCCGCGTATCCGGGCCTGAGGAGGGACGCATGAGCGAGACCACCACCGATACCGCCAAGGCCCCTCCCGTTACGGCAACCGCCGGGGCGACCGGCCTGCGCCGCATTCTGCGCATGCTTTGGGCCGATAAACTGGCCTTTATGGCGATGCTCTTTCTGCTCGTCGTGCTTCTGGGCGCTCTCTTCGGTCCGATGTCACTCGAGGAGATGACGACGAAAACCAACCTGCGGGCGCGCAATGCGCCGCCCTTCGATCTGTCGCGTGGGTTTTTCTATATTCTCGGCGGGGATGCCTTGGGGCGTCCGCTTTTGGCCCGGATCATTGTTGCCTCGCAAAACACCATGGTGATTGCGGCGGGGGCGGTGCTTGGATCTCTGACGGTCGGAGCGACTTTGGGGCTGATCGCGGGCTATGCCGGGCGCTGGACCGGCGAAGTCATCATGCGTCTGGCCGATGTGATCATGTCCTTTCCCTCGCTCCTGCTGGCCGTCATCGTGCTCTATATGTTGGAGCCTTCTATCGGGAACCTCGTGCTTGTGCTGGCGATCACGCGGATCCCGATCTACCTGCGCACCACGCGTGCCGAGGTTTTGGAAGTGCGCGAACGGATGTTCGTGCAGGCCGCCAAGGTCATGGGCGCCTCGAACCGACGCATCATCTTTAAGCACATCCTGCCGGTGATCCTGCCGACGCTTTTGACCATTGCGACGCTCGACTTCGCCTTTGTCATGCTGGCAGAATCCGCGCTCTCCTTCCTCGGGATCGGCATTCAGGCGCCTGAGATCACATGGGGTCTCATGGTGAGCCAGGGCCGCCAGTATCTCACCAATGCGTGGTGGCTCGCGTTCTGGCCGGGTCTCGCGATCATCCTGACCACCATGTCCCTAAACCTGCTGTCGAGCTGGATGCGCGTCGCGCTCAATCCGACCCAACGCTGGCGCCTTGAAATCGGAGGGAAAAAGAATGGCTGATCATCTTCTCGAAGTGCGCGACCTCTCCGTCCGGTTTCACACCGTCAACGGCATGGTCAATGCGGTGAACGGCATTTCCTGGCACCTCGACCGTGGCGAAACCCTCGCGATCTTGGGGGAAAGCGGGTCGGGCAAATCGGTCTCGGCCTCTGCGATCATGAACCTGATCGACATGCCGCCGGGCGAGATCACCAGCGGCGAAATTCTCTTTGACGGGATGGATTTGCTGAAAGCCTCCGAGGAAGACCGGCGTCGCCTCAACGGCAAGCGGATTTCGATGATTTTCCAAGACCCTCTGGGCCATCTCAATCCGGTCTATCCGGTCGGCTGGCAAATCGCGGAAACCGCGATGGCGCACGGGCGGTCTAAGACTGAGGCCTACGCGCGTGCGCTGCAACTGATGGACCGTGTCGGCATTCCGAACGCCAAGGAGTCGATGGGCAAATACCCGCATGAATTCTCCGGCGGTCAGCGGCAACGCCTCATGATCGCCATGGCTTTGGTGCTCAAGCCTGACATTCTGATCGCGGATGAGCCGACCACGGCGCTCGATGTCACGGTGCAGGCCGAGGTTTTGTCCTTGCTCGAAGAATTGCAGGCAGAGACCGGCATGGGCCTGTTGCTCATCACCCACGATCTGGGTGTTGTGGCCGAGGCCGCCGACCGTGCGGTGGTGATGGAAGGCGGGCGGATCGTCGAAAGCGGCACCCCGCGCGCGCTTTATCACAACGCGCAGCACCCCTACACGCGCAAGCTTTTGGCCGCCGCCCCCGGCAAGGGCGCGATGCGCGACCATGAGCAGAGCAAGACGCCAATCCTTGAGGTGAGGGGGCTGAAAAAAAACTACGGTCAATTCCACGCGCTCAGGGAGGCAAATTTCGATCTCCACGCGGGTGAAACGCTTGCTGTTGTGGGCGAATCCGGCTCCGGCAAATCCACGATTGCGCGGCTCATGTTGCGGCTCGAAGAGGCCTCTGGCGGCACCGTGGCGTGGAAGGGCGAGGATATTCTCGCGAAATCCCCGAAAGAGATGGGCAAGCTGCGCCGTCAGTTGCAGATGGTGTTCCAAGACCCGACCCAATCCCTCAATCCGCATATGTCCGTGTATGACATCATTTCAGAGGCCTGGGTGATCCATCCCGACATCCTGCCAAAGGCGAAATGGCGGGCGCGCGTTGAGGAATTGCTCGAACAGGTCGGGCTTCAGGCCAATCACGCGCTGCGCTATCCGCATCAATTCTCGGGTGGGCAACGTCAGAGGATCGCGATTGCGCGGGCCTTGGCGCTCGAACCCGATCTGATCATCTGCGACGAGGCGGTCTCCGCGCTCGACGTGTCCATTCAGGCGCAGGTGATCGCGCTTTTGGGCGAGCTGCGCGACCGCCTCGGCATCGCCTTTATCTTTATCGCGCATGACCTGCCGGTGGTGCGTGACTTTGCCGACCGGGTTCTGGTCATGAAACGCGGTGAGATCGTAGAACAAGGCTCCGTGCGGCAGATTTTCGACGCCCCCAAAGAGGGGTACACGCAACGGCTTTTGGCCGCGGGTCTCGATTCCGACCCGGACGTTCAGGCCGAACGCCGCCGGGCGCGGCAGGCGCTCATCAACGCCTGAGATGACTTTCCAAGAGGACGATATGAAAACGCTACTTCACTATTTCAAATGGGCGATCCTTGTGACGGTTCTGGGTCTCATGGCGACTTTTTGGCTTGGCTACCGCTTCGACGGTACGCTCCGCGCGGCCCTGTCGTTCCTGTTGATCGGCTCTGTGCTGGCCGTTCTGGAAATCTCCCTGTCCTTCGATAATGCCATCGTGAATGCGAATAAACTCAAGACCATGACGCCGGTCTGGCGTCAGAGGTTCCTGACCTGGGGCATCCTGATTGCCGTCTTCGGCATGCGGATCATCTTTCCTTTGGCCATCGTCGCCATCGCCGCGCGGGTCGGGCCGGTCGAGGCCCTGCGCCTGTCGATCAGCGCGCCGCAGGAATACGCGCGCATCATGGCCGAGAGCCATCTTTCCATCGCGGCCTTTGGTGGCGCGTTTTTGGGCATGGTGGCGCTGTCGTTCTTTATGGACGAGGCCAAGGAGATTGACTGGATCAGCCGCATCGAACGCAAACTCCGCTCCATGGGCACGATCAAGGGCGTCACCTATGGCACGGTGCTTTTGTTGGTTCTGGGGTTCGGTCTTTTTCTGGGCACGGAAGATCAGGCGACCTTTTTCAAAGCCGCGATCATGGGCCTTGTGGTGTTCATGTGCGTCGAAACGCTGAGCCATGTGCTGGATGCCGAATCCGAAATTCAAAGCGCCGCACGCGCTGGCGGTCTCGGCGCCTTTCTCTATCTCGAAGTGCTCGATGCCTCCTTCAGTTTCGATGGGGTGATCGGCGCCTTCGCTCTGACCAACAACCTGTTCCTGATCGCCATCGGCCTCGGCATCGGTGCGATGTATGTGCGTTCGATGACGATCATGCTGGTGGAAAAGGAAACCCTCAACGAGTTCCGTTTTCTCGAACACGGTGCGTTCTATTCCATCCTCGCGCTTGCGGTCATCATGTTCGCACAAAGTCTCGTGCATGTGTCCGAGGTGGTGACAGGTCTGCTCGGCGCCACGATCATCGCGCTGTCCTTCGTGTCTTCGCTGCGCTTCAATCGCCGCGCGAACAGCTGAGCCCCCGCGTCGCATGTGTCGGTTGCCGAAGCGATTTTGTCTGGCATAGATGTTCAGCGGCTCATGATCCCGCCAAAGCCTGCCGCGCCAGTGATGGCCCGGCAGTTTCAGCCGACAGCGGATCGGCGCCATGGTCGAGGCTCTTCCTCACATTTGCGGTGATCGAAGCCGCGAGGTGTTGCTTTTGCCCACCGATTTCACGGAGGAGGTGCGATGTCTGGACTGTCTTACAAATAAGAGGTCGGGATGGCCGTGGTGAATTTCAGTTCTTCCATGGAAATCATGGAATTGACCTGACTGAATTCCAGCCGTTGGATCATGCGCTTGTAGACCGCGTCATAGGCGGCCATGTCGGCGACGACGACCTTGAGAATGTAATCCACGGTCCCCGTGAGACGATAGGCCTCGACCACTTCCGGAATCTCGTCGATCAACTCGCGAAAGGTGTTGAGCCAATCAATTTCATGGCGCGAGGTGCTCACGCCAATGAACACGGTCAGGGGCACATTGGCGCGGATCTGATCCACGAGGACAACGCGTTTCTTGATCACGCCGGCCTCTTCCATCCGCTTGATCCGCCGCCAACATGGGTTTGTCGACAGGCCCACCGCTTCGGAAATGGCCTGAATCGGCGTGTCGCTGTCCTGTTGTAGAATCTCAAGAATGCGTCGGTCGGTCTCGTCGAAGGTCATGCTTTCGATCGGTTTCGATCCGGTCTTGCGGGGGCGAGGTTCTGTCATGCGGCAACAAACTCCAAAAGGACACCGGCTGAAAATTCAGGCCCCACGGCCAGACCGGTGGTGGTCTCAAATATATTTACATGCGCATCTTTAAGACAATGCCGCAGGGTTTCAAGGCTGCGTACTTTGAGGCGCAGCGCGGTAAAGGCGCCCTTGGTTGTCGCGGAAAGGTCGATGCCGGGATAGAGCGCCGCCATTCGGTCGGCTGTGGCGAGGATCAGCGGGGCGGAGTTGGGGCCGGTTGTGATCGTGGTCAGCCCATCTTCTGTGTGAACCGCGCCGTCGGCCCAAAGCTGGGCAAATCGCGGTGCGTCCGCTTCGGGTGTCTCGGAGATCGCAAGCACGGCGTCCAATCCACAGGTGGTGTTGGCGTGCTCAAGGAGTTCGGGAATCCAGACCGTTTCGCGGGTCTTGTGTTGGCACATGAAAACCATGCCCAGAGGAACCTCCTCTGGCGTAAAGCTGACGGTGGAAAAGGCGGCGGTGCCTTCGGACCCATCGGGCAGGGGAACCGGGCGCGAAAAGCTGCCAAGCCCCTCTGTGGCGATGCCCAAATCACCCAGCGCCCCGGCGGCGGCTTCGGCATCGTCGATACGACAGGCGATGGCATGAAGCCCCTGACCCATGGTGGTCAACATCTCGCGGCGAGGGGCATTCAACTCGGTCGGGGTGACGACACCCAAAAGTTCGAAATAATCGTCGGGGAACATGATGGTGTAATTCGCCGTGCCCTTGGCGGCGGAATGCGTACCGCGCGGCGAGAGGGTAAAGCCAAGCGCCTTATACTGCGCAGCGGCATGGTCGAGATCGTCGACGAGGGCAAAACAATGGTCGATGCCATGGACAGGATGGGGGACAGGATGGGTCATGTGCGTGTCTCTTTATAAATAGGCGTTATGTGCGAACGGGGCTCAGGACAATTTCAGGCAGGCAAATGCCGGGCTGCATCTCCGCCACAAAGAGCGCGGTTTTCGCCATGTCTTCGGGCTGGATCATCGCGGCCATTTTCTCGGCATCGAAACCGGGGCGTTTTGCCAAGAGCGGGGTCGCCACCTCGGCGGGGCAAAGCGCGGTGGAACGGATGCCGTTCTTGCCCTCTTCGTCGTTGAGGCTCAGCGACAGATCGGAGAGCGCATGTTTCGAGGCGCCGTAAACCACGCCGCTGACTGGCGAATGGAACCGACCGGCCCAGCTTGAGCTGTGGATCATCACGCCGTCCTTTTGCGCCCGCATGATCGGCAGGCAGGCGGCAATCACATTGAGTGCGCCGGTGATGTTGACGTCGATCACCCGGTCCCAGCTTTCCCAATCCAGATCGGCCCAGCTGCGTTTCGGAATGTTCAGCCCCGCGTTGTTACACAGCACATGCAACCCGCCGGACCACGCCACGATGGTCTCGGCGGCCTTGGCCATGCCCGTACGGTCGGTGACGTCGCCGGGGAGGATCAAAGCGGCCTCTGGATCGGGCAGGGTGGCCACCGCCGCCTCAAGGCTCGCGCGCCCTCGTGCCGTCAAAGCCACGCGATAGCCAGCCTCGGCAAAGCCTTTCGCCATGGCCGCGCCGATGCCGGAGCCCGCCCCGGTGATCCATGCAGTTTTTGTCATATGTTCCGTCCCAGCATTGTCATCTTATTGAGTATATTATCACCAATATTTAATCTTAGTGTAGATTTTTTTTCTAATCTTGTAGTGAAAGTTGGTTTTTTATGTTGACGAATGCATTTGGTTTCCCTCAGGTGAAAGGGCGATTAGACCGTACAAGCCCGCAAACGGGCGAAAAATCGACCGGGAGAACCAGAAAAGATGAGTTTGACGATGAAACAGGCGGGGCTGACGCTCGCCATGACCGGGGCTCTGAGTTCCGTGGCCTTTTCGGCCCAGGCGCAGGAAGAGGTCCAAAAGGGCGGCACCGCCGTCATCCACATGATTTCCGAACAGCGTATCCTCAATCCGGGTCTGCGCGCCTCGACCGGGGTGTACAACATCACCGGCAAGATCATGGAGCCGCTGATCGACAAAAGCTATGAGGGCTACGAGCCGGTGCTGGCGACCGAATGGTCCAGCTCCGACGACGGTCTGGCCATCACCGTGCAGCTGCGCGAAGGCGTGAACTGGCACGATGGCGAGCCCTTCACCTGTGACGACGTGGCCTTTTCCGCGATGGAGCTTTGGAAAGAGCTGCTGAACTACTCTTCCGCGCTTCAGGCGCATCTTGAAAGCGTCGATTGCCCGACGCCGCACACGGCGGTGTTCAACTATTCCAAACCGATGCCGCTTGAGCTTTTCGTCGCCGCCATGCCCGATCTGGGGCACCCGGTGCCGAAACACCTGTTCGAAGGCACCGACATCCTGAAGAACGAATACAACACCGCCCCCGTCGGCACCGGCCCGTTCAAATTCGTCGAATATCAGCGTGGGCAGTATGTTTTGGCGGAGAAGAACGAAGACTACTGGCGCGAGGGCTACCCTTATCTCGACCGCATCGTCTGGCGGTTCATCAAGGACAAATCCGCCGCCGCCGCCGCTTTGGAAGCGGGCGAAGTGCATGAGTCCGGCTTTATCGGCGTGTCCATGGCCGATGTGGCGCGCTTTGGTGAGGATGATCGCTTTGACGTGGGCACCATGGGCTATGAAAACAACGTCGCCCACTCGACGGTCGAGTTCAATCACCGCAACCCGATCCTCGCCGACCTGAAAGTGCGTCAGGCGATGTATCATGGTCTGGACATCGACTATGCGATCCAGACGATCATGCACGGTTACGCCAAGCCGGGCCGCGGTCCGGTGCCGAGCGCCGGTGGTGTCAACTACACCGACGACGTGCCGACCTATGACTACGACCCGGAACTGGCCAAACAGATGCTCGACGATGCCGGTTATCCGGTGCAAGACGACGGCTATCGTTTCCACCTGAAACACCGTCCGGCGCCTTGGGGCGAATACACCCAGCTTTGGGCCGAATATTATGCGCAGGCGATGAAAGAGATCGGCATCGACGTCGAAATTCTCACGAACGATGCGCCGGGCTTCCTCAATGGCGTGTACCGTGACCATGATTTCGACACCGCGAACGGCTGGCACCAGTTCCGCTCCGACCCGGCGGTCTCCACCATGGTCTGGCTGCGGTCCGGTCAGCCGAATGGCACGCCCTGGACCAACCAGTTCGGTTGGAAGGACGAGGAAATGGACCAAATGATCGACGATGCTGCCTCCGAACTTGACGTCGAGAAACGCGCCGCAATGTATCACGAGATTCAGGCCCGTGCGATGGAAGAGCTGCCGGTGATCTTCGCGATCGAACACCCGTTCATCTCTGTGACCTCCAAAAAGCTCCACAACCACCACAACACACCGCGGTGGAACTCGTCGAGCTGGTACGATCTCTGGCTCGAACAGTGATCTGACACTGGCGGGCGTGCCTCCCTTCGCGCCCGCCCTTTTTCCTCTTTCCCGAACGATGATTCCACTATGATCCCGAAGGATCCAAAGACAATGACACTGCACATGCCCCCGATCCTGACCTATGCGCTGAGGCGTCTGATTCAGGCCATTCCCGTGGTCATCCTGATCATGATCGGCACGTTTCTTTTGCTCAAACTGGCGCCCGGCGACACCGTCGATGCGCTTGTGGGCGACATGGGGGGCGCGGATGCCGCCTTCATCGCGCGGCTTCGGGCCGAATACGGTCTCGACCAACCCATTTGGGTGCAGCTCTGGCGCTATATGGTCAAGCTGGCGTCTTTCGATTTCGGCTGGTCCTTTGTCTATGAACAACCCGTCGCGACCGTTTTGATGGACCGCCTCGGCACCACACTGATGCTGATGGCCGCCTCTTTGAGCATCGCCTTTACGGCCGGGATCGTGCTGGGCGCCATTGCCGCGCGGCGTGCCTATTCCGCGACCGACAACCTGATTTCCATCCTTGGCCTGGTGTTCTACGCCACCCCGTCGTTCTTCCTGTCGCTGATGCTGATGCTGGTCTTCTCTGTGAAACTCGGCTGGCTGCCGGTGGGCGGGATCAAGACCATCGCCGCCTTTTACACCGGCTGGGATCACGTCTGGGATGTGGTGCGCCACCTGATCATGCCGACGACCGCTTTGTCGCTGATCTATCTGGCGTTTTACCTGCGCCTGATGCGGGCCTCCGTGATGGAAGTCGCCGATCTCGATTATGTCCGCACCGCCCGCGCCAAGGGTGCCCGCGAAGGCCGCCTCATGATCCACCACATCATGCGCAACGCGCTCTTGCCGGTGGTCACGCTTTTGGGGCTTCAGTTCTCCACCGTTCTGGGCGGCTCCATCGTGGTTGAAACCATCTTCACACTGCCGGGACTGGGCCAACTGGCCTACCAGTCCGTCGTTCAGCGCGACATGAACACCTTGATGGGCATCATTTTCCTCTGCGCCATCATCGTCGTCGTCGTCAATTTCCTCACCGACCTGCTCTATGCACGTCTCGACAGCCGGATCGAACTCGCATGACCTTCGCCGATACAGAAATCGCCCCGCCCGAGCCGCCGCGTTACGTCATGTTCTGGCGCCGCTACAAACGCAACCGCGCCGCTTTGCTTGGTCTTGTGCTCTTTGTCCTCGTCGTGCTGATGGCGCTGACGGCGGGCCTCATTGATCCCGGCGACCCTCTGCGCCGCGCGGGGGAACCGCTCACCCCGCCGTTCATGAACTGGGACACGCCTTTGGGCACGGATCAGTTGGGCCGCGATGTGCTCTCCGGTGTGTTCTACGGCGCGCGTATTTCGCTTTTGATCGGCGTCGTCGCCACGCTTGTGGCCATCGTCATCGGCGTCGTGATCGGCGCGCTGGCGGGCTACTTTGGCGGCTGGGTCGATGACGTCTTGATGCGCATCACCGAGGCGTTTCAGACCATCCCGAACTTTGTCCTGTTGCTGACGCTCGTCGCCATCATGGGGTCCAAGATCGAATGGATCACGCTGGCCATTGGTATCGTCAGTTGGACCGCGCCTGCCCGCATGGTGCGTGCCGAATTCATGTCGCTGCGGCATCGTGAATTCGTAGATGCCGCCCGCAATCTCGGCGTGTCGAACACCTCGATCATCTTCCGCGAAATTTTGCCCAACGCTTTGCCGCCCATCGTCGTTTACGCCTCCGTCATCATGGCGCTGTCGATCCTGATGGAAAGCGCGCTGGCCTTTCTTTCGCTGGGCGACCCGAACTACGCAAGCTGGGGCAATATGATCGGTCAAGGCCGCGCCGTGCTGCGCTCCGCCCCTTACTGCGCCGTCATCCCCGGCATCGCGATCATCCTGACTGTGCTGTCCTTCTCGCTTCTGGGCGAAGGGCTCAACGATGCGCTCAATCCGAGGCAGAAGAAATGACTAAGACACCTCCTCCCGTCCTCGATCTGTGCAAGCTGGAGATTTCCCTGCCCAAGGGCGCGGACCGTGCTTTCGCGCTCGAAGGCCTCGATCTGACCATCAACGCGGGCGAAATCGTTTGTCTCGTTGGCGAAAGTGGCTCCGGCAAATCGCTTTGTGCAGGCGCCATCATGGGCCTCCTGCCGGAGCCGCATGTGCGTGTCACCGGTGGTGCGATCCGCTTTATGGGCGAAGAGCTTCGCGGCAAATCGGATGCCGAGATGCGCAAGCTGCGCGGCGCCGATATTTCGATGATCTTCCAGGAGCCGATGACCGCGCTCAACCCGCAGAAAACCGTGGGTTGGCAAATCGACGAGGTGCTGCGGCTGCACACCAAGATGACCAAGGCGGAGCGCAAGGCCCGCGCGCTTGAGATGTTGGAGCGCGTTCACATCCCGGAGCCCGCCTCGGCCTATAACGCCTACCCGCATCAAATCTCCGGTGGCCAGCGTCAGCGGGTGATGATCGCCATGTCTTTGGTGCTTTCGCCGAAGCTGATCATCGCGGATGAACCGACCACGGCGCTTGATGTGACGACCCAGTTGCAAATCCTGAAACTCATTCGCGAGCTCCAAGAAGAAGAGGGCGCCGGCGTTCTTTTCATCACGCATGACTTTGGTGTCGTAGCGGAGATCGCCGACAAGGTCGCCGTGCTCTGCCGGGGTGAGCTGGTCGAAAGCGGCACGACCGATGCCGTTCTGAACCACCCGCAACACCCCTACACCCGCGCGCTGATCGGCGCCGTGCCCGCGCTCACCCCGCCGCCGGTCAAAGCCGCCTCTGACGCGCCTGTCGTGCTCAAGGGCACGGGGTTGAAAAAGACCTTTGCCGCGCGTGGTGGATTGCTGTCGGGCAAGCGCAAAGCGGTGACGGCGGTCAAGGATCTCACCTTTGAGCTGCGTCAGGGCGAGACCCTTGGCGTGGTGGGCGAAAGCGGCTCTGGCAAGACCACCGTGTCGCGCATCGTCACCCGGCTTCTGGAATGCGATCACGGCTCCGTCGAGTTGGACGGCACCGATCTTTTGGCCGCCACGCCGAAAGAATTGCGCGCCCTGCGTCAGCATATTCAGATGGTGTTCCAGGACCCGATGGCCTCGCTCAACCCGCGCAAACGTGTGGTCGATCTCATCGCCCAAGGCCCCATTGTGCACGGGGCCGATCCGAAAAAGGCCCGCGAGGATGCCAAAAAACTTCTCGAACTGGTCGAGCTGTCCCCCGCCGCCGCCAACCGTTTCCCGCATGAGTTCTCCGGCGGTCAGCGTCAGCGCATCGGCATTGCCCGCGCCCTTGCGATGGAGCCGAAGGTGATCGTCGCCGACGAACCCGTCTCCGCGCTGGATGTCTCGGTGCAGGCGCAGGTGCTCAAACTCTTGGCGGAGCTGCGCGACCGGCTCAACCTGTCCTTGCTGTTCGTCACCCACGACCTGCGCGTCGCGGCCCAGCTCTGCGACCGGATCATCGTCATGCAAAAAGGCGAGATCGTCGAACACGGGCCCACCGCCGAGGTCTTCGCCAACCCGCAGCACCCCTACACGCAGAATTTGTTGTCTTCCATTCCTGGCCGCGACTGGACACCCCCGTCGCTGCACGCGAATGTCGCCTGAGGTTTTACCATGTCACTGGAATTTAAAGATATTCGAAGCGCTCTGATCGGTGAGGGGGCGGCCATCTCCGGCCCCTTTGGACCCCGCGCCCTGATCTATGCCGATTACGTCGCCTCCGGCCGGGCACTTGGGTTCATCGAAGACGCGATCCGCACCCATGTTCTGCCCTACTACGGGAACACCCATACGGAGACGTCCTTTGTCGGGCGCCGCACCACGCAGTTGCGCGAAATGGCGCGCGAAGCGGTGCGTTCGGCGGTCGATGCGGATGAGGGCCACGCGGTGATTTTCACCGGCTCTGGCGCGACCGGCGCGGTGGACAAGCTGGTGCGGGCCTTTGCGATGAAAGGCCTCGCGCAAGGCGTCGTCTTTGTCGGCCCCTATGAGCATCACTCCAACGATCTGCCCTGGCGGGAAAGTGGCGCGGAACTGGTGCGCATTCCCTTGAATGCGGCGGGGACGATCTGTCTGGAAACGCTGGAACAGGCCCTGAACTCCCATGCCGACGCCCCGCTCAAAATCGGGGCCTTCTCGGCCGCGTCTAACGTCACCGGCGTGCGCACCGACCTGCGAGCGATTGCCAAGCTGCTTCACGAACACGAGGCTTTCTGCGTCGCCGATTTCGCCGCCGCCGCGCCCTATATGCCGGTGGAACTTTCGGCAACCTCTGAGGGTGCAGGCGACCGGATCGACGCCGCCGTGATCTCGCCGCATAAATTCCCCGGCGGCCCCGGTGCCTCCGGTGTGCTGATCGCCGAACGCAGCCTGTTTGACTCCAACCGCCCGACGCTTATAGGCGGCGGCACGGTGAGCTATGTGACTTCTGAGGGTCACAGCTACATCACCGATCCCGAGCATCGCGAAGAGGGGGGCACCCCCGCCATCGTCGACAACATCCGCGCCGGCATGGTGATGCAGCTCAAGCGCGACATGGACGAGGCTCGTGTCGAGGCCCGCGAAACCGTGTTGACCCGTCGGATGGAAGAGGCGCTGCGCGCCATTCCGGGGATGGAGCTTTTGGGGCCGTCCAATGTGCCGCGTCTGGGGATTTTCTCGTTCAACCTGCGGGTCAAAGGCAAGCTGTTGCACCACAACTATGTCGTGGCTTTGCTCAATGATCTGTTCGGGATTCAGGCCCGTGGCGGCTGTTCCTGTGCCGGGCCGTACGGGCACTCCTTACTCGACATCGACCTGACCACAAGCGCGCGCCACGAGGCCGCCGTTCAGCGCGGTCATTCGATCTTCCGCCCCGGCTGGGCGCGGTTCGGGGTGAACTGGTTCTTCGAGGAGGAAGACGTGGACAAGATCGCGAGCGCGATCCGCTTTGTCGCCGAACACGGTCTCGACATGCTGGCCTATTACCAACTCGATGCGGTCGAGGGCATATGGCGTGCAACGCCCAGTTTTGAGGACACTTGTCCCACCGCACTTTCTGCGCTTTGGGAAAGCCAATCGTCCCAAATGGACACAGTGCCTGATTTCCCCAGCTGCCTCGCGCAGGCTGAGGCCTTGGCCGAGACCGCCAAAACGCTCGACTGCTGTGCCGGGCCGGATCTCTCCGCCGAAGAAGAGGCGCTGCGTTGGTTCTGGCTGCCACAGGAAGTCACCGGCCTGATTCCGGAAGGAGCGGCATGATGTCTGTCGACTTTCCGAAATCCCTCTGGGCCGCCACCGCGCCCGACCGCCCGCTTTCCGCACCGCTCGAAGGCGTCGAGGAAACCGATGTCGCCGTGATTGGCGCGGGGTTCACCGGCCTCTCCGCCGCCATTGAGGCCCGCAAACGCGGCCATGCGGTCACCGTTGTCGAAGGCAAAGCCGCAGGCTGGGGCGCGTCGGGCCGCAACAACGGTCAGGTCATTCCGATCCTGACCTCTGCCGAACCCGATGTCTGGGTGTCGCGCTATGGCGAGACCGGCAAACGCATGGTCCGGCTGATCGGCAACTCGGGCGATGTGCTCTTTGATCTGGTGCGTGAATTCGACATGCAGGCGGAGGCCGAACAGAACGGTTGGTTCCAACCCGCCCATAGCCCCGGACGTGTGAAACTGTCGCAAAAACGGGTCGATGCGTGGCAGCGCTATGGCTTTCCGGCGGAGTTGAAAGACGCGCAACAATGCGCCGACATTCTGGGCACCGACTTCTGGTACGGCGGCATGTTCAACCCCACGGGCGGCCATATCAATCCGCTCGCCTTGGCACGTGAAATGGCGCGGGTGGCGGAGCATCTGGGGGCGGTGATCCATGAGGACAGTCCGGTGATCTCTTATGAGCGCGTCGGCTCTGAATGGGTGATCAAAACGGCGCAGGGCACGCTCAAGGCTCGGGCACTGATCCTTGCCACCAACGCTTACACGGGCGAGTTGGCTCCGCGTCTGGCGCCTCGGATTGCGCATTCCGTGGTGCCGGTGCTGAGCTGGCAAATGGCGACGGAGCCTGTGGGCGACAACCTGCGTCAGAAAATCCTGCCGGGCCGTCAGGCGGTCTCGGACACGCGCGGCGATTTGCGGTTCTTCCGCTATGACGCGCGCAATCGCCTGATCACCGGCGGTGCCGTGATGGGGTCTTTTGACGTTGCCAACCGCGTGCGCAAGAAAGCCGCGAAGAGCCTCGCCGAGGCTTTCCCCGAGCTTGGCGTGCCGGAAATGACCCATGTCTGGTCGGGCTATATCGGCATGAACTGGGATCGCTTCCCGCGTGTCCATAAACTCGGACCCGATGGCTGGGCCTGGGTCGGGTGCAATGGGCGTGGCGTGGCGCTTGGCACCTCTTTGGGCCGCGAGTTGGCGCGTGCCGCCACCGGCCAACCGGAAGATGAACTGGCCCTGCCGGTGACCGAGCCGCATCCTTTCCCGGCGCATGGTTTCGTGCGCCGCTTTGCCCCCACCTATCTGGCCTGGCTCAAACGTCAGGACCATAAGGAAGTGAACCTATGACCGAAGAAAAAAAGATGGACCTGAACGACGTTCCGATCCTGCTCCGCCGCCGCATCGAGGCGATGATCCTCAAACATGTGCTCGACGTGATCACCGAGCGCACGGGTCGCGAAGAGGCCGAGGCCGTGATCGGGGCGGCCTGTTCCAAATCCGCAATCGAACAAGGTCAGATGCTGGCCGAAGAGCTGGGCCATGCGCCAGACCTGACGGATTTTGCCGCGATCCAGCCGAACTGGACCCGTGAGGATGCGCTCAGAATTGAGACCATCGAGATGTCCGAGGAAAAGATGGATTTCAACGTGGTGAAATGCCGATATGCGGAGATGTATCAGGAGATGGGGTTGGGCGACATCGGCCATCTGTTGTCCTGCAACCGCGATGGCGATTTCTGCATCGGCTACAACCCGGAGATCGAAATGACCCGGACCCAGACGATCATGAAAGGCGCGAGCCACTGCGATTTTCGCTACAGAATGAAGAAGGAGGCCTGAGATGGCTGTCGAGAATTGGGTCGCCAAACAGGTTGCGGATCTGACGGAATTCCGCCGCGATCTGCATATGAACCCGGAGCTTTTGTATGACGTGGAGCGCACGGCGCAGAAGGTGGCCGAGGCGCTCCGTGCCGCAGGCGTTGACGAGGTCCATGAAGGCATCGGCAAGACCGGCGTGGTTGGCGTGATCCGGGGGCAAAGCAACATGTCCGGGCGCAGAATCGGTTTGCGCGCAGATATGGATGCGCTGCCCATCGTGGAAGAAACCGGCAAGCCTTACGCCTCGCAAGTGCCGGGTAAAATGCACGCCTGCGGCCATGACGGCCACACGACGATGCTTTTGGGCGCGGCGCGGCATCTGGCGGAGAGCCGGGCGTTTGACGGGACCGTGGTGGTGATCTTCCAACCCGCCGAAGAGGGCGGGGCTGGTGCGCGGGCGATGATCGAGGACGGGCTCTTCACCCGCTGGCCCTGTGATGAGGTCTACGGCATGCACAACCGTCCGAACTTGCCGGTCGGGCAGTTCACCATCAACTCGGGGCCGATCATGGGCTCGGTCGATGAGGTGAAAATCACCATCACCGGGCGCGGTGGCCATGCGGCGCGGCCCGAACAGACCATCGACCCGCTGCCCATCGCGGGGGCACTGTTGCAGGCGGTTCAGACGCTGACCTCGCGCAACATGGACCCGATCGACAGTGCAGTAATTTCGCTCTGCACCATTCAGGCCGGCAATGCGTTCAACGTCATTCCGCAGGATGTGACCCTGACCGGCACAGTGCGGACGCTGCGCGAAGAGGTGCGCGACATGATCGAGGAGCGCCTGACCGCCATGGTCGGCAACATTGCCGCCGCCTATGGCGCGGTGGGCACGACTGAATACCTGCGGCACTACCCGGTGACGGTGAACCATGAGCGTGAAACCGAACTGGCCGCCAAAGCCGCGCAGGAGGTGGCGGGCGTGGAAAACGTTCACCTCGACATGCCGCAAACCCTGGGCGGGGAGGATTTTTCTTTCATGCTCAATGAAGTGCCGGGCGCGATGATCAATGTCGGCAACGGCCCGTCGGCGGCGCTGCACCACCCGCTCTATGATTTCAACGACGACGTGATCGCCTGGGGCAGTTCCTATTGGACAACTTTGGTGCGGCAACGTCTGCCCCTGTCGTAAATCCTGCCGCAGGCGCGCTCTGCGGCACATGTCCGTCTCATTCTCCCTGCCTTCGCCTGCCGGAGGCGTGGAAAGTGTGCATAAAACTGCTCATGAAATGTGATCTCGTCTCCTGCGCCGAAAAAGTGACGTAACGTGCAAATAGACTTCATGAGGATGTTACGGAGGAATGAAAGCTTGGTACGTAAGGTTTTGTTAACTCAGCACTAGGAAGAAAAATGGCGCATAAAGCTCATTCTAGCGCGTTTTCTCGGGGATGGTCGAAGACCAATCGGGAATTCGGCACCCGCTTTGACGACACACTGTCCGGGACGGACAGAAACGATATGATTTTCGGGTTCCGCGGCGATGACACCATCTCGGCCTCAAAGGGTCTCGATTTCATCGACGGGGGCGCGGGGTTTGACACGGTTAGTTTTACGCAGTCCATTTTCGACACGAGCATCTGGCTGTCTTTCGGGTTCTCCCGCTGGGGTTGGGCGCGCAGCACCACCGCCTATGTCACGACATATGACGACGCGGGGCGCCCGGAGGGCTTTTCCACGCTGAAAAATGTCGAAGCGCTCTATTTCGAAGCCGATGACTACACGCTCTATCTGGATGGCACGAACAACGCCGTTCTGGCCGGCGACGACACGGCGACAGCGACCGAAAACGAGGAAACCCTGCTGAGTGCGGACGCGCTTTTGGCCAATGATCATGAGTTCGATGGCGATGCGATGGAGATCACCGCCGTCGACGGGCTTTCCAGCCTGGGCGCCGTGATCGGCTTTGACGATGGTCAGATCAGCTATGTCGCAGGGGCTGCATTCGATGCTCTCGCCGCAGGTGAGACCGTGGAGGACACTTTCACCTACACGGTCTCCGACGGCAAAGGCGGAACCGACACAGCCACGGTCACGGTGACGGTCACGGGCACCAATGACGCCCCCGTTTTGACCGTCGATGACGCGGCCATCGTGGTGGATGAAAACGCCGAAGGGAGCGTGGTGGCGGTCAGCGCAACGGACGCCGACAGTGGTGCGGTGCTGAGCTATAGCCTGACGGGCGACGATGCCGCGCTGTTCTCGATCGACAGCGAAACCGGGGACATCACCTTTGACACGCCGCCCGATTTCGAGGCGCCGCAAGATGCCGATGGCGACAACACCTATGAGTTGACCGTGGTGGTCACGGACGACCAGGGCGCGACGGACACGCGTGCGATTTCCGTCACGGTCGCGGATGTCTGGGACCCGATTTCGATCACGCAGAGTTTCGAAACCGAGGCCAGCGGGAACCGCTATGTCAATGCGGCGGCCGATGGCACTCAGCTCGATCCGGGCGCCGTGGTCGATCTCGAAAATGTCGCTGGCCTTGCGACGGTGGACAGCACCGAGGCCTCGGACGGGCTTTTGGGTTATGATCTCTCTTGGGTCAACACCCGCAACGACAGCGGCATTTCCGATGGCGATTTCATCGGTGTCACTGGATTCACCGGCGACGTGTCCGAGTATTCCGACGGCAGTCAGGGCTACGAAATGCAGGATGCCGACGGTCTTTTGCGACTGACCTTCGACACGGTCGATCTTTCGGCACGCGCCGAGCATACGGTTGTGAACCTGTCGCTGGACGCTTTCCTCAATGAGACCGGCTGGGAAAGCGACGATCTGGTCGCGATCTATGTCGAGACCAATCTCGGTCGGGTCAACCTGCTGGACACCACGGGTCAGGACATTGACGATCTCGACATCGAGGGGGCCTGGCAGACGCTGAGCACCACTTTGGGCGCCGATGTGACCAAGGCCACGCTGGTGGTGGAATTGGACAGCAACTCGGCTTCCGAAACCCTCTACATCGACAACATCGCCATCGAAGAAGTGTTCTACCTCAGCCAGAGCTTCGAAACCGAATCCACGGGCGGGCGGTATGAAGACGCGGCGGCTGATGGTGGGCTGGTCGATCTCGGCACCGTGGTCGATCTGGAGAATGTCGACGGTCTGGCCAGCGTCGACAGCACGGCGGCCTCCGAGGGTCTTCTGGGCTATGATCTGACATGGGTCAACACGCGTGACGACACCGGGCTGTCCGATGGGGATTACGTCGGCGTGCAGGATTACACCGGAACGGTCGGTGCGTTTTCCGATGGGGAACAGGGCTATGAGCTGTCCGATGCGGACGGGCTTTTGCGATTGACCTTTGACGAGATCGACCTGTCTGCCGTGGGCGAAGTCACCCTCTCCGTGGATGCTTTCGTGCAATCGACGGGCTGGGAGGCGGACGATCTGATCGCGATCTACGTCGAGACGGATCAGGGCGTGATCTCTCTGTTGGACACCACGGGTCAGGACATCGACGACCTCGACATTGAGGGCGCCTGGCAGACCCTGAGCACCACTTTGGGCGCCGACATCGACACCGCGCAGCTGGTGGTCGAACTGGACAGCAATTCCAGCTCCGAAGCGCTCTACGTCGACAATATCGTTGTCACCTCCGACCCGGAGGCGGTGCAGGACGATGAAGACACCCCGGAGATCACCCTGATCTCTGCCATTCAAGGCACCGGCGATCGCGCCGCGATGGAGGGTGCCGCCGTCACCGTGTCCGCCATCGTGACCCAGATCACCTATTCCAGCGATGGCACTGCGGTTGGCTTTTATCTTCAGGAAGAAGACGTTGACAGCGATGGCGATGGCGCGACCTCCGAGGGCATCTATGTCTACAACGGGGGCTCTTATGATGTGACGGTCGGCGATCTGGTCGAAGTGTCCGGCACTGTCGCCGAATATTATGGTCTGACGCAGCTGTCCTCCGTCTCCGATGTGACCATTGTCAGCTCCGGCAACGACCTGCCGACGGCGGTGACTGTGGCGCTGTCCGGTGATGTGGCGCAGGATTACGAAGCGCTCGAAGGTATGCGCCTGTCGCTGGTGTCGGGCACGGGCGATGCGCTGACCGTGAACGAAAACTTCAATCTCGATCGCTATGGTCAGGTCTCGGTCTCCGCGGGCACGCTCACGCAGCCGACGCAGATTTACGACGCCCAGACCGAAGCGGCGGAAATCGCCGCGCTGATGGAGGCCAATGAAAACGCCAGCCTGCTTTTGGACGACGGGTCCACGGCGCAGAACCCTTCGGTGATTTCCTACTTGCCGGGTGGCGGCGGTGACGATGGCGACGGGGTGCTCGACAGCGGCGACGACTTCGGCGACGCGGGCACGACCGTGCGTCTCGGGGCCGAGGTCGCGGGCACTGTCGAGGGCGTTCTCGGCTATTCCTATGACGAATGGACGCTGAACGTGACGGATACCATCGAATTCGTCGACGGCACCAACGAAGAGGCCCGCGAGGCCGCGCCGGCCGATGTCGGCGGATCCTTGCAGGTGGCGTCCTACAACGTCCTGAATTTCTTCACGACCTTGGACGATGGGTCGCAAACCGGGCCGAACGGTGACCTGGACCCGCGCGGTGCCGATACGGCGGATGAGTTCACACGTCAGGCGGACAAGCTGGTCGAGGGTCTGATCGGGACCGGCGCCGAAGTGATCGCTCTGCAAGAGATCGAGAACAACGGCACCGAGGCGATCTCGACTCTCGTGGATATGATGAACACCGAAGGGACGGGGGCCACCTACGCCTATGTCGATCCGACGGGGACGGGCGATTTCATCGGCAGCGATGCGATCACCACGGGCATCCTCTATGACAGTTCCGCCGTGACGCTGATCCATTCGGATTTCATCGTCTATGAAGAAAGCTCCGCAGATGCGACCTATGCGATTGCCTCCGCTTTGGGCGATCTGGTGGGCGAAAGCTTCTATGACTATCAGCGCAACCGTCCCTCCGTGGCGGCGACCTTCATGGACAACGAAAGCGGCGAGACCTTCACCGTGGTTTCCTCGCATTTCAAATCCAAAGGCGACAGCGATCTGCAAGACGTGGCCGATGCCGCCGAAAGCTGGCTCGCTTCGCATGTCGGAGATGCCGATTACGCGGCGGTCGAAGGCCTCCTGGCTGATCTCTACGCGGACCCGAACTTTGATCAGGGCAATGGTCAGGGCTTCTGGAACCAGGTGCGTCTGGATGCGGCGGTTGAACTGGCGGATTGGATTTCGACGGAGTATGGCGTCGATGGCACCGGCGTGTCCAATTATGTCCTTCTGGGCGATATGAACTCCTATGCCGAAGAAGACGCGGTGCAATATCTCGATGACGATGCGGGGCTGGTGGATCTGATCGACCAGTTCATCGGTCAGGACGAGGCCTATTCCTATGTCTTCGACGGTCAGCAGGGCACTCTGGATCAGGGGCTCGCCGATGCGGAGTTTGCCTCCAATGTGACCGGGGTGGACGAGTGGCACATCAATGCCGATGAGCCTGATCTGATCGGCTACGACAGCAGCTTCAAAGACCCGGCCTTCTACAATGACGGGGTCTATGCTTCGTCTGACCACGATCCTCTGATCATCGGTCTGGAGTTCGACACCTTTATTCTGGCCTAAAGCGTTTTTCGTTTAATCTGAATCAGATTGAGCGAAAAACGTTGCGACACTGAATTGATCTTGCTGCGTTTTTCAAAAATTGAGTGCCTCAAGTTTTTTGAAAAACGCTTTAACCTCTATTGGCCTGAAACGACCTTTGAGACCCGACCTTATGGTCTCAAAGCTGCAAGAGCCCCCTCGGGGGCTCTTGTCATGAACGGGGAGTGCTTGCGCTCAGGCGGCCTTCGGACCCACGATGTCCGGCACCATCTCAGACAGAACGGCCAGATCGGCGCGCAGTTGCGGCTCGACCCCTGCGCTTTTGGCCGCCATCAATTCGTCGGTCCAGAACCCGATCATGCCGGTCTCCGGGTCGGTTTGCCGCGCGATGTGGGTCTGGATCGCGGCGCGGATCTTTGCCTCGAAGGGGTCGTCATGCGCGATCACATCCATGATCGCCAGAGCCTTGGGCAATTCATAGGCGTTGAACGCCCGCAGCACCGCCCCCCATTCCACCGCGCGTTCGGCGGTTTCGGGTAAAATCTGTGGCGCCGCGCAGGCCAGCCAGCCCTGCCGGGTCACGAGGGCGAACATCGACAGTCCCACAAGCGTGGTGTGATAATTCGCCACCCATTCCTGATCGAGACCGGAATAGGCCATCTCCGCATCGGGGTCGAAACTGGGACCGGCAAGAAAGGCACGATCACCGTTGCGGGCGACAATCCAGTCCAGAACCATCTGCGCATCCGCCCCGTTCAACTGTCCCGACAGTCCAAGACACATCGCGAGTTCCAACACGATGTCCGAATTCTCTTCGGCCATGAAACGCGCAATCGTCAGCGCCGTGCTCTCGGGGTCCATCTTCATGTCGGGGGCCTCGGCAAACTGAGACGCCGCGACGCCGAAATTGCGCAGGAACAGGACGTCATGGGTCAGGGCATAGGCCTCTGACAATGTGCAATCGAAGGGTGTCGGCGGATGCGCCAGAGCGCTGGTCGCCAGAATGGCGCGGGCATCAAGGCTGTCTGGCCGACGGTTCACCAGCGTCAGGAATTGCCATAGGTCCATCAGACGGTGCGCGCTGCGCTCGACCCCCATCACCTGCGGACATTTGAGTACCGCGTCCAGCGTCTCGACGGTGGCGCGGCTGGCCTCCCCGCGATCTATCACAAAGGCCAGAGGGGCCGAGTAGAGCAACAATTGCCGCGGATTGCGACGCAACAGGCGATGATAATCGGCATCGTTCGCGATGCGTGTGACGAAGGCCGCGATCTCGGGCGCGAGTGCTTCGCCCTGAACATAGGCATAGATCGCCAGTTCGGCAAAAGCCTTGCGGCGGGTGTAAGCCGCTTTCTTTTCGGTCCAGATCAGCGGGTCGAAATTGTCGAGCTTGTCCAGAATCCACTGAGTGGCACTGGCTTCAAGCGCATGAAATGCAGTCATGAGGGAACTCCCGAGGTTACGGCCTGTGGAACGGCCTGTCAGACACAGCTAGAGGGACCGAGGCACGTGAGACGCGCCTCGGTTGGGGGATTGAGGGTGTCTGTGCGGGGTTAACGCTCGAGCTTGATCTCATCCGTGACAGAGGCCACGACGAAGGTGTTTTTGTCTTCGGTGTAGACGTAGCCTGCGACCTCATCGATGCCGCTTTCCACCGTCAGATCCATCAGGTCCGAGATGCGGGTGTTCATGTCGAGCAGCCCGGTGACCTTGCCGCGCCGTTCAAGAACCGAAGCGCGCAACGAGGACGGCAATTCCGCCGCCTCCGCAGCCACATCGGCGACGTCATAGACGTATTTGTCCCAGGCAAACGTGTAGCCCGCCAACGGATCCACATCGGAACCGATTTTGCGCGACAGGTCATTCAGGGTCATGTCCATGTCGAGAAGTTTTTGAGATTTGATGAATTTTTCGACGGCCACACGGGCCGCGTCACGGTTCGCTTTGGGCATAAGAGTCTCCACTGGGTAAGTTAATTATAAAAAATAGCTTCAACATGAATCTTTGTGTCGAAACGATTCTTATTTTACACCAAATCCTGCGTCGGCGCAGGTAGCCTAATCCTTACCCTACGGCAGTTTCGCAACGCGTTTGGACGCGTTTGCGTCTGGCAACACCCGCGATCAAGAACAAATCGGGTGTGCGTGCCGGCACAGGCCAATCTTCGTTTCTTGACCTTTCGTTTCATGACCTGGAGACACGTTGCCGCACGTGAGGTTGATGCAGCGTTCATTTGTGCCACGCGATCGCCTTGGGGAGGAAGGGCGATCGTTCGACGCGGTTCAGATAACAGTGAAAACACTGTCTCTTCGGAAACGAAATGACCGAACAAACCTCCTTGAAGCAGTCATGGACATGGCTGCTCGTCCTGCTTGGCGCAGTATTGCGCTGGTGGGTCTCGGGCTGGTGGCTGCGTGATTTTGATCACCGCGGCGGCAGCTGGTATTATCTGCTCATGGGCCTCGATTTCTGGCCGCTGCACGCCCGGATCTTTACCTTCCTGATCATCTTCATGCTCATGATGGCGCTGCACCCGCTGACGCTCAAACGCGCCTGCCGACCGCTCCGCCTACACGCGTTCCATGCCGAACGTCTGGGCGTCGATGACCTATGACGCGGCAAGCAACACCGTGTTCATGCCGGTCGGCAACGCCGCCATCGACCTCTGGGGGGTGGAACGCACGCCGGAAGACGAGAAATACGGCGCCTCCATCCTCGCCCTCGATGCCACCACTGGCGACGAGAAATGGGTCTATCAGACCGTGCACCACGATCTGTGGGACTTTGACGTGCCGATGCAGCCGACGCTGATCGACTTCAAAGGCACGCCTGCGCTGATCTTTGGCACCAAAGCCGGGCAGAACTTTGTGCTCGACCGTGCGACTGGCCAGCCTCTGACCGAGGTCGAAGAGATCGACGTCAAACCGGCGACCATTCCGGGCGAGAAATACGCCCTGAAACAGCCGCTCTCCGTTGGCATGCCGTAAATCGGTGCGCCCCATCTGACCGAGAAGGACATGTGGGGCGCAACCCCGTTCGATCAGCTGATGTGTCGTGTGATTTTCAAAGGCTATCGCTACGAGGGTCTCTACACCGCGCCGGACACCGATTATTCGCTGTCCTTGCTGGGCTCGATTGGTGGGATGAACTGGGGCGGCCTGTCCTATGATCGGACCGCGAACACCATCTTCATCAACGACATGCGTCTGGGCCTTTGGGTGCATATGATGGAACAGGACCCGGATGCTGCGGCCTCCAATGGTTCCGAAGCCGTCAACACCGTGAAGAGTGGGGTTCCGCTCAAAGGCACCCCGATCTCCTACGTGTCCCAGCGAGACGGGCGTCAGGACATCGTGATCTCAGCGGGTGGCGCACGCCAGTCGTCGGATCGCGGCGACCATCTGCTCGCCTACGCTCTGCCGCAGAGCTGATAATACGGGCGTTGGCGGGGATGTTCCCGGCCAGTGTTTCTTTGTCTGTTGTGCCGTCTCGGACCCCTGTGTCGCCAATGGGGGCGTCCGCGAGATGCGACGCATGACCTCTGTCTCGAAAACCGGGTTCCGGCATGCTGCGCCGCATGATTGACAGAATAGACGATTGCCCCAATCTTAAAAAAATAACTAAAAGTTGATCTTCGACGGGGAAGGACGCGTATGGTTTCCCTTGGCGAAGGGCTGACCGTGACGGGTCAGGCCTACAGGGATATTGTTAACGAGTGCCGCAGACCGGCGTGTTGTGAACGGGTTGGGGTTTTGGTTGGCCGCAATGGCAGGGTTGAGCAGGCGGTGGCGCTGCACAATCACGAAGCCCGTCGGCATGCCTTCGCGGTAGATCCCGACCAGATCGCCGCCATCGCTCAGGACATTCAAGATCAAGACATTCAGGACACAGGGTGCCGTCTCCTCGGGCGCTTTCACACCCATTGGACGGGGCGGGTGACCCCCTCCTTGCGGGACTTGGCGCCTTTGCCGCAAGGCTGGGCGGAGATGATCATCTGTCTGCGCGGGCATGGTGCACAGCCTGACATCACGTCGATGCGGCTGTTCGACGGGCAAGGCCTTGTTCTGCCGCTGCGTTTCGAGACCGGGGAGGGCCCCGATGACGGTGGATTCCCTTTTTCCCGCCTTCGCGGTCGTGGCGCCCTATTTCTTTGGGGCGGAGTGCCGTCCCGAACCGGCGTTGCCGGACTGGGCGGATGGGGTGAATTATGCCGTCATCGCCCTGCAACAGGCCGAGCCGATCTTTCGCATCCTCGCGCTCGCCGGATGGCGTCCGACCAAGCTGCGCTACTGGCACAGTGCGGTTGGCAATACCTCGGCCACCCGGCAATGGTGCGTGATCGAGCTGGCAGAACGCGATTGCAGTTTCGAAACCTGGACGCCCACCACGGTCATCCGCACCACCGAATTCGGCGATTTATGCCTGGCGGTGGAATGCGAGGAGATCACCGACGGCGCGGAGCGGCACCACGGGTTTGCCCTGCCGTCTGACCCGGATCACGACGGGGAGTCGCAGAACTGGCGCTGGTACGTCGATCTGCGGCCAGAGGGCACGAAACAGCTTATTTTCGTCACCCAGCCGCGTCATATTTCGGATGCCGGAGGGCCACCCGTCAGTCAGGAGGCGGCCTATTTCGCTCATAAACGACAAAAGCTCGATGACGGCATCGACCGTTTCGTCGGACTTCTGGGGTCGGCTCTGGTCGCGGGGGCGCGTGACCGGGCGAACCTGCCGGGGCTGACCTGGCTTTTGCTGCCGCAACATTGGTTCGTCACCGCCGAAGACCTGGCCGAAGAGGACCTCTTCGTCGACCAGATCCGCAAAAGCGCGGAGCGGGTGACGGAGGCCTTCGCACAGGGGGCGGGGCTCGACACTTTGGTGCGGATGATCGCATTTCCTCAGGCTTGTAGTCTGAATGAGCTGGGGCGCAAGGTCGATCCGATCTTCAAGAACCGCAGCGATACGGCGGCCAAGGCGGAACTGCAGTTGACGCGCAAAGCCACCCAACAGGAGACTTCCCCGCTCAAGGATGCCGTCGAAGGCAGCTGTTATTTCGATATGCTCTGCATGATGATTCCACACCGGGCGGATCAACCCGCCCTGGATCTCTGTGACCGATATTCTGGGCAATTGGGTCGATCCGAACGCGCTGGTCGCGGAGGAGCCGGCGCTTTTGGCGGAATGGAGCACATGGGAAGGCGAAGAGATGCTGATGCTGCGTCTGTTCGGTGTCCCGGCGGTGCATCTGTTTCAGACCAACCACCCGTGCGACAGCACGATGACGCCGAAGGTCTGGGAGAATGTCACATGGGAATACAAAGGTCAGCAACCGGACGGCAAACATGCGATCGTCCTGACGCTCGGGCGTGGTGTGCGTGTGGTGCAGGATGGTCGGGCAGGGCCGTTGCAGTTCGATATTTTCCATGCCCAAAGCCGGTCGGATTTTCACTGGCCGATCCCGCGCGTGGCCGATCTCGTGCCGGTGCCCGAGACCGATCCCGGCGCGCTGACACTCTATGACATTCCAGTGCCGCTCGATCCCACCGCGCCCGGTTTTTTCCCGGTGCAACGGCAAGACGATCTGTCGGCCACGGCGGCGCAGACGCTCGACCACGAGATGCTGCGCGCACCCCGTATGCATGTGGCCTATATCCCCTATGACCTGGCCAATATTGATGCGGAGACGGCGGAAGGGGTTCCCGACAACCGGCGGCTGACGAATTTTCTGCCCGACACGCCGCCCACGCTTCTGGTGCGGCAGATCGGAAACGGTGCGACGCGGTTCGAATGGTATCGCGAAGGCCTGTCCGATGAGACGTCCTCAGGCGAGACCGGCAAAACACCGACCTGGGCGATGACGCTGAAACCGAAAAACCCGCATGCGGGGCATTTCGGCTATTGCTGGTCGCTGGATTACGGATATCTGACGCACCGGCCTCTGGATGAGGATTTGCTGTCGGAGCTTGTCACGGATGCGCTTCTGGACGGGCTTTTGAGCATGACGACCGGGATATTTCAGCCACTCCTGTCCGGTACGCCGCTGGCCGCCGACAATGTGCGCGCGGAGCTGAGCGAAGTCATCCGGCCCTTTGGCGTGGCCTTCTTTCGCCTCTGGTATTGTGGCGATGTGGAAATTGGCATCGACAGATCGAGCGACAGCGACACCAGTTTTTCCCCGAAATCGTGCGTGTGGCGCAGATCATGGACCTGCCCGAACAGGGCACACGGCTTCCGGCGCGTTCCGTGTTCTATGGCGATTATGTACAGGACAGTGCGGCCCTCGACGGGGTCCGCAACACGGGACCCGGCGCCGGCTTTTACGCCTATCACGCGCTGCTCGACCCGGAGGCGGACCCGATCTCGGAATGGCGCTCCGCCGATATGCCCGCGCAATTCAAACGCGATGGCAAGATTGATGCGCAACGTCTGTCCCATGTCGGGGTGGCCGAAAGCCATGTGAATTCGATCACGGGCAATTGGGTGCCGCAGATGCTGTCGTGGAGCGATACGGAGTATTTCATCGTCTCCGATGCCAATTGGCAGAGTTGGAAAAGCGGCCTGTTGACCAGCGGCTTTCGCGAGGATCAACGCATCCCCGGCGAATTGCGCATCGACCCGACGCTGGAATGGATCGTTTTCACGCTTGTGTCCGAAGTGGCCTGGGGATTTATCCCCTATGTCGGCGATGCCACGGATATGGCCGAATTCCTCTATGCCTATGAGACAGGGCAGGACAAATGGGGCGAGCCGGTGCCCAGTTGGCAGCTCTTTTTGATGGGGGCGGCGGCGGCCATTCCCTTTGCCTCCTCCGGCATGGTGAAAAGCGGCAAATCCATCGTCAGCGCCTTTGTCGAAAAATTCCCGTGACATTTCATCACCGGCGGCGGGCAGGTTCTGCAACACGCGCTGTCCATCGCGTCTCTGAAAGGTCTCTCGAACCTTGGCGAACTGGCCGAGGCGGCTGGCAAATCATTGGACGAGCTTCTGGCTGAGGTGGGCCCGGACATTTCTCTGATCGTGCGCATCGACGGCACGGAGATGCAAATCCGCGTGCCGGTTCTGGCCGATCAATTCGCAGCCACCAATGCCGCGCGCAAAACAAAGCTGTCCTTCGCCCAGTTCCTGCAAAGCCGTCGTTACGCCACGGGGATGGGCCGTGTTTTGGCCGAGATGTTCCGGCTGATCGACATCAACACCATCCGCAAACTGGGCGGAACGCCGCAAAACGGGCGAAACTGGCCGGGGCTGGGGATGTTGACGGAGTTCTCCCAACACCTCCTGCGTCCGAACCAGCTGATCGCGCAATTGCGGCGCGCGGATGTGGCAGACAATGCGCTCTCCGGGCTGGAACGCCAGATCGACAAGGACTACGTCACCCATTTCGCGGCGCAAATCCGTACCTTGCTCGTCGAATTCGAACGCGCGAATTTGCTTTCGTTTCTGATCTCCGACAAGGCGCGCTCCTTGCCCTATACCATCGGGGCCATGGCGCGCTGTCTCGAACTGGCGTCCCGAAGTATCCTCGACGAAGGGCTCGATCTCGCGTCTCTCTTGCGCGCGACCGGAGAGGCCCGTGCCCTCGACGGGCTCTCCGAGGTGGAGCGTCTTTTTCATCGAAAGCATCGCCGATTTCATCAAGCGGACGATCAGCCAGTCGGGGTACCAGCACGGGTATCATTTCGAATTCCGGGTCTCTTTGGTCCTGCGTGAAAAACTGGCTCCGGGTCAGTTGCTCTTCATGCTTCAGGCGACGATCAACAGGCTTTCAGGCCCCGATTTCCTTGTCAAAATGGCGCATGGCTTTGCCTTCATCGAACTGAAATCCCTGAAAAGCGCCGGACGACAATTCGGGATTTCGGTCGCGCAGGACAATATGACCCAATCCATCACCGGTCTCGTGCGGATGTATAAAAACGGGGGCGGGGTCGACGATCTGGAAGGGGCTGCGAACCGATTCACCGGATTGTTCGTGCATCTTGTCGATCTCGACTATCTCGCCCGGCATGTGTCGGACCGCTCGCGCGCGATCTTTGATTACGCGGGCTGTGTCGTGCGTGTGCCGCCTGAGGCAACGGCCAATCTGCCGCCGGAAAAACTTTCGCGCCTTGTGCTTTTGGCGGATGACTCGGCGGGGGGCACGCTGGTCTTCGAGACATTTGAAAGCTGGCAAATGGCCGCCAAACTGCTCGATGAAGATGGTTTCAAACGCGCAGCACAGGAGGCGATGAAGCTTCAGGCCGAAGATATTTTCAACACCATCACGGCTTTGACAGATAAAACGATCCTGTCGAATGTGCTCAGCTCTACGGCGGACCCGCAGCGGGCGGAGCGGACAGCACGGCTCTTTGCGCATATCATCAACGAGGCACGCCCCAAAGGCACGCCTAAGGTCAGGATGGAGGACCTCAGGGGACCGGGCGGTGCGCAGATCGTCTATGACAGGCTGGGCCTCGCCGACAATTGGTGGGACACGTTCACCCGATCCGTGCCCGACGCGCCGCCCTTCAATCTCGAGGTCAAGGTGATGGACATCGAGGAGTTGCGCACCATGAGCGCCGCCGATTTCGGAGCCCCGCCATGATCGTTGTCACGCTGCGCCGCCTCTTTGCCCCGCTTACCCTGGCTTTCGAAAGCCGCTCCGCCGCGATGGTCCTTCTGGAGGATCTCGGCTGGACGCCCGAGGAGAGCTTTCAGCTCGATGCCTTCGAACATCTTGCCCCTGTGCAAGAGAAACTCACCGCGCTGATGGCGGTGATCGAGGCCTATGATCCCGACGATCCCGATGTCGGAAGCATCGTCGAACAGGCCGTGCTTTTGGCCGGGGACATCAACGCGGCTATCTCTGCGCTTTCCGAGATGAGCGCGGGCGATGTCACCAATTTGGTGTCGCCGCTGAACTCGCCCGTGTTCTGGCAGGAGCTGGCGCTCGATCTGCCGGACTATCTGATCCTGACCTACCTGCGCCTCTACATGGGGCCGCTTTATGCGCTTTTGGCCTTTGGCGGTGCAATCGTGGACGAGGCCCGGCCCAACGGTCGCCCGCCGCGTCAGGTGATCGACTGGGAGGCCCTCGGGCGGCTGCTGCGCGATCCGGCCGGACAAATCCGCGCGTTCTACGATTGGGGCGGCACGTTGGAACATGTGCGGCTGATGACACGGCTTGGCGATGTGTTGCGCGCGCTGGGGCTGCCGGTCTTCGAGCGGGACATTCCGGCGCCGATATGACGGCGGGTGTCAGCCTCGAAGGGCTTCAGGTCGTGATTTGCGCAGGTGAGGGCGATGGCTTTCTGTCAAACGTGCTGAACGGGGCGGAGGTCACCGTGCCGATCACCTTCGGCCTCGATTACGCGACCGACACGGGACTGCGGTTCAATGGCGGTGCCGGGGTCGAAATTGAGATTGTCGTCGATGAAAAACTCGGTCCTGCGCATCTGCAACTCTTGATCATCGGTGCGGGGATCGGGGTGGAAGGCGCCAGGGGTCGAGGGCGGCGGTTTTCTGTTGATTGATCACGAGGCGGGCCGCTACGCAGGCGCGCTCGAGATCCAGCTTTTCGGCTTCGAAGTCACCGCCATCGGCATGATCGCGACACGTTTGCCGTCGGGAGAAGAGGGCTGGAGCCTCTTTCTGTCGATCTCGATCATTTTCCCGAAATCCATTCCTCTGGCGTTCGGCTTTTCGCTCTCGGGCATTGGCGGGCTGATCGGCGTGCACCGGGGCATCGACGTCGAGGCGCTGGGCGATGCCGTGCGCTCCGGCACTCTCGACAACGTGCTTTTCCCGCAGGATGTGATCGCCAATGCGCCGATGATCCTCTCGGCGCTCGACACGATCTTTCTGTCGCAAAAGGGCCAGTTCGCCTTTGGCCCGATGTTCCAGATCAGCTGGGGCGCCAAGGGGCTTGTGACCCTGCAGCTCGGCGTGGCGATCCAATTGCCGGAGCCGGTGAGCATTTCGCTTTTGGGGTCCTTCCAGTTGCGCATCGGCCTGCCCGAGGAAACCACGCCCGGCCTGCCCGACACCGGCGAAGAGAAGCCGCCGAAGGACATCATCCTGATCCGGGTCGATGTGGTCGGCACGCTTTTGCCCGCGGAAGGCAAACTGGCGATTGATGCGTCGATTTCCGAAGGCTTCATCGCCGGGCTGACGCTCTCGGGCGATATGGCGGTGCGAATGGAGTTTTCCAACCGTCCAAATCTTGTTGTGGCCATGGGCGGGTTTCACCCGGATTTCACCGCCCCCGAAGGCTTCCCGAGCCTGTCTCGTCTGTCGATCAAAATCTTCGATGACCCGAACCTGCGCGTCGGAGACGAGGCCTATCTGGCGCTCGCGCCCAATGCGCTGCAATTCGGCGTCGCTGCGTTTTTTCATGCCAAGGCCTTGGGGTTCACGGCCGAGGGGCGGTTCGAATTCGATACGATCATCATCTTCAAACCCTTCGGGCTCGAGGCGAGTCTCGGGTTTCAGATCTCCGTCTCCGCGGGCTCTGTCGAGCTGTTGCAGGTTCGGCTGCGGGGCACGTTGAAAGGTCCGAAGCCGTGGTTCATCACCGGCTATGCCGAATTCAAAGTGGCCTGTGTGAAAAAGAAATTCCGCGTGGAACTGACGGTCGGGCGCGCTGTCGCCTCCGAGCCGCGCGACAGTGTGGCTTTGTTCGATATGGTCCTGAGGGCGCTGCAAGAGGCCGAGGCCTGGGGGCCGGTCGAGGCCGAGGGCGCGCTCTATGAGGCGGTACGCTATACGGCGCCTGCCGGAGAGACCCTGTTCCACCCCGCAGGCGGGATCGAGATCAACCAAGGCATCGCGCCTTTGGGCATCGCGTTGGAACGGTTCGGCGAAAGCCGATTGGCGGAGGGGGACAGGCGACTACACCTTGAGGATATTCGGCTGTCCGATGCGCCGGTCGCCTCCGTTCCCGTACAGAACTGGTTTTCGCTGGGACAGTTTTTCGAGCTGACCGAAGAGGAAAAAGTCTCCTCGCCGTCCTTCGAAGGCCTCGACAGTGGCCTCAGCTTTGGCGAGGGCGGGGCGGAGTTTGCCCCTGCCGATCCGTTCGATCTCGGCTACGAAAGCATCGTGGTCGATCCCGGTGTCGAAGCCAGGTTCGAACGTGATCTGGAAGGGCGCTCCCAAGGCGCCGCCCAGATCATCCCGCAGAAAGGCCGGGCTCGCGCTGGATCTGACCCCGCGCACCGTCACGGGGATGACGGTGCAAAAGCCAGAGATGGAGCTGGTCGCGACACAGAGGTTTGTCACCGAAGAGACGCCTCAACGTTTTGCGGCCTTCACCGCAGCGCTGTCGCAGCAGCGCAGCCTCAAGGCAAAGGGCATCGCGACACACCTGCGTCCGGCCTATGAGCGGAATTTGGAGGACGGCACATGACAGACCACACAGCGGGACCTTTGTCGTTCATGGCGCATATGCGTCGGGGTTTGGGGCGGTTGCGGGATGCGCAGGGTCAGGTCTCCGCGCAGGTGACCTTGGCCAGTTCGGCCCAAACCGCGCCTCTCGATCGTCAGATCACGCTTGCTGGGCCGGAACATGTCACCGGCCTGTCGACGTCGCAGATCAAACGCCTGGTGCCTGCGCCGGGAAGCACGGATTTTGCCCCGAATTTCTTTGCTGCGGTGGAGTTCTCCCTGCCGGACCTGCCATGGATGTTCACCCCGGAGACGCCGAGCCCTGGGCCGGATGGCGATCCGCGCCTGCCGCCCTGGCTGGTGCTGGCGGTGATCGAAGAGGGCGCGGGCGTGCGTTTCACGGAGCCGGGCGCCGACAGCAATGGCCGGCTTCAGATCAGCACCCCGGCACAGGTGGCGCAACAGTTGCCCCCGCTCGATGACTTCTGGGCCTGGGCGCATGTGCAATGCACCGCCGACCTGACGCAGAAGACGGCCCAAGAGGCGCTCGATGCGACGCCCGATCTGTTTCGCTCCCGTTTGATCTGTCCGCGTCGTCTTGTGCCGCAGACCGATTATATCGCCTGTCTTCTGCCGGCCTATCGCGGGGGCGTGGAGATGGGGCTTGGCCGCGTGGTCGGCGACACCCCCCACGCCCCGGCCTGGACCGGCGCGGAGACGGAGGTGATGTTGCCGGTCTATTACGCCTGGCGGTTCCGCACGGCGCAAAAGGGCGATTTCGAAGACCTCGTGCGCCGGTTGACCCCGGTCGAACTCGCCGCCGGGCAGGTCGCGCTCAATCTGTCCGAGCCGGGCGATCCGCGTCTGCCGCAAGGGGGGGGGACGATGTCGGGGTGCGTTTCAAAGGCGCTTTGGTCGGGGAGGCGCAGGAAGAGGATGTGCGATGGGACCCGGATCATGCAAAAGCCTATCAACAGGGCATGGCAGAGATTCTCGCCACCCATCGGCCTTCGAAGTCGCCGAAAAATCGTGCCTATGACGCGATGCGCGACGATCCTGTCGTCGCCCCGCCGCTTTGGGGCGCGCGGAAAATCGCGGCCACATCCGCGCCGAAACCACCCGAAGAGGGGGCGCCAAGGGGCTGGTTTTCCGAGTTGAATTATACCCCGTCACATCGCGCGGCGGCGGGTCTGGGTGCAGAGGCGGTGCGTCGCAATCAGGAGGTCTTGATGGCCGAGGCCTGGTCGCAGTTGGCGGAGCTGCGCGAGATTAATCGCCGTCTCAATCAGACACGGCTTGCGGCGGAGACCGGCAAACGGCTCAAGGCGACCAAGATCGACGCGCTGCCCGTGGCAGAGGCCAGTGTTTTGGCCAGTCCTTTCAAGACCCGTCTGGGAGAGCCGTTTCAAAAGATGATCCGCACGCTGGATTTCGAGGCGGCGCCCGAGGGTCTGACATCCGCTGCGCTGAACCGGATCGCGCGGCGCAAAGGCCCCTTGGGGCGTAAAACCGCCTTGCGGGCGCCCTTGCCCTCGGCGAGTTTGACATGGTTTTCGGCACAGCGGGCCGAGGCACAGAGTTTCGCGGAATTCTCCGTGCCTGCGGGCCTGTCCGACACCAATTTCATCGCCCAGCTCGGCCCGATCGGCCTGACCGACGAGGAGGAAGCGGTGGTGGAATTCGAGCTTGGGCGAGACGTGACCATGAGGCCGGTTCCGCTCAACGGTGCGGTCTTGGGGGCTGCGCGAAAAGCCCTGCCCAAAATGCGCAAGGTGAAAAGCCGACGCAACGCACCGCAAGTAGCGCAAGTGACGCAGGTGCAAAAGCAACAGAGCCTGCGCGCAAACCGCGCCACTATAGCCCCGGTGTTCAACCCGGCGCCCATGTTGCAGGCCCGCCTCAAAGCCACGCTCGATCTGCCGGAAGCGGCCTATCAAGACCAGACTGTTCCGCCGCAGCAGTTGGTCGAACCGATTTTCGATCTCTCGGGGTACACGATGCTTCGGGACATCAGCCCGGATGCGGTGATGCCGGGGGTGAGCGCCGTGCCGATGAATTCGGTCGGCCTGTGCGAGGTCAATGCGGGTTTTGTCGAAAGCTGGCTGGTGGGGGCGAATGCGGAAATGGCGCGGGAGTTTCTGTGGCGGGAATATCCCGGACGGCTCGATGGCACCTATTTTCGACGCTTCTGGGATACGCCCGAGGGTGAGGCCGACATCGCGCCGATTTCGACATGGAAACGCGCGCTCGGCAAACATCAGATCGGTCCGGGCAAGGACGGCCTGCTTGTCCTTTTGCTCAAGGCGGAGGTGCTCGCGCGGTTCCCGGAGCTGCGGATTTACGCCAGTTCTGCGCAGTGGACGAAACGTGGCAGGCGTGAGGAAGCGCGGCACAAAGGGCGCCCGTCCAAGACCCTGTCGCCGCGCTTTGGCGGCTGGCTCGACAAACGCACGGCGTTTTTTGCCTTTGAGCTGAAAGTCGAAGAGGCCAGAGGCGAGATGAAACCGATGGGGCCGAACCCCGGTTGGTTCTTTGTCTTCGAACAACCGCGCGAGGGGGTGCTGTTCGGCATGGATGTGCCGCGCGCGGAGGATGCAGCGGCGCCCGAGGTCTGGGCCGATCTGAGTTGGTCCCATGCGCTCGATGCGCTGGACGGTCTGGGGATGGAGACGCACGCCAGCATCACGCGGGGTGTCGGGGCGCAGAGCCTGCGCTTTGACGCGGGTCTGTTCCATGAAACATGGGGGCGCTCGGCTTCGGCACAGGCGAGGATCACCCTGCAACGTCCGGCGCGCGTCTTGATGCATGCCTCGGCCATGCTGTCGTGAGGATGAGATGAAAACACCAAAGCAAAAGCGTCTGCGACCGGGCAAAGCCGCCAAACCAGCGAAGAAATCGGGGGTGAAGACGCAGGCCGCTCAAAGCCAGGGCATCGCGTCGAAGTCGCTCAAAGCTAGGCCCGGAAAAGTCAGGCCCACCAAGCTTAGGCCCGGAAAACTCAAACCCACGAAAAGGCCGGGCACGAAAAGGCCGGGCAAACCGACGGTCATCAAGGGAGACCTCGAACGCGTCACACCTGATACGCTGCGCGAGGTGCTGAATGGAGATGGCGGCAAAATCCGAGATCGTAAGACCCGAGAGATTTTGCCCAAGATCGAATTGGACAGGCTGCGCCCCGGCATCGGGCTTCCATTGCCCAAACCGAAGGGCAATGGAAGCCTGTTCGAAACCCTCTCCGCAAAGGTGCCGCTCACGCTGTTCCCGGTGCGGCTGGAGACGGTCTTCGACCGAGAAGGGAAACGCAGAACGCTTAAAATCCGGGTCTATCCCGACGACATCCACATCGACGATCACGATCCCCGCCTCAGCCCGGAAGAACGCGACATTGGCCAGACATTCTGGTCACGGATGGCGAAGGCCAAAGGCGACGAGGCGCTTCAGACCCAGATTTGCACCTGGCTGATCGACAGCCTGTCGGAGAAACGCGCGGCCTTCGTGGCCGAGGCGACCCGCAAAGGGGCCGAACCGCCCAAGATCAACAAGGCCAGCGGTCGGCAACCGGCCCGGGCGCGATGCCTGCCGAAATTCTGGAAAGCGGTCGGCTACAGGCGCAAAGGCGATGGCACGCTCGAAGAGGTCTTTTCGGCCAAAGGGCATGCGATCCCGAAAACGCTCTGCGTCGATCCGCTTTTGGGAGAGATGGACCACGCCACCACGCCCGCCGGTCGCACCGCATTGTGGATGAGCGATTTTCAGGCCGCCGTCACGGTCGGCATGGGGATCGAAGTGGACGTCACCGACCTGTCATGGCTCGACCGTGACGGCCTCGCGATGCTCATGGTCTATGGTGTGCGCGGAACTGCGAGCCTGGTGCAATCCTCCGAGATGCAACACCTCATGCAGGCGCATCGGTTCAGTTCGGGTCTGGCCTTTCAGGCGCAGGGCGTGCCGACCAATTCTGTCGAAGACACGCGGTCTCCCGTCGCCAGCCACTTCGCCGCGCCGGACGGCACATTGGCCACGGTGCTGAGTGATCCGGTTCAGGCCCCCGACACCAATGCCGGACGCATGGCGCGGGCTCTGGGGCTCGACGTGGCGTCGGTACTGTCCCGGATCGAAGGCGCGGAACGTGACGAAGACGCCGGGCAGGCGGCCATGAACGAAGCCCTTTGGCCGGTGACCTGGGGGCAATATTTCAACACGCTCATGCGCAGTGGCAGTGGCAGTGGCAGTGGCAGCGGCAAAGGCAAGCTCACCGTGTCACAAGCCGCCATCGACGTGGCGCGAGCGCGTTTTCTGGATGATGTGCGCGGCGCCGGGCCCTTGCCAGCCATCCGGGTCGGCAGCCAGCCTTACGGCGTGCTTCCGGTGCGGGCGCACCATATGCCAAAGGCTTGGGCCAACACCGACCCGTGGTATGAGTTTTTGATGCTCTCGCTGCGCAACATCTGGCTTGAGGCGACGCCCGCCGTGGCCAAATTGTCGCCCGGCGGCGAGACCCAAGCGGCCCCCCCACCAAGGTGAGTCTGAGACCCTGTCACAGGTGGTCCGTGTTCTGGGCGGTGTGCCGCATCCGGCGCGGTTTCTGGTCCGGGGGTTACAGGATTGGCGCCGCACGGCAGACACCAACCCTCTGGCCGATCTGGGGCTGACGCTGCTCGGGCTGGTGTGGCTTGCGGTCGATGACACGACCTTCGGGGCCGAAGCTCAGTCGATCCTCGGGCAATGGGGGTGGGGCAAGGCGATGCTGGGACCGGGATGGGCGCATGAGACAGGCGAGATGTCGGCCACGGGTGCCAACCTGTCGAACACAATTCTGGCCCGTCTCGACACGGCCGATCTCGGGTCCAATGCGGCGCAAAAGGCACGGCTCACGGCCCTCAAATCCTATATCGCTGCGATGCCCATTTTTGGGACACGCAAAGAGACCGCCCGGATTTGGCTCGACCACATGCTGCGTCAACTGGACAGCCCCGCCGCCCGTCTGGACCCCTATCTTGGCAAACTGCCGATCCAGGGGGTGACCGATGTCGATGGCGTGCTGCGTGCCGGATCGGGGGACCCGAAGATCGGCTATCATCTCTATGACAAGACCGCGCGGGAGTTCACCCTCAACCTCGTTGTCGGGCCTCTCTCAGACGAGAGGGGCGCAGGGATGCTCCTGCCCGAACGCTATCTGAAACAGGCCGCTGCGCGAGGCTCGACCAAGGGTGTTTCCGGCAAGGCGCGGGTGTCTTCGCCGGGGGCGCAGCGGCTTCAGGCGATCAAACCCCTGTCCGCCAGTGTGCAACACCTGATCGCCGCCCGCGCCGCGCCGGCGCCCTCTGTCGCGCAGCCTGTGTTGAACAAGGACGCGACCACCGACATGGCGCAACAAAGCGTGCGGGCCGCGGGCGAGCCGCTTCTCAAACAACTGATCGATGCGGCGGTGCCCGAGGTCAAAGGCACTGAACGCAAAGGGTTCAAAGCGGCGCTCACCCATCTGGCGATGCTTCCGGCCGCCACGCTCGAATGGCATTTGCGTGAAACGCTGGGGCTGGCCACCAATCGTCTGGATGCCTGGCTGACGGCACTGGCCACCGAGCGGCTGCGCGAGGTCGCAGGACCTGCGGACAGCGACAGCCTGGCACAGTTTGGCGGCTATGGCATGGTGCTTGATCTCAAACCCGGTCCTGCACGCGAAAGCGAGGGCTTTCTGCAGGCGCCGACGATGGCTCAGGCCACAACCGGGGCGATCCTGCGCTCCGCTTGGCTGGGTCATGGTCGCGAAGATGAAGACAGCCCGCTCGCCGTCGATCTGTCGTCCCGCCGCTTGCGCATGGTGACCCGCCTGTTCGAAGGCGTGTCTCAGGGCCGCGATGTGGGTGAAATCCTCGGGCAAGATGTGGAACGCAGCCTGCATGACAGCCAAGATGACGTCATCCTCTACGATTTGCGTCAGGCGGTTCTGGAGGCTGGCAAGGCGGGCGATGGGAGGCGGCGTGACACCACGGTGCGTGGCCCGCTCGACGGGCTGGATCTGATCGCGGCCTATGACGCGGGCGCGCTGACCGCGTTTTTGCAGACCCTGCACCCTGTTGCGCGGCGCCAGCGTATTATTTCGGTCATCGAAACCGCACGCGCCAGTTTCGATGCCTTGGGAGACGCCGGGCTGGCCGAGGCGACGCATTATCTCGCGCAGGGCAATATGGCGCGCGCGGGCGCCGTGCTCAACGCTTTGTCTCTGGGAGAAGTCCCGCCGGCGGAATTGCGGCACGCCCGGACCGACATTTCCAAATCAGAACTGGAACACCGCGTGCTTTTGGCTCTGCCCGAGCTGACAGACAAGGTCGCGCGCAAAGGGGCGCCGGGACGCCTGCTCACCCATCCGGGGCTCGATGCCTATGTCACGCCGATGCTGCCGGATCTGAGTACTCTTGGGGTCGATGTGATCTCCGGCGATACGGTGCACCGCGTGCCCTTGCTCACGATGATGAAAGAGCTGGAGTTTTCCGCGCTGGACCTGATCTGCGAGGCGGCGCGGCCCGGCGCTCTGGGGCGGCACGCGATGGTGGCCCTGATCGCGACGGGCGAGGTGCTTTTGCCTGAGACCCATGTGCCGACCGCATTGGGGGCCGAAAGCGAGACCGGCCCACGGGTGTCTGCCGATCTCGAAGAGTTCGAGGAACTGGCCCATGAGCTTTCCGCCCATCTCGGAGCGCTGCGTCCGGCGCGGCCTTCGGATTTCGGGCTTTGGGAGACGGGCGAGGGCGATATGGTGCTGGGGGCCTCTCTGGTCGCGCGTCTCAAAGCGCTCGCCCTGCGGTCCAAAACCCGCGCCGAGGCCCTTAAAACCTCTGCCGAAGATATCTCCCGCCTGCTGCCGCTTTTGTCGCTTTTGTCGCGCGAAGGCCTGCCGGAGGCCCTCTGTGGCCCCGACGTGATCTTTGCTCAGGATCGGACGGTTTTTGCCGGACATCTCGAACGCCTTGGTACTGTGCTTGCAGACCGCGCGCGGGCCGCAGAGCAGGCGGCGGCCTCGACGGAGCCCGAGACATGGATCGAGGCCCTGAGACAGTTGGGGGATACCCATCTGGCGCCGGAACTGCCGATCTCGGGCGTCAAATTGCCATTTGGGGCAACGCTCGGGTTCCCCGCCCGCTGAAAGCCGCCTGCTCGATTGGGCGGGCACCTATGCCCATGTGCGCGACAATCTGCGGCGCTGGCGTGTGGCGATGGATACGGTCGCGCTTGTGACGGGGCGCCTCGGCTGGCCCATGGCACTGAGCCAGACGACGCCCGAACCGGAGACCGCCTGGTTGGGCCTTGAGTTGCCTGAGCAGGGCAGCGCAGGCGGGCGCAGCCATCTTGCGGTCGATGTGGAGGGCTGGCGCGCGCTTGTCACGGGGCGGGCCTGTGCCACTTTCGTGATCGACGGCTGGACCGAACGTTTGCCCGCGCGGCGCACCACATCGGGCGTGGCCTTTCATTTCGATGCGCCAAGTTCGAAACCCCCGCAGGCGGTTCTCGTGGCGGTCACGCCCAATGACCAGAGCGGCTGGAGCGAAGCGCTGCTGCAACGCACTCTGATCGAGACCATGGAAAACGCCCAGCTGCGAGCGGTGACGGGCGATGAGTTAGAGGACTTCGGGCATGGGAGACGATGGCGTCTGAAACCGTCGGGCCGAAAAGTCGTCTGATGGATGCCAGCCGTCCCGTGACGCTGGACGAAGCCGCCCTGCCTGCAAGCGGGCTGCGCGTGTCGCGGCATTGGCAAGTGGCGCGCGGCTATGACGGACGCTTGGTGCTATGGCAATCCTGGCGGCGGGACTTCGGCGCGCGGGACCGGGCTTCGGGTCTGGCCTTCGACACCATCGCGCGCCGGTGGTGACGTGGCTGAGAGAGGGCGGCTAAAACGCCACCTGCGCCCAGACGCAGTCGTGATCTGCAAGCGGGCGGTTGTTGGCGTCGAGAGACGACAACACGCCCTTGTCGAGACAGCGCACGTCCCGCGCGGCGATCCAGTCGAGCTTCATCACCCGCTCCGGGTGCGGCGTGATCAAAGACGGACGCGTGGTCATGCCTTCTGCGGTGAAACCCCAGTCGTAACCCCGCGCCGCGCCAAGCTCAAAGAGCGTCTCATCGCGATGGTTGAAGTGAGGCGGGATGTGGTTGCCGGTGTTGAGATCGCCGCCGATCAGCACGGGCATCCCCGGCGCAAACGCATCGACCGCATCGAGCAGGATCTCGAATTGGGCGTGCCGATGCGCAGCTCCGGCATTGCTTTCCAGATGGGTGGAGACGACGCAGATCTCGCCTGCATCTGTGGGCAGCACGGCGGCAATCGCCATCCGCCCGCCAAGGCGCGGCTGCTCCGGGTCGGCGCCGCTTTCCGAGGAAAACCAATGGCCGTGATCGTCGAGACGAATGAGCGTCACCTTGTCGAAAGGCACCTTGGACAGAACCGCATTGCCGTGCCATCCCAGCGCGTTGACATCGTCTTTGCAGAAATGCCGCTCGGTCGGGCCGCCCAGCCCCATCTCAAAAAACTCGACGCCAAAAGCGTAGCGCATGCCAAGTGCTGCGGCGACCTCTTCGGTCGTATGGCGCTGACCGGTGCGGGACATGCCGTGATCGACTTCGGACAGGAGCACCACATCGGGCGCAAGCGGCATGAGATGGGCGGCGGTGTCCGCCGGAAAGAGACAGCGTTCGACATTCCAGGTGGCGACGGTGATTTCAGAGGGCAAAGCCTTTTGCATCGCCGTGCCGCCGATCTGCACGGCATTCATCGCCAGCACATCCGCCATCATGGCGCGATGCGCATCCGCCGTGCGGGGCGCGGTCAAAAGCGTGTTGCGTTGCTCGTCGGTGACCGGGGGCAGGCTGTCCAAAAGAGAGATCATGCGCGTTCTTCCATGCGTTCCTGCGCGAGGTTGAAGGCAAAGCCGCCATCCATGCGCACGCCGGTTTCGGGGTGGAACAGGCAGAGGTTCTGCACACGGCACGACAGGCGCAAAGGCCCAAGCGCGACCTGTTCTTCTTTCGCGAGATGTACCGTGAGGCGCTGACCGTCGACCTGGCCGTGCAACAGACGATGCGCGCCCAACTCTTCGATCAACTCGACCTCCATCGCCAGCGGGCCGTGGCTGTCGATGATCAAATCTTCGGGCCGTAGGCCCAAAGTCACCGGACCGCGCATCGACGAGGCCAGCGGCAGCTCCAGCCCGGCAAAGCTCAGGGTCCCGTCCTGCATTTCGGCTGCTACGAGGTTCATCGGCGGCGCGCCCATGAAGGAGGCGACAAAGGTCGAGGCCGGGTTGTGGTAGATGTCGGACGGTGTGCCGATCTGTTCGATCCTGCCGCCGTTCAACACGATGATGCGGTCGGCCATGGTCATGGCTTCGACCTGATCGTGGGTGACGTAGATAGAGGTGACGCCAAGGCGACGTTGCAGGGCTTTGATTTCAATCCGCATCTGGTTGCGCAGTTTCGCGTCCAAATTCGACAAAGGTTCATCGAAGAGGAACAGCGCCGGGTCACGCACAATGGCACGGCCCATGGCAACGCGCTGACGCTGGCCGCCGGAGAGCTGGGCCGGTTTGCGGTCGAGATACTCGGTGAGATTGAGCATCTTCGCCGCCTCATCGACCTTTTGTGCAATCACGTCTTTCGGCGTTTTACGGTTCTTGAGGCCGTAAGCGATGTTCTTGCGCACCGTCATATGCGGGTAGAGCGCGTAGTTTTGAAACACCATGGCGATGTCGCGATCCGCCGGGTCGAGAGTGTTGACCACGGTCTCACCAATCGAAAGCGCACCTTCGGTGATGTCTTCTAGCCCCGCGATCATGCGCAGAAGCGTGGATTTCCCGCAGCCCGACGGGCCAACCAGAACGACGAATTCACCGTCCTCGATCTGAAAACTTGCGGGGGTGACGGCCTCGACGCCGTTCGGATAGATTTTGCGGACGGAGTCCAAAGTGACCTGAGCCATTGATGTTGTCCTTATTTGTCGGATTCCGTGAGGCCCTTGACGAACCAGCTCTGGAAGAAAATGACGATGGCGACGGGCGGCAGAACGGCGATGATCGCCAGCACATTCGCGCGTCCGTATTCGGGGATTTCATTGCCGCCTTGCAGCACCTGAACGATCCGTTTGATGCCGCGCACGAGGGTGTACATGCCTTCATCCGTGGTGATCATCGTCGGCCAGAGGTACTGGTTCCAGCCATAGACGAACATGATGATGAACATCGCGGCGATCATGGTTTGCGAGAGCGGCACGAGGATGTCGATGAAGAATTTCACCGGGCCTGCGCCATCAATCCGCGCGGCTTCGACCAATTCCTCGGGCACGGAGCGAAAGAACTGGCGGAAGAAAAACGTCGCGGTGGCGGAGGCGATGAGCGGCACGATCAGGCCGGTGTAGGTGTTGAGAAGGCCCAGTTTCTGCGTGATCTCATAAGACGGCAAGATGCGGACTTCGAGCGGCAAGAGGAGCGTGGTGAAGATCAGCCAGAAGGCGAATGTTGCGAACCGCAGGCGGAAGTAGACGATGGCATAGGCGGCCATCATGCCGATGACGATCTTGCCAATCGCGAACCCGAGGCCGAGGATCAGCGAATTCTTGAACATCGACAGCCCGGTGTTCGCGCCGGAAAACCCCGAGGCCTCGAACATCGCCTTGCGGAAATTGTCGTCGAGCTGGTCGCCAAAGTAGAGGCCTGGCCCGTATTTCATCGTCTCGACATCGGGCGTCGAGGCGGTTTGCAGCATCACCAGAAGCGGAAAGAACATGATAAGCGCGCCGGTGATGAGTACCGCGTGATCCACCAAAGTGGACCAGCGAAAGCGACGGCGAGGGACGACCGGGGTGGTCGCGGAGAGGGAGATGTCAGCCATTGTCCTGCCTCTTATCTTCGGTGTGTGAAACGGCATTTGAGGCTTGGACCCTACACGCGGAGTCAAGGCCGTAGGCCGCCGCGTGATCGGTCATGCGAATGCATGCCTCTGGCATGACCCGTTCGGGCGGGCTGGCGATTTTGCCAAACTCATGTGCCGATGAAACGTTTTTCGGATGTGGCGCGGATAAAGTGCAATGCCGCTGTCGTGGATCGCCACCCCACGGGCAGGCGATCACGCGCATGGGCGTTAAGCGAGGGATCGTTTCAAACATGATCTTCTCCCCTCACGTATAATGAATGCGTTTTTCGACCATGCGGAACTGGAACACGGTCAGGGCCAGAACCAAGAGCATCAAAACCACCGATTGCGCCGACGATCCGCCAAGGTCGTTGCCACGGAAACCGTCGATGTAGACCTTGTAAACAAGCGTCATCGGGTTGTTCGCTGGCTCGCCTTTCACCAGCGTGTCGATCACGCCGAAGGTGTCGAAAAGCGCGTAGGTGATGTTGATGATCAGGAGGAAAAATCCGGTGGGTGCCAAGAGCGGGAATGTCACGTCCCAGAACCGGCCAGAGGCCGAGCGGTTGTCGATCAAGGCCGCCTCGCGCACGGATTTCGGAATGCTCTGAAGCCCGGAGAGGAAGAAGATGAAATTCACCGGCACCTGTTTCCAGACGGAGACGACGACCATGGCAAAGGCCGTGTCGAAATAATCCGCCCGCAGGTTGAACTCCCAGCCGAACACGCTGAAAAACTCCGTGAGCGGCCCCCAGCGTTGGTTGAACAGCAAAAGCCCCATGTAGCCCGCCACCGGCGGTGCGACCGCATAGACCCACATCAAGAGCGTGCGATAGCTCTTCGCACCCCGGATGACCTTATCCGCTTTGACCGCCAGCAACAGCGCCAGCGCCAGTGAGAAAAACGTCACCAAAACCGTGAAGACCACGGTGAAATTCGTCACTCTGAGATATTCGGCGGAGTCCGCCAGCGAACTGTAATTCTCCAGCCCGACAAAGGTTTGGCCAAAGCCGAAGGGGTCTTGCAGGTAGAAAGACGACTTTACCGCATAGGCGGCTGGCCAGTAGAAAAAGACGAGGATGATCGAGAGCTGCGGCACCAGAAGGAGGATCGGCAACCAGCGGGAGGCAAAGCCTGCGCGTTTCATGGGAGGGACCTTTCGCAAAAGCCTGACGGCCGCGAGGACGCGGCCGCCAGAAATGTCTTGAAGACCGGAATTACCCTTGGGTCTTGGCGAAACGGGCGAGAAGCTCGTTGCCCTCTTTCTCGATCGTGGCCAGCGCGTCCTCGACGGTGGTCTCACCGGAGAGCACACGGCCCAGCTCACGGTTTTCCACGTCACGGATCTGGACGTAGAACCCCATGCGGTAGCCACGGGTGTTTTCGCCAGCTTGCAGCATCAGCTGTTTCGGGCCGGTTTCGGCGGCCGGGAAACGGTCGTAGTGACCATCGGCTTTGGCCAGCTCATAAGCGGCGGTGGTGACCGGAACATAGCCGGTTTCACGGTGCCACATGTACTGAACTTCCGGCGAGGTCAGGTAGCGGAAGAACTCGGCGGTCGCCTTGTTTTCCTCAGCGGATTTGCCGGACATCGCGAACAGAGCCGCGCCGCCGATGAAGGTCTGGTAGCCCTCTTCGGTGATGGACGCCCAGTAGGGCAGGTAGGCGGAGCCCCACTCGAAGGACATGCCTTTCGTGGTCAGGCCACCGAAGTCGCCCGAGGAGCCGATATACATGGCGGCTTTGCCGTCTTCGAATTGCGCCTGGTTGTCGTCCCAACCGGTGCCGAAGAAGCCGAAGTAGCCTTCGTCGAGCCATTCTTTGACCTTGGTGAAATGCATTTTCATCTCATCGGAGTTGATGAGAATTTCGGTGCCTTCTGCGCCGTCATAGCCATTGGCGTTGGTCGCAAACGGCAGGTTGTGACGGGAATGGAAGTTCTCGACGAATTCCCACGGCAGGTGCGTTTGCACGAGCGGGATGTACCCGGCGTCTTTGAGCTTCGGCGCGATCTCTTCGAATTCTTCGTAGGTGGTCGGCACTTCGACGCCGGCGGCGGCCAGCGCGTCGGCATTGTAATACATCACCGGCGAGGAGGAGTTGAACGGCATGCCGATCATCTTGCCCTGGTTGTCGGCGTAGAAGTAGCGCACGCCCGGGATGTAGTCGTTGATATCGAAGTTGACGCCGTTCTCGGACAGCAGATCTTGCACCGGAACAGTCGCGCCCTGAGCACCGATCACGGTGGCGGAACCGGCGTCAAACACCTGCATGATGTTCGGCTGTTCGCCCGCACGGAAGGCGGCGATGCCGGAGGTCAGGGTCTCTTCGTAGGAACCTTTGAACACCGGGGTGATCTTGTATTCGTCTTGCGAGGCGTTGAAGCCTTCGGCGATTTTGTTGACGGTCTCGCCGAGGTTGCCGCCCATGGCGTGCCACCAGGTGATTTCGGTTTCCGCAAATGCGGCGGTGCCCGCGAGGGCGAAGGTGGCAGCAGCTGCCGTGAATTTGATCGTGTTCATCACACTGTCTCCGGTTTGGCCCACTCTCTGGGCCTTATGTCGGTTCACGCCGTGGCCCACGGGGGCTATGGCGTTGCGATCCTTTCTCCCGTGATTGCTTTGGGAGAGACAAAGCGGGCAGGGCAGATCGCCCACGCGCCGGTTTGCACAAAGTTCCGCCTACCCACGCTCTGTGATGGTTCTGTGAAGGTTTTTTATCGTTTGGATCAAATTCGCTGTCCGCGTCGGACGGCGCAGCAGATCAGAGGCTGCATTTTCCGAAAGCGCTTTGGCAAAATCCCGACCGCATCGAAACTGACCAGACGGGCAAAATACTGCCCGTGGTTTCATCACGGGACCGTTTTTTTGCGATTCATCTATAGGTTGTGTCTTGGGCGCGGCGCGGCCCGTGTATCTTGAAAAGACCGGATGATCGGTCTGCGGATCATCGCGGGGAGGAGGACGCAGACGAGTCATTTGAAAGCATACATATGATACAGATTTTGGACTATCATGACCTGATCTCCGGGAAAGACCCCAGCGGATTTTCAACCCAACTGGGACAGGCCTGCCGCACCGAAGGTGTGTTCCAACTGAAAGACCACGGCATCCCGCGCGGCCTTTTGCGCGATGTCATCGCCTCGGCGGAGGAGTTCTTTGCCCTGCCCGAAGAGGACAAAGCCCCGCTCGACATTCGCCATTCGTCCTGCAATCGCGGCTGGGCGGGCATGGGGGTGGAGCGTCTGGGCGGTCCCGATGGCACACCTTTGAGCAAGGAAAGTTTCAGCATCGGCCTCGATTTGCGCCCCGACGATCCCCGCGTTTTGGCGGGCGAACCGTTTCGTGGCCCCAATGTCTGGCCCGACTGCGACCAGTTTCGCGACGTGATGCGCGACTATTACAAGGAAATGCTGAGCCTCGGGCGCAGCCTCATGCGCGCGGTCGAAAGTGATCTCGACCTGCCGAAGGATTTCTTCAAACCGCATTTCTCCGAGCCCAACGCCACGCTGCGGCTGTCGCATACGCCGGCGGACCCCTGGCGCGACGGCCTCGCCTCCGATCTGCCGCAATTCGATTACGGTGCGCTGACCCTCGTTCTGTCGGACGGGGTGGCCGGGCTACAGGTGAAAAACCGGAGTGGGCGGTGGTATGACATCCCGGATACGCCGGACACGCTGACGGTCTTGGTGGGGGAGGAGTTGATGCGCTGGAGTAACGATCTCTACCGCGCCGCGCCGCATCGGGTCTTGCCGCCGGTGCAGCCAAGGACGCTGGCGGCCTTTTACCTCGATCCCAATCCCGAGAGCGTCATCGCGCCTTTGCCGGGGCTGGGCGCGCCGCAATACCCGCCGGTGCGGGCGGCGGATTACCTGCGGGTGCGCTTGGCGCAGACCTATATGCCGCTTGCCTCTGGACAGGGTTGATAAGGCTGGATTAAGCCTCTGGGTATGACAGAGACGACACATCATGAGACCCAGGACGCCGGACCGGACACATGTAACGCGGCATGGGGCGACACCCTCGATGCCATCGGGCTGATCTGTCCTTTGCCGGTGCTCAAGGCGCGCAAACGGCTTTTGTCCATGGCGCCGGGGCAGGTCCTGCGGCTGTTGGCCTCCGACCCGGCCGCCGTGATCGACGTGCCGCATTTCTGTCAGGAGGCGGGGCACCAGTATCTCGGCATGACGGATCACGGCGAGAGCCAAAGTTACCTGATCAAGCGCGGATAAGCCGCGCCTCGGCCCGCGCCAGATCTTCCGCCGTGTTGATGTTGAAGAACAGTTCCTCGGGATGCTCCGCCTCGAACAGCACCGGCACGGCGCCTTTGCCCTCGGCAAATTGCTGCATCCGCCTTTGATTGCGTTGAAGCGCGACGCGCAGGTCGTGGCGCAAGGTCACGGGCCAAAGGCCAAAGGTCGGATGCCAGCGCACGTCGCCATCCTCCTTTGTGACCGCGATGCCAAAGCCCTCGGGATGTGACACGGCGGCCAGTCGCGCGACCAGATCGGTCGGGAAAAACGGCGTGTCGGTCGCGACAGTGACAATGGCCTCAAAGCCCTTCATCGCCGCCCAGTCGAGCCCGGCCAGAACCCCCGCCAAAGGCCCCTGTGCGACCGGCGTGCCATCGGGCAGGATCGGAAAGCCGAACTCTGAGTAGCGTTTCGGATCGCCATTGGCGCTGATCGCCAGCGTGGCGCATTGCGGGGCCAGCCGGTCGATGATCCGCTCGATCAACCGCGTACCGCCCAGCTCCACCATCCCCTTGTCGACACCGCCGAGACGGGTGCCTTGCCCGCCCGCGAGGATGACGCCTGGGAAAACCCCCTCAGATACTCTGGGACCCTGTGACATATCCTGTGCTCCCTCTAAGCGCTTCCCCCCGTGGTTGCCATTCTGTATGTCCGGGGAGAGGCAAATCAAGGGGCAAAGACATGCTCGGATATGTGATGGCGGAAGGACCCGGCGCGGTCGATGCGCTGCTGGCGGCTCTGGCGGAGCGGTTGCAGGCCGAAGGGCGTCGCGTCACCGGCGCGGTGCAAATCAACACCGACCTGCCCAATGACGTCAAATGCCGGATGGAGCTACAGCTTTTGCCTTCCGGTGAACGCGTGCAAATCTCGCAGAGCCTTGGTGCGCTGTCGAAAGGCTGTCGGTTGAACCCTGAGGGGCTGGAACAAGCGGTTTTTCAGACGGAACAGGGGCTCGACGCCGGGGCAGAACTGGTGTTGATCAACAAATTCGGCAAGCAGGAGGTCGAAGGTCGCGGCTTTCGCACTCTGATCGGCGAGGCTCTGGCGCAGGGTGTGCCGGTGATCGTCGGTGTGAACGCCAAGAATATTGCAGGCTTTCTGGACTTCGCAGGCGAGTTTGCTGAAGAGCTCGCGCCGGAGGGTGAGGCGCTGCGGGACTGGTGTCTGGAGACTCTGCGATCTGATTAAAGATTGGGCGATGTCGTTCGGAAATCAGGCGAAGCAGAAGAGGCGCTCTCGCCCACCGACAGGAATCGTTTACTTCCCGCACAGCTTGGCGCGATTTGAAGCCATGAGTGCCGCCCTCTCCATCATCGTCGTCGAAACCGACCGTACCCGTGCCCAGCTGATTGTGGACAGTCTGCGCGACGCCGGGGATTTCGACATTTTCATCATTTCCGAGGTGACAGGCCTTGCGCGTCAAATTCAGGCGCGCAACCCGGATGTGGTCCTGATCGACATCGAAAACCCGTCGCGCGACACGATGGAGGAACTGGCGCTGGCCTCCGGTCCGCTGGATCGTCCGGTCGCGATGTTCGTGGATCGCTCGGACGTTGGCCTGTCTTCTGCGGCCATTGAGGCAGGGGTCTCGGCCTATATCGTCGACGGGCTGCAATCCCAGCGCGTCAAACCGATCATGGACGCCGCCATCGCCGGTTTCGGATGTTCCAGCGCATGCGCACAGAGCTGGCGGAAACCAAAAAGGCGCTCGAGGAACGCAAGGTTATTGACCGCGCCAAGGGCATGTTGATGCGCGCCAAAGGCATCGGAGAAGACGAAGCCTACGCGCTTCTGCGCAAAACCGCGATGGATCAGGGCAAACGCGTCGCCGATGTGGCACAGGCTCTGGTGACAGCGGCGGGGCTTTTGTCATGAGACCCACGACGCTGTCCGTTGGCTATATTCCCCTGATTGATGCCGCGCTTTTGATCGTGGCGCAGGAGATGGGCTTTGCCGCAGAGGAGGGCCTGGCGCTCGATCTCAAACCGGCGCCGTCCTGGTCCTCGGTGCGCGATATGCTGGCCTTTGGCCGCGTCGATGCCGCACATATGTTGTCGCCGGTGACTGTCGCCACGGCCCTGGGATTGGGCGGATCAGGCGTGCAATTCGCAGCACTTTCCGTTTTGTCGATGAACGGCAACGTGATCGGCGTGTCGAATGATCTGGCCGCGCGGCTGCGCGATGTGGGCCATGGGTTCGGCTTTGACGATGCCGAAAAAGCCGGGCGCGATCTGATCGAGGCCGCCAAAGGTCGGCTCAGAATCGGCGTGCCTTTTCCGTTTTCGATGCATGCTGAGCTGTTGTATTACTGGCTCTCCGCGCTGGGCCTGCCCGCGCCGCAATCCGTCGACATCCGCACGGTGCCGCCGCCCTTGATGGGCGCCGCGATTGAGGCCGGCGAGATCGACGCCTTTTGTGTCGGCGAACCTTGGGGCTCGCAGGCGGTGGAACATGGCGGCCGTGAGCTTTTGCTGCCGGGCTGTGCGATCTGGTCGGCGGCGCCGGAAAAAGTGCTGGCGGTGCGCTCTGATTGGGCTGAGCAGGAACAGGCCCTGATGGGCCGTCTGATCCGCGCGGTCTGGCGCGTGGCCCATGGCGTGTTCCGCTCCGATCTTTACCGTCAGGCGCTTGAGACGACCTCTGCCGATTTGCCCGGCGCCTCGTCGAAACAAGAGGGCGGATTGAGCGTGCCGACGGCGGTCGCGTCTAAGGTCGGGCAGCTGATTCTTGAGAAGAACCAGTTTTTCGACGGACGCGTTTTTGATCCTTTCGTGAAATGATGCGCAAAATTTAGGCGCGTCCGTGCGGCTGCGGCATGATTTGCGGAAAAGACGCCGAATTCACCTTTGCCAACGCAGCATTTCGGCGGACCCTAAACTCATCGCAAGGCAACGATGCCGCGATACGGAACATTTTCCCGAAGATCGGGAAGTCTGCATATGCCCCGGCGAACGGGGCAACAGAGCAAAGCCGCTCGATACACCGCCCTTCTCCTCCCTGGCGGTCTATCGGCGGCTTTTTTTGTTTTTTCTCCTCAACAGGGAACAACAGGGACACACAGATGAAGAACCTTCTCCTCGGCCTCGCAGCCACGACCGCACTCGCCACGGGTGCCTGGGCAGAAATGCTCGATCTGGAAAAAGACGAACTGACCTTTGGCTTTATCAAACTGACCGACATGGCGCCGCTCGCGGTGGCCTATGAACAGGGGTTTTTCGATGACGAAGGCCTCTTTGTGACGCTCGAAGCGCAGGCCAACTGGAAGGTTCTGCTCGATGGCGTGATCGACGGCATGCTGGACGGGGCGCATATGCTGGCTGGTCAGCCGTTGGCCGCGACCATCGGGTTCGGCACCGAAGCGCATATCATCACGCCCTTTTCCATGGACCTGAACGGCAACGGCATCACCGTGTCCAACGAGGTTTGGGAAGAGATGAAGCCGAACATCCCGGTGGATGCCGACGGCAAGCCGGTTCACCCGATCTCTGCCGAAGCTCTGGCGCCGGTGGTCGAGACATACAAATCCGAAGGCAAGCCCTTTAACATGGGTATGGTGTTCCCGGTGTCCACGCATAACTACGAGCTGCGCTACTGGCTGGCCGCCGGGGGTCTGCGCCCGGGTTACTACTCGCCCGAGAACATCACCGGCCAGATTGGCGCCGACGTGTTCCTCTCCGTGACGCCCCCGCCGCAGATGCCCGCAACTTTGGAGGCAGGCACCATCTACGGCTACTGCGTCGGTGAACCGTGGAACCAGCAGGCCGTGTTCAAAGGCATCGGCGTGCCGGTCATCACCGACTACGAGCTTTGGAAAACAACCCGGAGAAGGTCTTCGGCATCACCGCAGAGTTCGCCGAAGAATATCCGAACACCACGAAAGCCGTCGTGAAAGCGCTGATCCGTGCCGCGATGTGGCTCGATGAGAATGACAACGCCAACCGTCCGGAGGCCGTGGAAATTCTGTCCCGCCCCGATTACGTCGGCGCCGATTACGAGGTGATCGCGAACTCCATAACCGGCACGTTTGAGTACGAAAAAGGCGACAAGCGCGAGGTGCCGGACTTCAACGTGTTCTTCCGCTACAACGCGACCTATCCGTTCTACTCCGACGCCGTGTGGTATCTGACCCAGATGCGTCGTTGGGGCCAGATTTCCGAGGCCAAGCCCGATAGCTGGTACGATGAGGTCGCGAAATCCGTCTACAAACCGGAGATCTACCTCGAAGCCGCGCGTCTTCTGGTCGACGAAGGTCTCGCCGATGAAGCCGACTTCCCCTGGGAGAGCGACGGTTACAAAGCACCGACGCCCGCCGCCGACATCATCGACGGCATCGCCTATGACGGCAAAGCCCCGAACGCCTACCTCGACAGCCTGCCGATTGGCCTGAAAGGCGAGCAGACGGTCGTAGGGACGGAAGTCAAAGGCTAAAGCGTTTTTCGTTTAATCTGAATCAGATTGAGCGAAAAGCGTTGCGACACTGAATTGATCTTGCTGCGTTTTTCAAAAATTGAGTGCCTCAAGTTTTTTGAAAAACGCTTTAACGAACCTCTCCTGAGCGGGCGCAGCGGCGCTGTGCCCGCCTTTTTCCAGCTCTTCCCATGTTTCTCTTCCCAATGAGGATGCCGCAATGACTGCGATCGCCCCCCAAGCGTTGGACGCCGAGGCCACCGAGCAAGCTCGTGCGGCCCGTCGCGCAAAACTTTTCACCCGGATCAACAAGGCCGACGCCTGGTTTCAGGTTCTGGGCCTGTCGTGGATGACGCCCGTCTTGAAAGCGCTGGCGGGAGATAACCCGAAGGCGCAGGGCAAGGAGATCTGGAAACTCCTCGGCGTGCCGGTTCTGGCCATCGTCGGCTTTCTGATGCTCTGGGGCACATTGGCGCCGAAGGTGCAGACCTCTCTGGGCGCGATCCCCGGTCCCGCGGCTGTTTGGGACGAGGCGGTGAATCTGCATCAGGACGCGCTGGCCAAGGCAGAGAAAAAGGCCGCTTTCCTTGAGCGTGTCGAGGCCCGCAACGAACGCTTCATCGCCAATGGACAGCCTGAGAAGGTGAAGGACATCCCTTACACCGGCTCGCCGTCCTATTACGAACAAATCTGGACCTCGATCAAAACCGTCTTCTTCGGCTTCCTGATCGGCTCCGCGATTGCGATCCCGCTGGGCATCCTCGCCGGTCTGTCGCCCTACGCGAATGCCGCGATCAACCCGCTGGTGCAGATCTTCAAACCGGTCTCGCCGCTGGCGTGGCTTCCGATTGTGACCATGGTGGTTTCTGCGCTTTACACGACGAACGATGGGCTTTTCGCGAAATCCTTCCTCGTGTCGGCCATCACCGTGACGCTCTGTTCTCTGTGGCCGACCTTGATCAACACCTCGCTCGGCGTGGCCTCCATCGACAAGGATCTGGTGTCCGTCTCCAAAGTGCTGAAAATGGGCACCTGGCAGAAGATCACCAAGCTGGTTCTGCCCTCCGCCCTGCCGCTGATCTTCACCGGGCTGCGTCTGTCCCTCGGTGTGGGCTGGATGGTGCTGATCGCCGCTGAAATGCGGCGCAGAACCCGGGGCTTTGTAGCGTGTCATAGAATTCTGCCTTTGGTGGCATTCTAGGTCACTGAAAACAAATGGAGAAAAATTACTCGTGTCAAGAAATCTTCCTCTTGTGCCAGTCAATATTTCCTTTTGAAACTTAGTCTCTCAAGACGCGCAGAGATGAATGTAAGCAACTGAATAGGGCGGCCATTGGCCGCCCTTTTTTTGTACCGTGCAAACAGATAGGTTCAAACTGATCGCGACGGCAAAAGCCCCAGCTCGATCAGCACCGCCTCAGCGTCTTGGCGTCGGTAGATCGCGCCGAGCCCATGTTTGATCGGGATTTTCTCAACGCCAGCGTCGAGCAAATGGAACCGCACGGAATTCGCGTTTTGCCCGCATGCCTCCGCAAGCATGCCGAGGGTCACATATTGCTGCAAAAACGCATCTATCGAAACCTGAGGGATGATCTCGGTCTCAATGAGTGTCGCAGGATTTTTGCCTGTGTAGGTCGTCAGAAATCCCTGATCGAGCAGATAGCGCAGCGTCGGACTTGAGACGCGTAATTTTCGATACATCTCGCGGTAGGTCAGACCGGAGAATGAGATCGTCTGCACCGCATTTTTAAGTGTGTCGAGGTGAACAATCGCCCCCGCCAATCCAGTCTTGCCGCGTAGCAACCCTGCGCATGGCACCTTCCGTGTCGCCAAAAGATGCAGGATTTCGGAACTTCGCGCACGGACGATCTGGCCTGCTTGCAAGGCCAAAACATGATTGTCGGGGACGCTGTCAATGATCTCGGCGCCCTGCGTGACCGTTGCCCAAAAACGGTCTAAAAATACGAGATCATACTGGTGGTTTCTGAGTTGGCGGTAGCCCCGGCGAGGGATCAGCCCGTCATAAACCAGTTTGCGAAACAGCTCTTCGCTGAGACCGAGGCGCTGCGCAGCCTCTTGGAGATTGATATTCTCTTCGATGCTGCGACTGATTTCGTCAATGAGTGCGCGATCAAGAGGTCTGTCCAGAATGACGCTGTCAGGCCATCTGGGGTCTTCTCGCGCCAATCCGCGTGCCAGTAACTCATCACGCATGCGCTTCGTCCCGAGTTTAAAATTGCCCTTGATCCCATGGAACGAAAATTTGGCCTGCTCTTCGATGAGCGTTCCCAAAATAGTCATGCCGGGTCGAACAATGTAATTGTCCGTGATTACATCGCGCATAATATCCATGATCGGAGAAAAGCCTGCGTCGGCGTCTTGGTCTGTGAGCCATTCGTAAAAGCGACCATAGATCTTTGAGTAATTCTGACGTGCTCCATTCTCAGGAGGCACCATACCGAGCAGCACATCTTTAAGCGCGGCTTTTCCGTCCCGCAGAACATTGAATCCTGCTTGTCCCGCCGCCTGCTTTTCGGCTGGATCCAGTGCTGAAAGCCGCGTTTCTGACCCAAACCTCAAAAGCGTGCCGAGTGTTTCACAGGTCCGCATAGCGCCCCCAAGCGGCATAGAGTCGATCCATGTTTCGCGTGGACCGCTGCGCAATCTTTCAATGATCCATCTTTCAAATTCTGACGGCATGCATTCGGTTGGTGAGGCTGCCTCGGCCAATATAAGATCCCGATTGTGGCCAATCCTGCGTGCAAAGGCGGTCCGGTTCGCACGAAGCGGGTAGCCAAGAGCATCTAAAGCTGCCGCTCCGACACCCTTGATAGACGCTGGCGATTGAACAGCAAAGCTGACGACTTCATGCGGCTTGAGGTCTAACGTTTTTTCGGCTTGCTGGCGGACGCGGCGAGCGGTGTTCCCGGCTCTGCATTGATGCAAAAGGCGCTCAAATGCCGTTTTGATCGCGAAATATTCAGGCGTGTTAATTGTAATCCGGCGCAGCTTCTGAACGCAGTTTCGGATTTCGTCTTCGTCTTTTATACGTATTATTCACCCTCCTCGTCGGGCCAGAGATAGCTTCCGCTGTGTTGATTTTTCGAAATATCCGTGTCGTCGGGTTGATCAGATTCATCGGGCAGAGGCCGTGAAATTTCCTCGCCTGCATCAATTTCGTCGGAGAACAGACCATCATCTGTCACCGCAGTGATGGGCAGTGTTTCAACGCTGTCTCTGATGCTCAGACCAATAAACAGCTGCTGTTGATCCTGCTGTAGCAGCTCGGACGTCACGAGGGGCAACGCCACTCCGGTGCGCTCCATCGCAGCTCCGTTGATGTTTCGAATTCTCTTCCGAGCGGCGATAATCGTATCTTCACTTAACGACGCCGCTTTCCTGCTCCGCGCCCGCTCTTCCAACACCAAAGTTCGCCAGGTCAGATAATCCATGCCTCGCACGGCGGCATTGGTCGCAAACGCGGGGTGCCATTCCTCGCCCACAAAGACCGCGATCCACCCCAGATCCTGAGGATCAACGCGGATCGCAATCTGCCCTCCACTGTCCAAAAGCTTTTCGCGCAAAACGTCATTTACATACCGAATGCTTGAGAAAACCACGCCTCCGCGACCTAAGTTTCGCAGGAGAGGAACGCCAAAGACGGCCAGTGCGGTGACTGGATCCGGCTCCGGCAATTTCCCGGTATTTTGCGTCACTCGACGCCATGCATTGGCGGGCGTCTCACCGTTCAGTCCTTCGTGCGGCTCGTTGTGATAAATATCCACGAAGAAAAGCAGGAAAACCTGCGCCAATTCATCTTCGTCCAGAGCCGCGAGAGCTTGGCTCGAATAGTCGCCGCGCTCCACGACATTGCTGAAGGCTCGGCCAGAGAGATGAGCCAAAAGCTTTGACCCGACCGTGCGGAACAGACGTTCGATGATCCCGCGCAGCTCAGGCATCGCGGCGATGGTATTTGTCATGGTCCAGCACAGGTCGGTGACTGCCATTTGAAACGCGGGCGAGATGAATTCTGCACCATTGTCGGCGGCAATTTCCGAGACTGGACCTGTCCTGTTTTTGTGCCGCTCCAAGTGCTCGTTTAAGCCACCTTCCGCTCGAAGGCGACCGGGCTTTTCCAGCCCAGTGCTGAGTGGCGTCGTCGCGGATTGTAAAACCCGTTGATGTATTCAAAGATCGCCACTTCAGCTTGCCGCCGCGTTTCCCATGACCTGCGCCAGTGAGCTACCCCCCGAAATTCGGACAGTGACGTAAGCTACGATTTGCAGTCTGCTGATCTTCGACGAGAAGGAGAGTGAGACCTTGTCCGCCATTGGTCCGAGGACAATGGTCGAATGATGTCGAAACGGAAACAACACGCGCCTGAGTTCAAGGCGAAGGTGGCGCTTGAAGCGCTGAAGGGTGAGGAGACGGCGGCCGAGCTGGCAAGCCGGTTCGGTGTGCATCCGACGATGATCCATCAATGGAAGCGGGCCTTGCTTGAAGGTGCGGCTGGCGTGTTCGAGCGTGGCGGAAAGAAAGCCCCCGAGATCGACGAAGAGCAGGTGAAGGAACTCCATGCCTAGATTGGGGAGCTGGCAGTGGCCAACGATTTTTTGTCCAGAAAGCTCAAACCATGGACCGGCAAGTGAGGCGCGATATGATTGAGCCGGTCAATTCGGCGTTGTCTATCGGTCAGCAGTGCAGGTTGCTGTCGATCGCGCGTTCGTCCTATTACTACGAGCCCAAGGGCGAGACGGAGCAGAACCTCGGCCTGATGCGGCGGATTGATGAGCGTCCTGCGGACCTAGAAACGCCGTTCTTCGGTGTCCGCCAGATGACTTGGCACCTGCGTAACGACGGCCATTTGGTGAACGAGAAACGGATACGCCGGCTGATGCGCCTGATGGGGCTGATGCCGATCTGCCAAAAGCCCAACACCAGCAGGCCGGCAAAAGGGCACAAGACCTATCCCTATCTGCCCATGCGCCGAGGGTTCCTGTATCTGGTCGCCATTATGGATTGGCATACCCGTAAGGTGCTGGCTTGGCGCATCTCGAATACGCTGGAGGCGGACTTCTGCGTTGAGGCACTGAACGAGGCGATCCACCGCTTCGGCCCGCCGGAGATCATGAATACTGACCAAGGATCTCAGTTCACATCTTTTGCCTGGACAGATCGCCTGCGCCGGACCGGCGTGCGCCTCTCGATGGATGGCAAGGGCGTTCGCAAGCTCACCCTCGACAATATCTTCATCGAGCGGCTGTGGCGGAGCCTGAACCGAAGGACCGCGCAGCGAAATACGAGTGCGTCGACCTGCATGCCTGGGAGACCGGATCAGAAGCGAAGGAGGGCGTCGGGAAATGGATGACCTTCTACAAAAACCAACGCCCACACTCAGCCCTTGGCGGCAGGCCTCCTGCCGTGGTCTATTGGCTGAGAAATGACAAAACCCAAACCGATCAGCAGGAGCAGAGAGTAGCTTAATTTACGCTGGAAACTGTCCAAGAGATGGGGAGTAGCTCAGAATCTGATCTCTGTTGAGATCGAGATGTGCATTGCAAGCTGCACGCACCATGCGCTGGCTCAGCATCCGCTGACGACCGGCAACATCAATGCGCAGCTGCAATTCGGAAAGCTCACCGGGGGCGGTGCCCGCGAAAAGAGACGTTGGCACTGCGCATGTCCCTCCGGCAAAGATCAAGAGACAGAGAAGCAAAATACGAAACATGGAAGCTTTCCGAATTGGGATCGTTCGAGGCGATTGCCATCGACCATAGTCTCAGAAGATTGATGCGATCTTAATCGTCCAGCGATCAGGCGGCTTTGCGTCGCATTGTGTCGGATGTGATCCTATACCCCAGTCCCCAAACCGTTTCGACCATCTCGGGATCGCCACCGCAGTTCTCGATCTGCTGGCGGATGCGGCTCAAATAGACGTTGATGATCCGGGCATCGGGTTCGTCGTCCCAAGCGTAAAGATGGTTCATAAAGGTCTCCCGCGTCACCAGGCGTTCACGGTTGAGCACCAGCATCTCGAGGATTTCATATTCCTTGCGCGTCAGTTGCAACGCCTTGCCATGAAGCATGGCCAGCGTTTGTTCCGTGTCCAGACACAGCGCCCCCACCTGCAATGCGGCGCTGGAATAACCTGCGGCACGACGCACGGCGGCCTTGATCTGTGCGGCCAAAGCGGCGGGATGCACCGGACCCGAAATCACATCGTCCGCGCCGCAGTCATAGGCCTTCTTGCGGCTGGCCCAGTCGGTTTTCTCGGTCAGCGCATAGATCGGTTTCAGCGGATCTTTGCGGCGCAGTTGCTCGATCACTTTGAAGCCGTTGATATCCGGCATGTCGAGATCCAGAACGATGGCGCTCTGTTCGCCGAAATCGGCAAAATCCATCAATTCGCGCCCGTCATTCACACGGGTCACGAGAAATCCGGCCTCGGTCAGACCGGCGGCGGCGGTCATGGCATTCCAGTTGGTTTCGGCAAGCAGCACGCGCATGTCATTGTCCTTTCTTGGCTCATTCCTGCCTCGCGTGACAGGGTCGATGGCGAGGCTTTTTCAGGGATGGGAATGGGTCCGTTCTGGACATGGTGCGGCGCCGATTTTCCGGGCCTATTGAGATATTGGTAGAGTTTTAGCTAAATCCCCCCTAGGTCTGGCAAGGATTTATTATGGTTAATGTGCTGAAATCATAGAAAAAATGAAATGAATCAGGGCGCCCCAAGCAATTGCGGCAAGGCTTGGGCGCGATCAGGGAAGAAGCTGGGAGAATAGCCGAAAAACACTGGTTAATATGGACCGTAGCGTTTCGCGGAATGCGAAAGATATAGCCCCTCTAAAGTGAGTCGCCAAATCCGCACTGGCTAAAATGCACTCTAATCGTGCTATGCTCATCTCAGGCCCATTTCGGCCAGACGCATCTGAGGGAGGAGACGATGCCGATCATTTCCAAAGACAAAACCTGTCAAACCGTTCTGACAACCTTCGAGACCACGCCCGGCGTGGCCCAGGATCTCATGGAGGCGCTTCAATCCGCCTTCGATGAGGTGATCTCGAAACAGCCGGGGTTCATTTCGGCGGCGCTTCATATCAACGACGCGCAAACCCGGATCGCCAATTATTCGCAATGGCAAAAGCGCGAGGATTACCAGGCAATGTTGCGCACCGAGGAGATGCGCAAACGCAATCGGGAGATCAACGGCATGTGCAAGTCGTTCGAACCCGTCATGTATGAAGTGGAAGGAATTTATTGATGCAAAAGATTTTGACAGCAGCTTTGATCGTGCTCGCGGGCGGCGCCTGGGCCGATCCGGTGGGGATCACCCCCGATATGATGTCCGCGACAGTGGAAACGCCTTCGGGGCCGATGGAGATTTCCCGTATTCAGGACAACGACAATATGGTTTTGGGCGCGTGGGCCCAGACCTCACGTCCCTGTCCGAATTTCTGCATCCAGCCGATGACACCGGCAGAGGGCGTGACCACCATCGGCGAGCTGGAACTGATCGCGATGTTGCAGGACCCGGAGGCCATGGTTTTGGACAGCCGCGTCAAACCCGATTTCGACGGCGGTGCTATTCCCGGTGCGGTGCATATGCCCTATACCGAGGCCGCCGACCGACTGGGCGAACTGGGCTGTGAGCCGGATTTCGAGGGCTTCATCTGCGAAGGCGATCAGGTCAAAACCGTCGCGCTCTATTGCAACGGCCCGTGGTGTGGCCAATCCCCCACCGCCGCCCGGCGCATGATCGAAGCGGGCTACCCGGCGGAGAAAATCCATTACTACCGCGGCGGCATGCAGGTCTGGCGTATGCTGGGTCTGAGCGTCACCGGAGAGTGACTTGCCGAATGAAGCGGCGCGAAAAGGCCACAGTAAAGGCCAGAGTGATGCCGGTTGTCGGCATCACTTTTCGATAAACCGCCACTCCCAGCCCGCCGTCGGCAGTTTGTGCTTTGTGCTGGCGTCGAGGTTGAGTTGAAGTTTGCCCGAGACCGGCCCGTGGTAGGCCCCGGTCAGCTCATCGAGGCCGATGTAGCGCGGTGCATCAATCTTGAGGACATAATTCTTGGACAGAACATCCTTGCAGAAGGTCCAGTCCCCGGTCTTCGGGTCCCAATAGACCACACCGCCTTCCAGCATCAGCTTGAGCGACGGTGTGCCGTGCGGCACCTCTTCCCACCGCACGACCATGCTGTCGTCATCATCCCCCGCGCCCCAGACGACATACATCCGCAAACGAATTTTCGCAGAGGTGCTTTTGTGGCTCAGTTCGAAAATGTAATCGCTCATGATCCTCCTCCTTCGTAAACTGCGTCTATTTTAGCCATTTGTGGTGCGGCCCGCCTTGATCTGGAGCGTGCAGCAGGTGGAATTCGGGCTAGGTCTTGACCCCTCGCGCGGTGCTCTAGGTAGTTATTGGATCATGCACAGCATAGGGACCTCCCTCTTGACCTTCGAAGAGCTTCTCTCCGAAACCCGCACCTTCTTCGTCCGCCTCGATTACTTTTTCGTCGATGTCGCCATCGTCGTGGGCGCCATTCTCGTGGGCCTACTCGTCAACTGGAGCCTCCGTGCGGTGATCCGCCGTCTCTTCTCCGACCGCTCTCATATCGCCCGCGTCACCATGCGTCAGGCGATTATCCCGATGCGCCTCATGGCCGTCTTCCTGTCGCTCATGGTGGTGCTGCCTCTGGTCTCTCTGCCAAGCTCCTGGCTCGCCACCATCCGCCACGTCATGGGCATCATCCTGATCCTGACACTCGGCTGGGCCAGTTACATCGTCGCCAACCATTTCACCACCCGCGCGATGAGCCGCTATCAGACGGATGACGAAGAAAACCTCACCGCGCGCAAAACACTCACTCAGTTGCGGGTGCTGCGCCAAGTGATGTTTTTTACCATTTTCCTGTTCACCGCTGGCGGCATCCTTTTGACCTTCCCCGGCGTGCGCGAGATCGGCACCGGGCTATTCGCCTCCGCCGGTGTCGCGGGTCTTGTCCTCGGCATCGCCGCGCGGCCCGTGCTGTCGAATGTCTTCGCAGGCATCCAGATCGCGCTCACCCAACCGATCCGCATCAACGATGTGGTGATCGTCGAGGGGGAATGGGGCTGGATCGAAGAAATCACCGCCACCTATGTCGTCATCCGCATCTGGGACTGGCGGCGTCTGGTCGTGCCGCTGACCTATTTCATCGAGCACCCGTTCGAGAACTGGACCCGCGACAGCACCAACGTCATCGGCGCCGTGATGTGGCGCGTCGACTACACCGCGCCGATTGATGACATCCGGGCGAAGGTGAAGGAATTCGTGCAAGAGAGCGACTATTGGGACGGGCAGGTGGTGAACCTGCAAGTCGTGGACAGCGCGTCGGACGTGGTGGAACTGCGCGGGCTGATGTCGGCACGTACCTCGCCGAGACTGTGGGAGCTGCGCTGTGAAGTGCGGGAGAAATTGTTGACGTGGCTGCAGGGCGCGCATCCCCACGCGCTGCCCCGGACGCGGGCGAGTTTCGAGATCAAGGGAGAAACACCGAGCGGGCAGGGGCCTTTGGGGAAGGGGCTGGCGGCGGAGTGAGTTTGAGATATTTCGCTCTCAATAGGTGTCTAAAAGTGGGTTGGTAATAACCATCAAATGAAGCTATCTTTGATGTATCTGAAGTTGGGTGCAGGTTCTTTTTGCGAAGTGTTTCCCTGCACCCAGTTACAGTTTTGCCCAAACCCCTTTGGGGTTTGGGCCCCTAAGTTTCTCAGTCAGTGTCTTTGCCGAATGCGCATTCGGCTTTATCCATTTGCAACTGAGAAACGTACGATGCAATTGATGCGCTAGATCCTATGACTGAGAAAATGATCAGCATAGCATTAACCACCTTTCTTGCTTTCGATGCGCTAGTGCACATGCGAGACTATAGAACACAGCTATGGTGAAATATAAACTTGTCAAAAAAGATAGGGTCAAAGTGTTTTTTTTAAGTGATTGATACTTAATGGAAATATTTTCACTTCTTCCTCCCCCGTCCAGCCTTTCCACCCCGCATCCCCGGTCTCCCCGCCGTCGACCGTCCGCTCTTCGCCTTGGCATCCGCCACTGCGTCGTCCACCGCCGATTGCCTTGCCAGCGGGTCGTCGTGCAGCACCAGATCGACGGTTTCGAGCCGCTTGATCTCGTCGCGGAGCCGGGCGGCTTCTTCGAATTCCAAATTCTCGGCGGCCACGCGCATGTCGGTTTTGAGGCCGTCCAGCACGGCTTGCAGGTTCTGCCCCGCCATCGGCTTATCAATCGTCGCGGTCACGCGGTTCATGTCCACATCGCCCTGATAGAGCCCCGCCAGAATGTCATCGACGTTCTTCTTGACGGTTTGCGGCGTGATGCCGTGTTCCTCGTTATAGGCGATCTGTTTCGCGCGGCGGCGGTCGGTTTCGTCCATGGCGCGCTGCATCGAGCCGGTGATCTTGTCGGCATACAAAATGACGCGGCCCTCGGCATTCCGCGCGGCGCGACCGATGGTCTGGATGAGCGAGGTCTCAGAGCGCAGGAAACCCTCTTTGTCGGCGTCCAGAATGGCCACCAGACCACATTCCGGGATGTCCAAACCTTCGCGCAACAGGTTGATCCCGACCAGCACGTCAAAGGCCCCAAGCCGCAGGTCGCGCAGGATCTCGATCCGTTCAATCGTATCAATATCGGAGTGCATATAGCGCACCCGCACCCCCTGTTCGTGGAGGTATTCGGTGAGGTCTTCGGCCATGCGTTTGGTGAGCGTGGTGACCAAAATCCGCCGCCCCAACGCGGTCATTCTCTTGGCCTCGTCCAAGAGATCGTCCACCTGCGTGTCCACCGGGCGAATTTCCACCACGGGGTCCAAAAGGCCGGTCGGACGAATGATCTGTTCGACGAAAACACCGCCGGATTGCTCCAACTCCCAGTCCTTCGGCGTCGCGGACACAAACACAGACTGCGGCCGCATCGCGTCCCATTCCTCGAACTTCAAAGGCCGGTTGTCCATGCAGGACGGCAGGCGAAACCCATGCTCCGCCAGCGTGGATTTGCGCCGAAAGTCGCCGCGATACATGCCGCCGATCTGCGGCACGGAGACGTGGCTTTCGTCCGCGAACACAATCGCATTGTCGGGGATGAATTCGAACAGGGTGGGCGGCGGCTCACCCGGCGCGCGGCCCGTCAGATAGCGCGAATAGTTCTCGATCCCGTTGCAAAATCCCGAGGCCTCCAGCATCTCAAGATCGAAGTTCGTGCGCTGTTCCAGTCGCTGCGCCTCAAGGAGTTTGCCCTCATCGGTGAACCGGATAAGCTGTTGTTTCAGCTCGGCTTTGATGCCGTTGATCGCCTGTTTGATCGTCGGTTTCGGCGTCACATAGTGCGAATTCGCGTAGACCCGCACTTGTTCCAACGTGTCGGTTTTCTTGCCCGTCAGCGGATCGAATTCGGTGATGCTTTCAAGCTCCTCACCAAAGAACGACAGCTTCCACGCGCGGTCCTCCATGTGGGCGGGCCAGATTTCCAAACTGTCTCCCCGCACCCGGAAGGACCCGCGGTCAAAGGCCGTGTCGTTCCGGCGGTATTGCAGCTCGACGAGATCACTCATCAACTGGCGCTGGTCGTACTCCTGCCCCTGCATCAGGTCGATGGTCATCGCCATGTACAATTCGGGCGAGCCGAGGCCGTAGATGCAGGACACGGAGGCCACAATGATCACGTCATCGCGTTCCAACAAAGACCGGGTGGCGGCGTGGCGCATCCGGTCGATCTGTTCGTTGATCTGGCTCTCTTTTTCGATGAACGTGTCCGAGCGGGCGACATAGGCCTCAGGCTGATAATAGTCATAATACGACACGAAATATTCGACGGCGTTTTCCGGGAAAAAGCCTTTGAACTCGCCGTAAAGCTGTGCCGCCAGCGTTTTGTTCGGGGCAAGGATGATCGCCGGGCGCTGGGTCGCCTCGATGACCTTCGCCATGGTAAAGGTCTTACCCGTGCCGGTGGCGCCCAAAAGCACCTGATTGTGTTCGCCCGCCTCGATGGCAGCGGAGAGCTCCGTGATGGCGGTCGGCTGGTCGCCGGAGGGCTCGAACTGGCTGTGCATGACAAAACGCTTGCCGCCTTCGAGCTTGGGGCGATTTTTCAAATCCTTCGGCGGATCGGTCATCATCAACGGGTCCATGGTGGCTCCTTGAAGGCGGGCAGGGGAGGGCGGCAGGGCAGATCGTTAACAAATGATCTCTTTTTGTTCACGTTTCAAGTCTTGGGCAGGGCTTCGCGGCCTCAATCGTGGCGTGAGCCGAAAAGGTAAACAAAGCGTTACCGCTATAGCGCGAATTTTATGATTCATTTTGCAACCTAAGCGATATTTGGCCTTGCTTAACGAAAGCCTTCCAGCCTAATCTGATTATGCAAGCAGCAGAACAGACTGTCCCGACCGGGCGTGTAACACCCCACCCCACCCCTCGCTCCCACACCCCGGTCGGGCAGTCACTTCACCACATCCCGCCCCGAGAGGCGGGTTTTTTATTGCGCAAACTGTGGATGGTGCGGTTTTGAAAGGCTTGAAACACCCGACAGAAACGGGGATAACGCTGGCAAGGAACAAAGGAGTCCCCTGATGCGCGCTCGTATCTATCAGCCCGCCCGCAACGCGATGCAATCCGGGCAAGGCAAGACCAAACACTGGCTGCTCGATTTCGCGCCGGCCACCAGCCGTGACATTGATCCACTCATGGGCTGGACCTCGTCCAAGGACACTCAGACGCAGGTCAAGATGACCTTCGACAGCAAGGAGCAGGCCATCGCCTACGCCGAAGAGCATGGCATCGACTATGTCGTGCAAGAGCCGAAGGCCCGCGCTCATAACATCCGCCCGGGCGGCTACGGCGAAAACTTCGCAACCAACAGACGGATGCCCTGGACCCACTGATCCGGTGCGTTTTCGTGACTGATAAGCGCCGGCTCTCCGGCGCTTTATCGCCCCTGACCGGGGGCTGATCCGGTCAAAGCGCGGTCCCTTAGCTCAACTGGATAGAGCAGCTGACTTCTAATCAGCAGGTTTGGGGTTCGAGTCCTCAAGGGATCGCCAGTTTTTCAAATGAGATTTAAGTGTTCTCTTTTGTTCTCCTTTTAAATCGGGAAGCAATAAGGAAGCACGCGGGAGAGGTTTTGAAGGCGTTGCTTTGGGGCAACTGCCGAACCACTTGGCGGGGCTTTTGGCGAAGAGCTTCGCTTCGCGGCACAACGAGCCAATAGCGGCTTCGATGGCGGCTGGACCTCGAATTCTGAACTGCTAATCTGTGGATGCATCTGCCACGTTATAGCGTAAGCGGTGTGTAGGCCCGGGAAATTTGGCAATCTGAGCGCAGACGGCAAATAACGAGGCCGATAAAACGCCTCACCGCCATTATTTGCCTTGATGGTCAGCCTGCCCGAAACCAAGTTCTGATCCTTCAAGGCCGTACCTTGCGGATCGAAAGCGTCGCTTGATGGCGTTACCGGAACAGACACGAAAAGCGCCCCTTCGGCAGATCGCTGCCCAGCCTCAGCTGTCCTTCGGTGCGGTGCTTGAACCACCTGCTGGTTTCGCTGTAGTTCGCGCCATGTCTGCACAGATTTTTTCCATCGATGCGCGAGAAGACGGCGGCGCCAAGCTCGCGCTCAACTTCAAACATGACGCGCATAGCGGCATCCGGCGCATTTCCTGCGATCTGTCACCCGACGGGTTGTTGCAACTCGTGCTCTACGCGGAGGCTCTCAGCTTGCGTCAACACCTCGGGCATCCCGCCGCGTCACGCCTGTCCGTGGACGGGCTGGAGCTGTCCTGTGATCCGGCGACACCGGATCTGCATGTGACGCGGCAGGCTGGTTATGCCCGGCAGACCGCCTCTATCCCGCTCGAGTTCTTTCAGGCAGAGATGGCGGGCATGACCGAGATTTGCATGAGCCGCGCGGAGGTGTCAAAACACGCCCCTGTCCTGAAGCAGCTGTTGGCCGAATGCGTCGGACCAGAGAAGCTCGACCAACGGCTCGGGCAAGACGAGGCCGATCTGGTGCTGCATCAGCTGCGTGAAATAGCATTTCTATTGCTGGTCCGGGAGGCCTCCGCCCGCGGCTCCGCTCTTGGCCGGAAGCTGCGCGGCAAGAAAACGCAGGATCAGGCGCGGGAGGCCGTTCGCGTTATCCTGCTTGAGCTTGCAACAGAACTCGTTCCGGTGTCGGCCTGAGGCAGATAAGGAGCTTGCGGGGCAAGCTGGGCAGCGGCATTGAGGACCTCCAGCCCTAACCGTGCAAGTGTCAGGACATGTGAACCGCCCCGGTTTTACCGGAGACTGTTGATTTCGTATTTCAAGCTGCGATTTTGTCCGCTTGCAAGGTTTGTTTGTACTTCTCCTCTGCTTCGATTGGCGTGATGTAGCCAAGAGGTTCGAGCAGGCGCTCCTTGTTGAACCAATCGACCCATTGCAGGGTTTCCCATTCGACCTGATCTTTGGATTTCCACGGCCCCAGCCGGTTGATGACCTCGGTTTTGAACAGGCCGATGATAGTCTCGGCCAGCGCGTTGTCATAGCTGTCGCCAACGCTGCCGACGGATGGTTCCAGTCCCGCGTCTGCCAGCCTTTCAGTGTATTTGATCGACACATATTGGCTGCCGCGATCAGAATGATGGATCAGCCTCTCAGAAGGTCTGCGCGCATGGATTGCCTGTTCGAGCGCATCCAGAACAAATTGTGTGTCTTGTGTTGTAGATGCCTTCCAACCGACGATCCGGTTAGCAAAGGTATCAATGACGAACGCGACATAGACGAAACCGCGCCACGTCGAGACGAACGTGAAGTCTGACACCCAAAGCTCGTTTGGCTGAGAGGCCCTGAACTGGCGATTGACCTTGTCCAGCGGGCATTGACCCGCAGGCTGACCATAGGTCGTCTTGATCTTCTTGCCGCGCCTGACGCCTTGAATGCCGAGTTGCCGCATCAGGCGCTCAACCGTACAACGCGCGATATCAATCTTCTCGCGCTTCATTGCATACCACAGCTTTCGTGCGCCGTAGACAGACCGGTTTTTCGTCCAGACGTCCTTCATCTCCTTGCGCAGATAGGCATCGCGCTTAGCACGCCCAGAAGCCCGGTCAGGATCACGTTCAATGGCCAAGCGCTCATAGAAAGTCGAAGGGGCGATTTGCAGAACGCGGCAGATCGGCTCGACCCCATGCTCCCTACGAAAGTCTTTGATGAAGGCAATCATTTGCGAAACGGGCGGTCGAGCTCCGCCTGTGCAAAGTTGAACCCGTCACGCCACTGGTTCAAGTGGCGGGTGAAACGCAGACGCCTTTTTGAGGATCTCATTGGCCTGGCGCAACTGTCGGTTCTCGCGCTCAAGTTCCTTGATGCGATCTCGCTCAGCCGTTGTCACGCCATCGCGTTTGCCGGTATCCGTTTCATGCTGCTTGACCCAGATGCGCAAGCTGTCCCTGCTGCACCCAACTTTCTGAGAGATCGACAATATTGCCGCCGATCTGCTCGCGTATTCGCTCTCGTGATCCAAAACCATCCGCACCGCTCGCGCGCGCAGTTCCTCTGGATAGCGTGTTCCGTTGTTCGTCTTTCCCATAACCCAGTATCCTTACTTCTGGGCCTCCGGCAAACAAGGGGCGGTTCAATCACCACATAAAGCGTTTTTCGTTTAATCTGAATCAGATTGAGCGAAAAACGTTGCGACACTGAATTGATCTTGCTGCGTTTTTCAAAAATTGAGTGCCTCAAGTTTTTTGAAAAACGCTTTAGTCTGGTGCAGTAATCAGATCAGCGGCTTTCAAGATACGATAAGCCGATGATTCAGAGACAAAATACCGCGTCTCATCGGTATATTTGACGGCCAGCTCGCGTGTGGTCAGCGCCTCATGTTCCAGCGCAAACTCGATCAGATCATCCCGCCGATCCTGCGGAATACGGTTCCAGACCGACTTTGGCCGAGGCGCGCGATCCGCGAGGGCATCAAAGCCACCTTCGACATATCGGTCATACCATCGGTAAAATGTGGTGCGCGGGATGCCCAGCGTATCAAGGGTCTTCTTGGTTGGCAGATGCGACCCTTCAACTGCGCGAATGATCTCCAACTTCTCGGTTGCTGAATACCTCATTCCTCGAACTCCCCAGCACCTGTCATGCTTTTTTTGAGCAGACGGTTTTCCAAGGTGAGGTCAGCCACGCATTCTTTCAGAGCCATGGCCTCGGATCGCAGATCCTTCACCTCATGCGATGTCGCCTGACGCGCTGTGTCGCCGGAAAGACGACGCTTTCCAGCCTCAAGGAATTCCTTCGACCAAGTGTAATACAGGCTGTCAGAGATACCCTCGCGGCGACATAACGCCGAGATGCTTTCCTCCCCGCGCAATCCGGCCAATACAAGTCGGATTTTCTCCTCCGCTGAATAGGTCTGGCGAGACTTGCGGCGGATGTTTTTGACCGGCTTGTCAGCTGCGTCTTTCGATGTTCCGGGCTTCTTGTTCATCTTCGCTCCTTAAAGGCTACGATGAACCAGAAACCCTCCGTTGTTCAAATCCTCAAATCTGTCCCAAAGGTGCTGACGACAGACACCGGGCAACGGATGCGCTGCCTCAAGGCCTTCGGCGAGCAGATCGCCGCGAGCGACCCAGACCGCCAGACCGCCAAACCGCCAAACCGCCGAAATCGAGGTGAGCTCCGCGTCGCACACATCAACCGCTTCAATGCCCTCGGCACCGCCGAGATCGTCCGCGTGGCCCGAACCAGAAGGGGAAAGGGGAAGTCACGCCTCAAGCCGCCTTTCTGCAAAATGCCGATTCACGTTGTGAATCCTCCACGGCCAGAGTTGTGCAACAACGCCCATCCGATGGCCGCTTATTTATTCCTATTGCAGCGCTCCGCTGAAGATCTCACTGCGGAATGAGAAGCCTTCCACGAATGACCTTCAGGAAGAATCTATTGTGCCGACTATTGTTCCGGAATCTCGCGGTACAATGTCGGATCTTGCAGGTAGTGAATGAACCGCTGAAATAACTCCGATTGGCTGGAGATACCAAGGCGCTTGTATATATTGTGGCGGTGTTGTTTCACAGTGCCTTCAGTAATGCCCAGCTTTGTCGCAATGGAAACCCCACTATGTCCACGCAAGATCATTTTTGTTACGGACGTCTGCGCTGGGGTAAGCCCTTCAAAAGCCTGTTCAAAGACCGCATCTGACCCCACCACAGCCAATTCTGTCCTGCTTGTTGAAACGGCCATCCGCCAATGCAAACGCAAGCTGGCAGAAACTACGGGCACGAGGCGTTCAAGTTGCATCATTTCCTCTGAGGCGAACGACGACCCACCGCGGTTGCGCATCAAAGAATAGGTCGCAGTGAAGCCTTCTGACAATGGCACGATGTAGCCAATCTCTTCCACCAGCGATCCGGCCTGATCAGAAATGCAGGGGTGTACCTCTTGAGACCGCACGAAATCGCCATCGAAGTAGGCGTCGGGCGCAAGCTCCGTCATGCGCCAGAGACCTTCCGATTCGGCGCTGACGCTCGCTGCGTAAAACGGATCCAAAATATAGGCGCCCCGCAGGTAGGATTGTAACACACGCCGGTCGACGGAGTCGCTGTACCCGTCATGGATAACGGCAGGAGGCGCGGTCTCCGAAAAGGCAAAGACACAGCTCATGTCGAAGTTCGCTGCGCACAGCGCAAGCCCGTCCAACGCAGGGCCGAAATCAGCGGTTCCGGCAGCATCGAACGTTGCCGCAAGCGCGGAGCTCAATTTCTGGGACAGCATATAACCATTGGCATATGGAATTTCCGTTTCATGCTCCTAGCCTACCTCGATCCGGACAAAGGCTCCGGGGACCACAAACAGAACAAACACAATAGACACCGAAGACGCAAGTTCGCCAAGGAGGAAATTATGACAGGAAGATTACAGGGCAAGACCGCTCTGATCACCGGTGGCGCCGGAGGCTGTGGCCTTGCGGCCGCCCAGAGATTTGCCGCTGAAGGAGCGAAGGTCGGCATCGTCGATCTGCCCGCTAGCATGGGCGAAGCGATCGCCGAGGACTTGCGCAAGGCTGGTCATCAGGCCGTTTTTGCCCCTGCCGACGTATCGGATGCCGATCAGGTATTGGCGGCGGTGGCCCGCGTTTCGGACACATTTGGTACGATCACCGTGCTCATGAATCACGCGGGCATCCTGTCCGCAAAGCCGTTTCTGGAAACCGGAGAAAGCGAGTGGGACCATGTTATGGCGGTTAATGTCAAAAGCATGTTCCTGGTATCGAAGGCAGTTCTGCCGGGCATGATCGCTGCCGGTGGCGGCAGTATCATCTGTACCTCATCGATCTCTGGTGTGGTTGGCACGCCGATGGAGGTGCTCTACTGCACCAGTAAAGGCGCTTGCCACATGTTCGCCCGTGCCTTGGCCGTAGAGTTCCGTGATCGCAATATCCGATCAAATGCGATCTGCCCTGGCTTTATAGCAACGGCACATGGCTTGCGCGAAATCGAGGAACTGCAAAAGCAGGGGGTCAATGTCTCCGAGGACGCCATCGCCTCGGCGCAGGGACGGCTGTGCCGCCCTGACGAGATCGCCTCCGCTGCGTTGTTCCTTGCGAGCGACGATGCAAGCTTTGTCAACGGAGCGCATCTGTTCGCCGACAACGGCTATACCGCCATTTAAAACAAAAACAGGGAGATAAACACATGCACACATCCTCACATGGAATGACGGTCAACGACTTCGGCCTAGAGAACGCCGACTGGCGCAATTGGGTCGGGAATCAGTCCTGTGTCCGTGCGGCCAGCGCGGCCCCTCAAAGCGAGGACGAACTATGTTCACTTATCGCGGACGCCACCGGGAAGGGTCTCAATGTCCGCGTTGCCGGATCCGGGCATAGTTTTACGCCAGTGGCTTTGACCAACGGGCTACATCTGACGCTGGCGAATATGAAGGGTGTCAAGCATATCGACCATGACAAGCGCCGCATCACGGCCTCGGCAGGAACCACGATCAATGATCTGGTCAAGGTTTTGAAGGCCGAAGGACTGTCGATGATTAATCAGGGCGACATCGACAGCCAGGCGCTGGCCGGAGCCTTTACAACTGGCACCCACGGCACCGGTGCAAAGCTCCCAGTGCTGGCGGATGCCATCGTTGGGATGAAACTAGTGCAGCCGGATGGATCGATCATCACCGTCGATGAAAGCACACCCGATTTGCTTCTGGCCGGGCGGGTATCTCTGGGCGTTTTGGGCGCGATTTCCGAAGTGACGCTGCAATTGCAAGGTAGCTATCGCTTGCGCGAGAAGATCTGGCGCGAGGATTTTGAGTCCGCGATGGAGATGCATGATGAATTGGCCGAGAAACATCGCCATTTCAGCTTCTTCTGGTGCCCTTACGAGGAAAGCCGGCATTGCTATTGTCTGCCGGATACGGCTGCCACATCGACAACCGGCCGTACAACCGATGTCTGCGAAATGAAGATCATGGACATCACCGATGAAGAGCCGTTTGACACGCCATTCGAGAAAGTTGCCTACAGCGCGGATATATATCCGATCGAATACGTGGCGAACTTCCATGAGCTTGAATATGCCGTGCCGCGTGAACACGGCAAGGAAGCTGTGCGGGCAGTTCGCAAGTTGATGCTCGAGCAATTTCCCGAAGCGATCTACCCGATTGAATACCGTTTCACATCAGGTGACGAGGCCTGGATGAGTCCCTTCCATCGTCAAGACAGTGTCACTGTCTCGGTCTCCGGCGAGCCGGGCAAGGACTACTGGGACTACTTGCGTGCGGTTGATAAAATCCTGCGCGGCTACGGCTCGCGGCCACATTGGGGGAAAATGCACTTCCTGACCGGAGCAGATGTCACTTCCATCTACCCACGCGCCAACGATTTTCGCGAGTTGCGCCGCAAGCTGGATCCCCAAGGTTTCTATCTGAATGACCACCTTGCGCAGCTTTTCCGCTGATTTGAATAATTAAACCGGCCAGAGCGAAGGCGTAGAAACTCGCCTGGCCAACAACAGGGATTACCAAAATGGCCTCTATCGGCACATATGTCATCTATACCATCATGATCTGTGCGGTCATTGGGGCAGTTGCCTCAATCATCGACAACGAAAGTCCGCTGGGAAAGGAGTTCAACTCCGGACTGCATTCCATCGGGCACATCTTCATTCCGGTAGCCGGGATCATGGCTGCAATTCCATATCTGTCTGCTTTCATCAGCTCGGTGGTCGGCCCACTGTTCCAAGCGGTAAATGCCGACCCAGCCATGGCGGCGACGACAATCATCGCCGTGGACATGGGTGGTTATCAACTGGCCGAAACGCTTTCACAGAGCAAGGAAGGCTGGATCTTGGCCTCGATCACCGGGTTCATGGCTGGGGCGACGATTATCTTCAGCATTCCGGTCGGACTGGCCATGCTGGACAAGGAAGACCATCAATATATGGCTGTCGGCGTCATGTGCGGCGTGCTTTCCATCCCGATCGGTGTTCTGGTTTCCTGCGTCGCAATGGCTCTGATGGATGTCAGTATTCGCCCTGATATTAACGCAAGTGGCGAGGCAACCTATCAACTGGCGTTAAATGCGGCGCAGGTGCTGGGTGACATTGCCCCACTTGTCATCTTCTGCATTCTGCTGGCGACCTGCCTGAAACTGTTCCCCGAGCTGATGATCAAGCTCTTTCTCGGCTTCGGCCGTCTGATGTATGCCGCGATTACTCTGGTGCTTGTGTTTTCCATAGTGGAATATTTCACAGGGTTCTTTTCCAAAGTCTTCGGAGTCTGGGGCTTCGCACCGATCATTGCCGACGAGGAAGACCAGTTTCGTGCATTAGAAATCGCAGGGTATATCGGTATCATGCTCAGCGGCGCGTTTCCTATGGTCTACCTCATGAACCGCTTTCTGCAACGTCCAATGCAGTGGGTTGGCGATCGTCTGGGCCTCTCTTCGGCAGGGACTGCGGGCCTTCTGGCCGCTGCGGCCAACGTTCTAGCCATGTTCAGACTGGTGAAGGACATGCCGCCGAGAGACAAGATACTTGTGATTTCCTTCGCAGTCTGCGGGGCCTTCATGTTCGGCGATCACTTGGCATTCTCGGCAAATTTCCAGCCGACGATCATCCTGCCGCTCCTAATGGGCAAGCTGATGGGGGGCATGGCGGGTTTTGTCATTGCCATGTGGATACAGAAGACTTCTGGGCAATCCACTCCGGAGCCACACATGCCAGGCTGACAACGTCACGGTCAATGTTGTTCCGGTTCATTGCCCGCGATTTTTCAAAGCCATAGCTCCGAGGCAGCGGCAGCAGGTACTGCTACCGCTGCCCATTGCAACCAGAGGCATCGATATTGGAGCGCCAAGGAGCCGGGTAAAATGTTAACTTTACTACACATTCCTACCACCCTGGCTTGGATAATGCATTTCCCGCCGACGTCAGCTCCTGCACGAGGCATCGCAGCACGAAATTTTGACTGATTGAGTTGGATGGGCGGTATTGCAAAGCCCGCCTCCTGCGCAATGATTTGATCGCGGCCCAGCACGGTCGTCGAGTGCGGCCGGCAGTGCCGCACGCAGCTTAATCGAACCGGGCATTCATGCGGGTCTCAGCATTCTTGGCGATCCGAGATCGGCATCGACCCCACATCTCCGACTTCAGCTTGTCCGTGTAAAACGTTCGCGTGCGGTACTTCATGATCGACACTCCATCCTTCAAAAAGATTAAAGTGTTGCGACCACCCGATGAATCCACACCCGCATCAGCGACATTCGTCCCCGGAATTTGCTGCGCCGGACCATGAACGTCCGCATCGGGGAAGCCGCACTGCGGCGTAGGTCGGCTCTCGACCGGCAGGTTTGGGCCGTTCGCGTCGGTCGACACCAAGGGCGGATAGCTGACCTTCTCTGCGCTTGGCGTGAGTGGCGGTTCCGAGCCGAGGCCGTCAACTTGTTGATTGATTTGAGGCTCATATTGGTCGCTTTTCCGCAAGTCGGTTCCCGCCCGGGGCGGTCAAACTCTGAACGTCTCTATCCCGCCATCCAGCAGCCTTAAAAGCGCGTCTGAAACGGGTGACGGCTTACTCATGTCGAAGATTTCAAGACTAATCTCCATATCGGCGATCGGCCTGAGCAATATCTCAGCATTTTCAGCTTCGAAAAAATAGACGTCTCCGCCCAATTCCGCCGGATCACCAAAACACCGGCGCGCTTCGGCCAAAAATGCCTCCGAGTCAGAGGAGCCGGACCACAGGCCACGCCCATCTTTCGTTATATTGTTGCCGAAGAAACGCAAGGCGAAGGAAATGAGGCTGACGTCACCGAATGAATCACCCACGAGCTCTGGCTTGCCCTCGTACTTCTCAAGCGAATAGTTATTCGTTGGGCAAGGTGAATGTGCTTGATCTGACGCCAGAATCGAAAAATAGGATTGAGAACCTCGCGTTTCCATAAAGGACAGGCCTGCAGACGATGGGTCGAGGTCGTGCAAATCCCTTAACGCCAAGCGATACTGGCAGGGCTCCGTTGACTTCATTTTCCCTTTATCACCGGCCAGTATTTCGAAAACGTCGCTGGCCGCGACATCTGCGATGAAACCCAAAAACGCTTTCACCTCTTGCCCAAGCGGCGCTTTAAAAATGGCTTCGGCCTCACTCCAAAACTCTTCACGCTTATGGCTTTCGGGGATCGTAATCCTGTATCTCGCCTCAACCATGCGGCGCAGCGCATTGAAATGTCCGTCATGATCATTTGCGTCCAAGCCTGTAAAAAAACCATTGAAAAATACTTCTTGCTGTGTTGCGTTTGGTTCAGGCCAATTGACGATCCGTTGCTTTCACGGCGCCGACTTTAGGAGTTTTCCAAAAGATATATGCATCTCGCGATCTCTATCAGTCATCGTATCACCTCTGCGCCAAGTGGATATACGCATGGTTTTCGTTGGACCCACTGAGACCGTATTCACATGGATAAAGGATATGCCATCCCGGGAAACGCGCGTTGCGTATACGACATTTCCCGATGTGACCTTTCCCATCATTAAAAGAGCGAAGCCGTCGGATTCTTCTCTGTCTAGATTGGACATGATACGTGCGGCGTGCGCGCTGTCCAAGCCGTCATTTGTTCCCCCGTCATAGAATGTGACACGAGCTGCAAAGTCTTCCGGGGTGTTGTAGAAGAGGTGTATATCCCCCTCCTCTTTACGCAACTCCCATGGCGTGCCAGTGATACATATCGAAATGCCCAATCTCTCGTTGAGAGGCGTACAAGCTAAAGCGGGTTTTAAAGGCAGGCACAGACAGCACACAAGAAACGCGATCTTCGAAAGGCTGGTCTTCACGACGATTGAATTCAAAAATGTCATTTTAGATGACTTAAATTTCACAAAACGAACAACAGCTTGAGGTTTTCGAGTATCATCATCGTGATCCCCAAGCAATCTGTGTTGGTGTTTGGCGCATCGAATCCAGTCTTCCATTTTCCCACATTGACAATTCACGCGTACCTGACATCGCACCACCAGCGAAGGTCGGCAATACAGGCTGCAATCGCAGCACCTGAGGATAAAACTCAAGACCTGCTCAGGGCCGGTCACATCGTGCGGCGTCGGCAGGGCGATCCTGCTAGTCGCGGCAATGCTGCACGATGCCTTGAATGTCAGCTCTGGGGAAGCCGCACGGCGGCGAAGCGACACCCCGTGAGAGGCAGCTTTGGGCCGGGAATGACGTCCGCCGAATACCGGCGCATTTTCCAGCTCTTCGGCACGTTGCAACAAGCGTGAAGCTGTGCGGAGGTTCAGATGCCGAGATCACGACGCGGGCATGAGCTAGGTTGCGGAACATTGGTCACTCTCCCTCAATGCTGCACCGGTGCATTTTCGAGCGCCTCGGCGCGTTGCAACAAGCGTGAAGCTGTGCGGAGGTTCAGTTGAGCGCAGTCGGCAGAAGCGCTTTTCATGGCCTCCGCAATCGCCTCGACCATGTCCTCAGAAAGGCCTCGTTTCTCACCTTCCCTGCGGACGAACCCCACCAGATCGCCCCGCGACAGCGCTTGCAGGCGGATCGGCGGGCAGCGGCTCAGCAATGGCTCGGGCAACAGGCGGGAATTGTTCGAGGTCAGCACCCAGCCCACCCAGCTCATGTCGAATTTCACGCGATAATAGGGACAGCTCCAGTGCCGCGCGCTCAATGATTCGAGCAGCGGCAGAAGTGCCTCCGCCAGCCCAAAAGCGCGGCCGTTGCGAGACCTCGCGCGCCCCGCCTTTTCGATCTCGTCCACGACGATCACCGGATTGCCGATCCGTGATTGCAGGATGGTTTCTAGGAGCCGACCCGGGCAGGCCCCACCCCAACCACGCTGCGATCCGACGACGCCGAAAGAGGCATTTTCGCCCGTCGCTTCAGTCACCGGTGCCGGTGTGCCGAGGATCTCGCCAAGCCGTCTGGCCCAATGGCTCTTGCCGATCCCGGGCGGCCCGTCGAGCAGCAGCGGCGGCAGGCGCAGTCCCGGCCAGCCCTCACGCACGGATCGGCGCATCGCCTGCCAGACGAGCTCCGTTGCCGGGGCCATCCAGGGCATGCCCGCATGCAGCTCGGATGCCAGTTCGTCAGCGCGATGCTCGCTCGCGATGGCGATCAGCTCGACGCCATCGCGCAGAATCTCCAACCGCTCCCGGTCCTCGCGGTTCAGATGGTCCGCCCCGGACGCGACGCGACGTCGTTCCAGCACACTCGAGACCCGTCGATAGATCCGTCGTCTATCATCCTCGTGAAGACCCGGCGCCCCGGAATCCTCGAACGGCGCGTGCTCGTTTTGCTCAATTTGGTTGCCGAGCCGTAAATGCTTGAGGTGCCGAGTGAACCGTCGCTCAAGGACCTGGCGGGTTTCATTTGGGTCGAAGAACCGGGCTTCAATGAAGGGGATGCGGGACATGGGAGACCTCGGAAAGATGGGTGGTATTGCGGAACTGGCGGGCAAATCGCCGACCATATGTCGGAAAGCAGAAAGCCGATATCAGAGAAAGACCGGCTTGCGGGTGACGGAGCTTGTCACTCCTCTCCAATCAATCCCTTCGAAAAGGGCGTCGAACTGGACTTTGCTCAAGGTGATCGGCCCGTCCTGCGCTTTCGGCCAGGTGAAACGCTTGTCGTGCAATCGTTTCATGATCAAGACGAGACCGGAGCCATCCCAGACCAGAAGCTTGAGCCTGTCGGCGCGGCGGGACCGGAACACGTAGATCGCCCCCCGAATAGGGATCGAGGTCGAAATTGTTGGCGACGCAGGCGGCGAGCCCATCCATCCCCTTGCGGAAGTCGACAGGCTCGGTGGCGAGAAAAATGCGGTAATTGCCAGATGGGGAAATCATACTGCGTTCCTCACGGCACACAGTATCTCTGTCAGATGTTCGACGGGATAGCCCGGAGATATTTCGATGGCTGTATCGCAACAGCGGATACGACAGAAACCGTCATTTGTGCCCAATGGCTCTCCGGCGGATGATGGTGCTTCGGTTTTCCGGTCTCCCGGGGCAATAAGTTCGACGAAGGTCTGTTCACTCTGGGCTTCTTCAGCCTTTTTGACCCAATGGGCAACGAGCGATTTGTTGGCCCCGATCTCCTCGGCTGTCTCGCGAATACCCGCCCGGGACAGGACATGCTCGACAGCTTTCGCTCGAAGCCCCTCGGGCCATTTGTGCCGCCCTGAAGAAGAGATGCGGACTGTAAATCCCCACACCTTCATCTCTCTCGGCATCATTCCATCCAGAATCACCACCTCCGTTCATTTGGTGGTCACACCATCGCAAATCCCTTATTTTATTGAAACATGGGGGCTTTGCACCGCTTACGTTATAGCGGCTGTTGCGGCTGGACCTCGAATTCTGAACTGCTAATCTGGCCCTGCCGCTGAGGCATTGCAGCGCCTGGTTGCGGCTGGACCTCGAATTCTGAACTGCTAATCTGTTCGAGGCACCGTTGCAGGCGCGCGCCATGTTGCGGCTGGACCTCGAATTCTGAACTGCTAATCTGGGCACCGAAGGCCGCAGACAGACGGGTGAGTTGCGGCTGGACCTCGAATTCTGAACTGCTAATCTTTGCGCCATTTCATCGGGCGTTTGCAGGTGTTGCGGCTGGACCTCGAATTCTGAACTGCTAATCTTGACGCCCTTGGCATCAGCTTCCGCTCGCGGTTGCGGCTGGACCTCGAATTCTGAACTGCTAATCTGCTTGCCATCCATGCGCCCCACAATGTCCAGTTGCGGCTGGACCTCGAATTCTGAACTGCTAATCTCCCCATGGTTGAGCGCCCCGCTTTTTCAGGTTGCGGCTGGACCTCGAATTCTGAACTGCTAATCTTTTGCTCAAGCTCGCCGGAGCGGTCGAAGTGTTGCGGCTGGACCTCGAATTCTGAACTGCTAATCTTGAAGTGGCGGCTACATCTTACCGAAATATGTTGCGGCTGGACCTCGAATTCTGAACTGCTAATCTTGTCACCGTGTCGCGCGATGCGTTACTTGCTGTTGCGGCTGGACCTCGAATTCTGAACTGCTAATCTTTCCACACCTCGTCCTCGCTCCGCATGGTGAGTTGCGGCTGGACCTCGAATTCTGAACTGCTAATCTGACGGTGGCCGAGTTTCAATCGGCGCTGCAGTTGCGGCTGGACCTCGAATTCTGAACTGCTAATCTCTACGCGACCATCCGGGCGATGTTCTTCGGGTTGCGGCTGGACCTCGAATTCTGAACTGCTAATCTCGCCACTTCCACTCCTGCGGCTCCGCGTTCGTTGCGGCTGGACCTCGAATTCTGAACTGCTAATCTGCTGCGCCGCGCGGATCGTGGTGGCATCCAGTTGCGGCTGGACCTCGAATTCTGAACTGCTAATCTGCGCGGCTCTGGCTGCTCTTGGCAAGTTGTGTTGCGGCTGGACCTCGAATTCTGAACTGCTAATCTCAGCGCAGACCCGGTGACCGGCACCCAAAGGTTGCGGCTGGACCTCGAATTCTGAACTGCTAATCTTGACGCTCAGGACTGCGCTTGAACTCAAAGGTTGCGGCTGGACCTCGAATTCTGAACTGCTAATCTATCTCACCGGATCTATCGGCCCAGGCGTCAGTTGCGGCTGGACCTCGAATTCTGAACTGCTAATCTCGACAGCTTCGCCGCCGGTCGAGGTGTTCAGTTGCGGCTGGACCTCGAATTCTGAACTGCTAATCTGCGCGGGGAATTCATTCGCGGATGGGATAAGTTGCGGCTGGACCTCGAATTCTGAACTGCTAATCTGGATGGACGATTTCAGGGTCAACGAAAGTAGTTGCGGCTGGACCTCGAATTCTGAACTGCTAATCTGGATGGACGATTTCAGGGTCAACGAAAGTAGTTGCGGCTGGACCTCGAATTCTGAACTGCTAATCTTTAATCGGATTGTTGCCAGCGCCTAGAATGTTGCGGCTGGACCTCGAATTCTGAACTGCTAATCTCAACAGGTCGTGTCGTGGTCGCAGTTTCAGTTGCGGCTGGACCTCGAATTCTGAACTGCTAATCTATCCGCTGGCAAAGCGCGTCCCTCGTGACGGGTTGCGGCTGGACCTCGAATTCTGAACTGCTAATCTTCGGAGACAGCGCGTCCATGATCGCCCGCGTTGCGGCTGGACCTCGAATTCTGAACTGCTAATCTCGATCTCCAATCAAGCCTTTGTAAACGCAAAGGTTTGATTGGGTTCTGGCTACATGTTTTTGATCGTTTCTCATCAGAATAGTACCAATTGCTCTGGATTCTTTCGGGCCCCCCTGCGGCCTTGGTCCGAGAAATGTACAATATCACGATATTGTCGGTCGGTAAAATTCAGGATCTGGATATCGCCCTTTTCCGGCAGGTTGCGTTCGATCCGGTTGATCCGGGTCTGAAAAGCTTCCTTGCCATTGACGAAGCGGGCGTAGACCGAAAACTGGCTGCGTTCGAACCCCTCGTCGAGCAGGAAATTGCGAAAGTCCGTGGCCGCCTTGCGCTGTGGCTTGGTATCGGTCGGCAGATCGAACATCACGAGTATCCACATGATCCGGTATCCTGACAGATGGGTTGAGTGATGGGTCATGCGCCGAGCCCCGCAAACGTCAGCGCGTCGGGAGGTCTCGGCAAGGCCAAGGCAAGCTTGCCCGCCTCGAAACTCTGGCCCAGAGAGGTGGCGAGTTTCGAGAGCGCGACCGAGACAGGGCTTTGCCCGTCGCCCAGCGGCAGATCGAGGGCGATCAGGCGGGCCAAGGTCTGTTTCGCCTCGGTGTCGACCTCGGTGCCATTGCGCGCCGCGATCCCATGGACGGCGCAATCCACGAGCGGGCGGAAAGGTTCCATGAGATCATCGGCAAGCGCGAAAGCATTGCCGCGGTTGGAGTGATGCAGGCCGATGCCCGGATGCAGACCGGCGGCGACGATGGCCCGCGCCGTGGCGGCGCGCAGCACCGTGTAGCCGTAATTCAGGAGCGCGTTGATGTCGGGTGCGTCGCGATTGCGGCGAAAGTCTTCGCCCATCATCAGCGGCCAATAATAGCGCGCGGCCTGAGCTTCGAGATTGCTGCTGTCGCCGCTGGAGACCTTACGCGCCATCATCTCCAGAGGGGCATGCGCGTGTCCGTGCGCTTCAAGTGCGGCGCTTTGCATCTGGATCTTGGCAATGACGACCTGTTTCCAGGCCTGCTTGATCAGCGGTACTTTCGCCTGCCATTGCGCCCGCAGGCGCGCGCCTTGGGCGTGATGCCCGTCGAGCGGCATCAGCACTGAGCGCGGGGCGTGATTGGCGGCGCAAAAGACCACAGGCGCCCCACGATCGGCAAGCTCGGCCAGAAGCGAGGCTGAACAGGTGGTGGCATGGGCATGAATGATGACCGCGGTGATCTCATCAAGCGGAACGCGGCCGATCTCGGCCCCGTCCTCACTGACTTTCAGAAATCCTCTTTCGCGCGACAGGTGACGCCCGTCACTGGCAATATCAATGACCCTATCCAAATCAAAACCCGAAATGCCCACTACAAACTATTGGAAGCGTGGCACAAATTTCCGATTCGCGCGAATCCGGTCAGATTTTCAGTGGTCCAGGGTCGCGGATGCGGCCGATTTCATTGACCGTGACGCGCCGCAATCCGGACTTGATCGCGGAATTTGCACCAAGGCGGATATAGAGGTCTTCCTTGTTTTTGCGATAGCGTTCGGAAGCATTGGCTTCCCGGTGTGGCACCAATTCCAGAGTACCATTGCCGTTGAATTTCGCGACGATTGCAAAGACCGGGCCGAATTTACTGTCTTCCAGACGGATCGTATCGCCCTTGAACACACGCAGCAGGCGTTTGGCTGCCGGATGCGGGCGCTTTTCGGTTCCCGCATGGGCCTCATAGGTTGTCACCACTTGCGCGATTGCTTTGCCATCCGGCAGTTTCCACAGCTCATAGCAATGGTTGCTGTCGCCCTTATAGGCCTTGAGCGGCGTGCCCTTTTGCGTCTGCCCGATCTCGACGCGGGCGGATTTTTGCAGGGTCTCGATCAGACGCACGCGACGCAGGCCCTGATAGGGACCGTCTTTCTCGGAAAACGCGCGCAACGCCTGTTCGAATTCCTTGCCATCCTTACCTTTGGTCGCGACGAAGAGGGCCTGTTGCAGTTGCGGGTCGCGGATGTTCTTACCCTTGGTGGTCACCTCGATGTCACCGGGTTTCAGGGACAAAAGCGGCGTGCGGCTGACAACGGTAAGATCGTCGACGACGCCATAGGCCGTGTCATTGTGCAATTGCCCCGCCGTGCTGTCCTTGCCGGTTTTGCGGCCTTCCACGTCGATCCGTCCATGGTCGGCGCGGTGGCTGACCACGATTTTATCGAGCTGCCTGGCGATGTCGCGGCGGAAATGCTCCCAGGGTTCGGGCGTGTCGCGGGCGATCAGCTCGGCGGATTGCGCGGCTTGCTCCCCCTGTCCGGCGGCCTTGGCGATCCGGTTGATCAGGCTGCGATCGGTGGCGGCGATGACGGCGGCATCAATGGCGTGGTGCCGGTGATCGGTGCGGTTTTTGGGCTTCACCGCGCCGCGCTCCTTGTCGCTCAGCAGCGCATTCAGCCCCCAGTGCCGCCGCAGCATCTCGGTCATCCGCCCGGGCACCACCCAGACATGACCGCCCTCGGTAAACAGCGTGTCGAGATAGGCGCGTGAGATACGCGAGAGATATTGGGTGTCCACCAGCGCACGGTCGAGGAAATCGCTCTCGCCTTCGAACCGTTCCATTGCGTCAGGGCCGAAGCGCCAGGCCTTGCGCTCCGAAAGGTTCTTGAGATTGGCTTCGATGGCTGCCCAACGCTCCGGATCGCCGCCCCAGGCCTCATAGGGCGTCTGGTCACGTTTCTCGCGATTGGCCTCTTTGAGACAGAGCGTCTTGTTGGAAAAACTGTCGTCCAAGGTGCGCGAATAGGGAAGGATATGGTCGATGTCGCATTCGCCGTTCAGCACCATCGCCGCCGTGATCGGTGTGCCGGTATAGGGGCAGCAGCGCGGGCCGATGGGCGGGCCGAGATCTTCGAACAGACGCAACAGCATACGATTGTGCCCGGTATCCTTCACCCCGTGCTCGCGCAGGGTTTCACTGCGCCGGATCGCATCCGCCGTGGTGTCGCGAATGCGCCTCATCGCCTCTTTCTTCTGCGTCTCGGATTGCTTCAACTCGCGCGCCAGTTCGACCACGATCTGATCCGGTTTGCCATAGGTCTCGATGATCCGGTTCACCAGCCGCCTAAGCTGGTTCAGCCCGATATGCACGGTCGGGTTGGTGATCCGGCCATAGCGGGTGATCTCATCGTCCTTCTCGTCGTAAGTCCCCGGAATGACATGGCGATCGAGCACCTCGCCATAATAGGGCAGCGCATCGAGGCATTCGCCTGTGCGTTCATTCGAATGATGCCAGCCACAGGCGGCGACAGCCTCGGAATAGGGGATCACATCGGATTTGAGATGCGCGAGGATCCTCTCCGTCGCGGTAAAGCCCAGCCGCCCGTAGCCCTCGGGCAGATGGCTATTTGCAACCTTCTCTGCGACCTCCGTCTCAAGCCCGTGCTGATCCGTCAGCCAGGTCACTAGCGCCGCGAATTCCGTCTCGCTCTGGACCTTGCGGATGCGGGAGATGATCTCCCATTGCGCCGACCAATCGAGCCTCGACCAGCCCGGTCCAAAGCTCATCAGCATCACGGCCCGCACCGGATCACAGGCAATCGCGTCGCGCACGCCCGTTTCCAGCGTAAACCGCTCGCCATCGCGCAGTTTAAGCACCTTTCCCAGCGCGTTCAGTTTCATGTTCATCGAGCTGAGCGACTTGGTCAGTTTCTTATTGTCCAGCGCATGGATGATCTGATCGCGCTCGTCGCGCGTGAGCGCCCGGGCCGCGCGTCCGTCCGCCGTCACTCTGAGCTGGTTCACCGTCTCATAGAGCACCCGGCGCTGGGTCAGCGGATGGGCTTTGGGCAGCCGCTCTTCGGAGGTGAACAGGCACAGCCCGACCTTCGGCTCTTTCAAAGGCCGCTGATAGAAGATTTTTTCGAACACCAGATCGCGCAGGTCCTCGGTCAGTTCCGGATGAAACCCGGCCTGTGCCGTCCAGAGTTCCTGAAACTCTTCCTCCAGATGCCGCCGGTCGGGGTAGAAATCATAGCCCGCTTCCTCCTGGGCATCCGGCCCGCCGCGTTGGCCGATCGAAAGCCGGGTGCGCACGGTTGGCACATGGCGGGGATCCGGGGCTTTTTGCCGCCGCAGATGCAGAAATTCGCCATAGGTCCGCGCATGGTTCGCCATCATTTCCTGATCGAGCCGGGCCGTCGCATCCTTGATCGTGCCGCTCTCGTTGTCACCGCGATCAGTCTTGCGGTTCGATTTGAAACCACGCCGTTGGTTGAGATGAAACAAGGCGCGCCCGAAATGCGTCAGGGGCAAGGCCTCGTCCAGACCTTTGGCGCGCAACGCGTAAGGATCAAGCAATTCGAGCCCTTTCGCCTCGGCGGGATCAGAGGGCATCAGCCCGGACCTTGCCAAAAGCTTCATCAATGTCGCACGACGGCGCAGATAGCGGTCTCGCCGCCGTCGCATCGCCCGCGCCGCACGCCGGTCGACCGCCAGAGAGGCCTTGGATTTCGGATCGCGCCCATCGGCAAAAATTCGCACCCCGCCGTCAATCACCCCTGTGATCCGCGCGGAAGGGCCGTCCCCCTCCGTCTCATAGAGCCACCAGCCAATCGAGTTTGTTCCAATATCCAAACCAAGCCGCATTTACCCCTCCAAACCATCAATCAATGTCGAGCAGTTTCGAAGCTAACACTCGATTTTGCAACTTGAATTTGGCAGGCGCCTGTGGGACACTCATGTCAGTTCAGAATTCGCGGTCGAGCCGTTAACAAGCTCGAAGTAGCACCACATTGAAACGCGTCCCACGGGGCGCGTTTTCCTTTGTTCGTTGCTGCCAACTCCGAACGGGCAAAACTCTAGTGAATTAGGCTATTGAATCAGCAGGGTGCGGCGGTCGTGTTCACCACGCGCTTGGCGGCGCCCAGCATGATATTCTTTTCGTCATGTTTGAGACCCTGACCCAACTCCGTGAGATCGGGGCTGTGTCTCAATGTGCTTTCAAGCATGTCGCGAACGGTTTGTTGCGGGATCGCGCGGCCGCTGAGGTCCGAGACGATCCCTGTGATCAGGTTCACTTCCCGCTCGTCGGTCTCGCCGTCGCTCACGGCCACGGCGGACATGGCGTCCAGCGCATTGATGACAAGCGCTTCGGAGGCTCTGGACGCCTTGGCTTTCTTCGACGGCAGAAATCCCTTTTTGTGATTCAAGATGGCGATGTTCAGGAAAAGGGCCAAAATCAGAAGAGGGAACCCGGCATGCCCTTTCAGAAACTCGCTGCGCGTCAATTTCGGCTGATCGGGCAGGGTGGGCGATACGGCCCCAAGCTGCCTCAGCTCAAGGAAGTCCGCGTCAGCAAGAGGAATGTATGACTCGCCTTCACAGCGCTGCTTGCTGAGTTTGCTTCCAGAGTGGTTGGGATGAAAAGCCCAGTGTGAAAATCGGCCCGTTTACACAGAGACAAATTGCGAATTTCGGGCGCATCGCTTTGCAGGTTTTGCACATGGAGAAGCTTTTCTCCGTAGGAAAAGGGACCTTTGAGGCTGCCCGCTTCGGCGTGCTCTGTGCTTGTGAAAATAAGGAAGGGGGACAAAAGAAATACGAAAAGAAACTTCATGGCTCTCATCTGGAAAAGAAAATCTATGAGAATATTGGATAAACATCCTTAATGGCGAGATTTTGGTGCGCTGAGAGAAAGATAAGTACTGCGCCTTCGAGCATAAAAAAGGCGCCCGAAGGCGCCTTTTGAAAGATGAACCTCTGAGAGAGATCACGCGTGGATCGGACCGTCGCCACAGGCCAGAGCGGCCTCGCGCACGGCTTCCGAGTAGGTCGGGTGGGCGTGACAGGTGAGCGCGATGTCTTGCGCCGAGCCGCCGTATTCCATCGCCACACAGATCTCGTGGATCATGTCGCCCGCCGCCGGGCCGATGATCGCGGCACCCAAGAGGCGGTCGGTTTCCGCGTCCGCGATGAGTTTCACGAAGCCGTCGCCCTGGAACACCGCCTTGGCGCGTGCGTTGCCCATGAAGGAGAACTTGCCGACTTTCACCTTGCGGCCTTCTTCTTTCAACTGCGCTTCGGTCTTGCCGACGGTGGCAACCTCCGGCGAGGTGTAGATCACGCCGGGGATCACGTTGTAGTTCACGTGACCATGTTTGCCGGCCAGAACCTCGGCGACGGCCATGCCCTCGTCCTCGGCTTTGTGGGCCAGCATCGGCCCGACGATCGCGTCGCCGATGGCGTAGATGCCCGGAACATTGGTGGCCCAATGCGCGTCGGTTTTGATCTGACCGCGCTCGGTCATTTCGACACCCAGCTCAGAGAGGCCAAGCCCGTCGGTGTAGGGTTTGCGGCCCGTGGCGACCAGAACGACGTCGGCGTCGAGCGTATGCTCGCTGTCGTCTTTCTTGAGCTTGTAGTTGACCTTCGCCTTGGTTTTCGAAGCGTCTACGTTTTGCACGGCGGCGCCCAGAACGAAGTTGAGACCCTGTTTTTCCAACAGCTTCTTGAAGGTGCGCTGTACGTCGGCATCCATGCCGGGGGTGATGAAATCCATGAATTCCACCACGGTCACTTCAGCGCCCAGACGGGCATAGACGGAGCCAAGCTCCAGACCGATCACGCCCGCACCGATCACGACCATTTTCTTCGGCACTTTCGGCAGCTCCAGCGCGCCGGTGCTGTCGACCACGATGCCGCCTTCGTTGTTCACCTCAACACCCGGCAAAGAGGTCGGCACGGAGCCCGAGGCGATCACGATGTTCTTGGCCTCATGGACCTCGTCGCCCACCTTGACCTTGCCCTTCTCCGGGATGGAGCCGTAGCCTTTGAGCCAGTCGATCTTGTTCTTTTTGAACAGGAATTCTATGCCGCCGGTGTTTTGGCCCACGACGTCGTCCTTATAGGATTTCATCTGCGCCCAATCGACGGAGGGGCTTTTGCCCTTGAGACCCATGGCGGCAAAATTGTGCTCCGCCTCATGCAGGTGGTGCGTCGCATTGAGCAGCGCTTTCGACGGGATACAGCCGACGTTGAGGCAGGTGCCTCCCAGCGTCTCGCGGCCCTCGACCACGGCGGTCTTGAGGCCCAATTGGGCGCAGCGAATGGCGGACACGTAGCCGCCGGGGCCAGCGCCGATGATGATCACGTCGTAGGATGCCATGGTCTTCTCCTTGGTCAGTATTTCGAGCCGCTCAGATCAGCGCGGCGATGAACAGAATGGCGCAGCAGAGCATGGCGAGCATCCAGATATAGGACCGCCACGGCTGCCAGCCGAAAGCATAGGCGGGCACGTAAAGCACCCGTGCGATCAGATAGCCCACGCCCGCGCCCAGGGTCACAGCACTCGACTGATCCGTCAGGTGGATCAGGAACACGCCCGCGGCGAAGAAGGGGAACATCTGAATGTGATTGTCATAGGCGCGCAGCATCCGCGCCGTGGTCTTGCGCATCTCGCGGCTTGGCGCCCGGTCGCGGGGCGAGGTGGTGTAACCCGGCCCCAGATCGACATTCGCCATATAAGAGGCCACCACGAATTGCGCGATGTGCAAAAGGCCTGCGAGGGCGAGGAGGGTGAGGAGGGGGGTCATTTGAGATGTTCTAAGCTCGTCAATTGTTCATAAATGTCTAGCTCGTTATCGGCCTCATCAACCAATTTTAGGCCAATCCGTCTCAAAAACAGAGCGATTACGATAGAAGAGAGCATCGCAAAAGAAAAACTGCCCCACCCACTTCCTGAGAATGCAGGAAGAAAGAAATAAAATCCAATCAGGATACCAATTACCGCAACCGCAAAAATCAGTTCTGCCACATTGATTTTGGAGGTGATGGAGTTTTGCAAAAACAGGTTGTCGGCTTTTGCAAGACGGGCAGCGCGTCGTGCAATCTTATCGTTTCCTTGATGGTTCATCACTCGACAACTGGATTGAATAAGTAATTCTCCAGCAATGAAAGAAGCTAATATGAACCCTAACCCCGCGACTATAGAGCTATTACTGTCTTGAGGATCAATAGAACTTAGAAGCAGAGAAAGCGCCTTTGCTCCGTTGACGCGATCCTCCCACGCAAAGGTTAGAAAAATTGAACAAGCGCCAACGCCGAGAACCGAAAAGGTTCTCGGCCAAACTGAAGGAAGTGGAACGGCAGCCACTTAAATGACCCTTACAGATCCATCAACAGACGACGCGGGTCTTCCAGCGCTTCTTTGACGCGCACGAGGAAGGTCACAGCGCCTTTGCCGTCCACGATGCGGTGGTCATAGGACAGGGCAAGGTACATCATCGGGCGGATGACGACCTGACCGTTGATGGCCATCGGACGGTCCTGAATTTTGTGCATGCCGAGGATGCCGGACTGCGGGGGGTTCAGGATCGGCGAGGACATCAAGGACCCGTAGACGCCGCCGTTGGAGATGGTGAAGGTGCCGCCCTGCATTTCCGCCATGGACAGTTTGCCGTCACGCGCACGTTTACCTTTTTCGGAGATGGCTTTTTCGATCTCGGCGAAGGACATGCTGTCGGCATCGCGGATGACCGGCACGACGAGGCCCTGCGGGGTGCCCGCAGCGACGCCCATGTTGACGTAGTTCTTGTAGACCACATCGGTGCCGTCGATCTCGGCGTTCACTTCCGGCACTTCTTTCAGCGCGTGGCAGCAGGCCTTGGTGAAGAAGGACATGAAGCCCAAGCGCACGCCGTGTTTCTTTTCGAAGAGGTCTTTGTACTCTTTGCGCAGCGCCATCACCTCGGTCATGTCCACCTCGTTATAGGTGGTGAGCATGGCGGCGGTGTTTTGGCTCTCTTTCAGGCGACGCGCGATGGTCTGACGCAGCTTGGTCATTTTCACGCGCTCTTCGCGGGCGGCGTCTTCGGCCGGACGCGGAGCAGCAGGTGCAGCCGCCGGAGCAGGTGCAGAGGCAGGTTTGTTCAGCGCGTTCAGCACGTCTTCTTTCATGATGCGGCCGTCTTTGCCGGAGCCGGAGACGGTCGACGGATCGACGCCTTTTTCGGCCATCAGCTTGTTGGCCGACGGCGCGTTCTCAACGTCTTTACCACCGGAGGCAGCAGGCGCAGAGGCCGGAGCCGCCGCAGGTTTCGCAGCAGCGCCACCCGCACCCGACGACATCTCAGCCAGTTTGCCACCGGCCGCGACGGTGTCGCCTTCGTTCGCGACGATAGCGGTCAGGGTGCCCGCAGCCGGGGCCGGCACTTCGACGGAGACCTTGTCGGTTTCCAGCTCACAGAGCATCTCGTCGGCCTCAAAGCTGTCGCCCACGGCTTTGAACCAGGTGGCGACAGTGGCCTCGGTCACGGATTCGCCAAGGGTCGGCACCATGATGTCGACGCTTTCAGACGCGCCGGAAGCGGCGGGTTTATCCTCGGTGTGAGCGCGGGGCTTGACCTCTTCGGGGCCTGCGTTGCCTTCCTCAGAGAGCGTTGCCAGGAGCGCATCAACACCCACGGTCTCGCCCTCGGCGGCGACAATTTCACCCAGCACGCCAGCGGCGGGGGAGGGCACTTCGACGGTCACCTTGTCGGTTTCCAGCTCGCAGAGCATTTCATCGACCGCCACGGTGTCACCCGGTTTCTTGAACCAGGTGGCGACGGTGGCTTCGGTCACGGATTCACCCAGGGTCGGGACGCGGACTTCAACGGACATAGGATTACCCTTCGATATTGAGCGCATCGTTCACGAGCGCTTGCTGTTGTGCTTTGTGCTGAGACGCCAGACCCGTGGCGGGCGAGGCGGAGGCGGCGCGACCGGCGTAGACCGGGCGCGTGTGCTTGGCTTTGATGCGCGTGAGCACCCATTCGATGTTGGGCTCGACAAAGGTCCAGGCCCCTTGGTTCTTCGGCTCTTCCTGACACCAGATGACTTCGGCGTCTTTGAAGCGCTCAAGTTCCTTGACCATCGAGAGCGCCGGGAATGGGTAGAACTGTTCAAGACGCAGAATGTAGGTGTCGTCTTTGCCAGCGGCGTCGCGGGCCTCCAGCAGGTCGTAGTAGACCTTGCCGGAACAGATCACGACGCGCTTGATGTCCTTGTCCGCTTTCAGTTTGATGTCGGACTTGGCGGTGCCGTTGTCGCGATCTGCATCGTCCCAAAGCACGCGGTGGAAAGACGAGCCGTCGGTGAAATCGGCGGCCACGGAGGTCGCGAGTTTATGACGCAGAAGCGATTTCGGCGTCATCAGCACCAGAGGTTTCCGGTAGGAGCGGTGCAGCTGGCGCCGCAGGATGTGGAAGTAGTTCGCAGGCGTTGAACAGTTCGCCACGATCCAGTTGTCCTGACCGCACATCTGCAGGAAGCGTTCGAGACGGGCGGAGGAGTGTTCGGGGCCCTGACCCTCATAGCCATGCGGCAAAAGCATCACGAGACCGGACATCCGCAGCCATTTCGATTCACCCGAAGAGATGAACTGGTCGAACATGATCTGCGCACCGTTGGCGAAGTCGCCGAACTGGGCTTCCCAAAGCGTCAGCGCGTTCGGTTCGGCCAGCGAGTAGCCATATTCGAAGCCGAGGACGGCGTATTCAGAGAGCATCGAGTCGATGACCTCGTAATGCGCCTGACCTTCACGGATGTGATTGAGCGGGTAGTAGCGATCCTCGGAAGCCTGGTCGATCAAACCGGAGTGACGCTGCGAGAAAGTGCCGCGTGTGGAGTCCTGACCGGCCAGACGCACCGGGTAGCCCTCGGTCAGAAGCGAGCCGAAAGCCAGCGCTTCGCCGGTCGCCCAGTCAAAGCCTTTGCCCTCTTCGAACATCTTCGCCTTGGCGTCCAACTGACGGCCCACGGTTTTGTGCAGGTTAAAGCCCTCGGGCGCCTGCGTCAGCGAGCGACCGATTTGCGCCATGGTGTCTTCGGAGATCCAGGTCTGACCGCGTTGATATTCGTCGCCCTCTTTGTTGATGTGCGACCAGCGCCCGTCGAGCCAGTCGGCCTTGTTCGGCTTAAAGGTCTTGCCGGCCTCGAACTCGTCGTTCAAGAGCGACTGGAAGGCCGCCTTCATGTCTTCGATCTCGCCCTCTGGGATGAGACCATCGGCCACGAGGCGTTCGGTGTAGAGCTGCAATGTGGTCTTGTGCCGCTTGATGTTGGTGTACATCTGCGGGTTGGTGAACATCGGCTCGTCGCCTTCGTTGTGACCGAAGCGGCGGTAGCAGAAGATGTCGATGACCACGTCCTTGTGGAACTTCTGACGGAATTCGGTCGCCACTTTGGCGGCGTGCACCACGGCCTCCGGGTCATCGCCGTTGACGTGGAAGATCGGGGCTTCGACCATCAGCGCAATGTCCGTCGGGTAGGGCGACGAGCGCGAAAAATGCGGCGCGGTGGTAAAGCCGATCTGGTTGTTCACCACGATGTGGATCGTGCCGCCGGTGCGGTGACCGCGCAGACCGGAGAGGCCGAAACATTCCGCGACAACACCCTGACCCGCAAAGGCCGCGTCACCGTGCAACAGCACCGGGATCACGGAACTGCGGGTCGGGTCGTTGTTCTGGTCGGTCTTGGCGCGACATTTGCCAAGGACAACCGGGTTCACCGCCTCGAGGTGCGAGGGGTTGGCGGTCAGGGAAAGGTGGACTTTGTTGCCATCGAACTCACGGTCGGAGGAGGCGCCGAGGTGGTATTTCACGTCGCCGGAACCGTCCACATCCTCGGGCTTAAACGAGCCGCCTTGGAATTCGTTGAAAATCGCGCGGTAGGGTTTCGACATCACGTTGGCGAGCACCGAAAGGCGCCCGCGGTGCGGCATGCCGATCACGACCTCTTTTGCGCCGAGATTGCCGCCGCGCTTGATGATCTGTTCCATCGCCGGGATGAGGCTTTCGCCGCCATCAAGGCCGAAGCGTTTGGTGCCCATGTATTTCACATGGAGGAATTTCTCAAAGCCCTCGGCCTCGACCAATTTGTTCAGAATGGCGCGACGACCGTTCTTGGTGAACTGGATTTCCTTGCCCAGACCCTCGATGCGCTCCTTGAGCCAACCGGCCTGCTCCGGGTCGGAAATATGCATGTATTGCAGCGCGAAGGTGCCGCAGTAGGTGCGTTTCAACACGTCGATGATCTGGCGCATCGAGGCGTGCTGAAGGCCCAACACGTTGTCGATGAAGATCGGGCGATCCATATCGCTCTCGGTGAAGCCGTAAGAGCGCGGATCGAGCTCCGGGTGCGGTTCCTGATCGCGCATCTTGAGCGGGTCGAGATCGGCGATGAGGTGGCCCCGAATACGGTAGGCGCGGATGATCATGATCGCACGGATACTGTCGAGTACGGCGCGTTTGATCTGGTCTTCAGAGACAGCGACGCCTTTTTCAGCGGCTTTCTCTTTGATCTTTTTGCCGGCGGCGTTGGCGGCCGCGGCGGGTTCGGCCCATTGACCGTCCAGAGCGTGGGTCAGCTCGTCATTCGGCACCGGCGGCCAGTCCATGCGTGCCCAGGACGGGCCTGCCGCTTCGGCGGTGACATCGGTTGCCGCATCTCCGAGAGATTGGAAAAACTCGGCCCAGGAGGCGTCCACGGAACTGGGGTCCTGGGTGTACTGGGCGTAGACCTGTTCGAGGTATTCCGCGTTGTGCCCCTGCATAAAGGAGGAGGCATGGAAGATGTCGTTGGGGCTCTGGTCGTTCATCGGTGTGACCTTGATCTGGGGTGCGTTTCCGTTTCGAGGGCAGGATCGCGTTGCCTTTTGTGGGTGCGCCTGCGCCTTTCTTTACAAAGGGCGCAGGCGAATTTTGTCAAATGCGTTTCACGCGCGGGCCTTAGCCTTTGGCAATGGCTTCCTGCACGGCCTCACCCAGCGTGGCCGGGCTGTCGGCGACGATGATGCCCGCGGATTTCATTGCTTCGATCTTGCTCTCCGCGTCGCCTTTCCCACCGGCGACGATGGCGCCTGCGTGGCCCATGCGGCGGCCCGGAGGGGCGGTGCGGCCCGCGATGAAACCGGCGGTCGGTTTCCAACGGCCTTTTTTCTTCTGCCCGGCGAGGAATTCGGCGGCTTCTTCTTCGGCGGAGCCCCCGATTTCACCGATCATGATGATCGAGGTGGTTTCCGGGTCATCGAGGAACATGTCGAGGACGTCGATGTGCTCGGTGCCTTTGATCGGGTCGCCGCCGATGCCCACAGCGGTGGACTGGCCAAGGCCCAAGTCAGACGTCTGTTTCACGGCCTCATAGGTCAGCGTGCCGGAACGGCTTACGACGCCCACGGAGCCACGTTTGTGGATGTGACCCGGCATGATGCCGATCTTGCAGGCGTCGGGGGTGATGACGCCGGGGCAGTTCGGGCCGATCAGGCGGGACTTGCTGTCGATGAGAGCGCGCTTCACCTTCATCATGTCGAGCACCGGAATGCCCTCGGTGATGCAGATGATCAGCTCCATCTCGGCGTCGATCGCCTCAAGGATGGAGTCCGCTGCAAACGGCGGCGGCACGTAGATCACGGAAGCGTTGGCTTCGGTGACGTGCTTGGCTTCGTGCACGGAGTTGAAGACCGGCAGGTCGAGGTGGGTCGAACCCCCTTTGCCCGGGGTCACGCCGCCAACCATTTTGGTGCCATAAGCGATGGCTTGTTCAGAGTGGAAGGTGCCTTGCGAGCCGGTGAAGCCCTGACAGATCACCTTGGTGTTTTCATCTACGAGAATTGCCATGTGGCATCTCCTTTAATGTCGGTGCGGACGAACCGCGATTTCTCTAAGCAGACCTGGATGCTCTGCGTGAACTACTCTTTCTCGAGGCGGACAGTGATAGTGCCATTCCCACCCACGATCTGGAAACCCGCGCGTGCTCTGAGCGAAGTGCCGGATTTCACAAAATACGTTCTGGAGGAGCCGCCCCCGAGTGTTCTTGTCTCTTGCGTGTAGCCTTTTGCTTTAAGCGCCTGAGAGGTTAAGCTCAAAGCTCGCTGAACTCCGCTAATGCCGCCGAGATGGGATACGTAGCACGCATTCCCTTGCTTCCCATTGACATTCACGGGGTTCCCGAAAAGACCGCCAGTACTGTAACGCCAAGCGCCAAGTGCCGTTTTTTGGAAGCCATCAGTCTCGAGTGAGGCAAGCGGTGTGCCGTTCTGAAGAAGATCGGCACATGCTCCAATGCCATCTACGACGTGACTTTCGACAAGCTGCTGCTTGTTCCCCGTCTCGGACTGTGCCGAAGCAGGGGCGCTAACAGCTGGTTGTGTTGTCGATTGGCACGCGGTGAGGGCCAACATAGAACAAGCTACAAGAACACCAGTCAAACGCATCAGGTTACCCTTTGACCGCTTTCACGATTTTCTGGGCGCCGTCTTTGAGATCGTCTGCCGCGATGACATCGAGGCCGGAAGTGTTGATGATCTCTTTGCCGAGCTCCACGTTGGTGCCTTCGAGGCGGACAACGAGCGGAACCTGCAGGCCGACCTCTTTCACCGCCGCGATCACGCCTTCGGCGATGATGTCGCACCGCATGATGCCGCCGAAGATGTTCACGAGGATACCTTTGACGTTCTCATCGGAGGTGATGATCTTGAAGGCTTCGGTCACTTTCTCCTTGGTCGCACCGCCGCCCACGTCGAGGAAGTTGGCAGGCTCTGCGCCGTAGAGTTTGATGATGTCCATGGTGGCCATCGCCAGACCCGCACCGTTCACCATGCAGCCGATCTCACCGTCAAGCGCGATGTAGTTCAGGTCGTGCTGGGATGCGGCCAGTTCTTTCGGGTCTTCTTCGGTCTCGTCGCGCAGGCCAACGATGTCGGCGTGGCGGTAAAGCGCGTTGCCGTCGAAGCCGGCTTTACAGTCGAGACATTTCAGATCGCCGGTGTCGGTCACGATCAGCGGGTTGATTTCGAGCATCTCCATGTCTTTGTCGATGAACAGACGATAGAGGTTGGAAATCAGCGCGGCACATTGTTTGACCTGCTTGCCTTCGAGGCCCAGAGCGAATGCGACGCGGCGGCCGTGGAAGCCCTGAAGGCCGGTGGCCGGGTCGATGGAGAAGGAGAGGATTTTCTCGGGCGTCTTGTCGGCCACTTCCTCGATGTCCATGCCGCCTTCAGTGGAGGCCACGATGGACACGCGGGAGGATTGACGGTCGACGAGCAGAGCGAGGTAAAGCTCTTTTTCGATGTCGGACCCATCTTCGATGTAGATGCGGTTCACTTGCTTGCCAGCCGGGCCGGTCTGGTGCGTGACCAGCGTGTGGCCGAGCATGGCGTTGGCTTCCTGCGCGGCTTCCTCGACGGATTTCGCGAGACGCACGCCGCCTTTTTCGCCAGCGCCGGCTTCTTTGAAGGAGCCTTTGCCGCGACCACCTGCGTGGATCTGGGCTTTCACGACCCACAGCGGGCCGTCAAGCTCACCGGCTGCGGTTTTCGCATCGGCTGCATTGAGAACGACGCGACCGTCCGAAACCGGCGCGCCGTATTCCTTGAGAAGGGCTTTCGCCTGATACTCGTGGATGTTCATTAGAGATATCCTCTCCCTGGTTCGATTGACCCGTATATGCCATTGGCTGCGGGGCATAAGAAATGGTTTTTTGGCCTGTTGGCGGTAAAACGCCTGTGTTTTGCTGTTTTGTGATCACAGGAAAGTTTTGTGTGATCACAAATTTTGAGAATCGCTGAAAACTCCGCTCGTACAGGAAAAATGTCCTCTTGGATTTAATGTGGTCTTAAGCTGTGTAAGGCAGGGTTTGCCAGATGATCCGAAGGTTTCGGATGGAGGCGGGTTGTTGCCTTGTCGTGCCGCAGTTACGGGCTTATCCTGATGACAAATGGCACTATTTTGATGGGGCAGGCATGTTAGAGCAGAGAAGACTTTCAAAGGATGCGACGCCTTTGCCCGAAGGGATGAGCGCATTGCGGTCTTTGTGCGAGGCGCGGGGCGGTTTTTTCGTCGAGACGGAACACCACATGATTTCCTACACGCCGGGCCGGGAGCGTCTTGTCGTCTGTTTCGATAATCTGAATTCGCCGCGCGACAAGCAAGAGCGTGTTCCCTTCGGCTTCCCTCTGGCGCTCAAACAGGGCTGGGGTGTGCTGGGCGTGATGGTCAAACGGATGGACTGGTTTCAATGCCCGGACTTGAAAGAGCGGATGGAAGAGCTGAGGGATCTGGGGCTTTTCGACAGCTATCCGCATGTGGCGTTCTACGGCTCTTCGATGGGTGGTTTCGGTGCGATGGCTTTTGCGCCTCTGGCCAAAGAGGCCACCGTTTTGGCCTACGCCCCGCAATCGACCCTGCGCCCGCGCATTGCGCAGTTTGAACGGCGTTACATGAAGGCCATGAAGCGCGGGGACTGGTCCGGCTCTTATACCGATGCGGCGCGAACCGTGGATCGGATCGGCAAGGCCTATATGATTTACGATCCGTTTGTCGAGGAAGACAGATTGCATGCGGAGCGGATGCGAGGGGGGAATGTGATCGCGCTGCCGGTGCGGCATTTTACCCATAAAATCCCGCCCATGCTCAAACTGATGGATCTGCTGAAGCCGGTGGCGCTTGAGGGGTTGAGCGGAGAGTTGAGCCGAAAACACTTTTACCACCTGCTGCGGCAAAGGCGGACTGCGGCCCCTTACCTGGTCAGCCTGATTGATGCGGCGCGCGATGCCGGACATACGCGGTTGGGCGTACCTGCGGCGGAACGTGCCGTGAATTTGAAAGACAATTGGAAGACCCGCCAGGCGCTCAAGAACATGCGGTCCGCGCAGGTCTCTGAGGACGAGGTGGCGCAATGACGCCGTATAACACCCTGGTTCTGAGCCGCTCCAGACCTGTGTCGTTCAAAATGCGACATGCGTTTCACCTTTGGCGGGACGTGTCCTTTACGCGACAGATTGACCAGATGTGAACAGAAGCTCTCGCTTTTCTGTGCAAAACGGGTGTAGAGCGTCAGGAAAGCGTTGCGGCAGGTCGGCTGTCGATTTGGTCCGACACGCTCATTCTTCGATGCGCGATGGAACGTCTTCGACATCGCACCGGAAAGCAAGCACTGAGGTGATACTATGAAAATTCTCGGCAAGATCGCTTTGGCCACAGTGGCCGCTGTTTCTTTTGCGTCCGTGGCGCAGGCGGGTGATTTCAGCCTGTCGGTTTACGGCGGCTATCAAACCGCGCCGCACAGCGGTGTGTCCGGCAACGATGGTGTGGCTGATTTCGATTTCACCACCGGCTGGAAAGGCAAAAGCTTTGAAATGCCGCCCTATTATGGTGTGCGCGGCACATGGTGGGTGCGGGACAATTTCGGCTGGATCGCCGATTTCAACCACACCAAAGTCTACGCCAATGAAGGTGACAAAGCGGACAACGGGTTTTCGACGCTGGAGTTCACCGACGGGTTGAACAACCTGACGGTCGGTCCGATCTGGCGTTGGCCGGGTCTGTGGAGCAATTTCACGCCCTATGCGAGCGTGTCTGCCGGGATCATCATTCCGCATGTCGAGGTGGTCAACGCGAACACCGACACGATCGAATATCAGATCGCCGGGCCGACCGTGGCACTGGTTCTGGGTGCCAGCTATGAGCTGAACGACCGTTGGGATCTCTTCACGGAATATAAAGGCACCTACAGCCAACTCGACGTCGATCTCGATGGTGGCGGCAATCTTGAGAGCGACATCATCACCAATGCTCTGAACTTTGGTGTGACCTACAAATTCTGATCCAGGATCTGAAACTTTGAGAAAAGCCGGGCCATGTGTCCGGCTTTTTTATGTGTCATTTGCCTGCCGTTTACCCGTCGGCGTTTTCACATCTCGAGCCCGGCGCGGGCCAGAATTTCACCATCGCGTGCGCGTAAAAGCGCGTCGAATGTCGCCCGTGACAGGTCGAGATCGTCGCAATCCATAGGAAAGAAAGGCGTCATGCGCAGCCAATCCAGGGCGAGAAGCTGTTTGACCTGTGCCGCATTGAGGGATTGCACGCCCGTCACCAGACGAACAATTTCGCGCGGTCGGTCGGCATGGTTGCGGGTGAAACGGTATTGGGCTTCGCGGGCCTCGCCGATCTTGCGCTTCGGGCCGGAATAATTCTCAAAGGATTTCTTCAAAAGTTTTATGGCGTAGTGCAGTGGTGTCAGCCCGTCGAAATGCAAAAGAAAGCGTTGCGGCGTGGCCGAAACCTTTGGCTTTGCTCCGCCATCGAGGGCCTTGGGGTGATGCACCCCCATTTCCCAGGGATGCCCGGTCGGGACGATGGTTTTGCCGATCCGGTGTCCGGTCAACCCGTAGGCCAAAAATTTACCGAAGCGCCCGTAGATCGCCTGCGTGTCTTCTTCTGTCAGATGAAAAGGACGCCGAAAGCCGCCTTCAAAGATCATGTCACCCGTACACTCGGGCAAATAGACGCGTTCGGAATTGCGCAGCACCAGCCCCCTGTCGCGATCCGCATCGGTCAAAGCCTTCGACAGGGCTTCCTCATCCGCGACGAACTCATCCACATCGCAATGCAACACCCAGTCGCAGCCAGAGTTTTGATAGACCCGCGTCGAGACGAATTTTTGTCGTCCGGTATGACGTTCCGGGCGTTTGCCCCGGTTTTCCCTGTCCCAATAGGCCTGATCGCAGGTGGTGATGAAAATGCCCTCTCGATCCCCGATCATGCCTGCGACATCAGGGTTCGGACGGTCGAGAAAAATATGCACTTCGGAGGCCCCGATAGCCCGATGATGCCGGGCAAAGGCGGCAATCAAAGGGGCGGGTTCATCGCCCAGGGCAGCAACGGCCCAGGTGGGATGCGAGGGGGCGCTCATGTCATCTATTTCTTTTTGGGACCCATCCGGTTTGACTGTGCTTTTGCCAATAGTGCGCGCGCCAGTCGGAGATGTTCGGGTGAGGCGTATAGGCCTGACCTGTCGCGTCGGGACCAGCGTAGCCGAACCATGCGATTTCACGGGCGAACCGTCGGCGCACTGTGGCGTCCATGTCGTCGTCAAAAGACAGATCGGGATTTTTCGGCGCGATACCCCCTTTGGCCGGCTTTTCCGGCAGGCGCACATCTGTTGGCAAATCGAGTGCGTGGACAGTGTCGCTCAGGTCCTCTGCGATATGTTCGAAGCGGATCACGTGATCGGCCAAAACAATCCCGCCGTGAGAATACATCTCGAAGGCCTCGCTCGGGTCCGGGACCGGCGACAGGACGAAGCGGCGGAACAGGGCCTGAAGTGCCTGTGGGTCTTCGGGGGCTTCGGTCTGGTCTCCGAGAATTTGCTCTGGCGTGTCGCGCAGTTTCCAGAAAAAGGAGGACACCAGTTTGCGCCACGGATTTCGCTCGCTCGTGATGATGCGATAGTCGGCGATCGCGGGGCCGAGGGCCTGCACCGCACGAAACAGCGGCGAATGCTGGCGTAAGGTCAGTTTGGTGCCCTGCTTTCTGTGGTGAAAGTTCGCGTTTCTGAAATCAATGTCGGCGCGCGCCTCCAGACTGGGTTCCGCGGGGCGAATGCGTGCGACAATATCTTGGGACCCACAAGCATGAGACAGGGCCAGCTCAAGGCTGGTCCCGGCTGTTTTCATCGTTTTGATGAAAATGAACTTGTGGCTGTGGCTGATGATCATGGCAGAGGCACATCGAGTTTCTTGGCCCAATTGGCCATGTAACTGCCGGGCTGCACGGGCTGTTTCTTGTGGTGTCTGAGGACATTGGACCACAGGTGCATCGAGCGGGTCTGATCGGAGGTCCAGCCTTCCCAACCGCCGTAGGGGTTGAACAGAACGTCTGCATATTGCCATGGCACTGGCAGGAGAACGTCAGGTTCGCAGGCGTGGCGATCTTCGCCAGTGTCCTTGAGGCAATAGGTCAGGGCTTTGGGGCCGATGATGGTGCGCAGGGTGTGATAGCGCGCGACCATCCGAGTCTCCACCGGCGTTTTGGACAGGCGCTGTTGCATCATGGGGCGAATCCACGGCGGGATGCGTGACAGGTCGTTCAGGAACGTCATCAGCATCTCAAGTGCGCCGGAACCGGTCGGCAGCCGCATAATGCAATTGTTGATTTCACCATGCCAAGGCGACCAGCCGACCAGAAACCCGTCCTCGTTGGGCATGAGAGGTGCGTGGCAAATGATGTCTGTGTCGACCCAGATTTCATCTGTCTGCTGCATCAGGTGCAGGCGGAACATATCGGCGAGATAGGAGGGGGCGGTCTGCGCCACAAGATCTTTCGGGGGCTCAAAAATACTGCGCGCATCCCGCAGTTCGACGCCTTCCGGCACATTGCCGACCGGATCGTAGTGGTAGAGCACGATGGGCTGTTTCGCGTAAACGAAAGAGGTGAGACAGAGGTGTTCCATCCAGCCGAGATCGCCGCCGACCCAAAGAGTAGAAACCGTCGGCAAAGGGGTATTATGCGGCATATGAAGCTTTCATGCGTTAAATCACATAGTTACCGGCACCATACAGTCTGTTTTTGAGGCAGACAAAGAAAAACCGCACCTCGATTATGAGATGCGGTTTTCGATTTTCCAAGGCGGTCGAGATCAGGCGTCTCAGGCCAGCGAGCCGTCGATGCCTTTACATGCGTCCATCAGGCCTTTCACGGCGTCGACGGATTTGTCGAACATCACTTGCTCTTCTTTGGTGAGCTTGATGTCGATGACCTTCTCGATACCACCGGCGCCGATCACGGTCGGCACGCCGACATACATGTCGTTGACGCCGATTTCGCCGTCGCAATATGCGGCACAGGGCAGCACGCGCTTCTGGTCTTTGAGGTAGGCTTCGGCCATTTCGATGGCGGAGGTCGCCGGGGCGTAGAAGGCGGAGCCGGTTTTCAACAGGCCCACGATTTCGGCGCCGCCGTCACGGGTGCGCTGAACGATGGCGTCCAGTTTCTCTTGCGTGGTCCAGCCCATCTCGATCAGGTCGGGGAGCGGGATACCGGCAACGGTGGAGTAGCGCACGGAGGGCACCATGGTGTCGCCGTGACCGCCCAGAACGAAGGCGGTGACGTCTTTCATGGAGACACCGAATTCGAGAGAGAGGAAGTGACGGAAGCGAGCCGAGTCGAGAACGCCAGCCATGCCGCAGACTTTGTTGGCCGGGAGACCGGAGAATTTCTGCAGTGCCCAGACCATCGCGTCGAGCGGGTTGGTGATGCAGATAACAAAGGCGTCGGGGGCGTGTTTGGCGATGCCTTCGCCGACGGATTTCATGACCTTGAGGTTGATACCCAAAAGATCGTCGCGGGACATGCCCGGCTTACGTGCCACACCGGCGGTCACGATGCAGACGTCTGCGCCTGCGATGTCCTCATAGGACTGGGTGCCGGACATGGCGGCGTCGAAGCCTTCGGACGGGCCGGATTCAGCGATGTCGAGCGCTTTGCCTTCGGGCAGGCCTTCGGCGATGTCGAAAAGGACGATGTCGCCGAGTTCTTTGAGGGCTGCGAGGTGGGCAAGCGTGCCGCCGATATTGCCGGAGCCGATGAGGGCAATCTTGGGTCGGGCCATGAGTTTGTCTCCAATCTGTTTGTGAGATTGGCGCATGGGTAGCCCTTTGCTGGCTTTCGTGCAAGTCTGTGCTGCGCTGCCGCGACGCGGCTGTCGGGACTGGTGGCGCTAACCCCTCGATATTTTCAGGGAAAAACCTCTCGTTGCCCAAAGGCTGTGCTGATGACGCTCGATCTCAATTTCTACCTTTTCGCCGTGCCAGCGGTGATTTTTGCGGGCATGTCAAAGGGTGGCTTCGGCTCCGCTGCGGCCTTTTGCTGCCACGCCTTTTCTGGCCTTGATTCTCACGCCGGGGCAGGCGGTCGGGCTGATGTTGCCGCTGTTGATGGTGATGGATGTGACCGCCGTCAGGTTGTTTTGGCGCAAATGGGATCTGCGCGTGGCGGGTGTTCTCATCCTCGGCGCCATTCCCGGAATTGTGATCGGAACACTGCTCTATGGTGTCGCCGATCCTGCGGTGTTCAAGCTTTTGATCGGCCTCGTTGCGATTGGATTTGTGCTTTGGCAGCTGGCGAAAGCGCGGCGTTGGATCACCCCGCCGAAACGTGAACTCGGCACCGGTGCCGGGCTGTTTTGGGGCGGGGTCACGGGGCTCACCAGTTTCATCTCCCACGCCGGTGGTCCGCCTGCTGCCGTCTACATGCTGTCGAAACGGATGGATAAGACGACCTATCAGGCGTCCAGCGTGCTGACCTTTTGGGCGGTGAATCTGATGAAAGTCGTGCCCTATGCCTTTGTCGGAATTTTCTCGAAAGAGACCCTGATCGCTGATCTGACTCTGATCCCGGCGGCCGTTGCGGGCGTGCTCTTTGGTGTCTGGATGCATCACAAAGTGCCGGAAAAATTGTTTTTCGGACTGGCCTATGTGTTTTTGGTGATCACCGGCAGCAAATTGATCTGGGAGGTTTTGGTGTGACGGACAGTATTTGCATTCGCCCCGCAACAGCCGGTGATTTCGACGCCCGCCATGCACTTTACAAGGCTCTGGTCGGTGAGGTTGCCGTAGCGGATGCGGCGCAGTTTGCCAAGGTTTTGGCGCAATCGGGCACGACGGTTTTCATCGCGGAGAAAGAGGGCAAAGCCGTGTCCATGGCGACGGTGCATCTTTTGGAAAACATGACATATGGCGGGCGGCCCTATGCCTTGGTCGAGAATGTGGTGACCCTGTCCAAGCATCGGGGGCAGGGGCTGTCACGCGCGGTGATGCGCCATATCGAGGAGGTGGTCTGGGCCGCGCAGGGCTATAAAATCATGCTGTTGACCGGGCGCGACTATGGCGCGCGCGGATTTTATGAGGCCATTGGCTATGACGGCGAAGAAAAGGTCGCGATGATCCGCCGCCGCGCAAAGCCACTTAGGCGTCGTCGCCCTTGGCCACCGCCACTTCGGCGAGGGTTTCAAAGGCCTGACCGGAGGCGATCAAACAGGTGATGCCGTTGGGGTTGGTCACCAGAATCGTCCAGGTGCCGGTCTCGTCAGAGGCAAAGACCTCGACCACGCCGGAATTAGGCGCAAGGCCGATGGACTGGCGGCTTTCGCCGTATTTGCTTGTGAGCCGATCCAGAATCTGGTCGCGCTGGGCGCAGTTTTGTTGCGCGGATGCCGGGGCGGCCGTGAGGGTTGTGGCCATGAGCAGCGCGGCTCCGGTCAGAGTGGCAATCCGTGTCGTCATCGTCTTGTCCTTTTCTGTTTCGGCGCGACCTGTCTGAAAGATTTGGTGCGCGGGTGTCCGGTGCTGGGCTGTCCCTTATTCTAACGTGCCGGTATGGATCTCAGCCTGCCGAAAAAGGGTTAAAAAAGCGGTTACCGTAGCGCGCTGCGATTGGGGTTTTCTTTCTGCAACGCAGGGAAATTCTGCGCTGCGGAAAATTTACCCTTGCGAATTGGTGCGCTTGTGTGGCCTCTTGCGCAATAATATTGCGGAGGAAAAGAATCAAATGACCCAAGTCGCCAATCGCCCTTATCGCTCGGCTCTCTATATCCCCGGTTCGAAAGAACGTGCGCTGGAAAAGGCCAAGGGGCTGGCCTGTGACGCGATCCTGTTCGATCTTGAGGACGCCGTGTCACCCGACGAAAAAGTCAAGGCGCGCGGCCTGTTGAAAGAGACGCTGGCGCAGGGCGGCTACGGCAATCGCGCCAAGATCGTGCGGGTCAACGGCTTTGACACCGAATGGGGGCGCGACGATGTAGCGGCTTTTGTTGGTGCTGATATTGACGGGATTCTCCTGCCGAAAGTTGAGAGCGCCGCCATGGTCGAGGAGCTGGCGCAGGCCATTCCCGATGTGCCGCTCTGGGCGATGATGGAGACGCCGCTAGGCATGCTGAACGCCGCAGAGATCGCGGCGCACCCGCGCATGGCGGGGTTCGTCATGGGCACGAACGATCTGGCGAAGGAGCTGAACACGCGGTTCCGGGCCGACCGCCTGCCGATGATGGGGGGCTTGCATATGTGCCTGATCGCGGCGCGCGCCTATGGGGTGATTTGCCTCGATGGCGTCTATAATGCCTTCAAGGATGACGAGGGTCTCAAGGCCGAATGCGAGCAGGGGCGTGACATGGGGTTTGACGGCAAGACGCTCATTCACCCGGCACAATTGGAGATCGCCAACACGGCCTTCGCACCAAGCGAGGCGGAGATTGATCTGGCCGAACGTCAGATCGCGGCCTTCGAAGACGCCGAGGCAAAAGGCGAAGGTGTTGCGGTTGTCGATGGAAAAATCGTCGAAAACCTCCATATCGTGACGGCACGGGCGATGCTTGCGAAAGCGGAGGCGATCAAGGCCCTGACATAAACACGATATACGGAGTACACGCATGACCCTTCTTAGTCTCGGCCTGCTGTTCTGGGTGGCCGCCCATCTGTTCAAACGACTGGCGCCGGAGATGCGCAGGGGGATGGGGGAGAAAGGCAAGGGGCTTGCGGCGCTGGGCATACTGGCGGGGCTGATCCTGATGATCGTCGGCTACCGGATGAGCGGGACGCATGATCTCTACGCCCTGCCGGCCTATCTGCGCCATGTGAACAACACGCTGATGGTGATTGCGGTGTTTTTGTTCGCGCTCGGGCATTCCAAAAGCCGCCTGCGGGGCAAGATGCGGCATCCGATGCTCACAAGTGTTGTGGTCTGGGGCGTGGCGCATCTTTTGGTGAATTCGGATGCGGCCTCTCTGGTGCTTTTTGGTGGCATGACGCTTTGGGCGCTTGTCGAGATGGCGCTGATCAATCGGGCGGAACCTGCGCCTGAGCGGTACAAAGGCGATAGCCTTGCGGGTGACATCCGTCTGGTGGTGATTTCTCTCGTGGTCTTCGGCGCGATTGCCGGGGTACATATCTGGCTTGGGTATAACCCGTTTCCGATGTGATGGAGCGAGAGATGAAAGCCTACAGGTTGCTGACCGAAGAAGACACATCGGCCTTTTGTCACAAGGTGACAGAGGCTCTGAACAAGGGCTGGGTGCTTTACGGCGACCCCAGCTACGCTTTTGACGCCGCATCGGGAAAGATGCGGTGCGCGCAGGCGGTGATCAAGGAGGCCGAGGGGGAGTATTCGCCCGAGGTGAAGCTGGGACAGCTATAGTGGGAGGACCATCGAGGTGAAAACCAATCCGGGACGTTTTTTCGAGGATTATAAGATCGGGCAGGTGATCGAGCACGCCGTGCCGCGCACCGTGTCGGGCGGCGAACGCGCGCTTTATCATGCGCTCTATCCGGCGCGGCATGCGCTGTATTCCTCCGACGAGTTTGCCGAAAGCTGCGGGCTGAGCAAAAGCCCGCTGGACGATCTGATCGCCTTTCATGTGGTCTTTGGCAAAACCGTCCCGGATATTTCGCTCAACGCGGTGGCGAACCTTGGCTATGCCGAGGGGCGCTGGCTGAAACCGGTCTATCCGGGCGATACGCTGCGCTCGGTCTCCGAGGTGATCGGGCTGAAGCAGAACTCTAATGGCAAATCGGGCGTGGTCTATGTGCGCACGACCGGGCTCAATCAATTCGATGAGCTTGTGCTGGAATATGTCCGCTGGGTCATGGTGCGCAAAGGCGATCTGGATGCGCCTGCGCCGGAGACGGTGATCCCGGAGCTGACCAAGGTGGTGGCGCCCGAGGATCTGGTGATCCCGGAGGGGCTGGATTTCCTGAAATACAACTTCACGCTGGCGGGCGAAGCGCATCGCTTTGGCGATTATGAGATCGGCGAAAAGATCGACCATGTGGACGGGGTGACCATCGAGGAAGCCGAGCACATGATGGCGACCCGGCTCTGGCAGAACACCGCGAAGGTGCATTTTGATGCGACCAATCGCGAGGACGGCAAGCGTTTGATCTATGGCGGGCATGTGATTTCCATGGCGCGGGCCTTGTCGTTCAATGGCCTGGCCAATGCTCAGATGATTGTCGGCCTCAATGGCGGTGCGCATGCCAATCCGTGTTTCACCGGCGACACCGTGCGGGCTTATACCGAGGTGCTCGACAAGGCGGAAACGGAGGCTCCGGGTGTCGGCGCGCTGCGGCTGCGGCTCGTGGCCTATAAACATGGCGCGCCGGAGTTCGCCTATAAGACGGAAGAAGGGAAATATCACCCCGATGTCTTGTTGGATCTGGATTACTGGGCTGTCGTGCCCCAGTGAGTCTGCTGTGAGTCTGTCGCAAGACTGAATTTGTGATCGCAAAACGGGGCTGTGTGGGGGCACGTGGCCCCGTTTTTGTGAAATTCTTAATCTGAAGCTCTGAAAATCCTTAGAAAAACCCTAGGAAATCGTCTTGCGTCCAATTTTGTGATCACTGAATGTTTCTTGTGATCACAGAATGCTTTTTCCTACGGGTCAAGGTGGATAAACCGACCATGTTAGCGCTCACAGGTGGTGACTCCAGAGCAGAAACGTATATTACGAAAAGCAACTTCAACGCATCAATCGTGAAAGGACGCCACCATGGCTGATGTGAATCGCGGCAACCGACCGCTCTCTCCCTTCATGATCGGACCCTATTATCGACCGCAAATGACGTCGATCTCCTCGATCATGGTCCGTATCACCGGCATTGCATCGCTGGGCTCCGTCTTCCTCGCGATCTGCTGGTTCCTCGCAGCCGCAAGCTCCGAGACGGCCTTCAATTTTTTCAACGGTCTCTACGGCAGCTGGATCGGCAACATCGTGATGCTCGCCGCTGCCTGGGCGATCTGGTACCACATGCTGGGCCGTATCCGTCATGTGATCTGGGATTTCGGCTATTGCCTGGATGTCGAGACCTCCGAGAAAATGGGCTGGGGCATGTTCATCGGGGCGACCGTCCTGACCGTGCTGACCGCTCTTGTGTTTCTGATTTTCTGAGGGGATGGCCATGAACTTTCTCACTGACCGCAAACGCGCAACGGGTCTGGGCTCCGGCCATACCGGCGCGCAGCATCATTGGCTGACCATCGCGACCTCGCTGTCGCTGATCCTTCTGGTGCCGCTCTTCATCTTCACCTTCGGCTATGCCGTCGGGCATTCCTTCGAAGAGGTGCTGGCCTTTTATGGCAATCCCTTCGTGGCGATCATCACGGCGCTGTGCCTCGTGGGTGGCATCATCCACCTCAAGACCGAAGTGGACGAGGCCGTTGAGGATTACGTGGGCGGCCTCAAGCGCAAGCTGACACTGATCGCTGTGGCGGGCTTTTGCTACACGCTGATGGCGGCTGGCCTCTTCGCCCTTTTGAAACTCGCCATTCAGTGATGCGCGGCAAGGAATAAAGACAATGACAGCAGCATATGAATATGAAACCCACGAATACGACGTGGTCGTCGTTGGCGCCGGTGGTTCTGGTCTGCGCGCAACGCTCGGTATGGCTGAGCAAGGTCTGCGCACGGCCTGTGTGACCAAGGTCTTCCCGACGCGCTCGCACACCGTGGCGGCTCAGGGCGGCATCGCGGCGTCGCTTTCGAACATGGGGCCGGACAACTGGCAGTGGCACATGTACGACACCGTCAAGGGCTCCGACTGGCTTGGCGACACCGACGCGATGGAATACCTCGCCCGTGAAGCGCCCAAGGCGGTGTACGAGTTGGAACACTACGGTGTGCCGTTCTCGCGGACCGAAGAAGGCAAGATTTACCAGCGTCCGTTTGGCGGTCACACCACCGAATTCGGTGAAGGCCCGCCGGTGCAGCGCACCTGCGCCGCCGCTGACCGCACCGGCCACGCGATCCTGCACACGCTGTACGGCCAGTCCGTGAAGAACAACGCAGAATTCTACATCGAATATTTCGCCATCGACCTGATCATGTCCGACGACGGTCAGTGTCAGGGTGTGCTCTGCTGGAAACTCGATGACGGCACCTTCCACCTCTTCTCCGCGAAGATGGTTGTGCTGGCGACGGGGGGCTATGGCCGCGCCTACTTCTCCGCGACCTCTGCCCACACCTGCACCGGCGACGGTGGCGGCATGGTGGCCCGTGCGGGTCTCGCGCTTCAGGATATGGAATTCGTTCAGTTCCACCCGACCGGCATCTACGGCTCCGGCTGTCTGATCACCGAGGGCGCACGCGGCGAAGGCGGTTACCTGACCAACTCCGAAGGCGAGCGTTTCATGGAGCGTTACGCGCCGACCTACAAAGACCTCGCGCCGCGTGACTACGTGTCCCGCTCTATGACGATGGAGATTCGCGAAGGTCGCGGAGTGGGTGAGCACAAAGACCACATCTTCCTGAACCTCAGCCACCTTCCGGCCGAGGCTCTGGCGGAGCGTCTGCCGGGCATCTCCGAATCCGCGAAAATCTTCGCCGGTGTGGATGTGACCAAAGAGCCCATCCCGGTTCTGCCGACCGTGCACTACAACATGGGCGGTATTCCGACCAACTATCACGGCGAAGTTCTGAACCCGCAGGCGGACAATCCGACCGCTGTCGTGCCGGGCCTGATGGCCGTGGGCGAGGCGGGCTGTGCCTCCGTACATGGTGCGAACCGTCTGGGCTCCAACTCCTTGATCGACCTTGTGGTCTTTGGCCGCGCCGCCGCGATCCGCGCCGGTCAGGTCGTCGATCCGAAGGCGCCGAACCCGGAGCTGAACATGGCGTCCGTGCAAAAGGCTTTCGACCGTTTCGACGGGATCCGTTACGCCAAAGGCACGATCCCGACCGCCGAGCTGCGTCTGGAAATGCAGCGCACGATGCAGGCCGACGCCGCCGTGTTCCGCACCGACAAGACGCTGAAAGAAGGCGTGGAAAAGATGACCGCCGTGGCCGGCAAGATGGGCGACGTCTCCGTCACCGATCGCAGCCTCGTGTGGAACTCCGATCTGATGGAAACGCTGGAACTCACCAACCTGATGCCCAACGCTTTGGCCACCATCCACGGGGCCGAGGCGCGCAAAGAATCCCGTGGCGCACATGCCCATGAGGATTACCCGGATCGTGATGACGCGAACTGGCGCATCCACACGATTTCGCGCGTCGAGGGCAATGAGGTCGAGCTCAGCTATCGTCCGATCATCGAGGATCCGCTGACGACCGAAGCCGAAGGCGGCATCAGCCTCAAGAGGATCGCGCCGAAAGCGCGGACTTTCTAAGGCAAAACCAATATGGTCGCCCCGCATTTCGGGGTGGCCCTCCCTTTTCAACCGGACCTGCAAGATGTCGCTGAAATCGTTTTGGTGGAATAAGCAAGCGACCTTTGGAGATTGCATCTCCAAGGTGAATATCGCCTGTGTTTCCGACCAAGGCGTGACATGGGCGTCTCAGTCAGAGATTGGACTGGCAGAGATCGGACTGGCGCCCGTCGTTTCGCGTGAGGTGGCGGCATGAGCGTGATCGACCACAACACCGGTGCGGCGGCTCCATTGATCATCCAGATCGGGTTTAATCGCTGCGGCACGCTGAGCTTTCATCGTCTGATGGAAGACAATGGCATCCCGGCGCTGCATTGGCAGGAGCCGCAGGGGCGCAATGTCGCGCAGGTGATGGTGAGCAATCTGGCGATGGGACGCAAACCGTTTGACGGGTTTGACGGCATTCGCGCCTTTTCCGACATCGCCTTTCTCAACGCCCAGATGATGATCGACGGCGCGCGCCTGTTCCGGGTGCTGCATGCGGCCTACCCGGACGCCTATTTCTTTTTCAACACGCGGGATAAATCCGACTGGATCGCCTCGCGTGCGGCGCATGCCAGTGGCACCTTCCTCAAACGGTTCTGCAAAATGTCGGGCCTTGACGAGGCCGGTGCGAAAGCGGCTTGGTCCGAGGTGTTCGACCGTCACACAGCCGAGGTGCAAAGCTATTTCGCCACCGCCGATGCCCGGTTCCTGCACTTCGATCTGGACCGCGATGCGCCGTCGAAGATCGCCGACTGGTTGTCGCCCGATTTCGCGGTGGATGCGTCGCTTTGGGGCCATTACAACCGAAAATCCCCGCCGCGGGTGCTGCGGGCTGACACAGATCAGGAGGTGCTCGGATGATCCGCCTCGGCTTCAAAACACCCCTCGCCGGGATGATGCTTTTGGCTCTCACCGGCTGCATCGAGTCCTCCGCTTTGGTCGAGGACACCACGCGCTCGGCGGCCAAATCGGTGGTCAAAACCGTGATCAACGACAAGTTTCCCGGCGTGAACGCCGATGTCTATGTCGATTGCATCATGGACAATGCAGAGATGGATCAGCTTGTCTCGCTGGCTCAGGCGGCGGTGGTGGGCGTCGATCAAAGCACGGTGCAGATCGTGACCGACATCGCCCGCGAACCCGAAACCCTCAGCTGCCTCGCCCACGGGACTTTGGGCGCGCCGTTCGGATAGGGGGCACGATGACAGATTATTTTCGCCGGATGTCAGACCGAGGCCAGATGGCCCAAGCCGCATCCAAGTCAGATATGAAACACAACTCTCTGCCGGCACGTCCGGCGTCAAACTAGGGGAACAGGCCATGGTTCAGTTTAACCTTCCCAAGAACTCCAAAATCGTGACGGGCAAGACCTGGCCGAAGCCCGAGGGCGCGACCAATGTCCGCAAATTCCAGATCTACCGCTGGAATCCCGATGACGAGAAAAACCCGTCGGTGGACACCTATTTCATCGACATGGACAAATGCGGTCCGATGGTTCTCGACGCGCTGATCAAGATCAAGAACGAGATCGACCCGACGCTGACCTTCCGCCGCTCCTGCCGTGAAGGCATCTGTGGCTCCTGCGCGATGAACATCGACGGGATCAACACGCTCGCCTGTATCTACGGTCTCGACGAGATCAAGGGCGATGTGCGCATCTTCCCGCTGCCGCACATGCCGGTGGTGAAAGACCTCATTCCCGATCTGACCCACTTCTATGCGCAGCACGCCTCGATCATGCCGTGGCTTGAGACCAAGACCAACCGTCCCGAAAAAGAATGGCGTCAGTCCATCGAGGATCGCAAGAAACTCGACGGTCTTTACGAATGCGTGATGTGTGCCTCCTGCTCGACCTCTTGCCCGAGCTACTGGTGGAATGGCGACGAATACCTTGGACCGGCAGCACTCCTGCACGCCTACCGCTGGATCATCGACTCGCGCGATGAGGCCACCGGCGAGCGTCTCGACTACCTCGAAGACAGCTTTAAACTCTATCGCTGCCACACCATCATGAATTGTGCGAAAACCTGCCCCAAGGGTCTGAACCCGGCGGCGGCGATTGCGCATATCAAGAAGATGATGCTCGAACGCACGCACTAAGCTGCTTCGACAGGAATTTGAAAAGCCCCGCTTCGGCGGGGTTTTTCTTTTGCACTTCTCCCCCTTGCCTCATGCGTCGTGCCCGATCATCCTGCGCGGAGTTGTTTGAGGAGGTCCCCCATGCGCAAATCCATTGGCGCCCGTTTCCTGATCGTCGGTCTGCTGACGCTTTTGATGTTCATTCCCTTGTTCTTCGTCTCGGACATCGTGCAGAGCCGGAAGACCTATTCGCAAAGCACCCTGCGTGAGGTGGGCCGCGAATGGGGCGGGGACCAAGTCATTGCCGGCCCGATGCTTGTGATCCCGGTCGAGGAAACCGTGGACCGCACCGAACGCGAAGCGGTGATCAACCCCGACACGGGCGAGGTCGTTCTGGATGCCGATGGTAGCCCACGCCAACGCCAGGTGACGCGCAAGGTGACCGTGAGCCGCGATCCGATCTATGTCTATCCGGGGCGCTTCGATGTGGATATCGACACGCAAACGCAAATTCGCCATCGCGGCATTTTTTCGGTGCCGGTCTATCAGGCGGGGATCGACATGGGGTTCGATTTCCCGTGGGATCAGATCGAAGCCCAAGCTGTGAATGACGAGGTGATCCTCTGGGATCGCGCCGAGTTGATCCTGTCGCTGTCTTCCAACGCCGCGCTGCGCGGGCAGGCGGTGTTGACCGTCGATGGCGTCGAAGTGCCGCTTGAACCGATTGCTTCCGCTGACGATGCCGCGGGCATCATGGCGGCTCTGGGCGATCCGCGGGGCAAGAGCGACTATGCGCTGACGCTCGGCGCCAATGGCGCGCAATCCTTTCAGATCGCGCCGGTCGGCCGTCAGACGGCTGTGACCATCAGGTCCGACTGGCCGCACCCGAGTTTCCGGGGCGCCTTTCTGCCGGATGGTTCGGAGATTTCCGAAGAGGGCTTCTCCGCCACCTGGACCATCCCGCATCTGGCCCGCACCCTGCCGCAGATGACGCGCGAGAATTACATCCAGACCCTGCGCTATAGCATGGCTTTCGGTGTGGATTTCATCGAGCCGAATGATTTCTATCAAAAGTCCTTCCGCGCCGCGAATTATTCGATCCTTTTCATCGCGCTGACCTTTCTCACCGTGTTGTTGGTGGAAAAAGGCGCTGAGCGCCCGGCCCACCCGGTGCAATATATACTGATCGGTCTGGCGCAGTCGATTTTCGTCCTCTTGATGGTGGCCTATTCCGAACAGATCGGCTTTGGCCCGGCCTATGCGCTCTCAGCCGGGGCGACCATTGCGCTTTTGACCTTCTTTGGCGCTGTGGGGCTGAAACTCGGACGACGTACTGCGGTGCTGGGCGTCATGCTTTTGGTGCTTTACGGCGTGCTCTATCTGATCCTGCGCTCTGCGGATTATGCATTGCTTGCGGGGGCGTCCCTGTCCTTCGTGGCTCTGGCCGCGACCATGTTCTTTACCCGCAACGAGGATTGGTACGGGCCGGAGGGCAGCGGTTTGTTCGCCCGAAAACGCAAGGACCCTGCGCCCAAAACCACGCCGTAACACATCCGTGGTTTTCCATTCGGCAAGACACGGCGTATGAGGGGGCATGGTCGTTCTCATCCCCCTCATCCTCATCGCGCTCTACGTGGGCATGTATGTCTTGCGCACGGATCGCACGTCGGATTGCCGCTGGCGTCAGACCGGCAAGGATGCGGAGGGCATCACCTTTCGCTGTCAGGTCTGTGGCGCGGAGGCCCGCACCGAGAAGGGCGAGCCGACACATTGCGGGGCCAAGCCCAACAGGTAAAGACCCCAACACGCATGGCGCTGCATTGCAGCATGCGCATGGCGACTATGCGACATTAGGGGGCTGTCTTTCGCGGCGTCGCAGCATACCTCAGTGCGCAAGGGAGACCACTACACCTCCACGGAGTTTATGACATGACCCTGCACGATGTTGCACTGAACGACAAAGCCAAAGACGCCGCGATGAAAGTGTCCGAATGGCTCGAATATTACGCCCCGGCCACCCCGGCGGTGAAAACCAGCGAACAGGTTGTTCCGGGCAAACTCGATGTGCTCGATCAAATGTACGCCTACTACGAATAAGGCCTCCCGCCTTCGTAGACTGAAAAGCCCCGCCAGAGCGGGGCTTTGTCATGTTAAAGCGTTTTTCGTTTAATCTGAATGAGATTGAGCGAAAAACGTTGCCACACTGAATTGATATTGCTGCGTTTCTCAATATTTGAGTGCCTCAAGTTTCTTGAGAAACGCTTTAGCAATAGCGTTCGACGCCGAGGATTTGCTGATCGGCATAGCGATCCCCCGCCGCCCAACCTGCTGGCAAAATCTGTTCGATCTCCCAGAGATCGTCCTCAGACAGGCCGATCTCACCCGCATGGGCCCAATCGGCAAGGTGTTCTTTGGTGCGCGTGCCGGGAATCGGGATCAGGTGATCGCCTTGGTGCAACACCCAAGCGAGCGCCAGCGCCGGGGTGGAGACGCCTTTGGTCTCGGCATAGGTCTGGAACGCGTGGATGTAGTCCAGGTTTTCCAGCCAGTTTTGCCCCATGAAACGCGGGTTCACTTTGCGGAAATCATTGTCGGAAAACTGCGCGGGGTCGAGATCGGCAACGCCAAGCGCGCCACGGGCCACCGGCGAGAAGGGGATGAAAGCGATCCCTAACTCCTCGCAGGTCTGGATCACGCCCAGCTCCGGCTGGCGGGTCCAAAGCGAATATTCGTTCTGCACCGCCGTCACGGGCACGACCTTATGCGCACGCCGGATGGTCGAAGGCGCCACTTCGGACAGCCCCCAAGCGTCGATCAGCCCTTCTTCAATGAGCTTGCCCATGGTCTCGGCGACGGTCTCCACCGGCAATTCCTGTTGCCGACGGTGGATGTAATAAAGCTCGACCTTGTCACGATTCAGCTTCTTGAGGGAGCCTTCCAACTCAGAGCGGATGTAATCTTCCTCATTGTTAAAGCTGCGCTGTGGCCCCGGCACGATGCCGCACTTGGTGGCCAGCGTCACATCGGCTCCGCTTTCCTTGAGGTATTGGCCGACGATCTTCTCAGACCGCCCCATCCCGTAGATGTTCGCGGTGTCCCAAAAGTCGATGCCCGCAGCCTCGACGGCGGCGAGGGTTTCAAGCGAGGTGTCGTCATCGGCGGCGCCGAAGAACCCGGCGAAGCTCATGCAGCCAAAGCCGATGGCGCTTACCATCGGTCCGTTAGCGCCAAGTTGGCGTTTGGGCATGCTCATGCGAAAGCGGCCTCCAATGCGATCTCGACCATGTCGCCAAAACTCTTTTCCCGCTGGTCGGAGGGCAGCGCCTCATGCGTCAGCAAGTGATCGGAGACGGTCATCACGCCCAGTGCCCGCACGCCATGCCGCGCCGCGACGGTGTAAAGCTCGGCGGCTTCCATTTCGACGCCGAGGATGCCATGGCGGATCATCACCTCATCGAGATCAGGACGTTCGGCATAGAAGATGTCCGAGGAATAGATGTTGCCGACATGGACGCCGGTGTCTTTCTGACGCGCGGCGGCGACGGCGGCCTCCAACAGGCCGTAATCGGCGCAGGGCGCATAGTTGATCTCCTTGAAGAACCCGGCCGACGGCGTCGTGCCCATCGTGGTGGCGGTCATGGCGATCACCACGTCACGCACCTTGATATGATGCTGCATCGCGCCACAGGAGCCGATGCGGATGAGGGTCTTGGCGCCATATTCGGTGATCAGCTCATTGGCGTAGATCGAGATCGACGGCATGCCCATGCCGGAGCCGTGGATGGTCACGGGATGGCCCTTATAGGTGCCGGTAAAGCCCAGCATGCCCCGCACTTCGTTTACCAGTTTGATGTCGTCGAGATAGGTCTCGGCGGCCCATTTCGCGCGGTAGGGATCGCCCGGCATCAGGACGGTTTCGGCAATCTCGCCGGGCTTTGCGGCAATATGGGGGGTCGGCATATCCATGCTCCTCGTGCTATCGGTCTTTGGAACACAGTAAGCCAGCCAGGAACGAGATTGTATAGAATGCAGCGCAGGATTTTTTCGCGCACCGCCTTGATGGTTTCTGCGGTGCTTTTCGCGGGACCCGAAGGCGTCGGGGCCGAGGAGCCGGAAGAGTTGGAGATGGTCAAGACGATCTTCGCCGAGATCCAACCGCTCTCGTTTCAGAAAAAGCGCGAATACTGCGGGTTGATCGGGCGGGATGCCGACGGAAAGCTGATCGCCAGCCCTGCGAAACGGGGCTCCGTTGATGGCTGCACCCCACGCGACACAGAGGAGATGGAGGTGGTCATCGCCTCCTATCACACCCACGGCAGTTTTATGCGCGGCTATGTGTCGGAGGTCCCGTCGGTCAACGACATGGAGGCCGATGAGAGCGATGGCATCGACGGCTGGGTCGCCACGCCGGGCGGGCGGCTTTGGTATGTCGACAGTTCGGAGATGGTGATTTCTCAGGTCTGCGGGCTTGGCTGCCTGCCGGTCGATACGCGTTTCGAGCCGCATGACAGCGGGCCCGTCGCAGAAAGCTATTCCTACGACGAGCTTATCAGGTTTTTCGAAGAGTAGGCCTTACTCGGCTGCCTCTTTGCTCGGGTCCACGAGTGCCACGATGTCGAACATGATGCGGTTCAGCTCGAAATCTTTCGGCGTGTAGACGCGGGCCACACCGATGGCGCGCAGGTGCTCGGCGTCTTCCTCCGGGATGATGCCGCCGGCGACCACGGGAATGTGGCTCAGACCAGCCTCTTTCATCTGCCGCATCAGCTCTTCGATCAGCGGAATATGCGAGCCGGACAGGATCGACAGCCCCACCACATGGGCGTCATCGGCCTTGGCGGCGGCGACGATTTCCGCAGGGGTCAGGCGGATGCCCTCATAGGCGATCTCCATGCCGCAATCGCGGGCGCGCGCCGCGATTTGTTCGGCGCCATTGGAGTGACCGTCGAGGCCGGGTTTGCCGACGAGGAACTTGAGCTTGCGCCCGAGGCTGGTCGACACGCGGGCGACCTCTTCGCGAATCTCATCCAAGCCTTCGGTACGGTTCGACGGGTTGGCGGAGACGCCGGTGGGCCCGCGATACTGACCGAAAGCGGCCCGCACCACATCGCCCCATTCGCCCGTCGTCGCGCCCGCTTTGGCGGCCTTGATCGAGGCGGGCATGACGTTGACGCCGCTGGCCGCCGCTTCGCGCAATTCTTTGAGGGCGGACTGAACGGCGGGCTCATCGCGACTCTCGCGCCACGCGTCCAGACGCGCGATCTGATCGGCCTCGGCTTCGGGGTCGGCCTTCATAATGCCACCGTCGCCTGCGGTCAGCGGCGAGGGCTCGCCGGTGGTCCATTTGTTCACACCGACGACCACGGTTTCGCCCGCCTCGATCTTGGCGATCCGTTCGGCATTGGCCTCCACAAGGCGCGATTTCATATACTCAATCGACTCGATCGCACCGCCCATGCCGTCAAGCGTCTCAAGCTCGGCCCGCGCGCCCTCTTTCAGAGCGGCCACCTTGCGTTCCACGGCGGGGTTGTTGTCGAAGAGGTCGTCATATTCCAAGAGGTCGGTTTCATAGGCGAAAATCTGTTGCATGCGCAGCGACCATTGCTGATCGAAGGGACGCGGCAGGCCAAGCGCCTCGTTCCACGCCGGAAGCTGCACCGCGCGGGCGCGGGCGTTTTTGCTGAGCGTCACGGCGAGCATTTCGATCAGAATGCGGTAGACGTTGTTTTCCGGCTGCTGTTCGGTGAGGCCCAGAGAGTTGACCTGAACCCCATAGCGGAAGCGGCGGAATTTCGGGTCCTCGACGCCGTAACGTTCGCGGGTGATCTCATCCCACAGCTCGACAAAGGCGCGCATCTTGCACATCTCGGTGACGAACCGGATGCCTGCATTCACAAAGAAAGAGATGCGTCCAACCATATTGGGGAAGGCTTCTGCGGGCACTTTCTCTTTCAGGTCGTCCAGCACGGCGATGGCGGTGGCCAGCGCAAAGGCCAGCTCCTGCTCAGGCGTCGCGCCGGCCTCTTGCAAATGGTAGGAACAGACGTTCATCGGGTTCCATTTCGGCAGATGCTCGCGGGTGTAAGCGGCGACATCGGTGATCATCCGCAACGACGGGCGGGGCGGGCAAACATACGTTCCGCGCGACAGATACTCTTTGATGATGTCGTTCTGCACCGTGCCTTGCAGTTTGGAAATATCCGCGCCTTGTTCCTCGGCGGCGGCAATATAAAGCGCCAGGAGCCAAGGCGCCGTGGCGTTGATCGTCATCGAGGTGTTCATCTGTTCGAGCGGAATCTCATCAAAGAGCATCCGCATGTCGCCCAGATGCGCGACAGGCACGCCGACCTTGCCGACCTCGCCCTTGGACAGTTCATGATCGCTGTCATAGCCCGTTTGCGTCGGCAGATCGAAGGCGACCGACAGGCCGGTCTGCCCCTTGGACAGGTTGGTGCGATAGAGCGCGTTGGAAGCCTTTGCGGTCGAGTGTCCCGCGTAGGTACGGAACAGCCAGGGACGATCTTTGGTGATCCCGGTTTTATCTTCACTCATCGCAAACCTCCCAATACTGCTTTGCAACATTATTTCTCAAAGTGCGTTATGCTTGAAATATTGTGCCATTGTCAATTCGCCGCATCGCGGCAGAGGTGGAAAAATCTGTGACGTCAGGGAATTTTGCATCGGCGAGACGCGGAATCCCTTTGTTTTATAAGGATGTCAGATAAGTTTCTGCATTCGCTCGGTTATAAAATTACAAAAATAGACTTATCAGCATTGCATAATTGCTTTACGAAGCGTATCACCATGACATACCCCGCGATTCTGCATCGCGGCACGACAAGGCTCACAGCGCTCTCTCGTGACGGCACGGAGAGGCAAAGAGACGGAAAGATTTGGAGGAGAAACATGGCGCTCGACACGAACCAGCCGGCTTACGAGGCGGAAGAGAAAGACCTCTACGAGATCGGGGAAATCCCGCCGATGGGCTATGTGCCTGAAAAGATGTACGCTTGGGCGATCCGTCGCGAGCGTCACGGCGAACCCGAGACCTCGTTCCAAAGTGAAGTCGTCGAGACGCCGAAGCTCGACAGTCACGAGGTTCTGGTGCTCGTGATGGCGGCGGGTGTGAACTACAATGGCATCTGGGCCGGTCTCGGCGTGCCGATCTCTCCCTTTGATGGACATGGCGCCGAGTATCATATCGCGGGTTCCGACGCCTCCGGCATCGTTTGGGCGGTGGGTGATCGGGTGAAAGCCTGGAAAGTCGGCGACGAGGTCGTGATCCACTGTAACCAGGATGATGGTGATGACGCGGAATGTAACGGCGGCGATCCGATGTATTCGCCCTCGCAGCGGATCTGGGGCTATGAGACGCCGGATGGATCATTTGCACAGTTCACCCGCGTGCAGGCGCAACAGCTTTTGCCGCGTCCCAAGCATCTGAGCTGGGAAGAAAGTGCGTGCTACACGCTGACGCTGGCGACCGCTTATCGCATGCTCTTCGGCCACCATCCGCATGAGTTGAAACCGGGCCAGAATGTTCTGGTCTGGGGCGCGTCGGGCGGTCTCGGGTCCTTCGCGATCCAACTGGCCAATGCGGCGGGCGCGAATGCGATCGGGGTGATCTCCGACGAGGACAAACGCGATTTCGTCATGGGGCTGGGCGCCAAAGGTGTGATCAACCGCAAAGACTTCGATTGCTGGGGCCAATTGCCCACGGTGAACACGCCGGAATACGCCGCATGGTTCAAAGAAGCGCGCAAGTTTGGCGCTGCGATCTGGGCCATCACCGGCAAGGGCAACAACGTCGACATCGTCTTCGAACATCCGGGCGAGGCGACCTTCCCGGTCTCGACGCTGGTCTGTAAAAAAGGCGGCATGGTCGTGATTTGCGCAGGCACTTCCGGCTTCAACTGTACCTTCGACGTGCGCTACATGTGGATGCATCAAAAGCGTTTGCAGGGCTCGCACTTCGCGCATCTGAAACAGGCGGCGGCGGCAAACAAGCTGATGATCGAGCGTCGTATTGATCCCTGCATGTCGGAAGTCTTCCCTTGGGATGAAATCCCGGCGGCACATACGAAGATGCTGAAGAATCAGCACAAGCCGGGGAACATGGCCGTTCTGGTTCAGGCTCCGAAAACCGGGCTTCACACTTTGGAAGATGTGTTGGAAGCCGGAAAATAAGTCGCTTTTTCGACCATTGTTGCTTGGTCTCGAGCCCGCCCCTTAACCATGGGGCGGGTTTTTTCTGTGCTGTTGAATTTATGCAACTATAAGTTGATCTGCAATCGAGGGTCGCTGTTGCGTCCTGCAAAGCCTCAAAATGTCTCTAAGTTCCTTGGGTGGGATGCTGCAAGTCTGTGAAAATTAACGGAATATTTTATTTCAGCATATTACGTAAACCTGCCTCGCTATTTTTGGGGAGGGTAAAACCGCGAATTTCAGAGTGCGAAAGAGCTGTCTAAATTTGAAATTGCACCCAAGCGACAACCGGAAAGAGGGTTTACATGCGCAACGATTGGATTCTTGATGTACTGACGGATTTGCGGACATTCGCGGATCAGAACGGATTGAAGGCAAGCGCCGAACATTTGGCCGACACCTGTCTGGTGGTAGCGGCCGAGTTGTCGAACAGGCCTTCTGAGGCGTTGTCGGAACAGGCGGGGGTGCATGACGACAGGGTTGCAAGACTTTCTGGAGGATATTCAGCGAGTTGAGAATTTCGAAGAGTTTCAGGACGCAACTGTCAAGCTGCGTGATCTCTTAGGTATTGCGCATGTTGTTTACCATTGGGTGAACAGCGTCGGAGAACGATTTGGCGCAGGGACCTATTCATCGGAATGGGTCGATCGCTATCTTGAAAAAGATTACCTGCGCATGGACCCCGTTATCTTTGGCTGTTTCCAAAGGTTTACTCCGGTGTCATGGAAGCAATTGGATTGGTCGTCCAAGGCAGCTAAGGCGTTTTTCCTTGATGCGCTGGACTATGGTGTCGGAAATCAGGGCTACACGATTCCGATCCGGGGGCCGAACGGGCAGTTCGCTCTGTTCACCCTCAATCACAACACAACGGACGATGCCTGGGATCAGTTGATCGCACGCAACGAACGCGATCTTGTGGTTGTGGCGCATGAATTTAACAAAAAAGCCCTGTCCTTCGACACGCACAGCGAGGCGCAAGTGGGGCCTTCGCTGTCGCCCAGAGAGGCCAGCGCCATCACGCATCTCGCCAAAGGCCTGAACCGTGGTCAGGCTGCGGCGGAAATGGGAATTTCCGAACATACGCTGAGGGTTTATATCGAATCCGCGCGTCACAAGCTTGGAGCCATGAACACGACTCACGCTGTGGCGCGGGCGCTGTCGATGGGGCTCATCATCGTCTGAAAGCGACGACTGTTTGCCTGTTGACGCTACGTCCAGGTGCGAAATCTGCCCAAATAGCGTGCGCAGAACGGATAGTGAACATTCGCACAGCGCAACGGGCGCAGCTAATAGATGATGGTTAACGTTTCGCCGATAGCGTTCTTCTCAGATGACGGAGACAGGAGCTCAACATGCTGCGCTATATTTACGGAAACGACCTTTGCCACTTCCCCCGCCTGCGTGACACGATGTTTCGTGATCGTGCGGATCAGTTCAAACGCCGCCTCGGATGGGACGTGCATGTGAACGAAGCGGGCGAAGAACGCGACGAATACGATGCGATCAACCCGCTTTATGTGATTTGGGAAAAACCGGACGGCACCCACGGGGGCTCAATGCGATTTTTGCCCACAACAGGCGACACGATGGTGAACGATCACTTCTCCCATCTTACGGACGGGGTGCGGATCGAAAGCCCGTTCATTTGGGAATGCACCCGCTTTTGTCTTGCTCCGGGCGCAGATCGCCGTGTGACAGCGGCGCTGACCTTGGGCGCGGGTGAAATCATGGAAGAATTTCACCTGAAACATTTTGTCGGCGTTTTTGACCCACGGATGGAGCGGATTTATTCGCTCATGGGGCTGGTGCCGGACGTTTTGGGCCGTGTCGGCGAAGGACGCGAGACCATCGGTGTCGGCCTTTGGGAGATGCATGAGGATGTGTTTGCGCCCACTCTGGAGCGTGCGGGCGTGGATCGCGAGACGTCTAAGCGCTGGTTCCATGACGCGTTCAATCAAAGCTATGTGGAAGAGTTGCAGGCCATCGCCTGACGCTCGACTTGTGCGATGACTCTGGCACATGGTGCGGCGTCCCTGTAGGGTCGCCGCATGACCCAGACCGCGCTTACATTTTCCGAAGATCAGGCCGAAGCCTTCGACGCGATCAGCGCGATACTGGCGCATGTCGGTGTCGATCTCGAGGACGGCATCATCACGCCGCAAGCCAGCGCAACCAATCAGCTTTGCGCCGTGATCGGCAAGGCGGGCTCCGGGAAAACCCTTTTGCTAGCGCAGCTTTACAAGGCGCTGGATGAAGCGGGTGTTGAGATCGTCTCCGGCGACTACGAAAACAAACGACGCAAAGAGCGTCGCACTCTTGCGATTCTCGCCCCGACAAACAAAGCGGCCTCGGTTCTGCGCAATCGTGGCGTTCCCGCGACCACGATCCACCGCATTCTCTACACGCCGGTCTATGACCCGGAATACGAGAAAATCGCCGATTGGCTGGCGGGCAATGGAGATCGACCCGATCTTGAAGGGCTCAAGATCGAGGGGCTGACCGAAGAGGCGCTCGACAAGGCCTATGCGTTTTACCAAAATCAGAAATCCATCCCCGGCGCTTTGGCGGCGGCGGGACTGCGCGGTTCTGATTTCATCACCGGTTGGAAACGGCGCGAGGACCCGCTCGATATCGGTTTCGTCGATGAAAGCTCGATGCTCGACAAACGCCAGTTCGAGGATTTGCAGGAAATATTTCCGACCCTCGTGCTGTTCGGCGACCCGGCGCAGTTGGCGCCGGTGAACCAATCCGGCGAGATGGTCTTTGAGACGCTGCCGGAAAAGAAACAACATATCCTCCATCGCATTCACCGACAGGAAGCGGACAGCCCGATTCTCGATCTCGCCCACGCGCTGGCCGATCCGCAACTGAGTTTCGAGCAGTTCGAGCGGATGATCGAGGAGGCGGCCGCGCGTGACGACCGCGTGGTCTATGCGCAGCGCGTCGAAAGTGACCTGATGGCGCGCTCGCCGGTTTTGGTTTGGCGCAACGCGACCCGCATTCGTTTGATCCAGGCGTTTCGGCAGGTATTTGATGCCCCCACCGATGCGCTCTTGCCCGGCGAACCTCTGATTTGCGACGGCATCGAATTGCCGATGAAACACCGCAAAAAACGCCTCGATCTGGAGGCGCGCGGGCTAATCAAAGGCGCACAGGTGGTCTACCTCGGGCCGGGGCGCAAACCAGGGTTTTCGCGCCTGCATGTGATGGGGGCGGAGGACCCGAACATCTCGGCGGCCTCCATTGTCAAAATCGAATTCCCTGATGAAGAAGAACCCTTTATCCCCTACGCTGCGCGGATGGGTGCGGCGTTCCTGCATGGCGCGGCTGTGACGATTCACAAGGCGCAGGGCTCGCAATGGGACGATGTTCAGGTCTTTGCTCCCGATCTCTACGCCGCCGCGCGCGCGGGCCGGATGGAAGCGGGGATTCCCTTATGGAAACGGCTGGCCTATGTGGCGATCACTCGGGCGCAGACGCGGCTTTTGTGGGTGACGCGGGCGCGTCTGGCGAAACCTTCCGGGCCTCTGTCGGTGGCCGATCTGACGGCGCGTGTCGCCGCCCCTTTGACGCTGGAACCCGAACAGGTGGAGAACGGGCTTTAACCGGCTTTAACGCCGAATCAGACGGAACACCTGCGAAGCGCCCCAGCCGAACAGGCCTGCAATCGCCAGCGCCATCACCCCGTAAATCAGCGCATTCTGATAGGCCAGATTGTAGAGCCAGCGCTCGATCCCGACCTTTTGCACATTGATCGAGGTGCCGTAGCTGTCGATCACCTCGCCGTCGCGGATCAGGAAAATCCGGGTCGTGTAGGTGCCTTCGACGATGTTCGACGGCAGCGCGATGGAGGTGTCGAACAACGTGTCCTCGATGAGGGACACTTCTCCCTCACGGGTGCGATACAGATCGTCGTTCTCCCGCAACCGGATCAGCGCCTCGCGGGCCGGCAGACCGCGCATGCCGGGCAGGATGCGTTTATCGGCGGTGATCTTCCAAAGGCTGTCGGTCAGCGGCGGCAGGATGTCGTGCAGCGCGCGGGTCGAGGCGACCGTATAAAACGTCGGCGTATGGCCGATGACCTGCGCCTCGACGTTGATCCATATGCCGAAACGACGATCCTTGCGGCGGATGGTTTCGACATGTTCAGGGCCGGAGACCGTGATGATCACATCAAGCGGACTGTTTTCGGGAATCGCGGCCTCGCGCTTGATCGCGCCGAAAACCAGGATTTCGGAGCCGTCGAAATTGGCATTCACGGAGACGCGGGTCTGGCTCAAAGCGGCGACGACCTGTTCGGCCTGGGCATTCAGAGGCAGGAAGAGAAACGCGAGGAGGGCGATCAGGCGATGCATCATCAAACCCCCAGCGAGTAGAGTTCCTTGGGTGTGATCAAGAGATCGACCCCAAGTTTGAGACAGACCAAGAGGACCAGAAGGGCCAGCATGATGCGGAGCTGTTCGGCCTTGAGGCGCAACCCGATCTGGGTCCCGATCTGGGCGCCGATCACGCCACCGAAGAGCAACAGGAAAGCCAAAAGCACATCCACCGTGTGGTTCGTGTAGGCGTGCAACATCGTGGTGAACCCGGCGGTGAAAATGATCTGGAACAGCGAGGTGCCGATCACCACCTTGGTGGGCATGCCGAGGATGTAGATCATCGCGGGCACCATGATGAACCCGCCGCCCACGCCCATCACCGCGCCCAACATCCCGACAAACACGCCGACGGCAACGGGCGGAATGGCGGAGATATAAAGACCGGACGCGCGGAATTTCATCTTGAAGGGCAGGGTGTGGACCCAGAGGTGTTTCTTGCGCTCGTGCCGCCCGGCGGGGCGACCGCGGGCGCGTTTGATGGCGCGCAAAGACTCGATCAGCATGAGAAAGCCGATGATGCCGAGGAAGACGACGTAGCAGAGGGTGACGAGGAGATCGACCTGACCCATCGCCTTGAGCATGTTGAAAATCTGGATGCCGATGGCAGAGCCGACAAGGCCGCCGGCCAAAAGCACCATCCCCATTTTCAGATCGACAGTCTTGCGTTTGAGATGCGCGAGCACGCCTGACACAGAGGAGGCGACGATCTGATTGGCGGAGGTGGCGACGGCCACGGCAGGCGGGATGCCGACGAAAAACAGCAAGGGCGTGATCAGGAACCCGCCGCCCACGCCAAACATGCCGGACAGCACGCCGACCATGCCGCCAATCCCCAGAAGCGTGAAAGCGTTCACGGAGACTTCTGCAATGGGGAGGAAGATTTGCATGGGCTGTAGCTTTCGCGTGCGTTTCTTTCAGGAATGCAATGATTTGCCAGTGCCGTCAAACATTCTGCCGAAGGCGGCATGAAAAAAGCGGGCGCTGAGGCCCGCTTTCAACATCATTTCAAATCGCCTTAGCGTTCCTTGACGTAGGATTGCCCGCTGGCACGCGGTGGGATCGCCTTGCCGACAAAACCCGCGAGGATGATCACGGTCAAGATGTAGGGCAGGGCCTGCATGAACTGCACCGGGATCACGAAATCACCCAGAGCGATGGACTGATAGCGGTTGCCGATGGCCTCCAGAAGACCGAACAACAGCGTCGCCCAAAGCGCATACCAAGGCCGCCATTTCGCAAAGATCAAGGCGGCAAGCGCGATATAGCCGCGACCTGCGGACATATCTTTGACGAAACCTGCAGCCAGAGAGGCCAGATAGGTGCCCGCAAGACCGCAAAGCACACCGGCGATCACGAGGGCCGCGTAGCGCAGCTTGACCACCGAAATCCCGGCGGTGTCCACGGCACTGGGGTTTTCACCCACGGCCCGCAGACGCAGCCCGAAGCGTGACCGGTAGAGCACCCACCAGGACAGCGGCACGGCCAAAAGCGCCAGATAGGTCAGCGCGGTATGGCCGGAAATCAGCTCGTCATAGGCCGGGCCGACCACCGGGATTTTTGCCATGGCGTCGGAGAACGGCAGGTTCCAAGATTCGAAACGCCCGTCGCCCGACAGAGACGGCGTGCGGCCGCCCAGTTTGAACCAGCTTTGGCCGATCACCACGGTGAGACCGGCGGCCAGAAAGTTTAGCGCCACACCGGAAATCAGCTGATCGCCTTTGAAGGTGATTGAGGCCAGACCGTGCAGCATGGAGAACGCCAGAGACCCGGCAACCCCCGCCAAAAGCCCAATCCAGATCGAGCCGGTGACAGCCGCCGCAGCCCCCGCAAGAAAGGCCGCGGCCAGAAGTTTGCCCTCAAGCCCGATGTCGACCACGCCCGCGCGTTCGGAAAACAGCCCGGCGAGGCAGGTCAACAAAAGAGGGGTGGCAAGACGCAGGGCGCTGTCGAGGATCTGGATGATCGTGAGATAGTCCATGTCTTACGCCTCCTTCTTTTTGTTTTTGCCGAGCGCGACAAAGAGTTTTTCGAGCGGCATGCGCACCATGTTGTCGAGCGCGCCGGTGAACATGATCACAAGCGCCTGAATGACAACGACCAGCTCGCGCGGGATCGATTCCCAGAACGACAGTTCCGCGCCGCCTTGGTAGAGAAAGCCGAACAAAAGCGCGGCCAGAAGGATGCCGATGGGGTGATTGCGGCCCATGAGCGCGACCGCGATGCCGATGAAACCGGCGCCTTCGACGGCGTTGTCGATCAGGCGCTCTGCCTCGCCCATGACGTTGTTGATCGCCATGAGACCGGCCAGACCGCCAGAGATCAGCATCGCGATGATGACGATGCGCGAGGGGTTGATACCGGCGTATTTCGCCGCCGTTTCCGATTGGCCATAGGCACGGATTTCATAGCCCAGACGCGTTTTCCAGATCAGAATCCAGAACAGGAAGGTGCAGAGAAGCGCCACGAAGAACGCCATGTTGGCGGGCGCGTTGGGCGAGAAATTGATGCCGAAAGGCGCGAGAATTTCAGAGAAATTCGGCAGATGCGCACCTTCTGGGAAGCGTGCGCTTTCGGTCAGCATCGACCCGGGCACTTTGAGCACTTTGGTCAAGAGGTAGCCCAGCAAGGCCGCGCCGATGTAGTTGAACATGATCGTGGTGATCACGATGTGACTGCCGCGTTTGGCCTGAAGCCAAGCGGGGATAAAGGCCCAAGCCGCGCCAAAGAGAGCGCCCCCGATCATCGCCGCAGGCAGCGCGAGCGTCCAATGCGGCCACGGCACAGCGAGACAGACAAGCGTCACGCCCAGTCCGCCAAGCATCGCCTGACCTTCGCCACCGATGTTGAACAAACGCGCGTGATAGGCGACGGCCACGGCGAGGCCCGTGAAGATGAAATTCGTGGCGTAATAGAGCGTATAGCTGATCCCGGAGGTCGAGCCGAAGGCGCCCTGCACCATGGTCTTGATCGCCACCACCGGGTCTTTGCCGATGGCCCAGATCACCAGACCGGAAAAGAAAAACGCCAGAAGAATGGAAATCAAGGGAATGAGGACGGCGTCCGCCCATTTCGGCATCTTGTTCATTGTGCCTTCTCCTCATCAGTAATCCCGGCCATCAATAGACCAAGCTCGCCCTCGTTGGTCTCAGAGGGCAAGCGTTCGCCCATGATCTGACCGTCGAACATGACGACGATCCGGTCCGAGAGCGACATGATTTCGTCAAGCTCCACGGAGACCAGAAGGATCGCTTTGCCCTCATCGCGGAGCGCCACGATCTGTTGGTGAATGAACTCGATCGCGCCAATGTCCACACCGCGCGTCGGTTGGCCTACGAGCAAGAGATCCGGGTTGCGCTCGATCTCACGCGCCAGCACGATTTTCTGCTGGTTGCCGCCGGAGAAGGACTTGGCTTCGAGCTTCGGGTTCGGCGGGCGGACGTCGAATTTGTCCATGCTGGTCTGGGTCATCGCCTTGATGCCCGCATTGTCCATCAACAGCGCGTTCTTCTGATATTCCGGCGCGTGGTGATAGCCGAAAACCATGTTTTCCCAGGCCTGAAACTCGAGGATCAGCCCTTCGTCGTGGCGGTCCTCCGGCACATGGGCAATGCCACGCGCGCGTCGGGTCTGGCCGTTGGAATGCTTGCCGGAGAGATCAATCTCCTGACCGTTCATCAGGATCTTGCCCGTGCCATTCATATAGCCGCCGAGAACTTCGAGAAGCTCGGTCTGGCCGTTGCCGGCAACGCCGCAAATGCCAAGGATTTCCCCCTGATGCACCGTCAGGTCGATGCCTTTGACGCGGCGAACGCCCTGTTCGTCCACGACTTCTAGGTTCTCGATTTCGACGACGGGCGCACCGGGCGTGGCAGGTTTCTTGTCGACGCGCAGCAAGACCTTGCGCCCGACCATCAGCTCGGCAAGCTCTTCGGGGGAGGTCTCCGCGGTCTTTACGGTCGCGGTCATTTCACCACGGCGCATGACGGAAACGGTGTCGGTGATCTCCATGATTTCACGCAGCTTATGCGTGATCATGATGATGGTTTTGCCCTCTTTCTTCAGCCCTTCCAGAATGCGGAAAAGGTGATCGGCCTCGGCTGGCGTCAACACGCCGGTCGGCTCATCGAGGATCAGGATGTCGGCCTGACGATAGAGCGCCTTGAGAATCTCGACCCGTTGCTGGTGGCCCACGGAGAGGTCTTCGATCAAGGCGTCCGGGTCGACGGACAATTCATATTCGTCAGAAAGCTGTTTCAACAGCTTGCGGGCCTTGGCGAGCGAGGGCTTCAAAAGCCCGCCGTCTTCGGCGCCCAGAATGACGTTTTCCAGAACGGTGAAGTTTTCCACCAGTTTGAAATGCTGGAACACCATGCCGATGCCGGCGGCGATGGCCTCCTGGCTGTCGGTGATGTTCACCTCTTGGCCGTTGATGAGGATCTGGCCCGCGTCCGCCTTGTAGAACCCGTAAAGGATCGACATCAGCGTGGATTTGCCCGCGCCGTTCTCGCCAATGATGCCATGGATCGAGCCCTTGGCGACCGAGATGGAAATGTCCTTATTGGCCTGAACCGGGCCGAAAGCCTTTGAAATCCCGCGCAATTCAATCGCGGGGGCGGAAGCGGTGGGGGCGACAGTCTCCTGCCGCCCCGCCTCGTTCTGAACGCTCATGCGACGCTCGCCTTAGTAAGCCGGGCAGGTTTCGTCGGACATGTAGTCGTGGACCACAACTTCGCCGGAGACGATTTTCGCGGTGGCGTCGTCCATGGCGGCTTTCATCTCAGGCGTGATCAGCGCTTCGTTGTATTCGTCGATGGCGGCGCCCACACCGTCATTCGCCAGACCCATCACAAAGATGCCGGTTTCCAAATCTTCGCCCTGCATGAAGGCGTCATAAACGGCGTTGTCGACGCGCTTGACCATGGAGGTCAGGACGTGGCCCGGTTGCAGGTAGTTCTGGTTGCTGTCCACACCGATGGAGAGCATGCCCTCGTCGGCTGCGGTTTGCAGAACACCGAGGCCCGTGCCGCCAGCGGCGGCAAACACCACTTCGGAGCCAGCCGCTTTTTGCGCGCGGGTCAATTCGCCGCCCTTCACCGGGTCGTTCCACGCCGCAGGCGTGGTGCCGGTCATGTTGACGATGACCTTGCCCTCGGGCTTCACGGATTTAAAGCCCTGCGCGTAGCCGCAGGCGAATTTGGAGATCAGCGGAATGTCCATGCCGCCAACGAAGGAAACGGTGTCGCCCTCTGCGGCATAGGCGGCTGCGACGCCCACCAAATAGGAGCCTTCATGTTCATTGAACACCACGGAGCGCACGTTCGGCGCGTCGACAACCATGTCGATGATGGCGAATTTGGTGTCCGGGAAATCGGCTGCCACGGTTTCAAGCGCGGTGGCAAAGGAGAAGCCAGCCATGATGATCGGGTTGAAGCCGTTCTCGGCAAAGCGACGCAGCGCCTGTTCGCGCTGGGCGTCGGATTGCAGCTCGACGTCACGATAAGACCCGCCGGTTTCGGCCTTCCAACGCTCGGCACCGTTGTAGGAGCTTTCGTTGAAGGATTTGTCGAACTTGCCACCGAGGTCGAAAATGATCGCCGGATCGGCCAGAGCGGCACCGGAGGTCAGTGCAAGTGCGGCAGCGGCGCCGAGGAACGTGGTTTTCAGGGTCATGAATGGTCTCCCGTTAATACTGGTCTTGGGGTCGCCCCGGATGAGATGCGCAATTTCGATCAAAGCATGTCACATGATGCGACCCATGTAAGCGAGTACAGTCTCGCCTTGGCAGGGATTAGGGCGCGTCCCTGCCGGAGGGTCAATACACATTTTACCAATTTTGACCAAATGGTCGCCTATATTAGGGGAGTTTCCCACAGGCGCGACCTTATGACGTTGGGTTACGTATGTTTTATACGCTTTTCCATGACCAGAGCGTCGATCTTGGATTTGTCCGGGGCGGTGTAATAATTCTTGCGCCGACCGGATTCGCTATATCCCTCCGAGAGATAGAGGGAAATCGCTGCCTCGTTGTCGGCGGCCACCTCAAGAAAGGATTTGAGCGCGATCAGGCGGTCCGCTTCTTTCTCATAGGCTTTCAATATCTTGCGGCCAAGCCCCTGACCACGCGCCTCGGGCGCGACGGCGAGGGTCAACAACTCGGCCTCATGCGGGATATAACGCCCAAGCGCAAAGGACGGGCCATCGCCGGTGACCAGAAACACGCCCTTCATAGACAAAAGCCCCGCAAACTCGGTCGCGGACCAAGGGCGGGGCGTCTCAAAGCTCGCCGCGTGAATCTCGGCGAGCATTTCTGGAACGGTTTGGGCCACTTATGCCGCAACCGGGCGCACTTCGAGCACCTCGGGGATGTAGTGACGCAGCAGGTTCTCTATGCCCATTTTCAGGGTCAGCGTGGAGGACGGACAGCCCGCACAGGCGCCTTGCATGTGCAGGTAGACGATACCGCGATCGAACCCGTGGAAGGTGATGTCGCCACCGTCTTGCGCCACGGCGGGACGCACGCGGGTGTCGAGCAATTCCTTGATCTGGGTGACGATCTCGCTGTCGGGGCCGTCATGATCGGCGTGGCCGCCAGAGGTGTCCGCGCCTTGACCGGCCATCACCGGCTCGCCGGATTGAAAATGCTCCATGATCGCGCCCAGAATGGCGGGTTTCACGTGGTCCCAATCGGTGTCGTCCTCTTTCGTCACAGTGACGAAATCGGAGCCGAAGAACACACCCGCGACATGGCCGACCTTAAAGATGCGGCTGGCAAGCGGCGAGGCGCTTGCGGCCTCTTGGGTGGTGAAATCGGCGGTGCCCGCGTCCAGAACGGTCTGGCCGGGCAGGAATTTCAAAGTGGCGGGGTTCGGCGTGGATTCGGTCTGGATGAACATGGCGCGTATTCCTTAGTAGACAGGTCGGATATGCGCCTTGTGGCGCCGAAAGTCAAGATTTAGAACAGTTCTAAACTATAGCGTCAGATGATCTGTTGTTCAAGCTCTGTCTCGGGAATCCCGCGCACAGCCCAAAAGGCCACCGCATCGGGACCGATCATATCGAGCACGCGTTTCAGATCGCGGTGGTTGCAATGCCGCCAAAGCGCATAGGCCGTGGCGTCGATCACATTGAGCGGCGTGATGTTGTGCTCCTTGCGCACCGTCTGAGCCTCGCGGATCAACTCGGAACGCGTGCCAAAGGGCAGGGGCACCGCATCGACCCGCCAATTGAACACCAGCATCGCGCGCAGGCTTGAGGGAATGACATCGCCAAAGGCAATCACCTGCGGCGGGGTCAGGCGGCGGCGAAAACACTGCAACACGCCATCGACCGCCGTGTAGGTCATGTTGTCGCTCTCCATGATGTGGCCCATACGGTCCTTGGCGTCTTTTAGGAAGGATTTGAACTCCTTCTCCGAATGGCGGTAGCTCCATGGCATCGGCATCAGGTCACCGCTTCGAGGCGTTCTTTCGACATTTCGCCGGGCACAAGCGTCATGGGGATCGGCAGGAAACCCGCCTGTTTGGTCATCGCGGAGACAAGCGGGCCGGGGCCGGATTTCTCCGTGCCTGCGCCCAGCACGAGGACACCGATTTCCGGGTCTTCCTTGATCTGGGTGAGAATTTCATGCACGGCCTCGCCTTCACGGATCACCAACTCGGGGTCGATGCCCTGACGATCACGCATCCATTTGGCGAAGACCTCGTAATGGGCGACGATGCGGTCGCGGGTTTCCTCGCGCATCAGATCGGCGACTCCGATCCAGTGGTTGAACTCTTCGGGCGGGATGATCGACAGGATGGTGACACCGCCGCCGGAGTTCGAGGCGCGCATGGCGGCAAAGCGCATGGCGTTGAGACATTCGCGGCTGTCATCGAGGATCACGAGAAACTTGCGCATGGGGGCCTCTTTGGTCGTGCTCTTAATAAGCTTAGGGGCAATTTCACGGCGATGATGACCGAGCCGGGCGCCAGACGCAACAGTTGGTAGATGTGAAAGCTCGCGAGACAAGATTAGGAAAACCCCCGGCTCCGGGGAGCCGAGGGTCCAATGAGGGTCTGATCCATCGGGGAAAGTGATCAGAACATGCGCCGGGCAAAGGCGCTTGCGACACGGGATCAGGCGGGGACAGGTCTGATTCTGAATCGCTTGGGTCTTTGGTAGCGGGGATTTGAAACCTTTATGTGACATCACGGCTGCAGTTTTGCGCCAGTCTTGGGCGTCACCGCTTCGTGATTTGTAGGTGAGCGATGTTTTGCGTCTTTTGGCGCAAAATTGCAGACGTATAGCACAAGAGGTCCTGAGATGTCCGACATGAAACGCCGCCGCTTTCTGGCGCTGAGCCTCACCACGCCCTTCCTGGCACGGGGCGCCTTTGCCCAGGAAGTCGGGCTGACCCTGCCGGAGGAGCTACAGTCCAAGGGGCCTGCGCGGCAGAATATTTCGAGCTTTCGCCGCATCGACTGGCAGGAGCATTTCGATGAGCTGGGGCAAGGCCGCATTGTCGCCGACACGGTGAGCCGCGCTTTGCATTTCTGGGGGGCGGATGGCACCTACAAACTTTACCCGACCTCCGTGCCGATCTCCGACGAGTTGACCCGTCGCGGTTATACGGAGGTGATCCAGAAGGTGAAGAACCCGACATGGACGCCGACGCCGTCGATGCGCGAACGTGATCCGAGCCTGCCGGTGACGGTGCCTGCGGGACCGCAGAACCCGCTCGGTGTGCGGGCGCTCTATCTGAGCTGGCAATATTACCGCATTCACGGCACCCACGACACACGCAAGATCGGGCGACGGTCGTCGGATGGTTGTATCGGGCTTTATAACGAGCAGATCGTGGACCTTTACGATCGCGTGAGCGTGGGGACGCAGGTTAAGCTGATCTGAGTCCTGAGTATTTAGGGCACAAAGGAAATGAAAAGGGCGCCATATGCAGGCGCCCTTTCGTGTTTGTGTGACGGGCTCAGCGCACGAAGCCCATGATTTTGAAGGTTTCATCCAGGATCGGCTGAGCGACCTCATTGGCTTTATCTGCGCCTTTCGCCATGATCCGGTCGATCTCCGCCGGGTCGTCCATCAGGCGTTTCATTTCGGTCGAGATCGGCGCCAGTTGTTCGACGGCGAGTTCAGCCAAAGCCGGTTTGAACTTGCCCCAACCCTGACCGCCATATTCGGCCAGCACCGCTTCACCGGTCATATTGGCGAGACCGGCGTAGATGTTGACGAGGTTGCGCGCCTCGGGACGGTTGGCGAGGCCTTCCATCTCTTCGGGAAGAACTTCCGGGTCGGTTTTCGACTTTTTGAACTTCTTGGCGATGGTGTCCGCGTCATCGGTCATGTTGACGCGCTCCATGTCGCTTTCACCCGATTTGGACATTTTCTTCGTGCCGTCGCGGAGGTTCATCACCCGCATCGCCGGGCCTTCGATCACAGGGACAGTCTCGGGGAAGAAATCGACCTTGTAATCGTGGTTGAATTTGTTGGCGATGTCGCGGGTCAGTTCGACGTGTTGTTTCTGATCCTCGCCCACGGGAACATGGGTCGCGTGGTACAAAAGAATGTCGGCCGCCATCAGGGACGGGTAGGCGTAGAGGCCAAGCGAGACGTTTTCGGCGTTCTTGCCCGCCTTGTCCTTAAACTGCGTCATGCGGTTCATCCAGCCGACACGGGCGACACAGTTGAACAGCCAGCCAAGCTCGGCATGGGCCGAAACGCGGGATTGGTTGAACAGGATCGAGGTGTCGGGATCAATGCCCGCGGCGAGGTAGCCGGCGGCGACTTCACGGGTCGCATGGCGCAGGTCCTCGGGGCTTTGCCAGACGGTGATCGCGTGCATATCCACCACGCAATAGATGGTTTCGAACTCACCGCCTTGCATCCCCACGAAGCGTTTGATCGCCCCGAGGTAGTTGCCGAGGGTGAGCCCGCCCGAAGGCTTGATCCCCGAAAAGACGCGGGGGGTAAAGGCAGGCTTGTCCATCTGGAACTCCGTCACTGGATTAATAGGTGATCGTGGCTTACCTATGCGGGACGAGAGCGTCAAGGAAAGGCCCGTTTTATGTCCGATGATCCCGAGTATTCCCGCCCCGAAGCGCCCTTTAATGCGCTGCCTCCGATGGTGATTGCGATTGCTTTGGTGCTGGGAGGCATCGAGGTGGTGTTCCAGATCGGCACGCTTGGGCTGATCGGTGGGCCCGATGCCGTCGGTTGGCGGATCGGTGCGATGGAGACCTACGGCTTTTTCGATACGGTGTTCGAGGCGATGCGGGCGCAGGGCTCCTGGCCTTTTGAGCATCTCCGCCGGTTCTTCACCTACGCTTTCGTGCATTATTCGATCACGCACGCGCTGATGGTCATCGTCTTCATCCTGGCGCTGGGCAAGATGGTGGGGGAGACCTTTGGCAATCTGGCGGTTCTGGTGATTTTCATCGTCTCGACGCTGGCCGGATCTTTGGCGTTCGGGCTGTTTCTGAATTCACAGGCCCCTCTGCTGGGCGCCTATCCTGCGGCCTATGGTTTTATCGGTGCCTACACGTTCATCTTGTGGCTGGGGCTTGGGCAGATGCAGGAGAATCGCATGCGGGCCTTCACACTCATCGGGTTTTTGATGGGCTTGCAGCTGGTCTATGGCCTGTTGTTCGGTGGCTCTCCCGATTGGGTGGCCGATCTGGCGGGCTTTGTGGCCGGGTTCGGCACGGCGGCTTTGCTGGTGCCCGGCGCCTTTGGCCGGATTTTGATGCGGCTGCGTCAGCGGTAAAGCCGCCGTGCCGGACCTAAATACTTACCCAGCATTAAGGTTAATCAGATTAACCTTAATGCTGGGTAAAAATGCCGGTTAAAATGAGATCACGGGGGACCTTGTCGGGCAGCGGCAAAACTTATCCGCCCCGACGCACCGAGCCTTTCAATTCGGCCAAACGCACCGCGCCGATCAGATGCGCGAAGGTGAAATAGCCAACAATCCCAAACGCCACCAACAGAAGCGTCCCCAACCCGCGCGACAGATCGAAAACCGGAGACAGCGCCATTTCCCCGCCCCAAAGCAGCGCCCCCATCAGGATCGAGGCGACCAGAATACGGGGCGCGCGGCGGATCAGGCGCGCATCGGCATGGACCTCTTCGCCCATGCCTTTCTTGCCAAACCACAAGAGCGCCACCATACCCCAGGCGGCCAGCGTCGTCGCAAAAGCTGCGGCGAGATAGCCGATGACAAAGGACAGGCCGACGGCGACCAAGGCATTGATGACCATCGCATAGAGCGCAAAGCGGAACGGCGTTTTGGTGTCTTCGCGGGCGAAATACAAAGGTTGCAGCACCTTTTGCATCACAAAAGCCGGAAGCCCGAGGCCGTAAATCATCACCGCCAGCGCTGTCTTTTGCGTGTCCTCCGGCGTGAAAGCGCCGCGCTGGAACAGGAAGGAAATCAACACATCCGGGATCACGATCAGCGCCACGGCGGCGGGCACGGTGAGCAAAAGTGCGAACTCGAAAGCCCGGTTGTAGGCATCGCGCGCGCCTTGTCCGTCACCGGCCTGAAGGCGCCGCGATAGATCGGGCAAAAGCACGATGCCAATGGCGATCGCCACCACGCCCAGCGGCAATTGATAGAGACGATCCGCGAGGTTCAGGTATTGGATTGCGCCTTCCTGCGAGAAAGACGCGACCTGACGCCCAACCAAAAGGTTGATCTGAACCACGCCGCCCGCCAGCGCCGCAGGACCGGCCAGCATCAGCAGAGATTTGATCTCCGGCGTCAGATGCGGCAGGCGCGGGCGCAGGTTGAACCCGGCCTTGGCGGCGGCGATCCAGACCACGGCGAGCTGCGCAGCGCCTGCAACCGGCACGGCCCAGATCAGCGCGCGTTCGACAGACACGCCAAGCTTCGATGCTGCGATCATGGCGACCGAGAGCACCACATTGAGCATGACAGGGGCGGCGGCGGCGGCGGCAAAGCGCCCGGTGGCGTTCAGGATGCCGGAAAACAGTGCTCCCACCGAGATGAACAAGACATAGGGAAAGGCGATGCGGCCAAAATCGACGGCCAGATCGAACCGCTGGTCGCCAATGAGACCCGCCGCCATCAGCGTGACCAAAGCGGGCATGAAAAGCGTTGCCAAAAGCGTAAGCGCGATCAGTGCCGTTGCGAGAACAGCAAGCGTCTCCTCGGCAAAGCGTTTGGCGTGATCCTCGGCTTCGACTTTTTTGGAAAACATCGGCACGAAGGCGACGTTGAGCGTCCCCTCGGCAAAGAAGCGGCGGAACATGTTGGGCAGCGAAAAGGCGACGGCGAAGGCCTCGGCCACAGGACCCGCGCCGAAAAAGGCCGCGATCAGCGCGTCCCGGACAAAGCCCAGGATGCGGCTCATCAGCGTCCAGCCGCCCACCGTGACAAAGCCCCGGACAAGGCGGATCGGCTTCATTGCACTTGCGCCCGTTTCGCACCGGTCACAATGGCCTCGCGCAGTTTCTTCTCAAGCGATTTGCGCTTGGATTCGGTATGGAGTTTCATCCCGAACATGTCCTTCACATAGAACACATCGACCACCTGCGCGCCGTAGGTGGCGATCTGGGCGGTGACGATAGAGATGTTGTTTTCGGCCAGAACCCGCGTCAGGTCGTACAAAAGACCGGGGCGGTCGCGGGTGTCGACTTCGATGATGGTGAAAATCTCCGAGCCTTCGTTGTCGAAGATGATCGAGGTCGGGACATTGAACCGGCTTTCGCGTTTCTTGATCTTGTCGCGGGTGTCGAGCGCCTCGCGCGCCATGACCTGACCGCGCAGGATCTTGTCGATCATCTGACGCAGGCGGGGCAGGCGGGCGCTCTCAAACGGGTTGCCGTCATTGTCCTGAATCCAGAACACGGCGGTCGCATAGCCATCCTTCGAGGTATAGGTGCGTGCGTCCACCACGTTGGCGCCGACAAGCGCCAGCGCGCCGGAGAGCCGTGCGAAAATTCCGTGGTGATCGGCCAAGGCGAAACAGGCTCGCGTGGCGTCGCGGTCCTCGTCCTGATGCAGGTCGATGCGAATTTCGTCAGCCTGGATGTCTTTCAAAAGACGCGCGAAAGTCTCATGCGCGGCAAAGGGCAGCCCCTGCCAATAGGTGCTGTAGTGACGCTGGATCTCGGTGCGCTTGGCGGCGGTATCCCAATCCTTGAGACGCGCACGCAGCTCTTTTTTCGCCTCGCCTTCGCGGGCGTCGCGGTTGATCTCTTCGAGCCCGTGTTCGAGCGCGTAAGCGGTCTGAGAATGCAGGTTGCGGATCAACGTGGCTTTCCAGTTGTTCCAGACATCCGGGCCGACGCCGCGAATGTCGCAGACGGTCAGTACCGTCAACAGATCGAGCCGCTCACGGGTTTTCACCGCCTTGGCGAAATCGCGCACCGTGCGCGGGTCGGAAATATCGCGTTTCTGGGCGATGTCCGACATCAAGAGGTGATAGCGCACCAGCCATTCGACGGTCTCGCATTCGGCGGGTTTGAGGCCCAGCCGAGGCGCCACTTTGCGGGCGATCTGGGCGCCGATGACGGAGTGATCCTCGACGCGGCCTTTGCCGATATCATGCAAAAGCATGGCGACATAAAGCACTTTGCGGTTCACGCCGGCTTTCAGGATGCGGGTCGAGACCGGCAGGGCGTCTTCCAACTCGCCGCGCTCGATTTCCGCGAGGTTCGAGATCACCTGGATCGTGTGCTCATCCACCGTGTAGCTGTGATACATGTTGAACTGCATCATCGCCACAATGTGTTGGAATTCCGGGATAAACGCCCCCAAAACCCCCAGCTCGTTCATCCGACGGAGCGCGCGTTCCGGGTTGCCGTGTTTCAGCAGGAGATCAAGGAAAATGCGCCGCGCCTCTGGATCATTGCGCATCTCATTGTCGATCTTGTCGAGATTGGCGGAGATCAGGCGCATCACGTCCGGGTGCAACAGGTAGCCGGTGCGGAGCCCCTCTTCGAAGACCCGCAGCAGGTTGAGCTTGTCCGCCAAAAACGCCTTGCGGTCACGCAGGTTCAGCCGGTTGTGCACCATCTCATATTGATCGCCCACCTTGCGGCGACGTTTCAAAAGACGTTGTAGCGCGGGTTCCTGTTTGACGTGCTGGGCCTCCAAAGAGGTCAGGAAAATCCGGGTCAATTCGCCCACACGGGTGGCGTGCAGGAAATAGTTCTGCATGAAATGTTCGACGGCGCGACGCCCCGAGTGGTCGATATAGCCCAGACGTTCGGCCACCTCGACCTGCATGTCGAAGGTGAGCTGATCCATCGGACGCCCGGCAATCAGATGAAGCGCATTGCGCGTGGCATGCAGGAAGGTTTCGGCTTCTTCGAACTGACGATATTCGTCCTGAGTGAACACGCCCGCTTTCACCAGATCGGCGGTGTTGCGCACGCCATGCACATATTTCGCGATCCAGAACAGCGTATGCAGATCGCGCAAGCCGCCTTTGCCCTCTTTGATATTCGGCTCCACCACATACCGCTGGCCACCTTGTTTGCGGTGGCGTTCTGCGCGTTCTTCGAGCTTGGCTTCGATGAACTCGCGGGCCGTATTGCGGAACAGCTCATCGCGCAGTTTGACGTGCAACTCGGTCGCCAGATCGCGATTGCCGGACAGGAACCGAAGCTCCAACATCGCCGTGCGGATGGTGAAATCCTCTTTGCCCAACCGAATACAATCGCGGACCGTGCGGGTCGAATGGCCGACTTTGAGGTGCAGATCCCAGAACATGTAAAGCATGCTCTCGACCAGGCTTTCGATCCAGCCGCTGATCTTGTGCGGGGCAAGAAACAGCAAGTCGACGTCGGAATCAGGCGACATTTCCCCGCGTCCGTACCCGCCCACGGCCAGAACGGCGATGCGTTCGCCTTCGGTCGGATTGGGGTTCGGGTGCAGCTTCATCATCGCGGTGAAGAGCACCGTGGTGACCAGACAATCGGTCAACCAGGCATAGGCCCGAAGCGCGGGACGCGCGTTGCGGGGCGCATCGAGCATGGCTGCGGCGATGGCGGCGCGGCCCCGTTTCTGGGCCGCGTTCAGGACCGCGACAGTGGCCTTGCGGATCTCCGCATCACTATTGGCGTCTGCCCATCCCGCTTCGAGTGCTTTTTCCACGGCGGAGCTGTCGAAAATGGCGTCTTGCGCGCAGATGAAGGTGCCCGAAGGCGTTGGCAGAAAGGCGGTGAGGGCCGGGTGATCAGTATCCGGCGCCACGGAAGGCTCTTGGGGCAGGGTCAATCTCGATTACCTGATTGTTCTGAATGGTCGCGATGGAGAGGCCGCGTTGGTTGGTACCGTCAGACATAAGTCTGAAAATCCCGTTCACGCCAACAAAACCGGAGCCGCGGGTCAGGCCCTGTGCCGTCAGCGCGTTTTGATTGCCGTCTTTCACCAGCGCGCCGATGGCGGCGATGCCGTCATAGGCGAGACCGGCCAAGGCATGCGGCGCCTGACCGTATTTGGCGGAATAATGCGCGGAGAAGTTGCTGGTCAGCTGTTGGTCGGGAATGGCGAACCAGCTGTCTTGCAGGCCCGGCAGGCTCATCGCAGACGCGGGCACGTTCCAGCGTTGCAAGCCGATATATTGCGGGTTCGGCGACTTGATGCCGTTTTCCGGCAGCATCTGCGCCAAAAGCGGCATGGCGCCATCGTTACCGGAGGTGAAGAAGATCGCATCGGCATTCGAACTGCGCGCGGCGTTGGCGATCGGGCGGATGGCCTGAACCACGCCTTGCTGGCTCAACTCAAAACTCTGGGTGCCGGCGAGGGTGGCGCCCTGACGGCTGATCGCGGATCTGATGGCGCTGGCACCGGCGTTTTCCGCCGGGCTGTTGCCGTTCACGACCATGATCCGGCCCTTGCCGTTGGAACGCGCGTAGGACACCAGCCTGTTGGCGGTGTTCTCAAAGGTCGGCCCAAGGATAAAGACGTTGCCGCCCGCGACATCGGGGTTGTTGGAGAACGAGAGCACGTTGATGCCCGCGTTGGCCGCCGGGATGCCCGCGAGTTTGGCGGAACCGCCGTAAACCGGGCCGAGGATGATCTTGGCACCGTCCTTCACCGCCTGGGTTGCGGCGGCAGAGGCGCGCTCGGCCTGACCGCCGGTCGGGTACACGCGCAGATCAATGCTAACGCCGTCGAGATCGGCCATCGCGAGGCGCGCGGCGTTTTCGATGGAACGCGCCATGCCGACGTCGCCGCCCTGTTGTGATTCGTAGGGCACGAGAAGCGCGACCGGTACTGGATTTGACGTGTTGATCTTCGGGCCCCCCGTGACAGGCAAAGCGCCCGGATCACAAGCGGCAAGAGCAATAACAGACAGGCCAAGCGCAACTTTGGTGAGCGACTTGCGGGCGGCGCGAAGAACAGCGAACATAGGGAAACCTCACTCCTGACGGCAAAGGCGCAACACGGGAGATAACAGGGGGCCGGTCACGCAAATTTGCGGGCAGACTATGCGACAGTCCACAAAGAGTAAACGCTGCAAAGGGCAGAGATCACATTGATATATCAAACCAAGCCGCTTTCTGCCGGTCTCCATTTTCTCGCCACACCGATTGGCAACGCGCGGGACATCACGCTGCGCGCCCTCGATATTCTTGCCTCCGCCGATGTTCTGGCCGCCGAAGACACGCGGTCCCTGCGCAAATTGATGGAAATTCATGGCGTTCCCCTGGAGGGGCGGCACATCTACCCCTATCACGATCACAACGGCGCCCAGATGCGTCCGCGTCTGATCGCACTGATGGAAGAGGGGAAATCCGTGGCCTATGCGTCTGAGGCGGGCACGCCTCTGGTGGCCGATCCGGGGTTTGTTCTGTGTCGCGAGGCGCTTGAGCGCAATATCCCCGTCACCTCCGCGCCGGGGCCCTCCGCGATGATCGCGGCTTTGACCATTTCGGGATTGCCGTCTGATCGTTTTCTCTTCGCGGGCTTTCCACCGTCGTCTTTGGGGGCGCGGTTGAAATTCTTCACGTCTTTTGCGGCCGTGCCCGCGACGCTTGGCTTTTATGAAAGCCCGAAACGCGTTCACCGAACCTTAGGCGAATTGTGCGACACCTTGGGGGAAACCCGCCCGGCGGCGCTGTGTCGGGAGTTGACGAAACGGTTTGAAGAGGTGCGCAAAGGCACGCTCAGGGAATTGGAAGAAAGCCTGCGCGATGCGCCGGTGAAGGGCGAGATCGTGTTGCTCGTCGGGCGCGCGGATCATGTCGAGGTTTCCGAGGCGGATTTGGAGGCCGATCTTGAGGCTGCGCTTGGACAGATGTCGGTCAAGGATGCCGCCGCAGAGGTGGCCGCGAAACACGGGCTGAAGAAGCGCGACGTTTACCAGATGGCGCTGGAGATAACGGGAAAATAAGACCGGGCAAATAAGAACGGGAAGTGAGGCCGAATGTCGGCGGATAATTTGAGGCGCACCCGAGGCGAACAAGCCTATCATTTCGGTCTTTCCGCCGAAGACATCGTTGCGCGCCACTATGTCGAACGCGGTTATGAGGTCTTGGAGCGTCGCTGGCGCGGGGCGGGCGGCGAGATCGACCTGATTTTTCGCAATGGTGACGAGATCGTTTTTGTCGAAGTGAAGGCATCGAAGACCCACGCGCGGGCCAGTGCCGCTCTCGGCACCCGCCAACAGGCCCGGCTCTGCGCCAGTGCCGAAGATTACATCGGGCGACTGCCATCCGGGCTTTTGACCCCGATGCGGATCGACGTGGCGCTTGTGAATGGGGCGGGGGAGGTCGAGTGTCTTGAGAATGCGTTGATGTGAGAGAGAGGCATGTGATCTTGTGCACAAGACATTACCATTGAATGCGTCCCCCGGCTGGTCCATCTAGGGTCAGGATCTATTGATTTGCGATGCGCAGTTTGACAGATTTTGCTTTAGCCAAGGCATGTGGCCGCAGGAATAGTGGTTCTATTTCAAGGTTATATAACGCAGGCTAGAGCAAAACCCGTCAAACCCGTAGGGCAAGGAGAAATGCACGCTCTCAGTCGCTCGGCATCCTGGCCAAGGCAACCAGCCTTGGCGGTGAAATCCAAACGCCTGATAACGCACATTTTTCCTTGCTGCGTATCGCAACTCAATGGGTCCTGACCCTAAGAGACAACCAGAGGAGATACGCCCTTGTCCAAGACCCCTGCGCTGAAAGTCGCGATCCAGATGGACCCGATCGGTCCGGTCAACATCCATGCCGACAGCACGTTCCGCATCATGGAAGAGGCGCAAAAGCGCGGCCATGAGCTGTTCTACTACACGCCGGATCATCTGGCCTTCCAGGAGGGCCGCGTGACGGCGCGCGGTTGGCCGATCGAGGTGCGCCGCGTCGAGGGTGATCACTACACGTTGGGCGAGATGACCGAGGTCGATCTGTCCGACTACGATGTCGTCTGGTTGCGTCAGGATCCGCCCTTCGACATGGGTTACATCACCACGACGCATTTGCTCGAACTGATCACGCCGGGCACGTTGGTGGTCAACGATCCGTTCTGGGTGCGCAATTACCCCGAGAAATTGCTGGTCCTGACCTTCCCGGACCTGACGCCGCCCACCGCCATCGCGCGTGACCTCGAGACCATCAAGGCGTTCAAGGAAAAGCATGGCGACATCATCCTGAAACCGCTCTACGGCAATGGCGGCGCGGGCGTGTTCCGCCTTGATCCGAATGATCGCAACCTCTCGTCCCTGCATGAGCTGTTCACCGGCATCTCGCGCGAACCGATGATTGTGCAGAAATTCCTGCCCGATGTGTCGAATGGCGACAAACGCGTGATCCTCGTCGATGGCGAACCGGTTGGTGCGATCAACCGCGTGCCGCAAGCCGGGGAGACGCGGTCGAACATGCACGTTGGCGGGCGCGCCGAGAAAGTCGGCCTGACCGCACGCGATCTGGAAATCTGTGCCCGCATCGGGCCGCTTTTGAAGGAAAAAGGCCAGGTCTTTGTCGGCATCGACGTGATCGGCGATTACCTGACCGAGATCAACGTGACCTCGCCGACGGGTATTCAGGAGCTTGAGCGCTTTGACGGCACCAACACGGCGGAGCTGATCTGGAAAGCGATCGAGGCCAAACGCGCATGAGCCTTCGGATGCGGCTGGTGTCCGGGGCCTTGAGCCCCGTCGTGCGGGCCGCCTTTACCCATGCGCAAAACCCCGTGCCTCTGCGGGACGGGGTCGATTTGGCGGCCAAACTCAGCCTGCCCGTGCAACTCTCCGCCGAAGTCACCCATGACGCTTTGGGCCTGCCGGGCATGTGGATCAGACCGCCGGACTGTGATGACGAGCGCGTCATCCTATTTTTCCACGGCGGCGGCTACATCGCAGGCAGTCCCGAGACCCACAAACGCCTTGCCTCACGGCTGGCGCAACTGGCCAATCGGCCCGTGTTTTTGCCCGCCTATCGGCTGGCCCCCGAACACCCGCTGCCCGCAGCGTTTGAGGACGCTTTGGTCGTTTGGGACGCTCTGGTGGCCTCGGGCTATAGCCCTCAGGAGATTACCATCGGTGGCGACAGTGCCGGCGGCGGGCTGGCCCTGACGCTTTTGGCGGAGCTGTGCCAGCGCGGCGCGCCGCCCGCCGGGGCTTTCGGCTGGTCGCCCTTCACCGATCTGACGCTGTCCAGCCCATCGTTCGAAACCAACGCCGAGCGCGACCACTTCTTTCCGCCGGAGCGGGCCCGCGATCTGACCGCGATGATCCTTGGCAGTTCTTCGCCCGAAGACCCGCAAGTCTCTCCTATTTTTGCGCGGTTTCCCAATTGCCCGCCTGTACTTTTACAGGCTTCGGAGTGTGAGATTCTGCGTGACGACTCTGTGCGTATGGCCGCGCATCTGCGTGAAGAGGGGGCCGAAGTCGTGCTCAGACTCACCGAAGGCGCACCGCATGTCTGGCAGATGTTCGACGGTTTTTTCCCCGAGGCGCGTCAGGCGATTGAAGAGACGGCAGAGTTCCTGAAAGCGCTCAATTGAGCACGCCAGAGACCACGCGGTAACTCAAAGCCTCGGCCAGATGCGGGCGGCGCACATCCTCCTCGCCCGCCAGATCGGCAATGGTGCGCGCGACCCGCAGGACGCGGTGATAGCCCCGCGCCGAGAGCCCAAGTTTTTCGGCCGCTTTGGTCAAAATCTCGCGCCCCTCGGTATCGGGGCTGGCGACATCATCCAGCATCTGCCCCTCGATCTGCGCATTGGTGCGAAATCCTGTGCCGTCATAGCGCTCGGTCTGGATCGCGCGGGCTTGGGCGACGCGCGCCGCAACTGTGGCGGAACTGTCGCCGGAGGGCGGCAGGTCCAAATCCTGAAACTGCACGGGCGGCATCTCGAGGCGCAAATCGAAACGATCCATCAAAGGCCCGGAAATACGGCCAAGATACTCCTCACCACAAAGCGGGACTTTGGCGCAGGCCCGCGCCGGGTCGGGCAGATACCCGCATTTGCAGGGGTTCGCTGCCGCGACCAACATGAACCGCGCGGGGTAGCGCATATGGGCGTTGGCGCGGGCGACCATGACCTCGCCGGTCTCGATGGGCTGACGCAGGGTTTCTAGGACGGCGCGGGGAAATTCCGGGAATTCATCGAGGAACAACACGCCGTTATGCGCCAGCGAAATCTCCCCCGGCTGCGCGCCGCGCCCGCCGCCAACGATGGCGGCCATGGAGGCGGTATGATGCGGCTCACGAAAGGGCCGCGCGCGGGAAATGCCGCCTTCGTCCAACAGGCCTGCGAGGGAGTGGATGATCGACGTTTCTAAGGCTTCTTGCGCCGAAAGCGGCGGCAGGATCGTCGGCAGCCGCGCCGCCAACATGGATTTGCCGGACCCGGGTGTGCCGACCATGAACATGTGATGCCCGCCTGCGGCGGCGATCTCCATGGCGCGTTTGGCTTTTTCCTGACCTTTCACATCGCGCAGGTCGCGGTGGTGATTGGGTAGAGTGATCTCGCCCGGCTGTGCCTCATGTAAGGGTCGGTCGCCGATGAAATGCCGGAGCAATTGCGCGAGGTTTTTCGCGCCATAGACTGGCGTTGCACCGACCCAAGCAGCCTCCGATCCGCAGGCCTCGGGGCAGGCGAGGACACAGTCCAGCTCAGCGGCTTTCAATGCGGCAGGCAGCGCGCCGTTGACTGCGACGAGCGACCCGTCCAGCGCCAATTCGCCCAAGGACAGCGTCTCTTCGGCCTTCTCGGCGGGGATCAAGCCGGTGGCAGCGAGGATGGCCAATGCGATGGGCAGGTCGAAATGCGAGCCGATTTTCGGCAGATCGGCGGGTGAGAGGTTGATGACGAGTTTCTTCGATGGCAGTGCGATTTGCATCGCCGCGAGGGCCGCGCGGACCCTCTCGCGGGCCTCGGTGACGGCCTTGTCCGGCAGGCCGACGATGGTGAAACTAGGCAATCCGGGGGCAATGGCGCATTGCACCTCGACGGGGCGGGCCTCAATGCCTTCGAAAGCGACGGAGAATGTCCGTGCGACCATGATGTGCTCCCGGAATGCGTTAAAGCGTTTCTCAAAAAACTTGAGGCACTCAATTTTGAGAAACGCAGCAATATCAATTCAGTGCGGCAACGTTTTTCGCTCAATCTGACACAGATTAAACGAAAAACGCTTTAACCAATCTTAACCCGTCTAGCGCAGACGTGGTTAGCAAATGGTTAACGCGCTCCGGGGCTTATTAAATTTAGACCGGTTCTGGCCAATCCGTCACAGGCAGGTCCATCGCGTAGGGCACAGGATCGTAGCTGATCTCGAGCCCCTCTTTGCGCCATTTTTTGAACGCCGGATCGGTGAGATGCGCGTGAACATAGCTTGCGAGACGGTCAGAAACAGGCAGGTCATAGCCCGCGATCCGTGCCGCGACCGGCGCGTAAAACGCATCCGCCGCAGAGTAGGCGTCGAAGAGCCAGGGGCCCTCACCCGCGAAATTTTCGAAGGCATGAGAGAGAACCGTTTCCAAACGCGCAAGGTCGGCTTTGACCGCATCCGTGATCTCAAGTCCCTGATATTGATACAAAAGCTGCATCGGGCAGGCACCACGCAGGGCAGTAAATCCGGCATGCATTTCGGCGACGAGCCAGCGCGCGTAGATGCGCGCCTCAGCGTCTTTGGGCCAAAGTCCGGCCTCCGGGTGGCGTTCGGCCAGCGTCTCGGCCAAGGCGATGCTTTCGCCGATCACCCAACCTTCGGGCGTTCGGGCGGTGGGCACAAAGCGGGCGGGCGCCAAGGGGGCGAGGTCCTCTTTCATGGTGCCGGAATAGAGCCCGACCATGATTTCATTGACCGGGATGTCGAATTTTTCGAACAAGAGCCAACCGCGCAGTGACCAGCTTGAAAAGCTTTTATCGCCGATGAAAAGATCGTAAGACATGAGGAACCTCCAACTGTTTGCGATAGTCTATGAGGAAATATAACATCATGAAAATTCATATTTTATTGATATTATATCAATATTTGTGATTTATGAGGTTGCACGACCACGGCCCGGAGAGGCCTTCGGGACAGTCGATGACGGTGCAGGACAGTGGATCAATCTGGTGCCCGAGGGCTTCAAAAGCCGAGCAAGACAGTGCCTTTTGCAGCAACGCCATGATGACCCCCATATGCGCTACGATGACGGTTTCGCCGGAGAGCGCGGCGACGCCTTCATGGACGCGGGCGGAAAACCGGTTCCAGCTTTCGCCGCCCGGCGGGGAACTTTCCCCTGGTGTTTCAAAGACTTCTCGGGCAAGAGCGCCATCGCTGGCTTCAATTTCTGACCAGCTCAGCATCTCCCAATCGCCAAAATGGGTTTCCCGAAAACGTGGGTCATGCGGCAGGCGATTGCGATGCTTTTGTACCGCGCTGGCGGTATCCACGGCGCGGGAGAGGTCCGACGAAATCACCGGCGCATCGGGCAGCGCAGCCTCCAGCCGGGCAATGGCCGCGTGATCCGACAGATCGGCGGGCAGGTCTGTCCAGCCGACGAAGGTCTTCGCATGAGTCGGGCCATGCCGGATCAACCAAAGGCGGCTCATGCGAGCCCCTCTGGCAGCTGGCCTTTGAGTGCAAAGGGCAGCCCGGCCATGACGCCGATCACGGTGCCAGCCTCGGCGGCCAAGCGTTGATTAAGCTCGCCTTGCGCGATGCGAAACCGGCGCGCGAGGGCGTTTTCCGGCACGATCCCGAGGCCCACTTCGTTTGAGACGATGACGATCTCTGCGGGGCAGGCGCGGATCGCAGCCAAAAGGGTTTCGGTCTCCGCCGCCAGATCATGTTCGGCAAACAGATGATTGCTCAGCCACATCGTGGCGCAATCGAACAGGAGAATCTGACCTGCTTTCAGTTCGGAAATCACCCGATCCGCGGCCAAAGGCTCCTCTGTCGTGCACCAATTGTCGCCCCTATCTGTGCGATGTTGCGCAGCTTTTGTGCGCATTTCCTCGTCGCAGCATTCTGCGCTGGCCAAGTAGTGCCGATCTAATTCACTGATAAAGCATATTTTTTCTGCTATTTTGGACTTCCCAGAAGAGGCGCCGCCGAGTACGACTGTCATATTTGTGCACATGATCGTGAAACCTATTCTTGGTCCAATGCGTTAGTCTTTTCGTAACAGGAGTAGCCACAGCTCGCAAATGACCGTCACGAAAAGCCGCTAAGGTTTCTCAGAAGGTGGAAAGTGAGATCAAGCCAGAGCGCAAACTCTCAGGAGGTTCAAATATGGCACTCGATATGACTGCATCCGACAACGCCCTGCCGCGCCGGGCGATGAAAGCGGAAATGCTCGACGTTGAGACGGAACAAGCCTTGGCCCGCGCGTGGCGCGATCATCGCGACGAGGCGGCGTTACACCGGCTTGTGACGGCCTACATGCGTCTGGCGATTTCTATGGCGGCGAAGTTCAAACGCTACGGTGCGCCGATGAGCGATCTCATTCAAGAGGCCGGTCTTGGCCTGATGAAGGCGGCGGAGAAATTCGACCCCGATCGCGGCGTGCGGTTTTCGACCTATGCGGTGTGGTGGATCAAGGCTTCGATTCAGGACTACGTGATGCGCAACTGGTCGCTGGTGCGAACCGGCTCGACCTCTGCTCAAAAATCGCTGTTCTTCAACATGCGCCGGGTTCAGGCGCGTCTCGAACGCGAGGCCTCGGCGCAGGGCGAAGCACTTGATCACGACCAGCTGTTGCAGATGATCGCGATGGATTTGAACGTGCCGCTGCGCGATGTGGAGATCATGGACGGGCGCCTGTCCGGCTCTGATTTCTCTCTCAATGCGCAGCAATCGGGCGATGAAGAAGGTCGCGAATGGATCGACACCCTTGCTGATGAGGGCGAAACCACGGCGGAAATGGTCGGCGAAGCGCATGATCAGGCACAGCTCAAAAGCTGGCTTGGCGAGGCGATGGACCACCTGAGCGAACGGGAGCGATTTATCCTGAAGGCGCGCAAACTTACGGAAGACCCGCGCACGCTCGAAAGCCTCGGCGAGGAACTGTCCCTGTCGAAGGAACGCGTGCGTCAACTCGAAGCGGGCGCGCTTCAGAAAATGCGTGTCAGCCTTGAGACCAACCATCAGGACGTGAGACATTTCTTTTCATGAGATTTCCCTTTGCCGTCGCGCTCACTCTGATCGCGGGCCCCGTTTTTTCAGACCAGATCACGCCTGAGGCTCTGTCGAATTTGCCTCGGGCGGATGTCGTTTTGCTGGGCGAAGTGCATGACAATCCTGTGCATCATCGTCATCAGGCGCAAGCTGTTGCGGCGCTCTCGCCCACGGCGATTGTGTTTGAAATGTTGACGCCCGAGCAGGCGGCGCGTGTGACGCCGGAGCTGCGTCGCGATGAGGTGGGATTGGCCGAGGCCCTGGACTGGGACACATCCGGCTGGCCCGAGTTCTCCATGTATTATCCGATCTTTGCGTCAAGCGATGCGCCTGTCTTTGGTGCCGCTTTGCCGCGCGAAGATGTGCGTCGGGCTTTCTCTGACGGGGCCGCCGCTGTGTTTGGTGTCGAGGCCGAGCGCTATGGTCTTACCGATGATTTGCCCGAAGAGATACAAACCGAACGCCAGAAGATGCAGTTCGACGCCCATTGCGAAGCCATGCCGCTTGAGATGATGTCGGGGATGGTCGAGGCGCAAAGGCTGCGCGACGCTGCATTCTCGCGAGCTGTGATTGAGGCCTATGAGGCGACGGGCGGGCCGGTTGCGGTGATCACTGGCAATGGCCATGCGCGCATGGATTGGGGCATGCCTTCGGTGCTGGCCAAGGCGGCTCCCGATTTTGAAACGCTTTCCATCGGTCAATTGGAAGACACTCCTGCGGAGGCGCCGCCCTATGATCTTTGGTTGGTGACGGAGCCGACCCTGCGTGATGATCCCTGTGCCGGGCTCTTGCAATAGTCGCCTCAAGTTTCAGAGCATTGTCTCACGCGCGGCCTTGGCTTAGAACCAATCCTTGTGGATTCACGAATGCACGTCGCCGTGCCGGGAGAGCGAAAATGCTGAACGAAAAGACCATTTTGCTGATCATCGGCGGCGGGATCGCGGCGTTCAAATCGCTCGACCTGATCCGTCGACTGCGCGATGAAGGCGCGCGTGTCGTGCCGGTGCTGACCAAGGCCGCCGAAGAATTTGTGACGCCCTTGTCCGTCTCCGGTTTGGCCGCCGAGAAGGTCTACCGCGATCTCTTCGATCTCACCGACGAGGCGGAGATGGGGCATATCGAACTGTCCCGCGCCGCCGATCTTGTGGTTGTCTCGCCCGCCACCGCCGATCTTCTGGGCAAGATGGCGGGGGGGCTGGCGAATGATCTGGCCTCGACGCTTTTGATGGCGACGGACAAACCCGTTTTGGTCGCGCCCGCGATGAATGTGCGGATGTGGGAGCACCCCGCGTGTCAGCGCAATGTGGCGCAGTTGAAACAAGACGGCGTGCTTTTCGTTGGCCCCGAAGAAGGCACCATGGCTTGCGGTGAATTCGGTCCCGGGCGCCTGTCCGAGACGCCTGACATCATCGCCGCCATTCGGGCCGCTCTGACCGAAGGCCCGCTGAAAGGCAAGCATATCCTCGTGACCTCCGGCCCGACACATGAACCGATTGATCCGGTGCGCTACATCGCCAATCGCTCGTCGGGGGCGCAGGGCACGGCGATTGCCAAGGCTCTGCGCGATCTCGGCGCCGATGTGAGCTTTGTCACCGGCCCCGCCGATGTGGCCCCTCCGCGCGGGGTGCGGGTGATCCCGGTGGAAACCGCACGCCAGATGAAAGAGGCGGTCGAAGCCGCTTTGCCCGCCGAGGCCGCTGTGTTCGCCGCCGCGGTGGCGGATTGGCGCGTGGCCTCAGAGAGCGGGTCAAAAATCAAGAAAACACAGGGAAAGCTGCCCGTTCTGGAATTTTCCGAAAATCCGGACATTTTGGCGGGTGTGAGCCAGATGGTCGAAGGGCGCCCGCGTCTGGTCGTTGGCTTTGCCGCTGAGACCGACGATGTGGTTGCGCATGCCACCGCGAAACGCAAACGAAAGGGCTGCGATTGGATCGTGGCCAATGACGTCTCGCCCGCCACTGGGATCATGGGCGGTGTCGAGAATGCCGTGACTCTGATCACCGAGCGTGGCGCGGATGAGTGGCCGCGGATGAGCAAAGATGAAGTGGCGCGTCAGCTGGCCTATCGGATTGCCGATCATCTGACGATGAATTGAGTAGGCGAATTGAGTATTTAAACCACGGAAAAGACATGAGCGTAGAGATCAAAATTCAATGGCTCGACGGGGCCGATACCGACATCAAACTGCCGTCTTATGAGACCGCACATGCGGCAGGCGGCGACGTGCGCGCGAATTTCCCGCCGGAGCTGCGCGACGTTGGCGTTGTTCTCGAGCCCGGCGCGCGGGCGTTGATCCCGACAGGGTTCGCGATGGAGATTGAGCCGGGTTATGAGGTGCAGGTGCGGCCGCGTTCGGGTCTTGCGCTCAAGCATGGGATTTCCATGGTGAACACGCCGGGTACGATCGACGCGGATTATCGCGGGCCAGTTGGGATATTGCTGATCAACCACGGGCAAGAGCCGTTTCACATCACCCACGGTGAGCGCATTGGCCAGATGATCGTCGCCCCTGTGGTGAAGGCCGCCTACCGTGTGGTCGACAGCCTCAGTGACACCGCACGTGGCACGGGCGGGTTTGGGTCGACCGGGCGCACATGACGTTTTTCCTGATCATCGCCGCCGTGCTTTGGGGCATCGGCTGGTTGACCGGCGCACCGACACGGGCGCGTTGGGCGATGATCGGAGTGTTGTATCTCTCTGTTTTAATAGCGCTTTTCGTGCTGCCCGAAGGTCATGCGCTGCGCGCGAGCCTCGGCGGTTCCTTGGGCGAATGGCTCTTGATCGGTGTCGGGGCGGCGATCATTATCGCTTACCGTGCGGGCTTGGCCGCGCTCCGCAACAAGGCGCAGCCGAAACCTCAGATGCCAGAATCGCAAAGCGAAGGCACGTTCCGCCCTGCCGAACTGGACCGCTACATGCGCCATATCCTGCTGCGCGAAATCGGCGGGCCGGGGCAAAAAAAGCTGAAAGAGGCGAAGGTTCTGGTGATCGGCGCGGGCGGTCTTGGCGCGCCGGTTCTGGAATATCTCGCGGCCTCTGGTGTGGGGGTGATCGGGGTGATCGACCCGGATGTGGTCGAGGCCTCGAACCTGCAACGACAGGTGATTCACACGGATGCGCAATTGGGCGTGCCGAAGGTGTTCTCCGCCGCCGAGGCCATGCGGGCCCAGAACCCGTTTATCGAGGTGCGGCCCTATCATCGGGCGTTTGATGAAGGCTCCATGGAACTGGTCGCCGACTACGATCTGGTGCTTGACGGGACGGATAATTTCGACACGCGCTACCTGGTGAACCGCGCTTGTGTGACACATGGCATCCCTCTCATCGCAGCAGCGATCACGCAGTGGGAAGGTCAAATCAGCACATATAAAACGCATGAAAATGGCCCCTGTTATCAATGTGTGTTCCCTGAGCGCCCTGCCGATGGCATGGTGCCGACCTGTGCCGAGGCGGGTGTCGCGGCTCCTTTGCCAGGCGTTTTGGGGACGATGATGGCGATGGAAGCGGTCAAGGAACTCACCGGCGCGGGGCAGGGTCTGATGGGGCGGCTGGTCATTCACGATGCGCTTTATGCCGAGACGCGGACCATTACCGTGAAAAAGCGGGCCGACTGTCCGATTTGCGGCGGCTGACCCTTTTCCTTGCCGCTTTCGAGGCATAGCTTGAAGGCCAAAGGAGACACGCATGACCAACGCTTACTTGTCCGAGTGGAATACGCCTTTCAACCTGCCGCCGTTTGCCGATTTGCGCGACGCGGATGTCAAACCTGCGGTCGATGCCGCGCTTGCAGAGGGGCGCGCGGCGATCAAAGCCATCGCGGAAAACCCCGAAGCGCCGACATTTTCCAACACCATTGAAGCGCTGGAAAAGGCGGATGCGACCCTGTCGAAAGTGCTGGGGGCTTTTTTTGGCATGGCGGGGGCCGACACCAACGATGTGCGCGACGGATTAATGCGCGATCTGTCGCCTCTGCTCTCCGCTTACAGCAGTGAGATCACCGCCGACGAGGCACTGTTCAATCGGATCGAGACCCTGTGGAAAACCCGCGAAGCCCTTGATTTGACAGAGGAACAACAGCGCGTCTTGATGCTCACGCGGCGGTCGTTTGTGCGCTCGGGCGCGAAACTCGAAGGGGCTGAAAAAGATCGCATGGCGGCGATCAAATCGCGGCTTGCCACGCTGGGCACTCAGTTCACGCAGAACCTTTTGGCCGACGAGCGTGAGTGGTTCATGGAGCTTGCGGAAGAAGACCTTGAGGGCCTGCCGCAATTCGTCATCGACGCCGCGCGATCTGCGGGCGAAGAGAAGGGTGCCAAAGGCCCTGTTGTGACCCTGTCGCGCTCGCTCATCGTGCCTTTCCTGCAATTTTCGCCGCGACGTGACCTGCGCGAAAAGGCGTTCCGCGCCTGGGCAGCACGCGGTGAGAATGGCAATGCCAACGACAACCGCGAGATTGCCAAAGAGATTTTGGAACTGCGCGAGGAGCGCGCCAAATTGTTGGGGTACGAGAGCTTTGCGTCCTATAAACTTGAGACCGAAATGGCCAAAACGCCTGCCCATGTGCGAGATCTGTTGATGCGGGTTTGGGAGCCCGCGAAAGAGGCCGCCGAACGCGATGCTGCGATCCTGTCAGACATGATGGCAGAGGATGGGGTGAATGGCGATCTGGAGCCTTGGGATTGGCGCTATTACTCCTCGATCCGGCGCAAGGCGGAGCATGATCTCGATGAGGCGGAGTTGAAGCCCTATCTGCAGCTTGAGCGGATGATCGAAGCGGCCTTTACCTGTGCCAATCGTCTCTTCGGGTTGGCGTTCGAACCGCTCGATGTGACCACCTATCACCCGGATGCACGCGCTTGGAATGTGACGCGGAACGGCGAACATATTGCGATTTTCATCGGTGATTATTTCGCGCGCGGCTCGAAACGCTCTGGTGCTTGGTGCACCGCGATGCGCAGCCAACAGAAACTCATGGGCGATATTCGTCCCATCGTCCTCAATGTGTGCAATTTTTCCAAACCGTCGAAAAGCGAGGCGGCATTGCTGTCTTATGATGATGCGCGCACGCTGTTTCATGAGTTCGGCCATGCTCTGCATCAGATGCTCTCGGACGTAACCTATGAGTCAATTTCTGGCACCTCCGTGGCGCGCGATTTTGTCGAGCTGCCGAGCCAGCTATACGAGCACTGGCTGGAAGTACCTGAGGTGCTCGAAGAGTTCGCGACACATGCGACAACCGGTGAACCCATGCCGCGCGATATGTTGGAGCGCTTGCTTGCGGCGCAGACCTATGATCAGGGTTTTGCCACGGTCGAATATGTCGCCTCCGCCCTGGTGGACCTCGATTTCCACGACGGCCCAGCACCGAAAGACCCGATGGCGGCACAGGTCGAGACGCTGGCAAAGATCGGCATGCCGAAAGCCATCACCATGCGCCACGCGACACCGCATTTCGCGCATGTGTTCTCAGGTGACGGCTACAGCTCCGGCTACTATAGCTACATGTGGTCCGAAGTGATGGATGCCGACGCGTTCGAGGCCTTCGAGGAAACCTCGCCCTTCGATCCGGCGATGGCGAAACGGCTTGAGGAGAACATCCTCTCGAAAGGTGGCTCTGAAGATGCCGAGGCGCTCTACACCGCCTTCCGGGGACGGATGCCGGGCGTCGAGGCGCTGCTCAAAGGCCGGGGGCTTTTGGTGGCGGAGTGATCCGCGTTTCCTTTGTGCCGGAAATACTCAATCGCGAGGCGGTCAATCCGCCTCGCCTGCCACGTCTTTGTGCACGATCACATCGGCATTCGGGTAGGCATCCAGAATTTGCCGTTTGAGACCCGCGGAGATCGCATGGGCCTCGCGCAGGGTCTGGTCGCCATTCACTTCGATATGAATGTTCACGAAAGGCTTTGAGCCTGCCATACGGGTTTTAAGGTCGTGATAGGCGTAGATGCCGGGCATCTCTTTGGCCATGTTTTCAATGGCTTCGATCATCTCCGGCGGGGCAGCACGGTCCATGAGCGCGTCCCAGGCGGATTTGCCGATGTTGAGCGCGCCGACAAGCAAAATGCCCGCAGCGCCCAAGGCGACCACACTGTCGAGCTGGTGAAACCCGAACATGGAGGAGGCCAGAAGCGCGAGGATGGCGCCGATGTTGGGGATCAGATCGCCCACGTAATGCAGGCTGTCGGCGGAGACGACCTTGGACCCGGTTTTGCGGGCGACGTGGCGTTGCCACAGCACGAGCGCGATGGTCAGCACGATGGAGAGGATCATCACCGCGATGCCGGCGCCCTCGGCCATCATCTCTTTCGGGGCGGGCGACAAGAGGCGGCGCACGGAGGTCACGCCGATGACACCGGCGGAAATCAGAATGAAGACGGATTGCGCAAGGGCCGCGAGGTCTTCGGCGGAGGTGTGGCCAAAGGTGTGGTCGTCATCGGGTGGACGGGAGGCGTAATAGATCGCCAAGAGCCCACCGGCGGCAATCAGGAAATCCATGGCGCTGTCTGCCAAAGAGGCGGCAATCGACAGAGAGCCAGTGAGGCTCAGCGCCCAAAGCTTGGCCAGCACAAGGATGGTCGCGACAGTGACGGAGGCAAGTCCGGCTGACAGGTTCAGACGGGTGTCAGGCATGTCGATTTCCCCGATTGTGGCGCTTGGAGGGGTTATAAAGGATTCCCTCCCACGGGTAAGGCCAAAGACGCGAAGGCTGCGCTTAAAGCATCAACTTGTCCTTGATCCGCGCCCAGGCGCGCGCCACGAAATTGTCCTTTGCGGGCTCAAGACACTGACGTTCGAGGAACCAGTGGAAATAGCCCTCGTAATCGAAATCCGCCATGGTGTCCGGGCCGAACTCGATCGCCGCCTTGAGATCGGAGACCGTGCGGGGGGTCAATGTGGCGTGCCAGTAATCGGACTTGCCACAGGTGATCACCGGCTTTTTCTGCATCAAGGCCTCGAACCCCGCCGAGGAGTTTTGCGTGATCACAACGCGGGCCGCTTCGATCAGGTCGTGGATCGAGGCATCGCTCAGTTTCACATTGGGGTGGTTCTCGCAAATCTCGAGGATCTGCCGACGTCCCTGTTTGCTTTGATGCGGATGCGGTTTGACATAGACCAGCGCGTTGCGGTCGTAATTGGCCGCCGTGGCGATCATCTGTTCGGTGCTCAGATACCGCGCGCTGGGCGTTTCGGTCTCAGAAGGCTGACACAGGATCGTCGCGGTGGAGGGGCGCAAAGGCGCATCCATCCGCGGTTCCTGTGCATGTTTCGAGATGTTCTCACGCAGCATATATCCGGTGACGCCATTGAAGAAATATTCGGCGGCTTCGCGGGTCTCCGGCTCGGAACAATAGCGGGCAAACCGAAGCGAGCTGTTGAGACCAAAGCCCAGCTCATCGAAATACCAAAAGCCCCAGAGATAAGACGGATAGGCGTGCAGGATCGTCGGGCCATACATGGCAGGACCGCCGACGATGATGTGGAAATGATCCTCGGCCAGCAGCGCCCGCCCGCTGCGCGAGCCGCCTTCGACGAGATAGGTCGCAAAGCCTTTCTCTTTCAGCTTGGGCACCAGACGGGTGAAAAAGTCGTGACGGCCCTGCGCGATGGCCTCATGCCAGCTGCCGTAGCCATGGATCACGCAGGATTTCAATCCGGTCGGAATATTGCGGGCCGCCAAGGGAGATTTGATTTGATCCATAACCACTTACTCTAAAATTTCGTCTGGACGCACGCCCCAGATGCCGGCTTTCAACACCCATCCCTTTTGTCCGCCAGCGGTCACTTTACACCACGAGACATTGCATTCCTGAAGACGCAGGATGACGTTTTTCTCCGCTTGGGCATTGAGGCGCGAGCTGGGATCCGGGCGGGAATAGAGGTCGACATTCTCATCGGTGACAAGCGCCGTGCGCACCCCGGAAATCAGCGAGTAGTGCAGCCAGCCGGTGGCGCCCTCAAGGTCGCGCACACGACGCCAATGGCCGTATTCCGCGATGACCTCAAGCGGATAGCCCCGGCGCACAAAGACCCAGTCGATGCGATGCGACAAAGACGGCCCGCGCCGGACATTGGCCTTGTCGCTTTTGAGCGAGACGAACCGGGGCAGCGGGAGGTTGGTGACAGAGCCGCGCGTGGGGCCATCGGTGGCCCAACCGAGCGTTGGCGTGATCGCCAAAAGACTGAGCGCCAAGAGGCAAGACAGGAGCACCAGAGAGGGCGCGCCCCTGCCGAAAGATCGACCCGTTTTCATCGTTACTCTGCCTGATCTGCTCATCATTCGCCCGAAACTGTCGGCCATCTGCCAGCACGTCATCGGGGGCATGACCTCCCCCGTCTTTATACAGTTCTTTTATACAGTTTTTCTCCCCTGGTTCTTATCCTTATGGCTTGCGGGGATGCAATCGAGTTTGCCAGTATAGGAGGGAAAAAGAAAGAGGGAGGTTGCGGTCATGGCGAAAGATCGTCTGAAGGTCGTGGTGACACGGGCACTGCCGGAACAGGTCGAAACCCGGATGAAAGAGCTCTTCGATGTCGAGCTCAATCACACGGATGAAAAGATGGACAAAGCGGCGTTGGTTCAGGCGATGCAGCGCGCCGATGTTCTGGTCCCTTGTGTGACGGATCGGATCGACGCGGGCATGTTGGGACAGGCGGGGGAGCGTCTGAAACTGATCGCCAATTACGGGGCAGGTGTGGATCATATTGATGTGATCACGGCGCAAAACCGCAGCATCCTCGTCTCGAACACCCCCGATGTGGTGACTGAGGACACGGCGGATATGGCGATGGCTTTGATGCTCGCCGTGACGCGGCGCATCCCCGAAGGTCAGGCGGCGATGCAATCCGGTGTCTGGGAAGGTTGGGCGCCGACGGCGTTTCTGGGCCAGAGGTTGACGGGCAAGCGGCTTGGCATTCTGGGCATGGGGCGGATCGGCCGGGCCTTGGCGCTCCGGGCGCGGGCCTTTGGTCTGTCGGTGCATTACCACAACCGCACGCGGTTGCGGCCAGAGACTGAAGCGGCCTTTGAAGCGACCTGGTGGGACAGTCTCGATCAGATGCTCTCGCGCGTCGATATCCTCTCGATCAACTGCCCGCACACGCCTGCGACCTATCACCAGATCAATGCGCGGCGGCTTAAGCTCATGAAACCGAGCGCAGTGATCGTGAACACGTCGCGTGGCGAGGTGATCGACGAAAACGCCCTGACCCGTGGGCTGCGCGCCGGCGAGATCGGTGGCGCAGGCCTCGATGTCTTTGAGCACGGGCATCAGATCAACCCGCGTTTGCGCGAGCAGCCCAATGTGGTTCTCTTGCCTCATATGGGCTCCGCGACGCTCGAAGGGCGGATCGAGATGGGTGAACAGGTGATGCTCAACATTCGTACTTTTGCCGACGGCCACCGCCCGCCGGATATGGTCGTGCCCGCGATGTTATAAACGCCAGAGGCGCTTTCTTTTCCATCGCTGCTTTCTGTGGTCAGTCTTCCGATTTGAAAATTGGCGATCATACTTTGGAACTCTCGGAGCTGTCTGGACGTTTTGTTTCCAGACAGAGAAAGGAGGCTCTCAAATGAATTGGGACCAAATCGAAGGCAAATGGACTGAAATGCAAGGCCGCGTTCGTGAAGAATGGGGTCAGCTGACCGACGACGATCTGGCGGAGGCTCAGGGCAACCGCGAACAGCTCGAAGGCAAGCTTCAGCAGCGCTACGGCAAGACCAAGGAAGAGGCGCGCAAGGCCGTCGACGATTTCCTGGCGAAGGTGTGAGCCATGTCTCGTCTGGACGATTTTCGCGACGGCCCCGCTCATATGCTCTGGCAGGAGCTTGGCGAGTTGCGTGCCGGGATGCTCGGCATCTCGGGCGCACATGACGCCATGCAGCCGATGAGCCATTTCTCGGATGCCGCCGCTGGCAAGCTCTGGTTTATCACCTCGGATGAAACCGATCTGGTGCGCCACGTGGGCACCGGCGATCAGGCGCAGTTCTGCGTCACCTCACAGGACCAGTCGTTTTTCGCCTGCCTGACCGGGGCGATCCGTCAAAGCACGGACAGTGCCAAGCTCGATGAGCTGTGGTCCCCGGCGGCGGCGGCCTGGTTCGAGGGCGGACGCGACAACCCGCATGTCTGCTTGTTGGAAATGACGCTGTCGGAGGCCGCTCTTTGGGCGTCGACCGGCAATCCGTTGGCGGTAGGTTATGAGATGCTCAAGGCCAATATGGCGTCGGATACGACGCCGGATGTCGGCGAACATGTCGTGATCGCCTTTCCGCACGCGGCTTAAAGCGATAAGATTGAAAGCAAGCGCGCCATCCTCTGGCGCGCTTGCTTTTTCGTCAGTGATCTCGCTGATCACGAATGAAGGTGCCGTTGTTCAACTCATTGAACGCCTGCATCAACTCCTCACGCGTGTTCATCACGATCGGCCCATGCCAGGCCACCGGCTCTTTGATCGGCTGCCCGGAAATCAACAGGAACCGCACGCCTTCGGGCCCGCTGTTCACCACGATCTCATTGCCGGTGTCGAAATTCACCAGCGTCCGGTTGCCGGACATATCGCGGATGTTGATCTCCTCGCCATTCACCTCTTTCTCGACCCGCACGCCGTAAGGCTGAGAGGCATCGCGGAAAGACGCACGGCCCGCAAAGATATAGGCAAACGTGTTGGCATATGTGTCGACCGGCAGCACCTTGCGTGTGTTCGGCGGCACGGAGATGTCGAGATAAAGCGGATCGGCGGCGATGCCATCGACAGGCCCGCGCTTACCCCAGAACGACCCGGTGACGATCTTCACCTTGGTGCCGTCATCGTCGATGATCTCGGGAATGTCGCTGCCCTGAATGTCCTGATAGCGCGGCGCGGTCATCTTGAGCGAGGAAGGCAGGTTGGCCCAAAGCTGAAACCCGTGCATCTGCCCCGCCGCATTCCCGCGCGGCATTTCCTGATGCATGATGCCGGAGCCTGCCGTCATCCATTGAACGGAGCCTTTGCCTAAAACGCCTTTGTTGCCAAGGCTGTCGCCATGCTCGACCTCGCCATCCAAGACATAGGTGATCGTCTCGATGCCGCGATGCGGATGCCAGGGAAAGCCCTTTTCGAACTGCTTCGGATCGTCATTGCGGAAATCATCGAACAGCAAGAACGGATCGAATTCGCGCGGTTTGTGAAAGCCGAAAGCGCGATAGAGATGCACGCCTGCGCCTTCGAGTGTGAACTGACCTTCAGAGGTCGCTTTGACGGGACGGAATGTCATGGTGAGACTCCTTTGTGTTTGTCTCATCATGTGGGCATTTGGGGGTGTGCGTAAACGGCTTTGCGCGAACGGGTTCTGTGCGGTGGCGCGCAGATGGGCCTTGAGTGAGTATTTCACCTGCAATGAAGAGGTGCGCCCCGACCGCCGGTTCATAGCGCAGGGGCGTCACCGAAAGGGTTTCGGCCCACGGGCCGGGGCGTCTTCATCGCAGACGGTCATCGGCTCTCCAGCCTGTACCGTAAACACGTTGTGACGCATTAACCTTAACGCGCGGCTAACAGGTCTTCATTGCAGTCAAAATACGCAAAGAAAAAGCGCCCCGAAGGGCGCTCACACTTATTTCTTCGATCCGTAGACATTGTCTTGCGTCGGGAAGGCGCGGGATTTGACGTCTTCGGCGTAGGACGCGATGGCGTCCTCAATGGCTTCGCCGACCGCGCCGAATTTCTTGACGAATTTCGGCACCCAGTCGTTCAGGCCCAGCATGTCTTCCATCACCAAAATCTGCCCGTCACAGGTCTTTGACGCACCAATGCCGATGGTCGGCACGTCGATGGCTTGGGTGATTTTCTCCGCGAGCGGTTCGACCACGCCTTCGACCACGACGGCAAAGGCGCCGGCGTCGGCGACGGCAATCGCGTCGTCGATGTGGAATTGCCACTCGTCTTCGTCACGGCCTTGGGTTTTAAACCCGCCCATGATGTTGGTCGATTGCGGGGTGAGGCCGATATGGGCCATCACCGGGATGCCGCGCTCGGAGAGGAATTTGATCGTCTCTGCCATGCGCGCGCCGCCTTCGAGTTTGACGGCCTGACACTGGGTTTCCTTCATGATTTTCGCGGCATTGCGAAAGGCCTGCGCCGGGCTTTCCTCATAGGAGCCAAAGGGCATGTCCACCACCACAAGCGCGCGTTTGGTGCCACGCACCACCGCCTTGCCGTGCATGATCATCAGCTCGAGCGACACGCCCACAGTGCTTTCCATGCCATGCATCACCATGCCGAGGCTGTCGCCCACCAGCAGGAAATCACAGTATTTTTCGGCAATCGCGGCAGTATGCGCGTGGTAGGCGGTCAGCGACACGATGGGGTCGGCACCCTTGAGCGCGCGGATTTGCGGCACGGTCACACGACGGATGGTTTCGGTTTGGGATGACATGGCGTTTCCTCCTCACGCTGGGCTTGCGCCCCAGTCTTCAAGCGGGGTTCGCGACCCTTTGGTCGATCAATAGCACATCGCCAAAGCGCGCGGCCAGAAGGATCACCACGGGCCGCGTGATCGCGCCCGGCACCTCGGCCAGCGTTTCGGCATCCCGCACATCGACACTTTCCAGTTTTGCGCGCGGTTCACGGGCGATGAAGTCGCGGATTTCCTGCTCCAGATCGGGCCCGGAGCGCCCGTCGGAGACCTCGTAATCGGCGAAGGCCAGCGCCTTGTTCAGGATCAACGCGGTCTGGCGATCCTCGGGCGTCAGGCGCACGTTGCGTGACGACATCGCCAGCCCGTCCACCTCGCGCACGGTCGGCACGCCGGTGATCTCGATCGGCATATCCAGATCGCGGACCATGGTCTTGATGACCTGAAGCTGCTGGTAATCTTTTTCGCCGAAAAACGCCTTGTCGGCGCCGGTGATGTTGAAAAGCTTGGTCACCACGGTGCAGACGCCTTTGAAATGGCCGGGCCGCAGAGCGCCCATCAGCACCTTGTCCAAATCCTCGGTGAGCACGGTGGTTTGTTTCAGAGGGTGATACATTTCTTCGACGGAGGGGCAGAAGACGGCATCGACGCCCTCGGCCTCAAGCAGGGTAAAATCGCGGGGCTCGTCACGCGGGTAGGCCTCGAGATCGGCGGCCTCGCCGAATTGCGTCGGATTGACGAAGATCGAGGCGATGACCCGGTCGGCATTGGCCTTGGCGGTGCGCACCAAGGTCATGTGACCCTCGTGCAGATAGCCCATGGTGGGCACCAAGGCGACGGTTTCGCCCGCGGCCTGAAAGCCTCTGACAGCCTTGCGGATGTCTTGTTTCGTGCGACAAATCTTCAATGTCAGCCCTCCCGACGCCTGTGATCGCGCGGACCATACAAGGCAGGTGCAGAGGCGGCAACTGAAACTCCGCCCTTGCGTCGAGGTGAGACGCGTGGCCCTGCCTATAGAATGTCATTGCCATTGCGCAATTTGGCCAAAGTTTTGGGGTGCTAAATGGGCATTCTTCTAAGGAGTTTATCCATGCCGAATTTCAAAGCAATCGTGACTGTGACGAGCCTGTGTTTTGGCCTTGGTCTGCTTGGGTATTCGGCCGTCTCAGTTGCGCGTCTTAAAGGCGTGATGCCCGAGCTGAATCTGTCCCTCAAAGAGACCGTGGTGAGTCTTCTGCCGAAAGGAAGGAAAGCGCCTCAGTCGACCTTGCTGACGGTTTTGCCTGCCGCTCTTGAGGGCTGCACGGAAGGCCCCGCGTTGCAGAACCTTTCGCCCGTTTATGCATTTCGCTCAGAAGAAGAGCGCCTTGCAGCACAGCAGGACTTGAGACAACGAGAGGCTGCCGCGCGGTTGATCATGGGAAGCCGGATGAACCGGGCGGGCTTTGAGGATGTGAAAAAGATTTATGTCTGCGGCGATCAAAAGATTGCGGTTCGGCTGACGCGTCGCCCGGATACCGCACAGATGGGGGGCGCGAGTGCCATCGCGGTGAACCAGGCGGGGTTTGATCCGCTTCAACGGCAAAGTGCGTTTTTGGCGGCAATGCGCGCGATGAACCCTGTCTTTGCCGAAGTCGAAGGTGTCGAAATCCGCTTCGATGTTGAGGCCATGGATCAGGCCGACGAAGAGCGTTGGCTCGGGGACGGGACCTTGACGAAAATACAGGACAGCCTTGCGGCGGGCCATCTTTTGCAAGCCGAAGCGCATATCGGCGACCGCTATGAGTTCAGCCTCGTCAGCGATGCCTCCGAGGATGTTCTCATGGACTTTTTGTCCCGTGTTCAATTCGCGCGTCTGGTAGAGGCTGCAGAGACCGGTGGTGTGCTTGCGGCGGTTGCCCCGGAAGAGGCGGAGACGGGACTTGTGAAGCGTTTCGCTGGTCTGCTCGGTCTGGGTGGGGCTGAAACGCCGCCCGTTGAAGAGGGTGAGCCAGTGTATCAAAGCGAATGTCGCACGGTTCAGGCCAAGAAAATCTGTAGCGTTGTTGTGCGCACTGAGCCCTGACGTGCCATTGTCTGAGATTTTTAGACGATCAAGCGAGGCCTGACAGCCTCGCTTGTTTTGGGAAGGCGCTCAGAGGTGCGCAGATCTTGCCTCAAGAGGCTGATTTTCGCGTTTAGCCCTCAGAGGATTTCGCGGCCAATTCGTCCCAGCATTCCAAAGCTTTGGCGGCATACATCAACACCGGGCCACCGCCCATCTGGATGTTCATCGCCAGCATTTCGAGCAACTCTTCACGCGTGCCGCCGTATTTCATCAACGCCTCGACGTGAAAGCCGACGCAAGGATCGCAGCGCACGGAAATCGCCATGGCCAGCGCCAGCAATTCCTTGGTTTTATGATCCAAAACATCGCCCGCAAGCGCGGCTTTCGACAGGGCGCCGAAGCCCTCGGGGATGTTCGGATTGGCTTTGTTCAGCGCACGCAGCGCTGTGCGCATGCTTTCGTTCTTTTCGACCCAAGACATGGGAGTCTCCTTGTTCGCGGTTCTTCGTGGGCAGTGTTTCGCACATGCAGCATGGCGCAGCTTTGATCCGGGTCAAAACATATTCTGATGTGAAAATATCTTTGTTCGCAAACGCATATGAAAAAGGCCCGCGTGGCGGGCCTTTCCACATTCAAATGTCGCGCAGGGTTTACTGCGGAATCTCGCCGGTCAGACCTTCGACGTAGAAGTTCATGCCTGCAAGCGTACCATCGTCTGCGGTTTCGCCCTCGGCCAACCACACGGAGCCGTCCTGTTTGTTGATCGGGCCGGTGAAGGGCACATAGGAACCGTCAGCGATGGAGTTCATGACCTCGACCGCGGCGGCTTTCACGTCTTCCGGCACAGCGTCGGTGATCTCGCCAATGCCAACCATGCCTGCGCCGATGCCGTCCCAAGTGTTGTCGCTTTCCCAGGTGCCATCCATGACGGCCTGAACGCGTTCGATGTAATAGGGCGCCCAGTTGTCGATGATCGAGGAGACGCGCGGCAGCGGGGCGTATTCACCCATGTCAGAGGCCTGACCAAAGGTGATCACATTGCCGGCCTTTTGGGCTGCGGCCTGCGGTGCGGTTGAGTCGGTGTGCTGAAGGATCACATCGGCGCCTTGGTCGATCAGGGCCTGTGCTGCGTCGGCTTCTTTCGCCGGGTCGAACCATGTGTAGGCCCAGACCACGGAGAATTCGACATCCGGGTTCACTTTCTTAGCGTGCAGGTACGCGGAGTTGATGCCGCGGATCACTTCGGGGATCGGGAAGGACCCGATGTAGCCGACCTTGTTCGACTTGGTCATCATGCCTGCGATGGTGCCCTGAACAGCGCGGCCCTCATAGAAGCGGGCGGAATAGACGCCGACGTTGTCGGTGGTTTTATAGCCGGTGGCGTGTTCGAATTTCACATCCGGGAATTTGGCGGCGACGTTGATGGTCGGGTCCATATAGCCGAAGGAGGTGGTGAAAATCAGGTCCGCGCCCGACAGTGCCATCTGGGTGATCGCACGTTCGGCATCTGCGCCTTCGGGCACGTTTTCCTGATAGATGGTCTCGACCGCATCGCCGAAATGTTCTTCGACGGCCAGACGGCCCTGGTTGTGCTCATAGGTCCAACCACCGTCACCGACGGGACCGACATAGATAAAGCCGACCTTGGTCTTGTCTTGCGCAAAGCTCGGCGCAGCCAAGCTCAGCGTAAGGGCGGAAGCTGCGGCGGCAGCGGTCAGCAACGTTCTACGTTTCATGGAAATCATCTCCCCTATTGTGTGATGAAGTAGGCTCGCGAGATCACGAGCTGTGAAAAATGCGCCCGAGCATCGCCGGGGCGTTGGAGGCACCATGACGTCGGGCGGAAATGACGACAAGCACCAGAATGGTTGCGAGGAACGGCGACATGGACAAAAGCTCGACGGGGACTTTTGCGCCCGCCGCCTGAAGGTTGAGCTGCAACACGGTGATGCCGCCAAAGAGGTATGCGCCGATCAGCACACGGCCCGCACGCCAGCTTGCAAAGACCACGATGGCCAGAGCGATCCAGCCGATGCCTGCGGTGATCCCATCGGTCCATTGCGGCACGCGCACGAGGCTGATGTAGGCGCCGCCAAGCCCGGCCATGGCGCCGCCAAACCCGATAGCAGCAAAGCGCACCAGTTTCACTTTATAGCCCAAGGCATGCGCGGCAGCGTGATTTTCACCGACGGCGCGCAGGACAAGCCCCGCACGGGTAAACTTGAGAAAGGCCCAGATCGCCACAACGGATAGAAGGCTGAGATACACAACCGCGTCATGCTGAAACAGGATGGGGCCGAGGATCGGAATGTCCTGCAACAAAGGCACATGCAAATCCGGCAGAGAGGGTGGTTTGATGCCGACGTAATTCTGCCCCAAAAGAGAGGCCAGCCCTAGTCCCATGAGCGTGAGCGCCAGACCGGCAGGCACCTGTGTGGTGAGGAAAATCTGCGTCAGAACCGCGAAGAGCATCGACAAAGCCATGCCGCCCAAAGCCGCCGCGACAAAACCCAGCGTCGGAGACCCGGTTTCGACAGCCGCGATAAATCCGCAGACCGCGCCGGTGATCATCATGCCCTCGACGCCGAGGTTCAACACGCCGGATTTCTCCGTCACCATTTCACCCAGAGCGGCCAAAAGGATCGGGGTCGAGGCGACCATGAGCGAGGCCAAAAGGATGACGGGATTGATGCCACCAAAGTCCATTACGCGCTCTCCTTCTCACGCAGGCCGAGATAAAGCGGCAGGGCTAATGACAGCCCCACGGTGAAGCCTGCGGGCAGGACCAGCCACCAGCGCGTCACTCCTTCGCGTTTCGCATCAAAGAAGGACCAGAGCCAGAAGACCGCGATGGAGATCATCACATCGGCGGAGAACCCAGCGGCCGCGCCATTGGCAAACAGGTCGGTGACGAAGGACAGAGGCGAGAGGCCGTTTTGAGCGAACCAGCCGCCGAAAAACGCCCATGGGATCACGGTGCCGAACACGGCCAAGGCAAACCAGACGCGAGAGGAGGGCATCAGGAGGCCTCCTTTTTCAAGATCATCACGCGGTAGTTCACGAGGATGTCCATGGCCAGAAGGATCATCAACAACATACCTTGGAACACCTGAATTGCCGCCGAGGGCAGGCCCAGCATGAATTGCGCCAACTCGCCGCCAATGAAGGTGAGCGCGAGGAGCAACCCGGCCAGCAGGATGCCGATGGGGTTCAAACGGCCCAGAAAGGCGACGATGATGGCGGTAAAGCCGTAGCCTGCACCAAAGTCGATGGAGATTTGACCGGCGGGACCTGTGACTTCGAACAGCCCGGCCAATCCTGAGAGTGCACCCGCCGCGCCGAGACAGAACACAACCAAAAGCTTGTCTTTGACACCCGCAAACCGCGCCGCGCGGGGGCTTTCGCCGGTCAGCCGGATTTGAAAGCCCAGCATATGTTTGTTGATCAACACATAGGCCGCCACGACAGAGGCAAAGGCCGCGACCACGCCCCAATGCGCGCCTGTGCCGGTGATCAGCTCCGGGTTAGACATGGCCGGGATCTGGCTCAGGTTGCGCGAGCCGGGAAAGCCGTTGCCCTCCGGGTTGCGCAAAAAACCAAGCGCGGCGGAGGCCAGAATTTGCTCCGCCACATAGACCAGCATCAGCGAGACGAGGATTTCATTGGTGTTGAATTTTGTCTTCAACAGCGCTGGGATCATCGCCCAGAGAAAGCCGCCCAAAGCCCCCGCGATCACCATTAGAGGAAAAATCCACCAGGCGTCCAACGGGTAAAGCGCCAGACCGACAGAGGCGCCGGTGATGGCGCCGATGATATATTGGCCTTCGGCGCCGATGTTCCAAATCCCGGCTTTGAACCCCAGCGAGAGCCCGATGGCGATCAGGATCAGCGGCCCGGCTTTGACCAGCAATTGCGGGCGCGAATAGGCGGCGAATTGTTCGTTAAAGAGCGGGTCCCAAAAGATCGTGCGAATGGCCGCGACCGGGTCCTTGCCCATGGCGGCGAACAGCAATCCGCCGAGGATCATGGTCAGAATGACCGCGAGGATCGGCGTGGCAATGGTCCAGGCTTTCGAGGGTTCGGGGCGTTTGACGAATGTGATCACAGCTCCGCCACCTCCATATCATGCGCGCCGCCCATCATCAGACCGATCTCATCGACGGTGAGGCCTTTGGCGGGGCGGGGCGCGGTCAATGTGCCCTCGTTGAGGGCGGCGAAATGATCGGAGATTTCCATCAACTCGTCGAGGTCCTGAGAAATGACGAGGACGCCAGCGCCCTGCGCCGCGAGATCAAGAAGCGCCTGCCGGATTGCGGCGGCGGCGGAGGCATCGACGCCCCAGGTCGGCTGGTTCACCACCAAAATCTTCGGCTCTTGCATGACCTCGCGCCCGATAACGAATTTCTGCAAATTGCCCCCCGACAAAGACCGTGCTGCCGAGCCGGGGCCGGGGGTGCGCACGTCGAAGGCCTTGATCACCTCGCGGGCAAAATCTTCGGTCTTTTTCCAGTTCAGGAAATTGTTTTTGCTGAGCTTTTTACGGATCGTTGCGGTCAGCGCCGCGTTCTCCGTCAGGCTCATATTGGGCGCTGCGGCGTGGCCGAGGCGTTCCTCGGGCGCGGCCAGAATGCCGATTTTGCGCCGCGCGTTTGGCCCCAGAGAGCTCACGTCCTGCCCCTCAAACATAACGGCGCCCTTGCCGGTCCGGGCCTCGCCCGACAGCACCGAGAGCAATTCGTCCTGCCCGTTGCCCGCCACCCCGCCGATGCCAAGAACCTCGCCCGCGCGCAGCGTTAGAGAGACGTTCTTGAGCTTTGTGCCAAAGGGATTTGCGGGCGCGAAGTCGAGGCCTTTGACCTCTAGCAGCACCTCACCCGTCTCACCACCTTCGCGCGACGGCACGTGCAGCGTCTGCCCCACCATCATCTCCGCCATGGCCCGCGCCGTGGTGACTTTGGGGTCGCAGTCGCCCACCACTTTGCCGAGACGCAGGATCGTCGCCCCGTCGCAAAGTGCGCGGATTTCTTCGAGCTTGTGCGAAATATAGAGGATCGAAGTGCCTTCGGATTGCAGTTTGCGCAGGGTTTTGAACAGGATTTCAACCTCTTGCGGCGTCAGAACCGAGGTCGGCTCGTCCATGATCAACAGCTTCGGATCTTGCAACAGACAGCGGATGATCTCGACGCGTTGCCGTTCCCCCGCCGACAGATCGCCAACAATCCGGTCGGGGTCCAAAGGCAAGCCATAGTTTTCCGAGACCTCGCGGATAGAGGCGGCCAGCTCGCGCATTTTCGGCGGGTTTTCCATACCGAGTGCTACGTTTTCGGCGACCGTCAGCGCCTCGAAGAGCGAGAAATGCTGAAACACCATGGCGACGCCTGCGGCGCGGGCAGCCTGCGGGTTTTGTGGCGCGAAAGAGCCGCCGCGCAGTTTCATGAACCCCGCGTCGGGCTTTTCCAGCCCGTAAATCATTTTCACAAGGGTCGATTTTCCCGCGCCGTTTTCGCCCAAAAGCGCATGAACTTCGCCCGTGCCGATGGAAAAACTGACATCGTCATTGGCGCGCACGCCGGGATATTCGCGGGTCAGCCCCACGACTTTCAAAAGCTCCGTCACCCTGTCCGTTCCCCGTAAGATTCTCTGATCTCTCGCCCCGAGATTACTTGGGCCGCGACCCCAACCGCAATGGCTTGGGGATGTTTCCCTAGGTCAGGTTGCCCGATTGGACAGCAAATGCGTGCGATTTGGGCGTCCGTATGGCCAAGATCGCGGAGACGGCTGCGAAAGCGTGCCCATTTTGTGTGCGATCCGATCAGGCCAGCGAAGGCAAATCCATGTGTCAGCGCCCGGTGGCACAACTCCAGATCAAGCGCGTGGGAATAGGTCAGGATCAGGTGCTCGGCCTCTGGTGGCGCGTAGGACATGAGGGCTTCGGGATGTGCGGCGACCAGTTGTGTGACGCCCTCGGGGATCGCATCGGGGAAGCGATTGGCATCGGTGTCGATCCAGGTGATTGCGAGATCGGGCAGGGGGGCAAGCGTTGCGACGATGGCCCGCCCGACGTGGCCTGCGCCCCAAAGCCAGATCGGCCGCGTGGCGCGGGTGATCGGTTCGACCATCCAGTCGCCATGGAGTTTCGGTGTGACATGGCCTTGCGCGCGAGCCTCGGCGAGGGCTTTCTTGACGGCAAAGGGCATGGCGCCAGGGCCACGGGCAAAGACGTCTTCGGGGATGTTCGCAGCGCTCTCGAAGACTTCGGTCAAAAGCGTCACCGCCCCGCCGCAGCATTGCCCCATCGTGGGGCCCAGCGGCAGGCGTTGAAAGCGTGGCGCGGAAAACGCGTGTTTTGCCGCCTCGAATTCCAAGGTGCCGCCGCCAATGGTGCCGGACTGGGCAAAGCCATCTGCTGTTTGCCACACCAACATCGAGGCGCCCACTTCGCGCGGGGTTGACCCCTGCGCCTCAGCCACGACCACGCGGGCGACGCGGGCGTTTTTGGCAAGTGCCGCGCTCAGGGCATCGCGATCAAAGCTCACGCTTTCGCCCTCTTAATCGCGGCGAGGCATTCCTCGGGCGTCGCGGGGGCATTGAGCGCCGGGTAGCTGGGACCGCAAGCGGCGCAGGCATCCGACAGCGCCAGAAAGGCGGAAATCCCCAACATGAACGGCGGCTCGCCCACCGCTTTGGAGCGATAGATCGTCTCTTCGCGGTTGCGCCCGTCCCACAGATCGACGTTGAACACGTCGGGCGCGTCGGAACAGGCGGGGATTTTATAGGTCGAGGGCGCGTGGGTCTTGAGCACGCCTTTGTCGTCCCACACAAGCTCCTCGGTGGTGAGCCAACCGGCGCCCTGCACATAGCCGCCTTCGATCTGGCCCTTGTCGATCGCCGGGTTCAGCGATGCGCCTGCGTCATGCAGGATGTCGGCTCGCAGAATGCGGTTTTCGCCGGTCAATGTATCAAGCGCCACTTCGGTGATCGCGATGCCGTGGGCGAAGTAGAAGAACGGACGACCTTGGCCTTTGATCCGGTCCCATTCGATCTTCGGCGTTTTGTAAAATCCGGTCGCCGACAGCGACACGCGGTTCATATAGGCGAGGCTGATCAGCTCGTCGAACTCCATCTCATGGACGCCGAAATGCACTTTGCCCTTGGCCCAGGTCACATCGCTTTCCCCGAACCGGTCGAGGATAAAGACCTCAAGCCGGGTGCGGATGCGGTCGCAGGCGTTCTTCACCGCCATGCCGTTGAGGTCCGTCCCCGACGAAGCGGCGGTTGCGGAGGTGTTGGGGACTTTGGCGGTGTCGGTCGCGGTGATCTTGACCTTATCCAAAGAGACGCCGAATTCCGTGGCGGCGACTTGCGCGACCTTTTGGAACAGGCCTTGCCCCATTTCGGTGCCGCCGTGGTTCAGATGGATCGAGCCGTCGTTGTAGATATGGACCAGCGCCCCCGCCTGATTGAGGTGGGTGAGGGTGAAGGAGATGCCGAATTTGACCGGCGAGACGCCCAATCCCTTTTTGATGATCGGGTTCTCTGCGTTCCATTTTTGAATGGAGGATTTGCGTGCGGCATAGTCGGAGGTCTTCAAGATTTCCTCTGTCATGCCGTGCAGGATGAAATCCTCGACCTCTTGCCCATAGGGCGTCAACTTGCCACGCGGCGTGACTTGCCCGCCAGCATGTTGCGGGTGAGCGTCCACATGTTCGACGCTGCCCTCGGAGGTCGGTTCGCCGTCGAGCGACAGCACATGATCCTCCGGCACACCATCACCCGCCGTGGGCGTGACCATCTCGTCGTAATAGTTGAGCTTGCGCACCTCCACGGGGTCTTTGCCCAAGGCATGCGCGATGTGATCGACCACGCGCTCGATGCCCAAGACGCCCTGCGGTCCGCCAAAGCCACGGTAAGCGGTGTTGGATTGGGTGTTCATCTTGAGCCTATGGCTCTCGATTCGCGCATGCGGCAGGAAATAGGCATTGTCGGCGTGCAGCATCGCACGGTCGGCAACCGGCAAAGTCAGGTCCATCGACCAGCCGCCACGGGTGATTTGCAGGAAATCAATGCCGAGGATGCGGCCCTCGTCGTCGAAGCCGCAGGTGTAGGAGATGCGAAAATCGTGGCGCTTGCCGGTGATCACCATATCGTCGTCGCGGTCGTAGCGCATTTTACAAGGCTTGCCGGTGTCGCGTGCGGCGATGGCGCAGGCGATGGCGAGCCAGTTGCCTTGGGACTCCTTGCCGCCAAAGCCGCCCCCCATGCGCCGGGTTTCGACGCGCACGGCATGCATCGGCACATGAAGCGCATGCGCCACCTTGTGTTGAATTTCCGAGGGGTGTTGCGTCGAAGAATGCACCCACATATCACCGCCCTCTTGCGGCACGGCGGCGGCGGCCTGACCTTCGAGGTAGAAATGCTCCTGCCCACCGATCTCGATGGTGCCTTCGATTTTATGTGGCGCCTCGGCGATGGCTGTCGCGGCGTCGCCACAGCCATAGATACGCGGGCCGTCCTCAAACCGGCTGTTGGCCTCCATGGCGCTGTCATAATCCAACAACGCGGGAAGCTCTTTGTAGTCGATCTTGCCCAGCTTCGCGGCCTTGCGCGCGGCCTGATGCGAGGTGGCGACGACAAGGAAAATCGGCTGGCCGATGAATTGCACCTCACCCGAAGTGAGCAGTGGCTCATCGCCCAAAGAGGGCGAACAATCCGGCACGTGATCGCCGAAATCCTCGGCGGTGTAGACCCGCACCACGCCGGGGGCGGCGCGCACGGCACTGAGGTCCATCGCGGTGATTTCGCCATGCGCCACGGTCGAAAGGCCAAAGGCCAGATGCAGTGCACCGGCGGGCAGGGGGATATCGTCGATATAGCGCGCCTGACCCGTCACATGGAGTTTCGCGGCGTCATGCGGAAGAGGGGAGCCGACAGACATTATGCGCCCTCCTTCACATCAAGAACCGAGGTGGTGAGGCCCTGCGCCTCGGCGAAATAGCGTTTGAGCATGTTTTGCGCGGCGGTGAGGCGATAGGCGGAGGAGGCGCGCATGTCGCTCATCGGCGTGTAATCCATGGCAAAAGCGGGCAAGGCGCTGTCAATCGTGTCCATGCTCCACGGCTGGCCGATCAACGCGGCCTCCACCGTTTTCGCGCGCGCGGGCGTTCCGGCCATGCCGCCAAAGGCGATGCGCGCGGCGGCGATTTTACCGTCCGCGACCGTGATGTTGAAGGCGCCGCAGACGGCGGAAATGTCCTGATCGAAACGTTTCGAGAGCTTGTAGACCTTGAGGTTCGTGAGACCGCTTTTGGGCACTGTGATGCTTTCGACGAACTCGGATGTGCCTCTGTCCTGTTTGCCATAAGCGATGAAGAAATCCTCAAGCGGAATGGTCCGCCGCTCCTCGCCCTTGCGCAGCGTCAGGGTGGCGTCTGCTGCAATCAGCGGCGGCGGGCTGTCGCCAATCGGAGAGCCGTTGGCAATATTGCCGCCCAGGGTCGCGGCGGCGCGCACCTGGGTGGAGGCAAAGCGACGATACATCTCGGACAGAGATGGCGAATAGGGTTTGAACAGCGCGATCAGATCGGCAATCGGGGTCATCGCCCGGATTTCAAACGCCTCATCTGTCTCGGTGATGCCTCTGAGGTCTTCGACCCCGTTCAGGAAAATCACCTCATCCAGATCGCGCATCTGTTTGGTGACCCAAAGCCCCACATCCGTGGCCCCCGCGATCAGCGTCGCGTCAGGGCGCAGCGCGTAGATCGCCGCCAATTCGTCGGCTGTCTCAGGGCGTTCGACAATGGCAGGCGCAGGGAAAGGGATGTGCTCCAACTCTTCGGGAATGGGGGCGGTTTCGGCCTTTTTCGCAGCACGCAGAATAGGCGCATAGCCCGTACAACGGCAAAGATTGCCCGCAAGAACATCCTCGTGATTGGTTTCGCCTCGGGCGTGCGCCGTGGCCAGCGACATGACGATGCCGGGGGTGCAAAAGCCGCATTGGCTGCCGTGCTCTTCAATCATTGCGCTTTGCACCGGATGCAGCGTGTCGCCTTTCGACAGACCCTCGACCGTGGTGACGGTCTTTCCGTGAAGCTGAGGCAAAAACAGGATGCAGGCATTCAAGGGCTTTTTGCCGCTTTCATCCTCCACCATCACGGTGCAGGCGCCACAATCGCCCTCGTTGCACCCTTCTTTCGTGCCGGTGAGGCCACGGGTGTCGCGCAGATAATCGAGCAGGGTTCGGGTCGGTGCGTCGCTTGCCGTCACAAGGTCGCCGTTTAGCCGAAAAGTGATCTCCATACGTCAGACCAGCCGCTTTCTTGTTCAAAACACGCGCCCGATGCGGCGGAAAGCGCGGGTGATTTCCAAAAGAAAACCGTCCTTGGCGGCATTTTGCAAGGGATTCTAAGCGGGTTTCGCCCAAGCTTTGTACTTTTGATCAAAATTCATGCGGGGCGGGCGAAGGCGCGCGCGTCAAAACGAGCTGTGGAAAAGACACGTTTTGCTCTTGGCGAGCCTCGTCGCCATGCGTTAGCTTGGGCCGGAAATGAGCAGTCCTTCCTTCATCCACCTCCGTGTCCATACCGAATATTCGCTCCTAGAGGGCGCGATGCGGCTCAAGAAATTGAGCGGCATGGTGACGGATATGGAGATGCCCGCCGTCGCCGTCACGGACACCAACAACCTGTTCTGTGCGCTGGAATTTTCCGAATATGCCAAGGGCGCCGGCGTGCAGCCGATCATCGGCTGTCAGGTCGATGTCGCCTATCACGAGGCCGCCCCCGGCGAGCGTCCGAAATTGCCCGCACCGGTGGTGCTCTTGGCGCAAAACGAGACGGGCTATGAGCATCTGATGAAGCTCAACTCCTGTCTCTACGTGGACAAACACGAAGGCATTCCGCAGGTCACCATCGAGGAGTTGGAACGCTATTCCGGTGGGCTGATCTGTCTGACGGGCGGCTCGGATGGGCCGGTGGGGCGGATGATCCGCGAGAACCACGAAGATCAGGCCCGCGCGCTTTTGGAGCGGCTGAAAGCGATCTATCCGAACCGGCTTTACGTCGAGTTGCAGCGTCATCCGGGGGAGGATGGCGGCTCGACTGAGGCCGAGCGCCTGACCGAACGGCCATTCGTGGAATGGGCCTATGATCTGGGTCTGCCTTTGGTGGCGACGAATGACGTCTATTTCCCGAAAAGCGATATGTATGAGGCGCATGACGCGCTGATCTGTATCGCCGAGGGGGCCTATGTCGATCAGGTTGAGCCGCGTAGGCGTTTGACCCCGCAGCATTATTTCAAATCTCCTGCCGAGATGGCGACACTCTTTGCCGATTTGCCGGAGGCGCTTGAGAATACCGTCGAGATCGCGAAGCGCTGCGCTTTCAAAGCCTATAAACGCGACCCGATCCTGCCGAAATTCGCCGATGACGAGGTCGAGGAGTTGCGCAAACAGGCCTGGGAAGGTCTGGACAAGCGTCTCGCCGTGATCGAGGCGGCGGTGCCGCGCGAAGAGTATGAAGAACGGCTCAAATTCGAGCTGGGGATCATCGAACAGATGGGGTTCCCGGGCTACTTCCTGATCGTGGCCGACTTTATCAAATGGTCCAAGGACAACAACATTCCGGTCGGGCCGGGGCGGGGGTCCGGGGCCGGTTCCCTCGTGGCCTACGTGCTGACCATTACTGATTTGGACCCGCTGCGCTATTCTTTGCTGTTCGAACGGTTCTTGAACCCGGAACGTGTGTCGATGCCCGACTTCGACATCGACTTTTGCATGGACCGGCGCGAGGAAACCATCCGCTACGTGCAGGAGAAATACGGTCGCGACAAGGTGGGGCAGATCATCACCTTCGGTGCGCTTTTGTCCAAGGCTGCCGTGCGCGACATCGGGCGGGTGCTCCAGATGCCTTACGGGCAGGTGGATCGCCTGTCGAAATTGATCCCGGTCGAAGGCGTCAAGCCGGTGTCGATCAAACAGGCGCTGGAAGACGAGCCGAAGCTCAGAGAAGAGGCCCGCAACGAAGAGGTCGTCGACCGGCTGTTGACCTATGGCCAACAGGTCGAGGGGCTTTTGAGAAACGCCTCCACCCACGCCGCAGGTGTGGTGATCGCGGACCGTCCGACCGACGAGTTGGTGCCGCTCTACCAAGATCCGCGCTCCGACATGCCCGCCACCCAGTTCAATATGAAATGGGTCGAGCAGGCCGGTCTGGTGAAATTCGACTTTCTGGGTCTCAAGACGCTGACCGTCATTCAATCCGCGATGGATTTGATTTTCAAATCCGGTCGGCCTTTGCACGTCGCCGCCGACGGCACCGAGTTGTACGAGCCGCCAGAGGGCGGGGAGAACCAGATCAATCTCATCCCGCTGGATGATCCGGCGACCTATAAACTCTATTCGGACGCGAAAACGGTCGCTGTGTTCCAGGTCGAGAGCTCGGGCATGATGCAGGCGCTCAGACAGATGAAGCCGACCTGTATCGAGGACATCGTGGCCCTTGTGGCGCTCTATCGTCCGGGGCCGATGGAAAACATCCCGACCTATTGCGACGTGAAACACGGGCGCAAGGAATTGGAATCGGTCCATCCCACGATTGACCACATCCTCGCCGAGACGCAGGGCATCATCGTCTATCAGGAACAGGTGATGCAGATCGCGCAGGTCATGGCGGGCTATTCGCTTGGCGGCGCTGACCTTTTGCGGCGCGCGATGGGGAAAAAGATCAAGGAGGCGATGGACGCCGAGCGCCCGAAATTCGAAGAGGGTGCGGCCAAGAACGGTGTGCCGAAAAAGAAGGCCTCCGAGGTGTTCGACCTTCTGGAGAAATTCGCCAACTACGGGTTCAACAAATCCCACGCGGCGGCCTATGCGGTGGTGTCCTATCAAACTGGCTGGCTCAAGGCGAACCACCCGGTGGAGTTCATGGCCGGGGTCATGAACTGCGATATTCACCTCACCGACAAGTTGGCGATCTATGCCGAAGAGGTCAAACGCGGGCTTGAGATCGAGATCGTGCCGCCCTGTGTGAACCGCTCGCTGGCGTCGTTCGATGTGGTGGATCAAAAGCTGGTCTACGCGCTGGGCGCGCTGAAAAACGTCGGCTCTGAGGCGATGCAACTGATCGTCCGCGCCCGCGAAGAAGGCGGCAAGCCCTTTGTGACGCTCTTTGATTTTGCCCGGCGGGTGGATTTGAAAAAGGTCGGCAAACGCCCCTTGGAAATGCTCGCCCGCGCAGGTGCCTTCGATCAGCTCGACAGCAACCGTCGCCGGGTCTTCGACAGTCTTGAGCAGCTGGTGCAATATTCCGCCGCAATCCATGAGCAAAAGGCCTCGAACCAAGTGTCGCTCTTTGGCGATGCGGGGGAGGACCTGCCCGAACCGCGGCTCTCTCCCGTGGGTGATTGGGTGGCCTCTGAGCGTCTCATGGAAGAGCATAAAGCCATCGGGTTTTACCTCTCCGGTCATCCGCTCGACGACTACGCAAGTGCTTTGAAACGCAAGAAAATCGGCACGATTGCCGAAGTTCAGGCCAAGGCCGAAGCCGAAGGCGGCGCGATCATGAAAGTGGGCGTGCTGGTGTCCGGTTTCCGTCCGATGAAATCCGGCAAGGGCACGCGGTATTTCCGCATGAACATTTCCGACAGCACCGGGCAATTGGCGGGCATCGCCATGTTCCCGAAAAAGGGCGAATACGAACCGTCCTACGAGATATTCGAAAAACACGACAAGCTTGTGATGACGCTCGAAGGCCGGTTCAACGACGGTCAGTTCGACCCGATGATCCGCTCCGTCGCGCCGATGGACACGATTGTCGCGGATGCCGGTGGCGCGGGGCTGAAGATTTACTGCGAAGACACCAGCGCGGTCATTCAGGTTGGCGAATTGCTGACCCGCGTGACGCAGGAGGCGAAACAGCCCCCGAAAGGCGCGATCTCGTTCTGCATCATGGCACCGGATTATCCCAATGAGGTCGACATCGACGTGCCGCAACCCTTTGTCATCACGCCGGAGGTGAAAGGCGCGATCAAATCCTTCGACGGCGTGATCATGGTCGAGGACATCTGATGCGGGCGCTTTTGTTGGTCACTTGTGCATTTGGGCTGTCCGCCTGTCAGGTTGAAACGCCCGCGTTTTTGGCGCCGCCCGTTGGGGCAGGGACGATAGTCGATGAGACGCCTGATGCCCCCGAGGTTCTTGCTTCGAGAGAAGAGATCGCGGCTGCGCCGGAGGCGTTGGAAGGCGGCGAACGTGCGGATGTGGCGCTTGGTGAAGACACGTTGGACTCTCTCACGGCTGACGTCGTTGCAGAGTCTGACCAAATCCTCGCCGAAACCACGGAGGTGCGCCGCGCGGGGCTTGGCGGCATGTTTGCTTTCCTGAAACCCAAACGCGATGAGGCACAGGTCGAAGAGGTGGCTTTGCCGGTCGAAGAGGGCTTTGAGGCGCGGCCTGAAACCCATGGTGTCGCGCCAGAGATGTCGGAACGGGATGCGCCCTCTGAGCCAAAAGCGCGCAAGCCTCTGTTCGGATTTTTGCAATCAAAATCGGAGGATGGTCCGGTCTCGACCGTCAAACCCGGCGAGGTTCTGCCCTTTGGCGAGGTTGGCATCAACTGCGAGATCAGGCCCCGTGCCATGGGCGAAAAGGTCGATCAATTCCCGCGTGAGGGCCGCCCTGTCTGGCAGCTCTACGACAGCGCCCCCTCAAGCACCGAGCCGCGCAGCCAATACATCACGGGCTTTGCCGATGGTTGTGCCCGTCAGGTGACGGCGGCTTTGACGATGTTTGGCGCGGCGGGGCTGCATGAGGTTTTGCGCTATTCGGATCATTCAGAGCGCGACTGGTCGCAGGCCGACAAAACCTATGAGCGGATCAAACGCCAAGCCTGCGGTGTGGGGCGTGGCGAATATTGCCCGGCAGGGAGCCTCGATACGCTGGAACGTCAGGTCGCTTTCGTCTCCGTCTATCCCTATTTCGGGGCGGAGGAGAATTGGCTGGAGTTGTTGCTCCATGACGGTCAGGTGATGAGCGAGGAGATGCGCTAACTCAGTCGTGCTTTGGTTCAGTAGTGCGGCGGGCGTTGGTCGGCCAGAGGCACAGTGCCATCGCTCTCCGACTGGCGCAGGGCTTCGGCCTCCATCAGCATCCCCAGACGCCGCTCGGCTTTCTCCAGAATACCTTCCTGCTGCGCCACAATGTCGGACAGCTCTTCGACGGTCTTCGTGAGATAGGCGACTTGTTCTTCCAAAGCGGTGATGCGGGTCTCGTCTGACATGTCGGGTCCTCTCTGGCGTTCCGGGCGTCTCACTAAGCCTATGTCATAAGGATTTCACGCCGTCCACCAGCGTCGCGCCTTGCCCCTGAGCCGCCCGTGCGATATGCCGCCCGCGACAGTGAGCAAAAGGACCGGCCATGGCCAAGCCCAAGAAAACCCCGCGCCCCAAGGCAGTGACGCCCAAGGGCTTTCGTGATTACTTCGGCACCGAGGTGAGCGAGCGCAAATATATGCTCGATCAAATTGCTGAGGTCTATCACCATTACGGGTTCGAGGCGCTTGAGACCTCTGCGGTGGAAACCGTCGAGGCGCTGGGCAAATTCCTGCCGGATGTGGACCGCCCGAACGAGGGGGTTTTTGCCTGGCAAGAGGATGATTCCGATTGGGTCGCTCTGCGCTACGACATGACGGCGCCTTTGGCCCGTGTCGCCGCGCAGTATCGTCAGGACCTGCCGTCGCCCTACCGGCGGTTCGCGATGGGGCCTGTGTGGCGCAATGAAAAACCGGGACCCGGACGGTTCCGCCAATTCTACCAATGCGACGCCGACACCGTGGGGGCGCCCTCCGTGGCCGCCGACGCAGAGATCTGCGCGATGCTGTCGGATTGTCTTGAAAAGGTTGGCATTCCGCGCGGCGATTACATCGTGCGGGTGAACAACCGCAAAGTGCTGGACGGCGTGCTGGAAAGTGCTGGCCTGCCGGACACCGAAGAGTTCGCCGCTACGCGCGGGATTGTTCTTCGGACCATCGACAAGCATGACAAATTCGGTGACGAAGGTGTCAGGGCTTTGCTCACCGAAGGTCGCAAAGATGAAAGCGGTGATTTCACCAAAGGCGCAGGGCTTGAAACCGCGCAGGTCGATCTGATCCTCGGTTTTGTGAACGGCCGCCAAGACAGCAATGCCACCACGTTGGATCGCTTGGGCGAACTCGTCGGCGAGGCGAAAACCGGCCAAGAAGGGGTTGCGGAACTGCGCGAGATCGCGGAATTGCTTGAGGGCCAAGGATACGGCCCCGATCGCGTCGTGATCGACCCCGCCGTGGTGCGGGGCCTCGGCTATTACACCGGGCCGGTCTATGAGGCCGAGCTGACCTTTGAGGTTACCGACGAGAAAGGTCGCGTGCGCGAGTTCGGGTCTGTCGCTGGCGGCGGGCGTTACGACGATCTGGTCAAACGCTTCACCGGTCAGGCCGTGCCTGCGACGGGCGCCTCCATCGGCGTCGACCGTCTTTTGGCGGCTTTGCGCGCGACGGGCCGGATCGGGTCCAAAGCGCAAGGTCCTGTCGTGGTGACCGTGATGGATCGTGACCGCATGGGCGACTATATGGCGATGGTCTCCGAGTTGCGTCAGGCGGGTATTCGCGCTGAGGTCTACCTCGGCAACCCGAAGAACTTCGGTAACCAGCTCAAATACGCCGACAAACGGATGAGCCCGGTGGCGATCATCCAAGGCGGTGACGAGGCGGAGCGTGGCGTGGTGCAGATCAAGGACCTGATCCTGGGCACCAAACTGGCCGAGAGCGCCTCCGTCGAAGAATGGAAAGACCGCCCCAACCAATATGAAGTGCCCCGCGATCAGATGGTCGCGAAGGTGCGCGAGATCATCGAAAGCTATTCCTGATGGCCCGCATTGAGATCACCAAAGCCGCCATCAAGGCCGAGGCCGCGCGCCTCAAAGCCTTCTTCGAGGCGCAGGGCGCATTGCCCGTCGAGATGGACATTCTCCTGCCTGCCGAGGTTCTTCTGGATCTCTACGGCGAGGACATCCGCGCGCGCGCTTACATGACCCAAGACCCCGAGCGCGGCGAAATGATGCTGCGCCCGGATTTCACCGTGCCTGTCGTGCAAGAGCATATGTCGAACGGCGCCGAACCCGCGCGTTACACCTACGCGGGTGAGGTGTTCCGCAAGCAAGAAGACATGCCCACGCGCGCCAATGAATATGTTCAGGTCGGCTATGAGGTCTTCGACGGCTCCGATCCGGCGGCTGCCGATGCAGAGGTTTTCGCGCATTTTGCCAATGTGTTGTCCGACAGTGGGCTGCACGCCGCGACCGGTGACATCGGCATTCTGAAAGCCGCTGTTGCCGGTCTGAAAACCACCGAACGCCGTCGGGCTGCGTTGTTGCGCCACATCTGGCGTCCGCGTCGGTTTCGCGCGTTGATGACGCGGTTTTCCGAGGCAGGCACCACGCTCCGCCTGCAAAACCTCGAGCGCGTGCGTGCCAATCTGGCCCAACCCGAGGCGCCCTTTATCGGACTGCGCACCCAGACGGAGATCGACACGCGGATCAAGGCGCTCGAAGAAGACGCCGCCGAGCCGCCGATTTCCGCAGGCGAGATCGAGCTTTTGGACGACATCCTGTCGCTCAAGGAAACCCTGCCGCATGTGCTGTCGCAGCTGCGCGACATCACCGTGGATCTGCCGGCGATTTCCGAGGCTGTGAGCCTTTTGAGCCGCCGGACCGAGGCTTTGGCGAAACGGGGCGTCGATGTGGAAAACCTCGATTTCGAGGCTTCCTACGGCCGCACCTCGATGGAATATTACGACGGCTTCGTCTTCGGCTTCTACGCCGAGGGCCGCCCGGACCTGCCCCCCGTGGCGACCGGCGGGCGCTATGATGCGCTCACGTCGGTCTTGGGGCAGGGGCGGTCGATCCCGGCTGTGGGCGGCGTGATCCGTCCGAATGTGCTTCTGAGCCTGAAAGGAGGCGCATGATGGTGGTCAAACTGGGCGTGCCCTCCAAGGGCCGGTTGATGGAAAAGACCTTTGAATGGTTTTCCGAGCGCGGCGTGACGCTGTCGCGGGCCGGGAGCGAGCGGGAATATTCCGGCGCGGTCGAAGGCATTGAGGGCGTTGAACTTGTGCTTCTTTCGGCCTCTGAAATCCCGCGCGAACTGGCCGCCGGACGCATCCACATGGGCGTCACCGGCTCCGATCTGGTGCGCGACAAACTCGCGAGCTGGGACAGCAAGGTGATCGAAATGGCGCCGATGGGGTTTGGCCATGCGGACCTGATCATCGCCGTGCCGAAGGCTTGGGTCGATGTCGACACGCTGGATGATCTTGACGCCGCCGCCGCCGCCTTCCGCGCGCGCCATGGCTTCCGCCTGCGCATCGCGACGAAATATCACCACCTGATCCGCGAGTTCCTGAAACAGAACGGTGTGGCGGATTATCAGCTCGTTGACAGCCAGGGCGCGACCGAAGGTACGGTGAAAAACCTCACCGCCGAGGCCGTGGCCGACATCACGACCACAGGTGAGACGCTGCGTGCCAACCATCTCAAAATTCTGAATTGCGATCCGGTGCACCGCTCGCAGGCGACCCTGTTCAAATCCCGCATGGCGCATTGGACGGACGACACCCGCGCGACGCTGGTGACGCTCAAGGAGATGTTGGGGTTGGAGGATTGACCGTTTGGCGGCCTGCTCAAGCCATCAGAGTTAAGGCGCTTGGCCTGGTCTGGCGCGAGGGGCGGCTGTTGGCCGCTGAGGTTTATGACGATGCCGGGCAACTCAAAGGGGTGCGGCCTTTGGGGGGCTCCGTGGAATTCGGCGAAACCGCTGAGGCGGCGATTGTGCGCGAATTTCGCGAAGAGCTGGGCGTCGAGATCACATTGAACACGCCGCCGCAGGTGATGGAAAATCTCTACACCCATGAGGGCATGATCGGCCACGAAGTGCTGTTCCTTTATGACGTCAGCCTTCCGAATGGGGCCTATGACGGTCAGAACGAGATTCACTTTGCCGAGGACAATGGCGCCGAATGTGTGGCGCGGTGGTATGCGCTCGATCATCTCGACACAGAGACGGGCCCGGCACTTTTCCCGACAGGTCTAAAAGCGCGCTTGACCGGGGCGTGAGTGCCTGTTTCCTTTGCTGCCAAAAATACTCAAACAATCCCGATCTCGGCCAGGGTCTGCGCCAATTCCGCAGGCAGCTCAGGCTCGCTTTTGCGGCCCTGCGGCAGATCGGCAGGGGCGTCTTCGGGTTTGAGATAGCGCCAGCCCTGAAACGGGCGGCGTTGGGCGTTTTGGGTGCGAATGAGCGGTTTCGCCAACTCGATCCGACAGCGGCGCACGCCGTCATGGCCGATCACCTCATGCAGTCCGACAATGGTCTGACGCGCCTGAATCACGCCTTTTATCACCCAATAAAGCGAGCCGCCGTTCAGCAGTTTCTCTTCCTGCTTGGGCCACATGCGCGTGACATGCCCGCGGCTCGTGCCCGGGGTGGCTTCGATATAGGCGTTGAGCTCTTCGACTGTGTCGATGCCCACGCAGAGTTTGACGAGATTTATGTGGTCAGCCATCAGAACGCTCTAAGTGTGGTATAGATCATAGGTCGGAGGATTGATTCGACAAGCCATGCTCTCAGCGCGGTTGCGCCTCTGCCCCCATGGGATTAAACCCTGCGCCTCTCTATGACTCATCAAGACCGGAAAAGACTGCCATGACCCGCTTTGCCGCCCCTATCGCCGAACAAATCTGGGATATGAAATACCGCCTGAAAGAGGCCGATGGCACGGCAATGGATTTGTCTGTCGAGGACAGTTGGCGGCGTGTGGCGCGGTCTTTGGCCTCTGTGGAAAAAGACAGCGTGGCCTGGGAAGAGAAATTCTACCACGCGTTGGAGGATTTCAAATTCCTGCCGGCAGGGCGTATTCTGGCGGGGGCTGGCACAGGCCGTGCCGTGACGCTGTTCAACTGTTTCGTTATGGGCACGATCCCGGACAGCATGGCGGGCATTTTTGATATGCTCAAAGAGGCCGCGCTCACCATGCAGCAGGGCGGCGGGATCGGCTATGACTTTTCCACCATTCGCCCGAAAGGTGCGGATGTCATGGGAGTTGCGGCGGATGCCTCCGGGCCTTTGTCCTTCATGGATGTTTGGGACGCGATGTGTCGGACGATCATGTCGGCGGGCTCGCGCCGTGGTGCGATGATGGCGACCATGCGCTGCGATCATCCGGATATCGAGGCCTTCATCGAGGCGAAACAGGACGCAGCACGTCTGCGGATGTTCAACCTTTCCGTGCTGGTGACCGACGATTTCATGGAGGCGGTGAAGGCCGATGGTCCGTGGGAGTTGAAGTTCGGCGGTAAGGTCTATCACACCGTCGAGGCGCGTGATCTTTGGAACAGGATCATGAAGGGCACCTATGACTATGCCGAGCCGGGGGTGATTTTCATCGACCGGATCAACAAGATGAACAATCTCTCCTATGTCGAAACGATCGCGGCGACCAACCCCTGTGGGGAGCAGCCCCTGCCGCCCTATGGGGCTTGCCTCTTGGGCTCGATCAACCTTGCGCGTCTGGTCAAAACGCCTTTTGAAAAGGGCGCAGAGATGGACGAGGCGGCGCTGTCCGATCTGGTCGCGACTGCCGTGCGTATGATGGACAATGTGGTCGATGCCTCGCGGTTTCCGTTGGAGCAGCAGGCACAGGAAGCCCAGGCGAAACGCCGCATTGGCCTTGGTGTCACCGGGCTGGCCGATGCACTGTTGATGATCGGTCAGCGGTATGGCTCTGAAGAAGCCGCCGCGACCTGCGAGAAGTGGCTCAAGATGATTGCACGCGCGTCCTATTTGGCCTCCGCAGACTTGGCGAAGGAAAAGGGCGCTTTCCCGTTGTTTGAGGCTGATAAGTATCTGGCCTCCGGATCGCTTGAGCACATGGATCAGGACGTCAAAGATGCCATTCGTCAAAATGGCATTCGAAATGCGCTTTTGACCTCTATTGCGCCGACCGGCACGATTTCCCTCTACGCGGGCAACGTTTCCTCGGGGATCGAGCCGGTCTTTGCCTATGCCTACACCCGCAAGGTGCTGCAAAAAGACGGTTCACGCATCGAGGAGGAGGTCGTCGATTACGCCGTCAAACTCTTCCGCGACAAATTCGGGGACGCCGATCTGCCCGACTATTTCGTCAACGCACAGACGCTCGCGCCCTTGGATCACGTCCGCATGCAGGCCGCAGCGCAGAAATGGGTCGACAGCTCGATCTCCAAGACGATCAACTGCCCGGAAGACATCGCCTTCGAGGACTTCAAAGAGGTCTATATGGAGGCCTATGAGACCGGCTGCAAAGGCTGCACGACCTATCGCCCGAATGATGTGACGGGGTCTGTTCTGTCGGTTTCCGAGACCTCCGAGAATGCGCCGGAACAGGATGAGGGGGCCGAAGTCGTCTATCTCTCCGAGCCGCTCGATCGTCCGCAACAGCTTGAGGGCAACACCTATAAGGTCAAATGGCCGGACAGCGAACACGCGCTCTACATCACCATCAACGACATTGTCGTCGGCGGGCATCGTCGTCCCTTCGAGATTTTCATCAACTCGAAGAACATGGAGCATTTCGCCTGGACCGTGGCGCTGACCCGGATGATCTCGGCGGTGTTCCGTCGCGGCGGCGATGTGTCTTTCGTGGTCGAGGAACTCAAAGCCGTGTTCGACCCGCGTGGCGGCGCGTGGATGAAGGGCAAATACATCCCCTCCATTCTGGCGGCCATTGGCGGCGTGATCGAAACCCACCTGGTCGAAACCGGGTTTATCGCAGGCGAGGGCATGGGCCTCAAAACCGACCCTCAAGCCGAGGTCGCTGTGATGGGCGAACGCCCGCGTGGCAAAGCATGCCCGTCCTGTGGCCAATACGACATGCGCATGGTCGAGGGCTGCATGACCTGTGCGTCTTGCGGCCATTCGAAATGTGATGGATGAACTTGTATGTAAATGAGTCAGAGAAAGCAGATGAATGCGCAAACGGAAGCATAAGTCTGCGCAAGGGGTGTCAAGGGCGAAACGTACCGCCTCGTGCCCTTGGGCTGCTCTCTGAAGGACGGTGATAGAGGCGCTGGGGCAGACGCTCCAGCGCCTTTAACGTATGAAGGGAATGTGCGGTTCGTGACATGAAGCCGCGGATCCGGCGAAGGGCCGTTGCGCCCTCCCTGTATGAGCCTGAGCATGGCGCAGTGGGGGTGGCTTGCGATGGTGAGCCCCTGGACACGAGGTCGCTTGGAAACGGTGGGAACTCCGATGAAGACCATTAAGCCGACGCAAGCTGTCGCTATGATCCAGAGCCGATATCAGCGACGGAGAAATTGTCAGGTGCCCGTCACAGCAACTGATGTCTACGCCGACACCCTTGCTCGCGTCTGTGGAGGCGACGTTGACCTCGACCCGGTCGAACGGGTCTCATCCACCTCAAGCGCCAGAAGGTGATTTCCGGCCGAAGACTGGTCACCCTTCTCGCCTGCCACCAGCGCGAGATCAGACCTGAGTGACGCGTCGCGATGGCTTCCTGGGCTAATGGTCTCAACACCAGATACGAATACACGAAGCGTCATCGCTCTTGGGAGCGAATGGTTTGCTTCAAGGGGGCGTAGTCCCCGCTCACGTCCGGCGCTGCATGATGATCTGTCCTCGAAGGGCGGGAAGCGGGCTTTCGCTGCGCCTCGGTCGAACGGCGGCAATAGCGCAGGAACCGGACCCTGCAAAGTCAGGGTAACCCGCCATACGGCATAGGGCGTGATCGCACCAAAGCCGTCATTGGACATGGTCATTCGTCGCTGGGCGCGGCTCTTGATACCGGACACGCACTGCGATAGCGAGATCGTGACGTCGGCGCACCGATTACATTCATACCGTAACGGCTGCAGCGATTTCCGATGGCGAAAGCAAAGACAGTTGGATATGTTCCGCTCGGAGGCACCCGCAAATGGATCTGGAACGAGAAACTTTCTTCGGCTTGCATTTTGAGCCAAGGCATGATGGCGAAGGCGCTCATGTGCTTCCGGCGCAGAATCTTGTTCAAGCTTTGGAGGGATTGCAGCGCACCATCCATCTCGTCGCGATGATGAAAGAAGGGCGAGAGGTAAAGACGCGAGCTCGGGTGACACGCGATATCGAAGAGCGCTTTCAACTTCATTGCGAAGTCCCAGAACATGGGAGCTATTATCAGCCGACCTTCATTGCGGAAAGAGATCAAAGCCTCTTCAGTCCGGACGAAGCAAGGGAAGTTGCGCAAATAACTCGAGGCCTACTGGGTTCGATTGCGACTGGAGATGAGCAGAATTTCAAGAGGACAGTAGTGGATTCTGCTTTCCGCGCACCAATTATTGCATCGCTCGGAAAGATGTTTGGTGGGCAAGGAGGGCACTACCGCCTTTCTGTCGAAGACAAAGCGGGCAACGTGATCGTCGATAGTGTATCTGCGAACGATGCACTGGAACGGCTCCAGCAGGCACGGTTGTCACCGGGCACTCATTCAATCGTCACAGGGTATTTCAACAAGGTTGATTTCAAGGAGCGCAAACTCTCCCTGCTCATACCAAGCACAGGGCGTTTGATTAGCTGTCTGTATGAGGAAGATATTGAACCTGCACTTCTCGAGAATGCGCGAGACCTCATCCAGGTTGTTGGAACCATTGAGCTTGATGAAGACGGAAATCCGCAGAGAATTACGGATGTTCAAGAAGTCCATCCAGTCAACACAGATGATATCGATCTGATTGAGCTTCTCCCGGATTACCTTAAAGCCAACGAGCTAAATAATCTCCGAATCACGGTGGAGATGAGCGAGGATAAGCAGACTTATTTTGCGAAGCTGGATGAACTTGGCATTGATCAAGCCGCATATACTCGCTCTGATTTGATAGATGTATTAGAAGCCGAGCTTGATTTCTTGTGGAAGAATGTAGCTCAGGAAGACGACGACAATCTTGCGCCAAAGGCTTGCTTGCTCAAGGCAGAGCTCAGAAAATTGTTTAAGGAAATTTCTGAATGAATTTGGAGCGCTCTAAAGTGCAGGAAAACCTTCCGAAAAAGGGTTTTGTCGAGCAAGACGACCGGAAGCATATTTTCTATCATCTTTATCACGAAGGGAAGAAAACCCATATACGGACCCACGTCAGCCATGGGAGCAAATACAAGACATTGGGGGATGATTTAGTTTCCAAGATGGCTAAACAGTGTAAGCTAACTGCCAAGAACTTCAGGGGTCTTGCTGAATGCACCGTATCCCAAGAGGACTACGTCAAGCTCCTAAAAGAGGCGGGAGAGGTTTAACCAAGGTCCGTCACGAAAAGCGATAAAGCTGTCGTTGATGAGGGCTGTAGATATCAGCTGCGTCCTCTCCTTCGTTGTCACGGTTGCATGATCATGCCCCCGCCAACGCGAATGGCCGAAATGGGCTGGGACCGGCCATCTGCCGCGCCTTGCACGAATGTCGGCTCCGGGCCGGTCCGTGAAGACGGCCCATGCTCCTAAATTTCGATAGCTTCGGCGATCGCCAACGCATCTTCAAGCTCGACGCCGAGGTACCTGACAGTGCTGTCCATCTTGGTGTGACCCAAAAGAAGCTGGACTGCCCTGAGGTTGCCAGTCTTCTTGTAAATCTGCGTCACCTTCGTGCGCCGCATCGAGTGCGTGCCATAGGCGCTGGCCTCCAGACCGATGGATGTCACCCAGTCACGCACAATTCGCGCGTACTGGCGGGTCGAGATGTGAAGCCTTTCGTGAAAGCGCCCCGGCCAGAGGTATTCGGATCCAATCATTAGCGGCTCCCGCATCCACCGAGCCAACGATGCTCGAGTGCCTTCAGGAATCTCGAAACGCACAGGTTTCTGGGTCTTGCTTTGCAGAACTGACGCGCGTTCTTTGATTTGGCCTGACGCCATGATATCGACCACCTTCATCTTCACCAAGTCGCAGCCGCGTAACTTGCTGTCGATGGCAAGATTGAAGAGGGCCAGATCACGATGGTTTTCGGCTAGCTCCAGCCGCACTCTGATCGCCCAGACGTGCTTTGGCTTAAGCGGTCGTTTCTGGCCGACGATCCGGCCTTTGTTCCAGGCTGGGCGCAGCGCGCGGATGGCGGGTAAGTTTGGTGTTTCCATTACGGATCCTCCGATCCGCCGCGCCCTCCCACATCGACAACCCGACGTTGACAAGACATCATATCACATAATGCTGCGATGCATCCGAGGTCCGCAAGGAGCCCTTTCTGCCCGATGTTGCACGATGCACGAATGTCTGCTCTCGCGTCATGCTGGCAAAAACGTGACAAAATCAAAGATGGCTCTGCCAAGGGTTTGTGGCACAAGATTTTTCAACCATTGTGGTGGTCGTGCTGTTCTTGACAAAAACGACCGTTTTTGGCTGGGCGGTTTTGTCAGGGTGATTTTGCCAGGACGTCAGAAGTGGCCCCTTGGTCGGTATGCGTCAACTCGCGGGCACAAGGCTCCAGACAACAGAGTAAGACACTGCCGCGTAAGTGAACCGGTCAAACCGCAGGATCGCCAACCGCATCAAGTCGGCGTTTTGGTTTTCGGCCGCCACCCGAGCCAAGGCCAAGGCCCGCTGCGCCTGCCGCGCCTCGCGCAACAGGAACTCTGCCAATGCCCGGTCGCTTACCTCTCCGCCGATGTTAGCGGATACGAAATTCACCGCCGCTTCCAGCGCTTGCGCGCTTTGCCCGGCATCGTCGGCGTCTTCTATCGCTCCGTCCGGCAGGTCGATTTTACTCAGCAAGAGTGCGCTCTCGGAGGCCAAACCGAGGTTGCCTTCCAACGTGCTAATCAGTTTATCTAGAGCACCGAGAGCAGTATCGAGACTCTCAAAGCCTACCTCTAGCGAATCCGCTTCTTCGATGTCCCTTACCAGTTCGGCGACGGCCGCGATTGCGGTCGCCGTCTGGATCGACACGTCTCGCTCCACCTCATCCGGCATTTGGCTCTTCGACTGACTGTTCGAGGTCAGAGTGGCCGACGCGGGTGCGGCCCATGCAAAAGCACATGACACCAGCAGCAGACGCACTAAGGCCACCACAGCCGGAAAAGCGAATTGCCTAGTTTCCATTTTCGAGTGCCTCCAGGTTGTCGACGGTGCAAGCCTCGCTGCCAGACAGCCTAAGGATGGCGTCAGTTTGCGCCGAAAAGGATTCGGGATAGAAATTATTCAGCTCGGCCCAGACCGCTTCGAAATCCGTCTGGTCGAACATGAATCCGCAGTAATCAACGAGGTAGAGTACGCGCATCTCTTCGCCGACTACACCTTCGTCCACCAGGTGCTGCGCAGAGAAATGAAAGTTGATCCCCTCGCCGGTGGTCGCCGCGCCGCTTTCCAACTCTCGCCCCAACTGCCGCCCTTCGCGAGCCAGTTGGTAGACCGTCGTCGCGCTGATCTGGTCGATTTGTCTTGTGAAAGAACAGGTTGTGACAGCGAAACCGAGAACAGCAAACAGCACCGCAATAGGGCTTAGGATCTGGCCAGCTCTCGATACGAACTTCCAGAAGCCGTTCTCATAGTTGGTCAGGCGAACCGCAATGGTAGCCTGGTCTTCAGCACCTGGCCGAGTGGCCAGCGTCCCGATTTGCGTGAGTCGTTCCTCAAGCGCCGCATTCTCGCGCTGCAACGCTGCGACGGCCTCTTCCGGCGTGGGTGGCAGCGCGGGTTCGTCTTGATCATGCATCTGAAAACCAACGAGGGGGGCAAATTGACATTTCCGACTTAAATAACACGAAGCACTCTTGACCAGAAAGCGAAATGTCTGCGCCTCGTAACCCAACCGACATGCCCGCCTTCGAGCTTTTACCAATGATCAAATAAACGCCCGCCTGTGTGGTGGGTTGTGCCTGGGGTTTGTGGGCCTGGCCCAAACGACCGTTTGTGACCAGCTTCCCGAGAGCAGACATTGGAGTATCTGCAGCGAACGGCATGTGTGGATGGCTCCTGCATAGCAAGTCCTTTTTGGTCTGATTTGTGCGTTTGTCAGAAGCAGTCATGTGTCCGGCCTGTTTGCGCGGTTTCGACCGCTGGCCCTGATGGGTTCCGCAAACCAGGTCCCTTACAGCTTAGCGGGCAATTGCGCCCGGGCCATTCGGCGGGGTGTCCTGGTCTTGGCGGCTGACTTATGCACCATCATCTCGCGGGTCTTGCTAACTCGTCGTTCCTTTCCTCTCAGACTGCAGCGCGTGGGCTGTATGGCTCATTGCGGGTCAAAACAGCCCAGACGATCCTGGCCGTCTTGTTGGCCATGGCGACGGTCGCGACACGGGCGGGTTTGCGTTCGAGCAATGACGTCAACCATTTGCTGGCCCGCTCGGGGTGGGATCGTGTTTGTCGGACCAGTGATGTCATGCCGACGACAAGCAGAGATCGCAAATACTGGTCGCCCATCTTTGTGATCCGTCCCTGTTTCTCCTTGCCGCCGCTGGATTTGTTTGCGGGGGTCAAACCCAGCCAGGCAGCAAACTCCCTGCCATTTCGGAACTGATGCCCGTCGCCAATGCTGGCAATAATCGCGGAAGCTGTTACCGCGCCGACACCGGGTATCGTGCGCAACAAACGAACACGCGCATCTTCTTTGGCGACCAGCTTCAGGCGTTCCTCATACCAGCGGATCCGTTTATGCAGCGACATAAGTTGTTCCGACAGATTGAGGATCACTTCGTTGGCGATCTCCGGCAGGTCGAGCACTTCACCAAGGGTGATGTCTTCCGCAAAGCCGATCACACGGGCCAAGCCTCTCGGAATGAAAATGCCGAACTCGGCAACCAGTCCTCGCAAGCCGTTGATCAACTGCGTTCTTTGACGAACCAAAAGGTCGCGCGCCCGATGCAGCGACAGCAGCGATTGTTGCTCAACCGTTTTGATCGCGACGAAACGCATGGTCGGACGGGTCAAGGCTTCGCAGATGGCCTCGGCATCGATTGCGTCGGACTTCCCACGCTTGACATAAGGCTTCACATACATCGGCGGGATCAGCCGAACCTCGTGACCCAAGGCAGTGAGTTCGCGTGCCCAGTGATGGGCACTGCTGCACGATTCCATGCCGACCAGGCAGGGATCCAGTTTTTCAAAGAACGATAGAAATTGCGCTCGTCGCAGTGGGCGGTTGAACACCACTTCTTCGCTTTCTGTAATACCGTGGACTTGGAAGACGTTCTTCGCCAGATCAACGCCGATTGTGGTAACTTGCATGGGGTGGCTCCTCTCATAAGCAGATTCTGACACCTGCACTATGGCGCATCGCGACGCCGGTTGGAGCAGGAGCCATCCACCCCATCAGCTCCGTTCCGCACTGCGGACCTCGGGGCCCTGGACGATGCTGGGCGGTGCCATGAAGGTCCGGTATGGGGAAGCCGCTCTGCGGCAACGGTGAGCCCAACGGGGGCGAGGCGCGGCCCGTCACGCTCCAGTCTCGCAACATAGATCGGCCAGTAAAATGACGCGCCGAGGGAGCCGGCGCGTCATGCAGGGTGATCAGATCGTCTGGCCGCCCGACACCTCAATGCGCTGTGCAGTCACCCAGCGATTATCGTCCCGCAGAAGGCTGGCGATCATCGGACCGATGTCGTCCGGCAGCCCGACGCGGCCGAGCGCCGTCATCCCCGCGAACTGAGCGTTCACCTCGGGGTTGTCGCGGACCAGTCCGCCGCCGAAATCCGTCTCGATGGCGCCCGGCGCAACCGTGTTTGCCGCGATGCCCCGCGCTCCGAATTCCCGCGCCATGTAAACCGTGAGCATCTCGACCGCCGCCTTTGCCGCCGAATAGGCCGCGAAGCCGGGGAAGGAGATCCGCGTCAGGCCGGACGAAAAATTCACGATCCGCCCCCCGTCGGCCAGGAGCGGCAGAAGGGCTTGAGCGAGGAAGAAGACGCCCTTCACATGGACTGCGAACAGGCGATCGAACTGCGCTTCGGTGGTCTCCTCGATCAGGGCGAATTCGCCATGCCCGGCATTGTTGACGAGATGATCGAAGCTGTCGCGGCCCCAAGTGTTGCGCAAATCCGAGCGCAGGCTTTCGACGAAGGCCGGAAAACTTGCGGTGTCGGCAACGTCGAGGGGCAGCGCCACGGCCTGGCGCCCCATCTCGCGGATGAGGGTCACGACCTCCTGTGCTTGCTCGGCGTTCGACCGATAGGTGACGATGACGTCGCCGCCGCTTTTGGCGATGGCGAGAGCGGTGTTGCGACCGAGGCCGCGATTGGCGCCGGTGACGAGAGCGATCTTGCTCATGGGAGTGTCCTTTCAGGGTGTCATGGTGTCACTCTGAAATAAAAGTGCGCCGGCGCTTGTAGTTGCCTGAACCTCGCCAAAACTTGCCTGTTTCCATTATTCCCTTCCCCGACAGGCCAATCCAGAACATAAGATATTGCATGACCATTGCCCAAAGCAGTTCGCCCCTTGCTCAGTTGCTCGTCCATTGCCGCCGGTTCGCCGACGCCAATGCCGGGCCCGACGGTTCGGCGCCGACTCCGGCCCGGGGCCTGTCCGTAGTGCGTGCCCTGCACCCGGGAGAGCTGATGGTTGCCGTCCAGAAGCCCGTGATCGCCATGCTGCTGCAGGGAAGGAAGCGTGTGACGACGCTGGGCGCGAGCTTCGAATATGCGCCGGGGGAGGCGATGGTCATCGCGGCGGATATCCCGACAGTCAGCCGGATCGCCCACGCCAGCATCGCGGAACCCTACTACGCGCTCGTGCTCGAACTCGACCCCGCGATCCTGCGAGCATTGCGCCCGGCCGTCTCCGTGCGGCCGGGTAAAGCGCCGCCCGTGAGGGTGGAGCCGATTGACACAGAGGTCATCGATGCCTCCCTTCGACTTGCGCGCCTGCTGGATCGGCCCGAGGCCCTCTCGGTCCTTGCCGACGGCCTGCTGCGCGAGCTGCATTACTGGCTTCTCATGGGGGTTCACGGCCCCGCCATCGCTGCGCTGGGGGTGCCGGACAGCCACGCGGGACGGATCGCGCGCGCGGTCGATATCCTGCGGCGGGAGTACGCCCGTCCGATCAGGGTCGAAGAACTCGCGGAGGCCGCCGCAATGAGTGAGCCCGCGTTCCACAAGCACTTCCGCGCCATCACGACCCTGTCGCCTCTCCAGTTCCAGAAGCAGCTTCGCCTGATTGAAGCGAGGCGGCTCATGCTGGCAGAGGGTGCGAAGATCGCGCAGGCAGCCCACACGGTCGGTTACGCTAGCGTGACGCAGTTCACTCGGGAATACGGCCGTCTTTTCGATGCACCTCCTGGGAGGGACATACGCATCGCGAATGCCGTCGCCTGAGTGCTCGGGATGCACTTCTGCGGATAGACCAGCGTCAGCTTCGTCCGCACAGCGGACCTCAGGGCATTGGACGATGCTGCGCAGAGCCTTAAAGGTCCGCTACTGTGACGTCGCGCTGCGGCGATGGCCATCCTGGCGAATGACGGCTTCGGGCCGGTCCCACCTGTCTGGCCTCGATGATGTTGAGGTAGCCTCCGTCCTGGCGCACCCCGCATCCTTGGCGGCGTGGCTATCCCACGGCTATCCAAGCTGCTGGTGGTCGAGGATATATCCGAATGCTGTCTGGTCCCGCTGCTCACCGATGGCCTGCTGAAGCCCCGTCGTAGACCCCGATGCTGTACCGGATACGGACTGCCGGGTTGCGGCGGCCTGCAGTCTTCCTCGGCTGGATGGGCCCCAAACTAAGGTCGCAACCAGGTGGGCGTGACGAACAAATGCAAATCGTTTGCGAAAAAGAAACTTGTAGGCGCCTTACGTCCAGCAAATTCAGGGGCTTAGGGTTGCCGGCAACTTTGCGAAAAAATCCTTTATTGCCAAGTGCTTGCAATCTCCCTAACAGGAGGGCATTTTGCGCTCGGTTGAGCGAGGCAAGCATTTCAACGCACCCTCGATCAGCCCTGTGACGGCCTGCGTTCCCAATGGGTCAATATGTGTTCGAACTCATCGGAGGCTATGTTGGCCGACCCCACCATTATCGAAGTCCCGAATCACGGCGGAATGGTCGCAGTAATAGCTGACCTCCACCTCAAGTCCCACTTCTGGCACGGAAGCAACCCGTTCGAGTTTCATGGCCTCGAAGATCGGCTGCTCCAGGAAAACGTCGATGCCTTGATCGTCGCGGGTGACCTGTCCGACTCCTTCGGCGAGTCTCTGCACGACGCACTCGCCTACCTGACCCGCTATGTGCCCGCCGATCGCATCTACGTCGTCCCCGGAAATCACGACTACTATTCTGGGCGCCTGGACAACGAGAACCGGCTCCGTGACCTGGTTCACGCCAGCGGGAGTTGGTTCGCGCAGAAGACCGAACTCCGCCACCGCAGCGATCGGTTTCTCTGCGCGACGTTATGGACGGACTTTGACCTACTGGGGGATCAGGAGGCTGCCAAGAACTTCGCCCGCCGGTGCATGCACGACTTCGACATGATCTCCATCGAAGCGCCCGGTCATGTGTTGCTTGACCCGGACCAGGTGCTGCGGCGCCGCATAGTCCCGGTTACACCTGAGGACATAATCGCCGTGCATCGGGAACACCGCGCTTGGTTGGAAGAACGACTGGCGACCCCACATTTCGCCGGCAATGGCAGGACCTTTGTCGTAACGCACCACGGCCCGCACGCGTCCGCCGCAGGGCCAATCGATGGTCTCACGCCAGCCTTCCACTCAGACCTGACCGCAGTCATCGAGCGGAGCGACATCGACACCTGGTTCTTCGGGCATTCCCACCGACGGCTTTCTTCCGTGGTTGCAGGGACACGCATTCAGAATATCTCGATCGGCTACCCGGACGAAGATCATGGCGACGACGAGGATGACCTGGCGGAGGTTTGCTTCATTGCGGCGGCGCTGGACACGCAGCCCACGAATGTGGTTTGGGACCTGCCGGCCGACCGACAAGCACTCGAGCAGGGCTTCGAGTACGCGCTTCGGTGCAGCGAAACCGGCGTTCCTGTCCTGGTGGACAAGCTCACACCCGAAACGCGCGCCTTTCTGCGCCACGCGTTGATGGGATGCACCAGCCCCATCGTGCCGGAAGGAGACGCTTACTACGCGACTGATGTCATCGTCGCGCTTGGCCAGCCACGGGTAGGTTCTGAATGATGCCGTTTGATGCAGTCGTCTCGATCTCGGGCATGCTGGTCTGCCTGGTTGGCCTTGCCCATGTCGTCATCGCCTACCGCGGGACGACGCGCTCGGCTGAACCTGATCCGGAGCGCGTAAAACGCTTCATCGAAAGCGCCCCGCCGATCCCCGGCCACCTGCTTTACGCTCATCAGGATCGATACCCCGAAGCGAGGCTCTCTCGCATGGAAGAGGCCGAGCCTGGTGAGAAAGACCGAAAAGACCACGAGGCGCCGCGTTGACCACACCACTCCCCCTTGCGCCCGATCTCCAGGATCGGGAAACTGCCTTCTCCTTCGTATCTCGCCTCGCCGCGATGAACGGCGTGGATACTGCGGGTTTCTGCACCGACATGGGGCTGCCATTCAGCAAGGTGATCGACGGCAATCCTGAGGCCCTGGCCCGTCTGGCAGTTCTGAGCACGACTGACGTTGAGGACCTGCGGCATTGGTCGCCGCGCTACCTGGGCAACCGGGAGCATGAGTTCCGCGGAAATCGCCTTCATGCCAAGGCTATCAAGGAAAGCACCGTCCGGGGCTGCCCTGCCTGTCTGCGGGAGGATGCGGAAGCCGCCCCAGACAGTTTTGAAGGCGACATGTACATCAGGGGCCACTGGCTCTTCCGGCCTGTGACACTCTGCCTGAAGCATCACCATCCTCTCGTTCCGCTATGGGCCGAGGCCAATGTCAGCCGGCGCTACGACGCTGCCGCTCGTTTGGCCGAGATCGCGCCCGGCGTATGGGCCGGAAAACTGGACAAGGAGCTTCGCGCCCCCAACCCGTTCGATGAATGGATCGAGGCCCGCCTGGCGGGCACTCCCACGGAGAGCTGGCTGGATCAGTTCGACCTATACGCTGCGGCGCATTTCTGCGAGTTGCTCGGACGCGCCATCTGGGCGGTCAAGTTCCCGAAGTGGATGAAGTTCGGCCCCGAGCGCGCCTGGATGTCCTTCGAGATGGGCTTCCGCTTCGCGACCGAAGGTGAAGCGACGGTCCGCGACACCCTGATGCAGCTGCAGGAGACCATTGGCGAGCCGACCGACGGCCCCAAGAAGAAGTACGGCGCGCTCTATGACCGTCTCGCGTTCGACCTCCTGGGCGAGACCTACGCTCCCTTCCGGAAGCTTCTTCGCGACCACATCGCAAGCACCTGGCCGCTAGGTCCGGGCGACGATCTCATGGGAGAGCCTGTGCTGGAGCGAAAGGTCCATTCGGTCCGGACCGCCGCGCGCGAACTTGGCATGGATCCCCGGCGCCTGCGCAAGCTGCTGGTCGATGTCGGTCTCGTCCGGCCCGCGGAGACCGGCCGCGATGACCAGTGGGAGCTGTTCGACGCCAAGGCAGCGCAGCCACATCTCGACCGGATCAACACCCTGGTGTCCGCAAAGGACTTCCAGGAAGCATTGAGCATGTCCCGCTCGCAGTTCGAGCTTTTGCGAAAAGAGGGGCATTTCCCGCCTGCGATCGACGGTGGAGATCACAAGCCACTCTGGGACGTGCGTGCTGCTCACCAGTACCTGGAACGCCTTTTGACCGGGGCTGAGCCGATCTACGTGGCCATGCACGGCTGGGATGACATCCCGACAACCGCGCAAAGCCTCAAGGTCTCCCCAGGCAAGGTCCTGAAGCTTCTCGAGGGCGGCAAGGTTCAGCGGATCGGCCGGCACACCAACCGTGATGGCTACGCCAGCATCGTGGTCACGAAAGGCGAGATCGAGCGCCTTCTGGATCGCCCCGAGGCGCCGGGCCTTAGTGTCGACGTCTTCGCCCGCCAGTGCGGCCTGACCCGCTCCGCCGCCATGCGGCTCGTGCGTGAGGGACATGTCCCATCCACGGAAGGTCGACACCCCAAGACCAAGGCTCGGCAGCGCTTCCTGGCGCCAGGCGACCTCGCCGCTTTCCATGAACGGTTCGTGACCCTGCGCGGCCTGGCCGTCGAGCTTGGCATGCCTTGGCAAGCGCTCCGGCCCAAGCTGGCGGCTGCGGGTCTCGAGCCCTTCAGCCCGGACGGGCAAGACTACGGCGCGGTTTTCGAGCGCGATGCCGCTACCGCAGCTGACCTTGCCGTCGCGAAACCAAGAAGCCATCAAAACAAGGAGAACGACGGGGAATGAAATACCTCATCACGACATATGACCGCAATGATGTGACGGATTATGCCAACTACTGCGAAGCTCATCAAATCCCATGCATCTACGCGCTGGTTCTGGGCGAAAAATGTACTGTCTTCGTTCACTGCGAAAAACTTACTGGCCCCCGGAGCCAGGCCATCAAAGCCCATGAGGCCGAGTTTGCGGAATTTATCGCTCGTCTCGACAACACCTACGCGAAGCCCGCTTGGATTCAGCCAACCCTGCCAATGTCGTTCTGGTATCACGACCTGCCTGCTTCAGCTGCGGAGGACGTGGCGGAAGAGACATATGAATTCTTGAGAACGATCCTGGCTCCGTTCGACGACAAGTAGGTGACGAGCGGCTTCGCCACGCGAGGCATACCACTTGCGAGACAGATTAGGCCACTTGGCCAGCATTGCGGTCGAGCTGAAACGGGATCCCCCGAAGCCCTCGGTCACCCCGCTTCACGGCATGACGAGCGCAAACCCCGATGCAGTCTTTGCATCGGGCTTCATCCCTGGCCGGCGGTGTCACGCCCACCACATATTGCACTCCCGACAACGAACTAAGGAGAAGACTCACATGGACTATTCACCTGACGACTGGGTGATCCTGAACGTTTCGTTTGCGACGCGGGACAGAGCTTTCACTCAGCTTAGAGTGTTGGGCGGCTGGCGCGGCGGATATCTCAGTGGGGATGCATGGCGCATAAACTCAGGCATCCACGCCATTCATGCGGATGACCTCGAATACCGCTTCCTTGGTCGATCAGGCTCCGTCTACCTATGCCGTCGCGGTGGATATCGCATGTCACGCATCATGGCCTCTGGCCTGACAGAGCTGAAGCGTCAGCCGACCGTTGTCGATGCAGAGGTTCTGGAAGACCGGAATTGGTTTGAACCAGGGCTCCTTGAAGCACTTCTCTCGACGGCGGCTGACGATACAGCGGTGAAGTGACTTCGCCTCGAGACCTTCGTGAGTCAGCTAGGGACTGCATGATGCGCAGGAGTGAGACCTCAGCCGGAAGCGCCGCTGCTCCCGGCCCAGAGCCGACCTCCAGACCTAGATCAGAATGCTGCAGCGCAGTCCGTCAAAGCTGCCGTTTGCGACGCGTGCGAACCCTGGCGTGATCGTAAGGTCGGCTGAGCGGACCGACATACCTATGTTCTTATGCGTACAGTGTCCGGACACGTGTGTAGTGCGCTAGAGGGCTCAGGGCCTGAACTCCCGGCCACCATACTCTATGCCGCGGGCTGTCGAGGTTTATGATTTGGCTGGTCTGTCCCTACCAAGGGAACAAACCAGCCGACCTCCAAACCGCCGTGTCAGGGGCCTTCATCGACACGCCTCTGGGCCGCCGACGTGTGGGCATCGTTGCGGATGACGCGACCCCTACCCGGCGTGCAACTATAGGGCGATATGGGTGAGGTCTCATCACCTCACTGGCTGATCCCTTGATGTCGCGTGGCAATTTTCTTCTCGCGATGTCCTCATGAGCACCGTGCGAGAACATGTCCGTCATCGCCCCGCCGGCCCAGAGAACGTGACGCCGACGGCCTTCAAAGTGGTCCTTTGAAGAAAATTTCGAAGATATTTTTTCGCATTTTCAGTGGGTTGGCTCCAATTCGGCAAAAGCCTTGAAGGCCGGGCGCATTTTTCTGTTTTGGATTTTCAGCGGATTCGCGGACCTTCCCCTTGTGCAAGGTCGGCGGTCCGTGAGGGCCAAGTCCTGCGCAAAAGAAAACGCGCATCCTCGGGTGCGCGCCTGGAAGGTGGGGCACAGATCGCCCGTGTATCACTTGCCACGCTAGAGGCCGAAAACGGTCCGTGCAAGCGCGGTCTGAGCTCCAGGATGAAAAGATGACTACCCCGGAAACGCCTCGTTTTCGGGAACGGAGACGGCATGTCGAACTACGAAGACTGGTTGCAGGACCAACCGGCACCCAAGAAGAAAAAGCCAGCTCTGGTGGTGGCGCCGATCCACGGGGTTCTGCCCTATGCAGGTGACCGCAATCCGTTGACGCGCAGCGACACGGTCAAGCGTGTGTCGGCCGCGATCGCAACGCCGATGACGGGCGGTATCCGGCAGGTTTATCATTTCGATGGCGAGTCCGAATACGCCGTCGCCCTGGATGCCCTTCGCAGCCCCGAGCTCTATGGGCTGGAGGTGCAGCTTCCTCCACTCAGCTTCTACTGTCGGCAGAAGCGCAAGGTGCGGACCCATCGGTTCGACTTGCGGCTGACGTTCAAGGATGGGTACCGGCGCGCGGTCTTCGTCCGCAACGCGACGAGCTTGGCGAAGCGCGAAACCCAGGATGAGATCGACGACATCTTCGCTGCGGTCACCGAGGAATTCGCTGACGACTGCATGGTCGTCTGCACCGATGATTACACGCGGGCATACCGCGATAACCTTCGCCGTATCTGGGACTATCTGCAGCTTGCGGATGACGAAGCCGACAAGATTGTCGAAGATGCCGCGCGCATGACTAACTACTGGTACCTGAGCGACCTCATCAAGAATTGCGACTTCGAGCCGGGTCGCTGCTACCAGGCGGCGATGCGGCTCATCGGCCAGAATGTGCTCTGGACGGACATGCATGGGGTCATCGACTACCCCTCGCGGGTCGCGCTGAACGTATGACTTCGCAGCCGCTCTACAACATCCCCAGGGGATCCGTCCTCCAGCTGGACGGTCGCGAACTGACTGTGTCGGTTCGCGAGGAGAGCGGCTATGCGGTGGAATGCAAGGAAACCGGCGAGTGTTTCACGCTTTCGCTGGAGCGGGTTGAGACTGCAATTCGAAACCGGGATTGCGAGGTCATCAAGCCTGCCGCCGTCGAAAAACGGAAGGCACTGCTCGAGTACACCGGCGGCCTCGAGTGCGTCGAGCAGCTTTCGGAGGACGATCAGCGAATTGTCCAAGCGCGTCTCGCCCTTGTTATCGCCCAAGACGAGCTGCGCGCCGAGGGCGTGAAGCTCACCCAGCGCAGCATGAACAAGAGCGGTACGCATCGCCGTCTTCTACTGAACCGCGCGGAAGAGATCGCACCGGGACACAATTTCCTCGGGACACGCCGCGGCGGGAAGCTCGCAAGCGGCTTCGATGTCCCGCAAGGGCGGACCTTGGCCAGCTACCGCGACGTCTACCATCGCTTCGAGCAGAACCCGGTGGTCCTGGCAGATCGTGATCGCATGAAGGGGCGTCGGGAGCCCAGGCTCTGCGAATGGCAAGAGCGGTTCATCGACTATGTCCTGAATCGTTGGCATGATCCCAGACAGCCGAAACTGGCATCTGTTTTCAAGCTGGCGACAAAGGTGTTCCACCGCTCTCCGAGAGAGATGGCGCAAGAGATCAATTTCCCCTCGATCACGACGGTCCGTACGCGCGCGAAAGCGATTTCCGATGTCGTCGCCGTGCTCGGTCGCGGTGGGACGCGGCACGGGACCAACACCAAGGGAGCCGGGTCAACCGACGTGCGCGCCTTGGCCTTTGGTGAGAAGTTCGAATGGGACCAGTGCCTGCTGTCGATTTTCACCTCCGGCGACGGTGTCGAGCGTGCCGAAGTAATCAATCCTAAAGAAGCCCCGCAGGAGCTTGCGGACAATGAGATCCGCCGCTGCTGGCTCCATATGATCCTGGATGTTGCTACCCGCGAGGTACTTGGCTGGATCATCTCCGAGACAGCCGACGCTGACCACAGCAAGGCTCTGCTTCGCATGGCGACGCGCGACAAGACTAAAGAGAAGGTGCGGTACGGGTGCAAGCAGGACCCCGCTCCTCCGGTGCGGCTGGGCCTCGCCCTGGCGGACAATGGCACTGCAACTCGAAATGCCGAAGTCTACGCCAGCCAGCTTGGCATGGGGATGACCGTCATGACAGCGCGTGCCTATCAGCCAATGGATAAGCAATTTGTCGAGCGGCTTTTCGGTACGACGCAATGGGATGTTCTGAACTTCCAGCCTGGATATACGGGCAGCCGTCCGGGAGAGCTGACCGGCTATGATCCCAAGGCATCTGCGGAACTCAGTCACGATCAGCTCTACGGAACGATCACGCGGTACTTCGTCGATGAATACCCCTTCCGTCCGCACCGCGGCACCGGGATGTTTGGCGCGCCCCCTCGTCAGAAACGGGAAGAAGCCCTGCGGCGCTATGGGCCTATTGAGGCGCCCTCCCAGCGAAGCCGTTGTTTGCACCTTGGAGAAAAAGTCCAGGCAACCACGACATCCGAAGGTGTGAGGGCATTCAATATCCCGTTCAACTCGACGGCACTTCAAAACTTGGCGGCCGGCACGGAGAAAGAGGTCACCGCTGCTCCCGGGCAGCTCATGAGCAGGGGGCGCACGTCGGGTGTGGTGCCGGCACGCCCGGCGGGTACGGCTCTGTCCAAACCGCCGTCCGCATCGACGCCTCCTAAGGTAAGCGCACCTCCGCCGCAGTCCGCTGGACCGACGGATGTGCCCCAACGAAGGGGAGCACTTCGGCGCCACACCATGACGACGTCAAGACCATGACGTTTAGCCACATCAAGGATAGCAAACTGTGACCAACCCCTTCATCATTCCCTCGTTGGCAAACCTGAACGCGGATCTGGCGCAGCGGCACTTCCCGCTCGCCAGGGGCGAGGAACTTCAGCAGACTTTCGCGCAGCTCTTCAGCCGCCACCTTGGGCGTCTGCAGTCCGGGAAGGGCTTCGAGGCGCGGAGCCTCCTTGTCACGGGGCTGTCCGGCTCGGGTAAGACGGCCGAGATCTCGGACATGTTGAATCGCTTCAACGAGACCGCCGTTCTCTTGCCGGACGGCAAGGATGCGCGGTTTGCAAGCTGCGTGCTTGAGGCGAAAGGAAGCTGGAAGGATCTTGGCCGCAAGACACTTCACGCCTTGGGCTATCCGATTACGAACAAGACGCGCCGAACCCAGTTTGAGATCTGGGATCTGGTCGTCAAGCAGGCCAAGCTCCAGGGCGTCGTCGAAATCTACTACGACGAAGCCCAGCATATCATGCGCGGAAAGTCGGATGCCGAGGTTCTGAGCGTCCTGGATGCGTTTAAGACGCTCATGAAGTCACATGACTGGCCCCTCATATTGATCCTTTCGGGGGTTCCAGAACTGGGAGGCTATGTGCAACGCGAGCCGCAGCTCGATCGGCTGATGACAAGGATCGAGTTCCAGGAAATCGATCTGAGCAGTGCGCCCGGGCATCCGGCACAGGACTACGAAACCCTCAACGAGATCGTCGGCAGCTACGCGATCAGCGCGGGGCTCAATGTAGATGCCGGCCTACCGACGGGAGATTTCTTGCACCGCCTTGCGACCGCCGGCGCATTCAGGTGGGGTCTGGTCATCGACATGGTCGTCGATGCCATCGCGCTTGCCGTTGCCAGGAGTGAAGGGGTGGTTGAGCGGTCGGATTTCGTGGCGGCCTGGTGTGAGAAAACCGGAATGAACCAGCTGGCGACACCATTCACCCATGACAGCTACGAGAGGATGTTCCGGAGGGACAAGCCGTTCCGGGCCGCCATCGGCACCTGATCTTCCAGGAGAATTCAGACTTCGAGAAACCCGCGCTTCGGCGCGGGTTTTTTCATGGCCGGATGCTGCCGCCTGGATGACCTCATGAGATAAGCCTTTGATGCTGCGCAGGTTTTTGGTTTCTGCGCAGGCTTATGCTTTCCATCCGGAAGTCGCGTCCTGCAAGTTGTTGGAAATGTTTATGGATTCCTGGCGCCGAATCGGAAGTGATTGATTTTGCGCATTCATCTGCTTTCTCTGACTAAAATTGTTGTAGGACCCACTAAAACTTGTCCATTTCCGGAGTAATTTGTCCATTCCGGCACAGGATTAATGACCATCGGCTGCACTGCAGTCGGTGGTTTCTTTTTATATCAATGGCTTGCGCGTCTGGCGTATTTGCGGCCTTTGATGCGCCGTCGGAGCGCTCCGTCTTGGTGGGCGCCGTTGACGGCCAGCCGCGCTTTCGGCATCTCTCTGGGCAAATCCGGCCGGGTTCTTTCCAACATCCCCCTCCAGCAGAACCTCTGCCCGAGGGCATGGCGCAACGCGCCAGAAAGGACCTCCATGTCGAAGATCAAGTTCATCGATGCCCGTTTTGCCGACCCCGACGAGAACGAGTTCGCGCTCAAGCGCCGCTTCGAGTGGCACCTGCGCAAGCTCCGTGCCCTTCAGGACGGGGTGTCCCCAAAGGTTCCGGGAGACTTTGAAGATGAGTTGCGCTGGAACGAGGACCTCATTGCGGTGCATCTCTCGGAGAAGGACCGGAACAAGGTGCTGCGCCGTGCGCGCCGGGTAATGGGCGCGCGCGCCAAGGTTTCGGGGCTCAGCCATCTCAGCTCGGATGATCGGCGCGCGCTGGAGGTGTTCCGCGGCGGGGCCGATCTGGTCGGCATCGCCAGCGAGCACCGCGCCGATGAGATCGCCGCGGCCATTCATGCCGAGATGCCCTGGATGGCGGCCGCCACCGACTTCCTCTGGAAGGCGATGCGTCGCTCGGTGCGGGTGGGGGAGCCCGGATTCCGTCTGCCGCCCGTGCTGCTTGATGGCCCGCCGGGGATCGGCAAGAGCGTATGGTCGCGCGAGCTCGGGCGCCATCTCGGGGTGCCGCGCTGTGGCATCGAGGGAACCGCGGAGCAGGCCTCCTTCGTCGTCAACGGCTCGCAACGCGGCTGGGGCACGGCCTTCCCGGGACGGCCCCTGCAAACCATCGTGCAGAGTCTCTGCGCGAACCCGATCGTGGTGATCGACGAGATCGAGAAGGCCGGAACACCGACCTCGACCAAGGGGCAGGCCTACGGCTTGGCCGACGGGCTACTACCGCTGCTGGAACGCTCGTCTGCCGTGGCCTGGAAGTGCCTCTACTACCAGGTCGGCTTCGACATGTCCTGGATCAGCTGGGTCCTGACCTCGAACAGCCTGAGGACGCTTCCGGCCCCGTTCCTGAGCCGCCTGGAAATCCTGCGCCTCGCCGGCCCCGGCAAGAATGACCTCATCTCCTTCGCGGAGCGCGAGGGCGCACGACAGGGGCTGTCTGATGCTGCCCTGGGCGCGATTTGCGAGGTGATCAACCAGGTTGCTGAGGCGCATGAGTTCAACCTGCGCCACGTGTCCAGAATGCTGGCGAGGGCAGAGGCCATGGCAAGCAGCCCGATGTCGCATTGAGCGTTGGATGCGAACGCGCCTTCGGCCGGCGAAGACCAAAGCAGACGCTTGGCTGATGGCCGCAGCTGGCGGGTGTCGGCCCAAGCGGGATTCGTGCAAGGCGCTACTTTACGCCAGGTGCCGACCCGAAAGGGCGTATTTTGTTGAAAAACTATTCCTTGATCGGTGCGTAAGTCACTGATTCAATTCTTTCCATCGTGAGGGATTGAACGATGATGGGACCGACGCAAGAAGCGCGGGCGGCACTGTTTTACGAGTTCTCGCTGGAGGATCACGTTCCCCAGGATCACCTGCTACGGTCGATTGATCGGTTCGTCGAGCTGAGCAGTATTCGCGCCCATCTTTCGGATTTCTACAGTCACACCGGCCGCCCGTCAGTTGATCCTGAGCTACTGATCCGCATGCTGTTGGTGGGCTATTGCTTTGGTATCCGGTCCGAGCGGCGGCTGTGCGAGGAGGTACATCTGAACCTGGCATATCGCTGGTTTTGTCGTCTGGATTTGAACGACCGTGTTCCCAACCATTCGACCTTTTCCAAGAACCGTCATGGCAGGTTCCGCGAGAGTGAACTGCTGCGCCACCTGTTCGAAACGACTGTCGCGCGGTGTATCGAAGAAGGCCTCGTCAGCGGCCAGCGCATGGCCATCGACGCCAGTTTGATTGAGGCGGATGCCAACAAGCAGAACTCGACGCCGAAGGAGGAATGGAACGCGAAGCAGATTGATCCGGCCGACGCGCCGCGGGCCGTTCGTGAGTATCTTAACACCTTGGACGAGGCCGCGTTCGGTGCGGCCAGCGAGGTTCAGCCCAAGTTTACGTCCCATTCCGATCCGGCAAGCCAATGGACCGCGGCACGCAAAGGGCCAGCATTCTTCAGCTATTCCGACAACGACCTGATCGACACGGATCACGGGGTCATCGTCGATGTCGAGGCGACGCGCTCAATCCGGCAGGCCGAGGTTGGGTCGACCAAGACCATGCTGAACCGCGTGAAGGCAAAGTTCGATCTGCATCCCGAGCGTCTGATCGCAGACACGGCCTACGGCACTGCCCCGAAGGCCACGAGCTGAAGCCGTTCCGGCGCAACTCCTCAGACCCGAACCGGGGACCATCGGGCAAAGGCACGGCGCGGTATCGCGCCTTGAAGGAGGTCTGTCAGGCCTGCCCCTCCAAACCCAAGTGCTGCCCAAACGCCGACGCGCGCAAGACCACCCGCGAAGAGCACGAAGACGCCCGCCAGGTCGCTCGCGAGATCGCCGAAACCGAGCAATATGTGATCTCGATGAAGCTGCGAAAGAAGGTTGAGATGCTCTTTGCCACCTCAAAAGAATCCTTGGCCTGAACCGGCTTCGATTACGTGGACCATGTGGCGCAAATGACGTTCGCTTCGGGCTTTCGCGGCCCCACTGGGGCCACGGTCCCGGCTCACTCCATCCTCGCAGCCACCGCCCAAAACCTCCGAAAACTGGCCAAGATCTTTCCTGCACCGCAGCAAATGCGAAAAGCCTGATTAGAAAGACGCTTGCGACGAATTTGTAACTGCCATTTCTGCATTCGCAAACGTTAGTTTTTCAACAGAATTGGGCGGGAAGCCGACCTTCGCTGCAATCTGTTTGAATGTCCAAGATGCTAAGTTCGCGGTCGCTCAAATCCGACTAAGGCCATCTCACGCACGACGACTCTGTGCCATATTTTGGGGGATGCTTGGATCTGGCGAGAAACTAAACACCTTTCCTGGGCGCAAGCTTTTCGTTCCTTGGGAGCTTTTCCAGCTCATGAATTAAGGTCGTATGGCTTACCAAACCGGTGGCGTTGTTACCCACATGATACGACATATCTTGTCGCCCATGTTGCGGAATCGGTGCGGACGCCTGCTTTCGAAATGAAAGGAGTCGCCTTCGTGAAGCTGATAGCTTTTATCGTCGACGAAAAGTTCGGCTTCACCGTTCAGGATAACGCCGCATTCTTCGCCTTCGTGGCTGTAGGATTCTTCTCCGGATCCACCGCCGGGTTCGATGATGATTTCCATCACCTGAAGGGAGCCCTCGTCATGCGCGGTCAGGAAAGATTTTACCATACCACGATCACCGAAATCGAGGATGCGGCGATGACCGGCGCGGACGACCAGCCCTTCCTCCTGATCTGCCTCGCCATCCGTATCGAAGAGCGAGAGGAATGGGATACCGATGACATCGCAAATGGCGCGCAGGTTGCGGATGGAGGGAGAGGAAATCCCGCGTTCGATCTGGCTCAGTAGCCCAGTCGAGATGCCGACGCCATCGGCGACGGTCTGCAAAGACAGGCGTTGATCACGGCGTGCCCGGCGCACGGCGTCGCCCAGCGAGACATCATCGTGACCGTTCAGCGGGTCAATTTTCAATTTGGCTTCCGAATCTGCGATGGACATGGGGCTTTCAGGGGGGGGTATGATCAGTAAAAATGTGGGGTGAGCGGCGGGGTAGGCGGTCGGCGTTCTTCATTATTCTAAATGCATCGTGATCAAATAAGAAGATAAATCTGATTCTCAGGATATTTTTTCAAAAATATGAAAATCATGAAGGTTTTTCGTTGAGAATGAAATTTTCTTCAATATGCTGAAGATAGTTCAAATGCGTCTGAAGGCGCGCTTACAACAGGGATAAATCTGATGAAACTTCGCTCGCTTGCTCTCGCCAGCACTCTGGCCCTTTCCGCGCTGTCCGCTCAGGCGGATGAGCTGACCGTTGGGGTGACCACCACCGGCGTGCCTTTCACCTTCGTCGATACCGCGACCCAGAAGCCAACCGGTGCCATGGTTGATCTGGCCGCCGCGATCGCAGAGGGTCTCGGAGATACGCCCGAATTCGCGATCAACCAGTTTTCGGCCCTGATCCCGGCGCTCGAAACCGGAAAGATCGACGTGATTTCGGCGGGCATGCTCGCCACCGACAAGCGCAAGGAAGTCGTGGATTTCTCGGATACGGTTTACAGCTATGGCGACGGCATGTTCGTGGCTGCCGATGACGATAACGCCTATCAACTCGACGATCTGGCCGGCGAAGTCGTCGGCGCCCAGATCGGTACGACCTTTGCCGACAAGCTTCAGGCCAAAGGCATTTTCAAAGAGGTCAAGCTCTATGACAGCCTCGTCGACATCATGCGGGACGTGAAGCTGGGCCGGATCAAAGCGGGTTTTGGCGATCTGCCGATCATCGCCTATCAGGTGGGCCAAAATCCGGCGCTCGGTGTGAAGCTGGTCGAGGGCTATGAGCCGATGGCGATCGGCGATGTCGCACTGGCTGTGTCCAAGGAAAACCCGGAGCTTCTGGCCGAGGTCAACGCCTCGATTGCCGCGATGAAGGAAAGCGGTGAGCTTGCTGAGATTTTTGCCAAATACGGCCTCTGATCCAAAATGGCCCGACGGTCGAACCGCCGGGCGCCCCCCATCGACAGGAGGCAATCATGTCGCCCCTTTCCGAGCGGATTCAGGAATACCTGCCGCTTTTGCTGACCGGTCTCTGGCGCACTGTCGCGGTCTCTCTGCTTGCGCTGTTCCTCGCCACGGCCCTCGGGCTTGTCTGGGCCATGATGCGCACGTCGCGCAATGTCTGGCTTGAACGTCCTGCGCGCTATATCGTTGAATTCCTGCGTGGCATTCCGATCCTTGTGGTGCTCTTCTATATCTATTTCGTGATGCCGGACATGGGCATCGACTTGACCGCTTTTCAGGCCGGGATCATCGGCCTCGGGCTGATCTATTCGTGCTACATCGGCGAAACTTTTCGCGGCGGGATCGAGGCGGTGGACCGCGGGCAGGTCGAAGCCGCGAAGTCCATCGGCATGCGCCATGGCAAAATGATGCGGCGGATCATCCTGCCGCAGGCAGTGCGGATTTCGCTGCCGCCCTATGGCAACAACATGGTGATGCTGCTGAAAGACAGCTCGCAGGTCTCGGTGATTTCGGTCGCTGAGCTGACGATGCAGGGCAAAATGCTCGCGTCTTCGACCTTTGACAACATGACCGTTTTTACCATGGTTGCAGCGCTTTATCTGTGCCTGACCATTCCGCTCAACATAGTGATGCGCCGCGTCGAGTTGAAAATGGGGAGATCGCGATGATCCGTTTCGAGAACATCCATAAATCCTACGGTCATCACGAGGTGCTCAAGGGCATTGATGCCGAGGTCGAAAAGGGCCAGGTCGTCTGCCTGATTGGGGCTTCCGGGTCGGGCAAATCGACGCTTCTGCGCTGCGTGAACGGTTTGGAAGATTATCAGTCCGGCGGGATTTTCGTCGACGATCAAAAGGTCGACGCCCATGCCAGCTCCATTCACGACATACGCACGCGCGTCGCGATGGTGTTTCAGCGCTTCAATCTATTTCCGCATATGACGGCGCTCCAGAATGTCATGGAAGGCCCGGTGCAGGTTCTGCGCGAGAACAAAGACGAAGTGCGTGCCCGCGCCGAAGAGCATCTGCGCCGTGTGGGACTGGCCGACAAGATGGATTTCTACCCTGCGGCGCTGTCCGGCGGTCAGCAACAGCGCGTGGCCATCGCCCGTGCGCTCGCCATGCGCCCCGACGCCATCCTTCTGGATGAGCCAACCTCTGCGCTCGATCCGGAGATGGTGGGCGAAGTTCTGACGGTTCTGCGCGATCTCGCGCAGGAGCATATGACCATGCTGATCGTCACCCACGAAATCCAATTCGCGCGCGAAGTGGCCAACAATGTCTTCTTCCTCGACAGTGGCCGGATCGCAGAGCAGGGCACGGCGGAAGAGGTCCTGACCCGACCGCAAAACGAACGAACGCAGGAATTTCTGCGTCGTGTCAGCCATCTCATGTGATCGGAGAAGATCATGAGCTTTCAATCCATTTGGGCCGCCACCGCGCCGGATGTTCCGGTGCTTCCGTCGCTGTCCGAAAGCCTGGCAACCGATGCTCTTGTGATCGGTGGCGGGTTTCAGGGCCTGTCCACCGCGCTACACCTCGCTGAGGCGGGTATGGATGTTACCCTTCTGGAGGCGCAGGAGCCCGGTTTCGGCGCTTCGGGGCGCAACGGCGGGCAGGTCATTCCGGGGCTCAAGGACGACCCGGATGCAATGGACCGGCTTTGGGGTGAAGGCGCGACCGAATTCGCGGGAAGCACCGCAGATGTGCTGTTCGATCTGGTCGATCGGCTGGGACTTGATTGCGAGGCCTCGCGCTCGGGCTGGATTCAGGCTGGGGCGAAACAGGTCCATCTCGCCGGATTGCAGGCCCGGATGCGTCAATGGGAAGCGCGCGGCGCCCCCGTAGAATGGCTCGATGCTGTGGCGGTGGCGCAGGAGACCGGCTCCGGTGTGTTCGCAGGCGGCTGGCTTGACCGGCGCGCGGGCAAGGTTCACCCGCTGAAATACGCGCGTGCTCTGGCTCGGGCGGCAGAAGCGGCGGGGGCGAAGATTTTTGCGCAAACCCCGGTGGTGGCGCTCAAGCGCAGCGATGGAAAGTGGTGGGCGACTTTGCCGTCAGGTGCTGTTGTCCGTGCCGAACGCGTGGTGCTTGCCACCAATGTTTACACGCCGCGTGGCCTGAACCGCGATGTCAAACGCGCAACGGTGCCCGCCAACAGTTTTCAGGTCGCGACCAAGCCTCTGAGTTCCGAACAACTTGAGCGCATTCTGCCGAATGGTGTCGTCGTATCAGAGGCACGTCGGGTTGGGACCTATTTCCGTATCGGTCCCGGAAATCGTCTCATGCTTGGTGGGCGGGGCCAGTTTTCCGATCCGACCCGGGCGGAAGGCTTTCGCCGGATTGAGGCGGAGGTGCGCGCGATGTTTGGCGCCGGTTTCGAGATTGACTACCATTGGTTCGGGCGCGTTGGCATGACGGCGGATCACCGCATCCGGGTGTGTGAGCCGGAACCGGGACTGCTTTTAGCGACGGGATTCAATGGACGCGGTGTTGCGCTTTCGACAGCGCTTGGCAAAGCTTTTTCAGCCTATCTGGCCAAAGGAGTTCAACTGCCAATCCCGGTGGCAAAGACAATTGAAACGCTTCCGTTTCATGCTCTGCATCCAATCTACGGAACGCTTGGGATTCATTACTACCGTTTGCGTGACCGTCTTGACCAATGAGGTTTGGGATCGGTCGCACGGCTTTTGTGGTCCATGATTGAATAGACCAGCTCGTAAGCGTCACTTGATCTACAGACTAGAGGAAAACTCTCATCGTTCTTTTTTTGACCTCTGAGAGGGAGTGAACTTTGAGCGCCGTTCAGAATGTCTGCTATGAAGGACCGGTAGGGTTAATAGATTGATGACGAAGGTCCGTTTGGGGCCGATCTGGTGTCTGTGATTGTCGTTCCGCAGTTTCGGTGCTGTCTGTCGTCATATAAAATGGGACATCAGAGCGGCTTGAACATTGGAGGCTCTGGTTCGGTTGCGTGATTGATTATGCTGCTTGCTTTTGATGTTGCAAGCGGCGTTGTTGGATCGTCTGTTTCTTGATCTTTTCTCTTTCTCTCAGAATGGATTTGTCTCGGCCGAAGTAGACGTCGGCGGGTGTGACGTTGTTCAAGCTCTCGTGGTATCGCTGGTTGTTGTAATATTCGACGAAGGCCCCGATCTGGCGCTCAAGATCACCGGGCAGGTAGTAATTTTCCAGCAGAACTCGGTTCTTCATGGTCTGATGCCAGCGCTCGATCTTGCCCTGAGTTTGCGGGTGGAATGGCGCACCGTGGACATGATGCATCTTCTGACCCTCCAGCCATTTGGCCAGATCGCCAGAGATGTCGCAGGAACCGCTCGCCATTGGGCTCGAACCAATGGCGCCTCAATAGCTCGCTCGCTGAGCAGACGAGGTTTGTGCCGGACCACGGCCTGGTCGCAGCCTGATGCCTGAAGCGCCAGCTCGATCGTGCTGGTGACATCCTCAGCACGCATGTTTGTGCAGAGCTTCCAGGCGATGATGTAGCGGCTGTCGTCGTCGAGGATGGTGCTGAGATAATACCAGCCCCACCCGATGATCTTGAAGTAGGTAAAGTCGGTCTGCCACATCTGGTTGATGGCGGTGGTCTTGTCCGTGACCTCATCGGCAGCCTTGATCACCACATAAAGCGTTTTTCGTTTAATCTGAATCAGATTGAGCGAAAAACGTTGCGACACTGAATTGATCTTGCTGCGTTTTTCAAAAATTGAGTGCCTCAAGTTTTTTGAAAAACGCTTTAGTCTGGTGCAGTAATCAGATCAGCGGCTTTCAAGATACGATAAGCCGATGATTCAGAGACAAAATACCGCGTCTCATCGGTATATTTGACGGCCAGCTCGCGTGTGGTCAGCGCCTCATGTTCCAGCGCAAACTCGATCAGATCATCCCGCCGATCCTGCGGAATACGGATCCAGACCGACTTTGGCCGAGGCGCGCGATCCGCGAGGGCATCAAAGCCACCTTCGACATATCGGTCATACCATCGGTAAAATGTGGTGCGCGGGATGCCCAGCGTATCAAGGGTCTTCTTGGTTGGCAGATGCGACCCTTCAACTGCGCGAATGATCTCCAACTTCTCGGTTGCTGGATACCTCATTCCTCGAACTCCCCAGCCCCTGTCATGCTTTTTTTGAGCAGACGGTTTTCCAAGGTGAGGTCAGCCACGCATTCTTTCAGAGCCATGGCCTCGGATCGCAGATCCTTCACCTCATGCGATGTCGCCTGACGCGCTGTGTCGCCGGAAAGACGACGCTTTCCAGCCTCAAGGAATTCCTTCGACCAAGTGTAATACAGGCTGTCAGAGATACCCTCGCGGCGACATAACGCCGAGATGCTTTCCTCCCCGCGCAATCCGGCCAATACAAGTCGGATTTTCTCCTCCGCTGAATAGGTCTGGCGAGTCTTGCGGCGGATGTTTTTGACCAGCTTGTCAGCTGCGTCTTTCGATGTTCCGGGCTTCTTGTTCATCTTCGCTCCTTAAAGGCTACGATGACCCAGAAACCCTCCGTTGTTCAAATCCTCAAATCTGTCCCAAAGGTGCTGACGACAGACACCATGCAGAATGAGGTGACCAACAGAACCTTCCCACTGGGCATCCATTCCATTGCCCAATTCTCCGATCCCGAACTGCGCCAGCGCCATGGTCTCCGACACAAGGAAAGTGCAGCCAAGATTGTCACAACCTTCGAGATGTCCATTATCAACAATGGATATTATCGCATCCGATGAATCGCTGTCAGATCGGACGGTTACCTCGCAGCAACCCTCATCGCATCACGATGATTGTCCACGGACCCTAACTAACCATTACACAAATCCCGTCAGGGGCACGTTTGCACATGGGGCGATTCTCAGTGACAAAACTGACCTTTACCGGGTCAGTTTTGAATGACATTCAATAGGGATAACTAAGGTCGCCGCGACAGCTCAATTGCTTTTTCCAACGTCTCAACCGGCACATCTTCCGCCAAAAACTCCGATCCATCACCTGTGTCTTCGAGAGTTATTTTCTCGAGATCTTCTGACCGACGTAGATAGGCGTAGTCGATCAAATCCGCCATATTAATTCTGAGACGGACTTTCTTGCGTCGCTCAATACTATTCTCAATCAAGGGTTGTGGATCAGCGTTCACAGCATAGTCCTTGAGGATTGGTGTCAGCTCATGTGCAAAACCAGCATCAAATTTCGCAATTTCAGTTCTAGCCATTGCCGGATGACGGCTGCCCGGAAGAGACCGCGCCCCCCCCCACCCAAGATCAATGGCAATTGCATCGTATTCAACGTCATTCCTTCTGGCCTGCGACCGAAAAACCATAGGT